>JAGMCI010000018.1 GCA_023129325.1 Caldifarciminota bacterium
CTGAATCCTCCGCTTGTCATTCTGAACTTGTTTCAGAATCTCATTTCAGTCTTGCACTTCTTAATATTAACACTGGCATAAGTTGGACTACTGAACCAAAAGGAGGATATGCAAGTTGTAAAGTGGATTCTTTTAATCTTCAAAATTCAGATAATTCAGATGCTTTTATAGTTGACACTTTGCCATTGCATAATATTAGTCCTTTCAAGACCTCACTTCCGGCATATTTAATACTTGCCGCTGATTATAATAAGGGAAATATGCAGTATGCATTTGCTTATGAACAGGTGCTTAACAAGACACATCTTGTTTCAAGGACGCCAAAATTAGCAATTAGTGCAAAGTATAATAGACTCAGCTGGTTCATACCAAAATTTGGCATTACAATTGGAGGGGAAGAGAAATTCACCTTTTCTTCAGGGTTTGGACTTTATGCAAAAGGTGTAGGTATTAACTTTGGATTTCAGAGTGTAGGGCTCTTTGGTGGTATGAGGGGACTGAAATTTGGTTTAGAATTAGGATAGAACCTTAATTAAACCTAACCCCCTCTGTCATGCTAACCTCCCTCCCCTGTCATGCTAACCTCCTCTGTCATGCTGAACTTGTTTCAGCATCTCTTGTTTCAGGATTATTTCAGCATCCCCACCTCCCCTGTCATGCTGAACTCGTTTCAGCATCTCTATTAAGGGAATGTCATTCCGAACCCTGAAAGTGTCATTCTGAACAATGTCATCCTGAACTAACCCCCTGTCATGCCGAACTCGTTTCAGCATCTCTTGTTTCAGGATTATTTCAGCATCCCCACCTCCCCTGTCATGCTGAACTCGTTTCAGCATCTCTATTAAGGGAATGTCATTCCGAACTCTGAAAGTGTCATTCTGAACAATGTCATCCTGAACTTGTTTCAGGATTGTTTCAGAATCTCTTCAGGGCAGGATTGTTTCAGAATCTCAAACACACACAAAATAAAAGATGACAGGCAACCTGCGGGCCGTTTCCCTGCCTGACGGCAAGGCAGGACTTTGGCAGGCGGGGATGTCTGTGCCACCACAAAAAAAGGGGAAGAAAATATAAGAGATAAAATCTTTTCTTGATATCATAATGAAAGTATAAATGCCATAACCCAGAAGCACGAATTGTTATGCCTGAGGCAGATTCGCCTTTGGCGAAAATTCGTGCCTACTTTGTGGCTTTGTGTCTTTGTGGCAAACTTTTTCTTGACTTTTCGAGAAGTTAGATGTAATTTATAAAAGAAGTCAGCAAGAGTGAAAAATAAACAATATAATGTATTAACAACAGACCCGTCCCGACATCCTGACCCCGTCACGGTCTCGGGACGGAGCGGAACGGGTCGGGAGGGCTCAGAAGTAAAAATCTTTTTGCTTGACTTTTCTTGGGAGTGGGTGTATTATTATTGGGATAAGGATTTTTTAACCACAGAGTTCACAGAGGATTTAAGATTCTTTTTTGTCTATTTGAGAAGCCCCTAAAAAAATAAATGCATTTTTTTATTTTTTCACTTGACATTTTTGCATTTTATATTATATTTATTATATAAATTATACTTATTATAAAGGTTATGTAAAAATTATGAATAAACCACAGAGAACACAGAGTTTACGGAGACAAGATAGATAAATGGTTGCAAGGCTCTGCGGACTCAAAAATAGGGGGTGTAAAATTGGAAACTTTTGATATGGTTTTTCTCTTTACCCAATTAGATAGCAAGCATCTAACGGGGTTTATAGCGGTGAGACCATCCCGCACATAGATTATGTGCAGGATTACTACGAGTTTTAGGGAAAAGAGAGAATTAATGGAGGACACAGAGAAAATAAAAAAATGGTATTCTCTGTGAACTTCCGTCAGCCGACGGATTAGATATTTTACATAACATTATAAAAGATGGGGGGTAAAATGAGTAATTCAAAAGAGAGTAGCCTAAAAAAAAAGATAATGGAAGAGATGACCGTTGATTATTCTGATGCTCTTGAAAAAAACTTTGATTTAGCGAAGCAATTTATTCAGATAACAAAAGATGGAAAAGTCAATATCTTATTTAAGGACAAAGTAAGCGGTAAGGAGCAGATTCTATTGTATCTTATAGGAAAGTTATATTCTAAAGAAGCTGGATTTGTAGCTACAGATGATGTAGGAAATAAAGAATTAATGGATGAGATAGGACTTCCTAAAGGTTCTTTACTTCCTTGGTTAAAGGAACTTCGAGATAAAAATAAGATAAAACAAGTTAAAAAAGGGCGGTATACAAATCATATTATTCCTATAAATTTGGTGGAGAGAACCCTCAAAAACATAGAAAAAAAAATAAAGAAGGGCGTTTAAGGAGGTGTTAAAATGATGTATAATGAAGAGATTATGGAGATAAGGAAAAAGTTGGAAGAGCATGAGAAGAGAATATCTAAATTGGAGAGTTTGTTCCAAACAAAACCAGAAACTGTTAAAAAGAAACTCTCTATTGGAGAATTTATCCTCTCGAAGAAACCCCATGATGATGTTCAAAAAACTCTGGCTATAGGTTATTATCTTGAAAAGTACGAAACTCTCTCTTCTTTTAATGTGAAAGACTTGGAAAAGGGCTTTGAGCAACTCAAGAAAGGAATTCCTGAAAACATAAACTATAAAGTAATTAGGAACATTAACCAAGGTTATATAACGGAAGTTAAAGAGAAAAAGGATAAATTAAAAGCGTGGGCTTTGACTGATTCTGGAGAGAAATATGTCGAAAGTAACTTCAAAAAAGGGAGATAGCACCATGGAAGTGGAACTTTTAAAAGGATTTAGAGAGGTAAACACCTCTGATTTTCCGGACTTCTATAGCTACAAAAAGCCACTTGAAAAGGGTCTATGGATTCTATGGGTGGCAAAGGAGAAATTAGGAACAAAAAAACTAACTGCTGAGCAAATAGCTTCAATTATAAGAGATGTCAAAGAGATTAGTACCAACGCAGAATCCATCACTAAATCATTCAATAGAGCAGGAGATAAAATTCATACTTATCGAGAGAGTGGAAAGGTTTATTTTGAGATTATGCAGCCAGGAAAAGAGCATTTAATTTCTCAGATAAAAGAGGGCTCTATAGAAGTATTTTATTTTGAACCGGATAAACAATACACAAGCAAGAGTATTTTGTCAAAAAACATTTTAGATAATCTTAAAGGTGAGTTAAGAATTGTTGACCCTTATTGTGGTGAAAGAACCTTAGATATTTTAGCTAATGTCAAAAATAGAGCTGTTAACTTCCTAACCAAGATAGAAAATCTCAGAGATAAGGAAAGAAACCGATTCTTACGCGAACTTCAAGATTTTAAATCAGAGAATCCGAACATAGAGTTTAGAAATTACCCGAATACAGATATCCATGATAGATATATAATCTCATCTGATTTTTTGGTTATTTTAGGACATAGCATTAAAGATTTAGGAAGTAAAGAATCTTTTGCTATAATCTTAAACAAAGATACCAGCAAAAATATAGTTGAGGCTTTAATTGAAAATTTCAATAGAAGGTGGAACAAATCAAACACACTCTAATAATTTTTCTAAAACTTTCAGCAGGTTTCAGCACTCTGCGGTTGCTCTGTAATCTTGGCATCTTAGTCATATAACACAATATATCCCCAACTCTATTGTGGGGATAAGGAGAAAAGATGGGGAGGTTGGATTTAGATAAGAATTATTTGATTTTTGGGGATAATTTGGATGTGTTGAGGGAGTATATACAGGATGAGTCAATTGATTTAATTTATTTAGACCCTCCATTTAAAAGTGGGAAGGATTATAATATTCTTTTTGAAGAAAGTAATGGCACTAAATCAGAGACTCAAATAAGAGCTTTTGAGGATACCTGGCAGTGGACTATTACATCTGAAGAGACTTACAAGGAGATTGTAGAAAAAAGTTCTAATCCGAAACTTATAGATTTAATAGTTGCTATGAAGGAAAGAATTTTAGGCACTAATGATATGATGGCATATTTAGTAATGATGGCTATAAGACTGCAAGAGTTATATAGAGTATTAAAACCAACAGGTTCTATTTATTTACATTGTGACCCTTCTGCAAGTCATTATTTGAAATTAGTAATGGATACTATTTTCAAACCTACTAATTTTAGAAATGAAATTGTTTGGCATTATAGAACCGGAAATATTGCACATAAACAGTTTCAAAGAAAACATGATGTAATATTCTTTTATTCAAAGACTCACAAGAACATTTTTAAACCTCAGGAAATAAAGGAGTATTATTTTCAGCTATATGGGCCGCAATTTAAACCTTCTTTCAAGGGGAGAAAACATGGGAAGGATAAATACGGCGAATATCGAATCTCTTTCGTAGACGATGTATGGGATATTTCAGCGGTTTTTACTTTGAGCAAAGAACATCTTGATTATCCAACACAAAAGCCGGAAAAACTTCTTGAGAGGATAATCAAAGCAAGTAGTAATGAAGGAGATGTTGTTTTAGACCCTTTTTGTGGCTGTGGAACTACAGTAGTAGCAGCAGAGAAACTCAACCGTAAGTGGATTGGGATAGATATTACTTCCTTAGCTGTAGATGTAATGGAAAATAGGTTAAAAGACGCCTTTGGAAGATCTGTTTCCTATGAGGTAAAAGGGATTCCTAAATCAGTTAAGGACGCTGAGGATTTAGCACAGAGAGATAGACTTAGATTTCAAGAGTGGGCTGTAAGACGTATCCCGGGGGCTATGCCCGCACCCAGAGGAGTGGCAGACAGAGGGATAGATGGGACAATTTCTTTTCTTGACCCAGAAACACGGAAAGCAAATCGAATAATTGTTCAAGTGAAAAGTGGAACAGTCAATCCTGCGGTAATAAGAGACTTGAGAGGTGTAATTGAGAGGGAAAAAGCAGAAATGGGAGTGTTGATAACTTTAAAAGAGCCTACGAAGGGCATGAAAACAGAGGCTGCATCTGCAGGGTTTTATAAGTCTCCTGCAGGTGAAGATTATCCCAAGCTCCAAATCCTCAAAGTAGAGGAATTACTTGCAGGCTATACAATTAAATATCCTCCTTTGACCAAGAAGAGGATTTTTAAGAAGGCAAGAAAAATCCGAGATACAGAACTTACTATGAGAGCAGAGCAAGAGGAAATGTTTAGAAAGGAAAAACAAGCGAAGTTGTTTAAGAAAAAGAATCCCTCCTAACCCAAAAACCCAACCTATTAAAAGCTACTTGGACAGGGACAAGCCCTGTCCCTACATTTATCATTCATTGCCATATTGTAGGGACAACCCTTGTGAAATTCTAAATTGGTGACGGACTACTATTTTTTGTTAATGGCTTTTCAGATTTTTCCTTAAAAATTCTGTGTCCTTCTGTGGTATTTCCTCTGTGTCCTTTGTGGTTTAATTAACCGCAGATGCACGCAAATTCGTGGTTTCAATATTTCGTGCTTTTCCCGACAGAAATCCCATCGGGACAGGGCGTGATAAAAAGGTAGTTTTCAGACTGCCTCCCGTCCCCGTTATACATTATATATTTCCAGCAGAGGCACAATTTGTCAAAATCTCAAAAAAAGACTTGACAAAGGAATTAGAAAGTAATAAGATAAAAATATGATTAGCAAGTCAAGAGAGAAAGGAGATAGGAGAAAAAACAATTTTAAGAAATGAGTTTATTAAGAGAAGAAATAGACAAGAGGAGGTTCTGGCATGTTAAATTGTAACCACATCTTAAAGCCAGGACATATTATAAATATCCAAATAAATTATTTCTTGTATGTGTCAAAGGTAATCCTATGAGCGAGAAAATACCTGTCAATCCTGATGTCCTTGAGTGGGCTAGACTAACTTCAGGCATGCAACCGTCTGAAGTTGCCCACAAAATGGGTAAAGATATTGCTACAATACTATCCTGGGAACGTGGTGATAGTGCACCTACTTACATCCAATTAGAAAAATTAGCTTATCAGGTTTATAAACGGCCTCTTGCTCTTTTCTTTTTCCCAGAGCCACCACAGGAAAAAACACCTCAACAATCGTTTCGCACTCTTCCAGAACATGAAATTGAAAAGATGTCATCACGTATGTATTATTTGTTAAAGCAAGCTCGGGCAATGCAAATCAATCTTGCAGAACTAAACGATGATATCAATCCTGTAGAGCACAATATTGTACATGATTTGAAATTTCATCCTGATGCATCTGTGAAAACGATGGCCACTCAGGTGCGAGAATATTTAAAGATAGATCTTAATACCCAGTTTAACTGGAAAGATATAGACGAAGCCTTGAAATCTTGGCGAAATAATTTAGAAGAACATGGTACTTTTGTCTTTAAGGAAAAGTTTAACGATGAATCATTTTCTGGTTTTTGTCTTTACCATGAACGATTTCCCTTGATTTATGTCAATAATAGCACCTCAAAATCACGACAAATTTTCTCAATATTTCACGAATTAGCTCATATCCTACTGGGCACTGGTGGTGTAGATACAAGGATTGATGACTATATTGATTATCTTGAAGGGGATGCTCGAAAAATAGAGATACTTTGTAATAGTTTTGCCGGAGAGTTCCTTGTGCCAGATCCAGATTTTTCCCAACGTATTGCCAATATAACTATCGATGACCTTTCTGTCCAGAATTTAGCTGAGAGATATTGGGTAAGTCGAGAGGTTATTTTACGAAAGTGCCTTGATAGAAGTCTTGTCCGTGGGGATTATTACACAGAGAAAGTAGAGCAGTGGAGAGATGAGGATAAAAAAAGGAAAGTTGAGGCTAAAAGAAAGAGAGATGAAGCTGAAAAAAAACCCGGTGGCCCCACCTATTATGTGACAAAAGGTGCTTATTTAGGAAAAGGCTATCTCTCTCTCGTCTTCAGCCGATATTACAAAAAGAAAATATCCATTAACCAATTAGCGGATTACTTGGGAGTAAAAGTTAAGAGTATTTCCGGGATGGAATCCATTATTCAGTAAAGGGAGACCTGCATAATGTATGTATTTGATAGCAGTCCATTAATTGTATTATTTCGGCACTACTACCCGAATCGTTTTCCAACTTTATGGGAAAAATTTGACATATTAATCTCTGATAGCAAGCTTTCATCTGTCCGAGACGTAGTCAATGAGATTAATAGATATGCTAATTCAGATAGGCTAACAAAGTGGGTAAAAGATAATAGAAATTTTTTTCCTAAATCAACCACAAACGAACTTTTAACAGTTAGAAAAATATTTCAAGTCAAGCACTTTCAATCTATGATAAGAGAAAAGGAGCGTTTACAAGGATACCCAGTTGCTGACCCGTTTGTTGTCGCAAAAGCTAAAGCTTGTAACGGCTGTGTCGTTACTTTGGAACGACGAAAAGAAAATTCAGCAAAACTTCCCAATGTATGTGACCACTTTGGAATTCTCTGTATAGACCTTGAAGAATTTATGGAAAAAGAGGGTTGGATATTCTAAAAACTATAGGTTTTTCCCATTTTATATCGAAAAACCACCATAGAAGGAGTAGGAATGATAGGGATAGGTCTCTTTTATTTTCATGATTTGCTTGGTCTGTCTTGTTTGACAGGGCCTGCCTGAGACGTTCCCAGTTAGAAAATAGATTTTTGGGTTTTGCAACAACATTCCGTCAGCTGACGGGTTGCACTCCAAACACAAGAGAGACAGGATAGGCAAAATTTTATATGGATATACTGGAGCTTGGGGAGGCTTGTCCCGTTCCCTTGTCTCGACCCCGTCTCGGTATCGGGACGGGGCGGAACGAGGCTTGGCTTTTATTGTTTGTAAAGAATAAATGAATACTGGAGTATTTTGGGTTCAGGTTGCTTTTTAATTTTATTGCTAATTCACCATCCTTTCTTTTTACATTTATTTCTGGGAGCCAGGCTTTGACTGTTTCCCAGGGCTTTATAATGTTCCATTTTCTAACAGGAGGTATTTTCCAGTGAATTATAAAGATATGGGCATCATCTTCAAAGAATTCAGGTCTTGTGGGGTCAAAATACCATTTTAAATTTAACACATTTGTTTTTTTATCATAATTTACATTTGTTATTATAGGTGTTTCAAGTATTCCTTCACTAACCATCATTTGAGAAGTGTCAATGGGGTTGTCAGGTCCGCATAATTTAGTTTTATCTTTAATCGATTTGTTAAGCACTCCTGTATTGTATTTATGGAATAAATTTCTACCCATGAGAGCTAATTTTCTTTCCCTTACTTCCATTTCCCAAATTTGCTTGATTAAAGACTCCTTTGAAAATAATTCGTGTACAAAAGAAAATATAATCTTAGAGTTTATCCTGTGTATAGCTTTTAGAGTTAATTTCTTGGAATTCGCTGATTTAAGGGGTCCCACATCCTTGGGCTTCCTGTATATTTTAACTATCTTTACTCCTCCAATCCCCCTTTGACATACAAATTCGCCAAGCCTCCCAGTTATAGTGCCAAGTATTGAGCCTGTGTATTTAGCCATAATTTTTAGGTATTATAGATACAGATGGTGAATATTTGTTCCCATCCTTCACATACGCATAAATAATTGGTTCTTTACACTTCATTTTTATTATTATCGGGTTCTGGTTGTATATAACAGGATTTATATGAACAAATTTCAATTCTTTTTGGTCTAATAGCATAATTCCTATAGGTTTATTGATTGGTTCACCACGACCTTCACCACGGAGTGGTTCAATTGTTAGTTTTATTTTATTTTTTTGCAGTAATGCTTTCTTGATTTTAGGCGGATTTATTTTTCCTTGAGTTATTAACAGGTTTTTCCATTCAAATTTGATGGTTACTCTACTCATATTTACTCCCATAAACATATTATGTCCTGAGTAAGCTTTCCCTTTCGCAAGTTCATTCCATAAAGGACGGATTAATGTATTCTTCTCCTGACACGCAAGTTTATGCATTGTTAAGAATAATTTATGCCTCTTGATTTGGTTCTTGTCTTTTGTCTTTTTCCTGTGAGGCATCCAACTCTTGAGCACTATTTTTCCACCATACCTGCTAAAATATACCCCCTTTGCACCTTCTTTTAAATCCTTGTTAAATAACCTCTTTGCCTCTTCCTTTGTCATTGTTAGGGCTCCCCTTATGTCTCCAAATATAGATATATAATCCAAATTCACCTTACCCATCTTCATATATATTATATTACTTTTTTCCGATTTGTCAAGGGAAAAATTTAAAAAAATAAAAAATTTTTATGGAAAAATGTCAGAAAAATTGTGTAAAAAGGAGAAAATGTCATTACGAGCAGCCTTTTCGTGTCATTGCGAGGGCAAAGCGACCCCTGTCATTCTGAATTTATTTCAGAATCTCACTTAATTTACACAAAATTCCTGACATAACCTAAAATATTAAAAAGGCTTTAAGGAGAAACTTATGTGGTGGGTATTGCCTAATTCGTGGAAAGAATAGGCATAGTCAAAAGACAGTTGACAGCCAACGGCTGACGGTTGACAGCCTACGCCTGCTGTAAAATTATCCTTCCAGCCAATTCTTAAGAAAAGCAAATTTTTAAGTAAATACTCGAGTCCGAGTCTATATAAGAATTTATATTCATATCCTAAGTCACTTGATACAATAAAATTTTTCCAGCCTGACTTATCAGCAGGCAGGCAATAAGCAACACCGAAAGTTAGATTTGTTGGTCTTGAATCTTTATGTCCTGTATCCCATATTATATGAGTTCCGCCTATATCTTTAACCACCAAACCAAACGAAAGTCTTTCCCTTTCATAAATAATCCCTAAGTCTAATCCTCCACCCCAGGCAAATTTATTATAGAGGGTATGTCTAAGATATTTAATATTTAAGCCAATTCCAAGGTGCGGGTGATATTTATAAGCATATGAGAAGAGAAAGACCTCTTCTCTATTTGTAAAGAAATCAATAATTTTATAATCTTCAGAAAATTTTGGGATTGAATCTATGGCTAATCTTAAAAAAGAAATTTCAAAAAACGAATTCTGAAGAGTTCGGGTACCCGGTTTACCCACTCCTATAAAATCAAAGTTTTCAAGTCCAAACGGCGATGCGTGCATTGAGGACATAAAAAAGCCTTTATTTTTTACAATTCCCGCAGGGTTCCATAAGGGGGAGAAACCGTCATTTGCAATAGCTGTATAAGCACTACCCATTCCAATTGCTCTACCACCAACACCTAAAGATAATAACTCAGCCCCATACGAACCAGCATATAAAGAAGTAGGAAGTAAGAAGTAGGAAGTAAGAAGTAAAATTAATAAAAATGCAAAAATTCTCTTCATTTCACCTGTCATTCTGAACCCTAAAAGTGTCATTCTGAACCCTAAAAGTGTCATTCTGAACTTGGTTCAGAATCTCATTCTGTGAGCATTGAGGTTTCCAGGTTTCCTTGACACCTTTCATTGTAATATTGCAAGTTTCTTAATATATTCAATTTTTTTATTATCTTTCCTTGCTTGAAATTTATAGAAATATACTCCATTGGCACAAGAGTTGCCGTTTTTATCCTTAAGATTCCAGGAAAATTGGAGTTCTCGGTTAGCAGGCTGGAAGCCTGCTCCACCAAATGTCTTTATAAATCTACCAGCTACTGTATATACTTTTAAATCAAATTCATCAGGGATTTTAGTAAACTTAAAATAAAATGTGGTTTTTCCGTCAGTTGACGGATTTGGATAATTACCCCATTTTTCCAGACTAAATTCTATTTGCACTTTCAGTGTAACAGTTTTTTCTGCCCTATTACCGTCTAAATCGTAAGCTATAAAAGAGAAGGTATAATTTCCATCTCCAAGAGCTATTCTTAAAATAAATGGAAGTTCATACATACTGCCTTCATCTGTTGGATACGAATATAGTGAATCTGCGAGAGTATCGCCATTACAGGTTATAGTAATTTTTCTGTCCACAAAATCTATTCCACTTTCATCTGATATGATTCCTTTTATTTTTATATCTCTTGCATAAAAAAGCTCACCATTTTCAACATCAAGTTTAATTTCTGGAGGAATAGTATCACCTTTGGAAGCAAGTTTAAAAAGCCCAAGCTTATTAGTTTTAGCAATAGTATCAGGAGCCACGAGGAGCCAGTGTAAATACTTCTCATTCCATTTATAAATTGAAAGCTCCTGGGAAAAAGAATCTGGATGTATTATCAAGCTTATATCTTTTAATAATGTTGTATCTGGATTGAGAAATCTCGCCCAATGGGCTGAAACAGTATCTTTCAACTCAAGGACTGTGTTATTTAGAACTGATGAGCTGTCAATACAACATTGAAATTTATAATCAAGGGTTCTCACCCAACCGTTAGTTCCTGAATCAGGTGACACATTAAATAAAGTTACTGGAATTATATCTAAGTATCTGTTATTGGTTGTATCACTTTCTTCAATTTTGTTTATTGGGTCTATTATTGTAAAAACCCTACCATAAACTTCAAGTTCAGGCAAATTCTTCCAGAAAACGCTTACTTCCTTACTTTCACCTCCATTAAGTGTCAAGGTATCGTCACCAAGCCAAAGAGTATCAATTACAGGAAAAGTGTCTACTCTGAAAAATGAGACTACAAAAGAATCAGTTGGTTCTTCTCCCTTATTGATTATCGTGGCACCTATCCTTAATTTATCAGTTCCTGTTAATTTAAATTCACCTACTTGAGTAAGGTCGGGTAATGAGAGAACATTGTAATGAAAAAGGGAATCAAAAAGAGCGAGTGACGAAATCATATTGCCATTCACATTTTCAAAATCAATTTTAAAGTATATCCTCGTATTTGGAGGAAAAGGGTCAATTGTAGAATCAGTAACCCAATAGCCACTTATATCTGGTGTCATATATATAGGTTCCCATGGACCTAAGTCTGATTTACTCCAATTACACCAGACCTTATTTATTCCTGAAATATCAAATACAGTTGCTCTTATCCATACGGAATCTCTTTTTGTCGGGTTTACTGGTATAGTAGAGACATCTGTTATGCAGGGCATATTTACAAAAAAGTGAGTACTTCCTGTAAAATCTGTAGAATTGCTCTTGCCTCGCTCTCGCTCCGGCGAAGCGGGCCATGCATACCCAGTAATTCTTCCTATTCCAGTAATAATTGTATCTGGTAATTTAAATTTACCCTCAAAATTGCCATCTGTTACTGGAACTCTAATTTTTTGAAATGGAATTGAATCTGGAGTGATTATTGTTAAAATTGCTTCTCCAGATTCTGGTTCACCACGACCTTCACCACAGAGTGGTAAACTTAAATTTCCTGATATTGTAATACTATCCCCAGGTGATAAAGAAGGTGGAATTGGTCTTAAAGTCATCTTTTTAGGCACTTGAATTAAGGTAGCAGGGTCTCCAAGTAGTGTTTGCTCAAGGATAACTCTTTCAATATCCATAGCGCCACTTTTAAAGCACTCAATTAATCCCCCTTCAGCTATTGAGCCTGAAGTAGGTATAGAGTCGGTAAGCATCGTTTGAAGGACGCCTTCAATTAATTCTTCATTGTCCACAGTTGCATAACCTGTTGGGCCCCAATAAGCTATAGCACCGCCTGGTGATTTTATAAACAACTCACCCATAAATTCCTCTGTTGGGTCGTCAAAAATACCATTATAGCATCCAATAACTCCTATAAATGGGAGACGATTTATATTTGCAAGGCCAGGAATTGCTCCACTGCATAAGAATTCTCCAACCCATACTCTTTTTGCGCTGTGCCCTATAAAAGATAAAAAAATGCCTCCTTTGTTAATTACATTTATTAGTTCAGGTTGAGATAACGCAGGATAATAAACTCTCTTAACTTCATAGTCTTCTGACATATATTTTTTTATAATATTATTAGTTGGTGTAGCTGAATCTATACCGTAATACAAAGTATGAGCTGTAAATATAAAGGTTTTCTTCCATTCACCCCAGTTGATTTTAGATTCGTAGTTCTGCAGTTTGCTGAACACGATATTAAATTCTCGCTCATTTTTTACAGGCAATCTTCCTATTAGAATATCAGGAACAGGGTCAGTTCCATCAATACAAGCATAATAGTTGTCAGAAGGTGTAAGAACCATACGGAGATCATAGATAGATTTTGAAGGCACTATATTGCCCCCATAGCCATAAATATTCCGATAATCATAAGTAGCATCACCCAATAATAATACATAGACAGGAGGAGAAGACCAGTTTTCATAAGCATATTTTAAGAAGTTTTTTATTGCTTCTGGGTCTGGAAGCCCAAAATTAAATTCATCATAAATATCCTGAATATTCACTACTTTACAACTAATCCGTCGGCTGACGGACTGACTTTCTCTCCAGCTTGCATAATTTAACCCACAATTCCAAAGTTCAGAATTAGTGATGATTATGTAATTTGCTTGATTTAAAGAAGACTTGAGGTCAGAAAGAGTATCTTTAATAATTGTTGGCTCTTGAATGATGTCTTGAACCAGATAAAATGTGTTTTCATTTCTGGCTGTATCTTCAAAAATATAAGTATATGTTAAAGAAGTATCATTATATTCAATTCTTCCATCTATAACTGCAGTTCCCAGTTTCCAGGCTCTAATTCCTGGACTCTTAAATCCGCTAATCTTAAATTTATAGGCTCCAAGTCCGGGGGCTTTAAATTTTATTATTCCATTATCAGTTGCATACAGTCTTGAATAATTTAATTCAATGTAATTAAGCCATACTCTTCCTACATTCGGTTTTAATGTCAATTCATTTGTATCTTGAAGTACAGTTTGCGATATATCTTCTTTTAAGGAGTCGGGTCTTCCAGACCATCCAATAGGAATATTACCAATAAAGCTACCATTTAAAAAGACCTCACACATTCCTGCTCCTCCATCAGTTCGGGCTTTAATTTTTATATTAGCTGAACCTTCTTTTGATGGTGGAGGAGTGACAAGTAAAAAGCTCTCTTCAGAGCTAATTCTGGTCCAGAACCAGGGGTCAATGGTATCCGGGCAAGGGGAGCTTTCCCATATTTTATACCAGCCATCTTTTTCAAAGTGAATCTTGAATGGATAAGAAGTTGGTGTAAATGCTTCTCCTGGGTCACCTTTTTTACTTACTATTCTCGCGCCATAAGCACCGTCATAATCTAACCAGTAAACATTTGTAGTAGAATATAAATTGAGCTCTGTATTTTTTCCTTTTATTCTTTTTGCATAGAATTCAATCCAGTCATCTGTGTCAAATGAACCGTCATCTTCACCTTTTACAATTATAGGAATCTCAAATCCGTAATAATTTATTTTTATTGTTCTTGGGTCAATTGTGTTAATTTCTGGAATAATAGAAGCGAGGTTTTGATAGCTTATTCTATATAGTCCTTCCTGTTCAGTAAGAATTTTGTATTTCCCATAATCCCGCACATAATTTATGTGCGGGACAAAAGGTCTTCTTTGTCTTACCCAATTCTTTGAAGTTTCGTAATTTAAGATAAAGGTTTTTAGCAAGTTTTTAAATGGTGTAACCTCTGGTTGTGGGGGCATATTGCGATACGCCCCTACCGCTTTCCAAGTTACACTTATTTTCTTTTTAGCATACTTATTAGGTTTTACAAGAATTCTGGCGACCCGGTGTCTCCTTATCCAGGCAAATTGGTCAATTTTTCCACCTTCACACTTAATCTCTCCTTCAGGAGGGATACCTATAAGAACACCAACTTGACCCCGCACATAATTTATGTGCGGGGCAGGTGCCACATTAAAAGTGCAACCTGATGGTCCAGTTGAGAGTAGGGACAACCCTTGCGGTTGTCCAATCTGCCCTATAAAAGTTTGTAAAAATATAATAAGCCAAATCATCTTATAAGTGCAATTTTTTTTGTAAAATTATGAATTTTTGCAAAATAAATCCCAGATGGCATCTTTCTTCCGCTACTATTTTTTCCATCCCATGTAATCTGGTTGAATGGTTGATTTCCGCCTGAGGCGGATAAATGGTTAAATGTTTTAATGAGTCTGCCAGTCAAGTCATAAATCGTTAATCGTGTAATCGTATAATCGGTCCGATTTCCGATTAACGAATAACTAATGACTGTCTTTTGGCTGAATGGATTGGGAGAAATACTAAGTTGTTCTGCTGTTGTGCCGTTCTGCTGTTGTGTTGTTTCGTTAAGGCTATCTGCTAACTTTTCTTTAAAATATACTGTTGAGGGCCAGCCTCTCCTATCCCAGAACAAAAGATAAAGGTTGCCAGACGAGTCTGCAGCAATACTTGGATTTGCAGAAACTCTCGGAGCGTTAGTTAGCCTTGTGCCAGGCCCCCAAGTTTCACCGGTGTAATTCTTATAATATATTTCGTAATTTCCATCCCTCAAATCTGACCAAACGAGATGAAGCTCATTGCCCACGGATGTGATTGATGGTGTTATTGCCTCAGATGGTGAATCTATTAGTAAAGTATCAGTTTCCCATGTCCCATCGTAAGCTATATAGGAAATTTTATATCCACCTGGTTTAGCTTCTTGCCATACGATATGAACCTTTTCATTTGAATCAATACATAAGGTTGGGAAAATACTTGCTGAGACTGAACTTGTAACCCTCACTTCATTTTTCCATTGGATACCATTAAATTCTCTGAAATATATTTCAAAATTTCCATCTCTCAAATCTTCCCAGACAACAAATATTTTTCCATCTTCACTTGTTGCTATGCTTGGATAAGCAGCATAAGTTCCACTATTTGAAATTACTATATCAGGAGAAAATTTATAGCCATCAAAATTTTTGTAATGAATTTCGTATCCTTCCTCCCATACTATATGAATAACTCCTTTTGAATCACATACTGCACATGGGGTAAAAGAATTGATTGTGTCAGAAGAGATAAATCCTATTGTATCTTCCCATTCTTCTATAAATCTTCTCATAACAATTCTGCGTATCCCCTCTCCTGAATGGCTAACATACTTAGTCTCCCAGAATGCATAAATCTGAAGGTTGCCATATTGGTCTGTCCAACTTGTAATAGAAGGTGAGTAATTAAGATTTTTTGTCCCTACACCAGATAATTTTGTGAAATTTATCCATTGGCTATTAATGTAATACTTGTAATATATGAAATAATCTGCTCCGTGATGTCCCCATTTAAACCATATAATGTGGGTTCCTCCGTTTACATCGCAACTAATATTATGCTGAGTATTATATGAAGTATATCCTTCATAAATAGGAATCTCCTGAGACCATTCCCCTTGAAGAGTGCTGTGCCCGAGTATTAAAGAAAGGAGCAAAATCATTATTTAATATGCCCCTTTCCCAAAGATTATTGCAGGTATTGTGAGAAACAGGATTTTAAAATCAAGCCAAAGAGACCAGTTATCAATATATTTAAGGTCTAACTTCATCCATTGACTGAAGTCTATTTCATTTCTGCCTGATATTTGCCATATGCAAGTAAGTCCAGGTTTCATTGATAATTTCCTACGCTGCCATTTTTCATATCTCTTAATCTCAGATGGTAAGGGAGGCCTTGGTCCAACCAGACTCATTTCTCCACGCAAAACATTGATAAGCTGAGGCAATTCATCAAGACTTGCCCGACGAATTAATTTTCCTATTCTTGTGACTCTTGGGTCATTTGGAATTTTGAATGCTTTTCCTCCCATAATATTTAATTTTGAAAAATTGTGTTGCATTGCTACAGCTCCCTCAATCATTGTTCTAAATTTATAAAATTTAAATCTTCTTCCATTTAATCCAGCTCTTTCTTGGACAAAAAAAGTTTTTCCATTAGAATCTAATTTTATAAGGTAAAATACGATAAGAAATAAAGGAGAAGCAAGTAAGAGCAAGAAAATAGCAAGTATACGGTCTATAGCATATTTGACTAAAAGTGAGGCAGAAACTTTTGGCGCTGTCGAAAAAGTAAAGAAAGATACTCCTCCATAACATTCAATATCTACCCTTCCATCTGTGGCAGGGACAGCCCATGATGCCGGGATTCCTATTTTTCTGCAGAATTCTACGAGTTTTGAATTAAAATTAAGGTCATCAATTACAGAAACTACCCAATCCACGGGAATGCTTGATATAGTGTGTTCAATGTCCTCTATTTGACTGTGTCTTTTACCTGCTTTTAATGTACCAATTAATTTAAACTTTAAAGGTGAATAGTGAATTAAGAAATCATAAAGCATTTTTGCCTTTTCGCCTGTCCCTATTATGAAAACAGATTGCTCTCCTAAAAGATGTATTCCAATCCTTCTTGAAAGGAGGATAAATATAGCATTAATAATACCAAAAAATCCTAAGAAAAGTCTTGACTGAATATAAGCTCTCCTGAAGAAAAGAACAGCAAAAAGAATACCCATCCCTTCTACAATTGCTTTGAAGCTTGTTAAATAAATATTTCTACTACCAAGGATATCGTAAGTTCGCTCATAAATTAACAAAAAGCCCCATACAGGAACAATAATAAAAAGGAGCCAACTTACTATTCCAAATTCCCACATCTTTTCGCCAGGGAAAGGTAACAAGCTTCTTAAATAAAATGCTAAAAGGAATGAAAATAAGATAATAATTAAATCTACTGTCAAACTTATTTTAAAAAATACTTGAAGTTTTTCTTTTAACACTCTTTAGCCCCTCTTATAATAAATCTTGGCAAAACAATAGAAAAAATTCTTATAACTAATCCAAAAGCTGCAATTCCTTTTAAAGTCATTGATAAGCTATAATGTTTTTTAAAGAATTTGTACATTCCAAAATTATGGGATACAGTTGATTTTAGCCAATATTTCTCGGTACTTGCTCCAAGCTTATGATGAAATACTGCTCCTGGGAAATAATAAATTTCAAGTCCTTCTTTTTTTAATCTGTAACAAAAATCTAAATCTTCTACAAAGAGAAAGAAATCTTCATCAAAATAGTTAAAGCGTTCTAAGAGCTCACGTTTTGTAAGCATACATGCTCCCATTATCCAATCTACTTTCTGAACTTTTTTGTAATCAAGGTCAGTTAGCAAAAATCCCTTAGAGAATGGATTACCTGGAAAAATTTTTCTAAAAAGAGAACGTCTCCCGAAAAATACACTTATGTATGTAGGAAAACTTCTACACGAAAATTGAAGACTCCCATCAGAATTGAGTAATTTCCCTCCGATGCATCCTGCGTAAGGAACTTGTTCCATAAAGTTGACCATTTTTTCTAAAGCACCCGATTCTGGAATAGCGTCAGGATTTAAAAAAAGGACATATTCTCCACTTGTTCTTGGAATAGCCTGATTGTTTGCTCTTGCAAAGCCCACATTCCTTACGTTCTTGATTACTCTGACTTGTGGAAACTCTTGTTTTAACAATTTTACACTTCCATCAGTAGATGCGTTATCCACGACTACTATTTCAAATTTAAAATTTGGAGGATTGGTATAAATAGAGAATAGAGTTTGATGTAAGTAGGATTTAGTATTATAGTTTACTATAATGATAGAAAGCTTCGTTTCCATCAGAAATAGGTTAACTAAATGAAGCTGAAATTGCCTCTCCTATATTTCTTACTCCTGTAATTTTTATATTTCCTGCTTTACTAGCAGACAAGGAAGAAAAATTTTTACAGGTCAATGGTATGATACAATGAGTAAAACCAAGTCTTTCTATTTCTTTAAGTCTTCTTTCTATAAGTCCTATTGGTCTAACTTCTCCAGTAAGTCCTACCTCCCCTAATACTACAGTTTGCCCAAGCACTGGACTGTTTTTTGCCCCTGAAATAATTGATAAGATAATTGCTAAATCACAAGCTGTCTCATCTATATGAAGTCCACCAACTACATTAAGGAAGACATCTTGTGTGCTTACTTTTATTCCCACTCTACGCTCCACCACAGCTAAAAGCATTGCTACCCTTTTGTAATCTATTCCCGCACTGACTCTTTGAGGCATTCTGTATCCACAAGGTGCAAGTAAGCTCTGAATTTCGACTAGAAAGGGGCGAGACCCTTCCATAGCGCAAGTGACGATTGTTCCTTGAGAGTTTTCTTGTCTTTCCTGTAAAAAAAGAGAGGAAGGGTCTTTTACTTCCTGAAGCCCTTTTTCTTTCATCTCAAATACACCAATCTCATTGGTTGAGCCAAACCTGTTTTTTACTGCTCTTAAAATCCTGTAATAATGATTTTTGTCACCCTCAATATAAAGAACTGTATCAACTAAATGTTCAAGAGTTTTGGGTCCCGCAATTATTCCTCCTTTTGTCACATGCCCTATTATAAATACGGGAATCCCCTTATATTTTGCTATTTGCATAAGTTTTAAAGTACATTCTCTAACTTGTGTCACACTTCCAGGCAAGGAAGTAACATCTGGATGATAAATAGATTGAATAGAGTCTATAATAATTACATCAGGTGCTTGATTTTTTATCTCGTTTATAATTTCTGTAATATCTGTTTGAGCTAATACATAAATATTAGATTGCTCAATATTAAGTCGGATAGTTCTTAATTTAATTTGTGCGGGGGACTCTTCTCCTGAGATATAAAGAACTTTTATCTTCTGTTGTGCAAGTTGAGATGCAGATTGAAGCAAGAGAGTAGATTTCCCAATTCCTGGTTCACCACCGATAAGGGTTAAAGAACCTGGGACAATGCCGCCTCCTAAAACCCTATCAAATTCTTGAATCCCTATATTTGTTCTCGGTGTTTTTGAGAGTTTGATTTTAGATAGAGATAATGCTGGGATATGAAGCCCGACTTTAATATTAGTTACCCTAATTTCTTCAATAAGACTTCCCCATGAACCGCAATTTGGGCATTTGCCAAGCCATTGTGGAGAAAAGTAGCCACAAACTTGACACACAAATCGGCTCCCTCGTTTATTTGCTTTCATATCAAAAAATCTTTAAATAACGCCTTGGATTCCTTTTAATATCTTGAACGAGTTCTTTAATTGCAGTTAGTGTAGAATGTAATTCTATGTATAAACTGTCTTCATTTATTAGTTTGCCGAGTGTTCCTTTACTTTCCTTTATGTTGTATAAGATAGAATCTGTATGTGCAACAGTCTTTCCCATATTGTAAATTGTTGATTGTAAATTGTTAATCGTGGCTCTCAAATCGGTTTGGTTGTCTTTAGTTATTTGCGAAAGCCTTGTAGTAGTCTCTTCAAGATTTCGTAAAATTGAGCCAAGAGAACTTATGAGGTCTGTGTCTTCTGCAATTTGAAGCAAATTGCTAACTTTTTGCCCCAAATCACCTATTATTGAGAGGGGAATTCCTAAGCTTGCCTTCCCGAGAATTGGATTTTTAATATCAAATGGGATTCCAGATTTTCCAGGGTTAAGCTTCACATATTTTGTTCCAGAAATCATGGCAACATCTAAAATAGCCGCATAAGCGTCAGTATAAAGCTCAATATCTTGGTCTAAGAGTAATTTAACTGACACATAACCTTTTTGAAATTCCAGGGTTTTTACTTTCCCTTTTTCTACGCCCCAAACTCTAACTGGGTCATTAATCTTGAGTCCTGTGGCATCAGGAAAATGAACGGTTACTTCGTATCCTTTTTTGCCAAATTCAAACCCTGATAACCACATCCAGCCTACTATAACTATCAAAATAGTCACTATAACAAAGATTCCAGCTTTAAATGGTCTATTCATATATCCTCCCTTTTATAAACTCTTGAATCTCTTTTTTCTTACATTTTTTAATGTCCATGGGAGTACCCTCAAAGATAATTTTTCCCTCGGCAAGCATGGCAATTTTGTTCCCTATCTTATAGGCAGATACAAGGTCGTGCGTGACAGCAATTGTAGTAATTGATAATTTTACTTGAAGGTCACAAATAAGTGAATCAATCTTTTTAGCAGTAATAGGGTCAAGAGCTGTAGTAGGTTCATCGTATAGAATATAGTCTGGATTTATAGCCAATGCTCTTGCAATTGCTACCCTTTTTTTCATCCCCCCAGAAAGTTGAGAGGGCATTAAATTTTCTGCACCGACAAGATGGACTAAGGAAAGCTTTTCCTTAACAATGGAATGTAATTCTGACTTAGAGAGTCTTTTGTGTTCTCTAAGTCCAAGACTGATATTTTCATATACAGTAAGAGAATCCAATAAAGCAGAACCTTGAAATACCATTCCCATCCGTTGCCTGAGTTTAAAAAGCCCTGTGCCATAAATACCCGATATCTCAATTCCATCTATTGCTACTTTTCCATCATCGGGACGCATCAGTCCAATAATATGTTTTAAAAGAACTGTTTTTCCGCATCCTGAACTGCCAATAACCACTGTGGTAGAACCAACTGGTATCTCAAGGTTAATCCCACAAAGCACATGATTATCATTAAAAGACTTTTTGAGATTTGCAATCTTAATCATTAAACTCCGTGTCTCTTAAAATACAATTTGAGCAATTATAAAATCAAAAATAATAATAAGTATAAATATAGAAACAACTGCTCGAGTAGTTGCTTTCCCAACTCCTTCAGCTCCACCAGTGGCTTTAAATCCATGATAAGAACCCATTAATGCAATTATTATACCAAAGGCAAATGCCTTGATAAGACCACCCCATAGTTCATGTGCCATGAATTGAAGTTTTAAGCCCTCAATATAAATTATAGGCTTTATATGCAGAAGAAGCACAGAACAAAATCCTCCCCCAACACAGCCCATTAATATGGCTATTATTGTGAGCAATGGAAGCACAATAGCTCCAGCAATAACTCTTGGAAGCACTAAATATCGGACAGGGTCTATGGCAAGCGTTTCCAGGGCATCTATTTGTTCGGTTATCCTCATTGAACCAAGTTCGGCAGTAATAGCTGAACCAACTCTACCTCCAACAATGAGTCCTGTTAAAACGGGTCCCAGTTCAATCATAAATGCTTTTATCACAGACATCCCTATGTAAACATCAGGAAGATACTCCCGACCTTGAAATGCAGCCTGGTAAGCAGTTACTGCACCAGTAAAAAAGTTGGTTACTATAACAATTGGAAGAGACCCAATACCAATAAGTATGATTTGGTCTGTTGTAAGCCCAAATGACTTATAAAACTTTGGAATTGACCTGAAAAGCTCCTTGATAAATAATGCTACTTCTCCTACATATTCTACCACATTCTTCATTTCAAAACAGTGCCACTCCGAGTATCGGAGTGAATATTACTCCATACTGCTTACTGCCTCTTTTATCACTCTTTGGTTAATCTTTTCCACTTATCACTAATCACTGCTGTTTATACTGCCTCTTCTTCCATACTCACTCTGGTTTTAGCTAAATTTTCAAATCTTGTATACTCCTTAATAAAAGCAAGCTGGAGTTTGCCTGTCGGCCCATTGCGTTGTTTTCCAATTTTGATGTCAGCCAGTCCTTCATTCTCTGGAGTGTGATGATACTGTTCTCCCCGATGAATAAATAAGACAACATCAGCATCTTGCTCAATGGCACCCGATTCCCGAAGGTCAGAGAGTACAGGGAGTCTGTCAGTTCGCGACTCAACAGCTCTTGAGAGTTGCGAAACAGCTATAACAGGAATGCTAAGTTCTTTTGCTAATCCCTTAAGAGAACCTGAAATTGCTGAAATCTCCTGCTGCCTCGTGTCTGCACGAGGACCAGCAACAAGCTGTAAATAATCTACAATCAAAAGTTTAATGTCATATCTTGATTTTAGCCTCCTGGCTTTAGCACGAAGCTCAAGAATTGGAATGCCAGGTGTGTCATCAATAAATATTGAAGCCTCAGAAAGTGCCCCTGCCGCTGTCGTTAACTTTGGCCAATCGCTCTTTTTTAAATAGCCCGTCCGAATTTTTTGAGAAGAGACTTTTGCTTGAGAACAAAGCATACGCATAACTACTTGTTCTTTTGCCATCTCTAAACTAAAGATGCCTATGCCTGCTCCTTGAGTAATACTTATATGTTCCGCTACATTTAGAGAAAAGGCAGTTTTGCCCATAGAAGGTCTACCAGCCACGACAATAAAGTCAGATGGCTGAAATCCAGCAGTTAGATGGTCAAGGTCAGTAAAACCACTTGGAAGACCAGTAATGTATTTTTTCTTCTGGGCAAGTTCTTCCATCAATTCAAAAGAGGGCTTTAAAATAGACTTTACATGAGTAAAACCGCGTTCTACTCTTTTTCCTTTTATGCTAAATATAAGTTGCTCCGCTTGGTCTAAAATCTCATCCACATCTTCAGAACCCTGATAACCTGCCTCAATAATGCGATTGCTTGCCCTTATCATTTCTCGTAGAGTAGACTTGTCTTTAACAATTTTCGCATAATAAAGAACATTGGCTGAAGAAGCTATTCCCTCAAGCAGAGAAGCTAAATAGCTGGTCCCCCCAATTGCCTCAAACTCTCCCTTTTTCTTTAGTTCATCAGCAAGAGTAACAAGGTCAACAGGGATATTCTTATCATAGAGTCCTATTATTGCACGATAAATTTTTTGATGAATATCATTGTAAAAGGATTCATCGTTCAGAATCTCTATAACGCGTGATATAGCTTCTTTATCAATAATCATTGCTCCCAAAACTGATTGCTCAGCCTCAACTGCTTGAGGCTCCTGAAGGGATTTATTCGCCATTGCCATCCGTTCTTTATCCCGATTTATCGGGACTTAGAACGGTGTGCATCCCGCACATAAATTATGTGCGGGACTGCAAACATTCTTTAACTAATATTAAATCTTCCTTGACTTTCTCTTTCCATCCAGGGTGATAAAGTAAAGCCGCTGGATGATAAGTGGGTATAATTTTCATTGATTGCTCTTCATTTATCCCGCCCATATGCGTGGGGGCGGGATAAATCTTGCCTCTTATTTGTGAAAATGAGCCTTTTATTCCTAATAGAGTATAAGTAGCCCATCTCCCGAGACAACATAAAATTTTAGGTTTTATAATTTTAAGTTGCTCTTCAAGATATGGACGACATTTATTAATTTCTTCAGGTAATGGGTCTCTATTGCCCGGAGGCCTGCATTTAACAATGTTTGTTATATAAATATCATCCCGAGTTAAACCTATGAATTCAACAAATTTAGTAAGCAATTTACCGGCTTCGCCTATAAACGGACGTCCTTCTAAATCCTCATTCCTGCCAGGAGCTTCACCAATAAAAACAAGCTCCGCATCTGAATTACCTTCCCCAAATACTAAATGATTTCGTGTCTCAGATAAAGGACATTTTTGACAATTTTTTATTGACTCATAATAAAGAAAAAGTTCTTTTTCTTTTTTGGAGTGCAACAACGGTGTTGTTGTAGGGCTTGATGGTGCAGCCAACCCCTCCTCCTTTGACCGTTTCCTTCCACTGTCATACTGAACCCCACTGTCATACTGAACCCCACTGTCATACTGAACCCCACTGTCATGCTGAACCCCACTGTCATGCTGAACTCGTTTCAGCATCTCCGGTTCCTCTTCAACTTCTAAACTCTCTACTCCCAAAAGTCTTTCATTCTTAAGCCATTCTATTCCCAATTTTCTTAAATCTTCAGGAGCCATTAAAATAATATTATATCAAATAATCCCTATGTCAAGAAATTTTTTGCTAATGTGCCGATTGGAAGAGGCACTTATGCATTAAAATTTTGCCGAAGGGTCAAGAAAAATCTTACTAATGCCCCGCACATAATTGTGGGATTATAAATGTTGAATTTGTGTGCGGGACTTATGATTAGAGTTTTCTCTATCCCGTTTTCGTGGGGTCAAGCATTTTTTATAGACTATCAATACATAATTAACCAATCTATTCTGTTTTTAAAATTGTAGGCACGATTTCAAATCGTGCAAAAATATGGAGTGCAACAACGATGTTGTTGCATTACAAAAATTTGGAGTGCACCATTGATGTTATTGCATGCAATCCGTATAATTTTTATTCTGTGCCTATCAGTGTTCACCCCGTGAGATGACTTTTCGTATCTAACGGGGTTAATCTGCGTCCCTATTTTAGTAGGTTGGAGCTCTCTACCACAGGGGGGGTGGGTTGAAGCCTCCGCTTCAACTCCCATAATTTGCATCACTTGTCATTCTGAACGAAGTGAAGAATCTTGAGTTGTCAGGGCAGGCTCCGTGAAGAGGAAGAATCTCTGGTATGGAGTGCAATAACGGTGTTATTGCAAATATATGCAGCGCGGGACTTTATGCCCCGCTAACTGACTCGCTTATTCATTTTCTGGGGCTTGAAAATAATTAGTAGTCCGTCCCAATTTTCTTAACCATCCTCATCTTTACAAAACAACTCATTTTGTAATTAGAAGATGAAAAGGGAATAACCACTCTTTGAGTTGCCGGAGGCTCAATAACACATGCTCGCACTAACCGAAGACTATTATTACCTCCACCTTCAGATACATCATGAGAGATATTATGGATATCTGCATTTTCCCATCCTACTACTGCGTCTCCTCTTACTTCCTCAAAACTTCCATTTACCACAAGATTTTCTCCGATTGAAGGCTTACCTTCCCTTATAAGTTCTCTTCTTTCACATCCAGTAAGCATAAGAATTACTCCTATACCCAGAAATGCTTTTTTAATTCTCATTTTTTACCTCCTCTTAAAAAAGCCACTTTTACCGTTTTCCTATATAAATCAGCTTCTAAAGAAACAAAATAGACTCCCGAAGACAGAGTATTGGCATCCCACGACAGGCGATACTCACCTTTGGGCAGATACCCTTGATAAGGTATTCCCCTCAATCTTCCTGCTATATCAAAGATTCTTATTATCACCTCCTTTCTTTCCGGGATTGAAAGAAAAAATCCCAAAGAATTTTTAGCTGCTTGATACCCAAAGAATGTAAAAGTGCTGATAGCATCAATAGTATCTTCTTGAACCCCAGTATCTCCTGTATAAACATAGATAAAACTCCGATGAGCGCCAATGAAGTAGTTTTTATATACAATTGGAAAGCCCCAGGAGGGCCAAATTTGTGGGGAATCTGGAAGAAGCACTGTATCTATAACTGTGCCATCTGTTCTAAATGCATAAATATAGTCTGTATTTGTAACCCAACTGACGCCTCCTTGGGTTCCCAAAGGCAAATTGCTTCTTCCTCCATTGCTATCTTTAGGAGCGAGATAAAAATCTACATGTGGGGCGCCAGTTTGAGCATCCCAGGATTGCACTCTTGTAAAAATGGTATCCCCAGCACCGTATTCTCCACCTGCTATCCATATATCTCCATTATACCCAGCTATCCGGTCGTTAAACCATGTATAAAATCCCGTAATTTTTAGTTGAGGTTCTCCGCTCTCCAAGTCCAGTCCAAACAGAGTATCGGTGGCAAAAAAGAATATCTTATTTTCATAAATAGTTTGCCACTCTGGACCATTCCCTACTTCAATTGCCCAGATAGAATCACCAGAAATAGCATCCAAACACCATAAAAGTGGGGGCTCCACAGGAGGAGAGCCTCCTCCGTATATTCTTCCATTCCAATACGAGGGCGACAACTCTGTGATTCCTTTTCTACTCCATAGCAGATCCCCCCTCAAATTCCATGCATACAATGTATGGTTATTAGGACCTGAAAGAAAAACAAGGCTATCAACACAAATTGGCGAGTTTCCCACAGAATTGCGAAAAGCCCGTGCCCATTTTTCTTCACCAGTTAAAGGGTCTAAAGCAAAGAAAGTAGGTTGTAGCGTATCCCAACTCATCCATGTACCAACAAATAAAATTGAATCTCCGGGACATAAGGCCGCACAGCAAACATTGGCTGTCAATTCCTCTTTCCATACAACTTCACCGGTCTCAAGGCTAAGGGCTAAAATCCAATTTGAGTATCCATCCCCAACATAAAGCATATCGTAAGCAGCACAGGGTTGTATCATCATAAAGTCATGACCATTAATCCCTGAGAATTGCCACTTAAACTCAAGAGGCGGATACAAGGGATGAGGATAATATCCTGTATGCTGAGCATCATAACCCAGCATTCTCCAGGAATAGGTGGTATCTGTCTTATTAATTCTTTTAGTCCTGCCGTAATAAAAATAACCTGGACCATCATCCTCAACTACTTTGACTTGCACATTTTTTACTTCTGCCACTTCTTTTCCTTGTGGAAAAACATAAACCACTCTTATTCTTCCTTCTTTGGAGTATTTACCCCGAAACTTCCAGATAAATCTATCCTCCCATGAGTTGGGATAAACAGGATTTAGTTTTTCAGCAATAAGTCTCCAGTTCTCTCCATCCGAAGAACAATAAAATTCAACCTTTTGGCACCCCCCTTTTGCAAAGAAAGGAATCTCTACAGTTGAAACCGATGAAACCATCCACAATAATATTGCAAACATAAATTAGTGACGGACTACTATTTTTATATCTCTCAATCTTCTCATAATTTTCACCCTGTCAAGTTTTATTTTTCCTTTATGAATTTGGTTCTTAACTATTTTATTATCCCCTCAAATCTTCCATACTTTTGGGAAACCTGATTTGAAGGAGACCGTTCTTTAACTGAGCATCAGCTTTTGATATATCTATTGATGCGGGAAGCTCAATTGCTCTTAAGAACCAACCGTGCTTTATTTCCTTAATGTAATAGATACCATCAATTTGTTTATTAAAGCCGCTAATTTCTATACTGCGAGGCTTTGCTGTGAGGGTTAAATCCTCTTTTTTTAATCCGGGGAGCTCAATTAATAGGAGAAATTCTTTCTTTTTCTCTATAAGTTCCATTGGTGGAAACTTTAATGATTTGACATCTACTTTGGTTTCGTGTATCTCCCATTCGTGCCTTAACATTTGGTGAAGACTTTGATGAATGGAAGTAGGGAGCTTGTAAAGTTCTACTTTTTGATAAAGAGCTATTGTTGTTTTTAGTGTATTTACAATACTTCTACAGCGAGGGCACAAGGTTAAATGTTTTTCTAATTCAACACATTTTTCATGGGGAAGTTCTCCATCAACATAATCTGAAACCCATAGTAAAATTTGTTCACATTTCATGATACTCTCCCTTAAAATAACCAGATAACTTTTCACGCAGGCACAACCTTGCCCGATGTAACCTTGACTTGACAGCCGAAACTGAAATTCCAAGCGCCTTAGCAGTCTGAAGATTAGAAAGTTTCTCTATATCCCTTAAAACAAATACTGCTCTGTGAGATGGAGGAAGAGATTTAATTGCTTGGTTCATGACTTTTTTTAGTTCTTCCTCTTCAAGAAGAGTTAATGGATTTTTTGACCAATCAATAGCTTCTTTTCCTGTAGCAAATAACCTGTCGTCAAGCGAGACCATTTTAGGTTCTTTCTTTCTAAATTTCATGAGGCAGGCATTTGTGGCGATTCGGTATATCCAGGTGGAAAAATTTGACTTCTCTTTAAATTTGTCAATTGATTTAAATGCTGATAGAAAAGTGTCTTGTAAAATATCTTTAGCATCCTCCTGAGAACCAAGTATTTTATAAGCAAGATTATAGACTTTTGTTTCGTATCTATTGACAAGTTCTTCAAAAGCCTTGAAATTATTTTCTTTTGCTTGCTTTACAAGAACCTTATCTGATAGTTCCTTCACTATTTTCTTTGTCTTATTTTGCTTTTATACTGTTTTATTCTCCTTTTGATTTTGGCGACACAGGAATCAAGAGCTTGATATATGTCATAAGCTTGTTCTTTTGCAAAAAATGGTGATGCTTTACCAAGTTTTACTTCCAACTCGCTTAAATACCTTGCACCTTCCCGAGCTAAAACTACTTCTGCATTTAGAATCCGTTTTGAAAATCTTTCAAGGTTAGATACCTTTTTATTTACAACTTCCTTCATAGTATCTGAAGGCTCAATTCCTCGCCAGGAAATGTTTACTTGCATAGTTTCCTCCTCCGTCCACTCTTTCCCGATTTTATCGGGATCAGAGTGACGTGAGTCCCGCACTTGAAAATAAGTGCGGGACTATTCTAAAAGCTCTGGGTTGACCCATTTTTTATAATTGGGGTCTGTTTGTTCTTCTTTTGTGTTTGACCAAACAAGTGTATATCTTCCACAACTTGATTTATCAACAAAAATGAATGTCATTCCTCCTTTACTGTAATAGAGCCATTTATCACAGGCGCGGTATGAAGGGTCAGCTGAATAGGATTCTATTTCATCTGGTTTACCATATTTTATCCAGATTCTACCTTTGGCAGAGTCTCTGCCAAGCTCATTTATTGAAGGAAAATGAGCATCTGCATATTTAATCCTTGAAATGAGAGTATTAAGAAGTGATTTCCCAACCTTTCTCCAGAAACTGACGAGAAAATTCGGTTTTGCTTCTTCTGAAAGATTGTTGTAAAATTCAAGTTCCTTGGAAGTGGCAACATATTGAATTAAATCATAATATTTTAGTTCTTCTGCTGTTAGTTTAAATTCCTCTCTATTTTTAAGACCTTTTACTATGTAAAAAGGTCTTTCCTTTTGAATAGTTTTATTGTCTTGAGTTATCTGAAGTTTAAAAATGTAAGTTCCTTCTTTTAGGGTTATTATGTTTATACCACCAGTTTCTGCAATATCACTTGCTTTTGGAATTGAGGATTTTGCAGGAAGCTTTTTAACAATCTTTCCAGAAGTGTTAAAAATTAAATAATCTACTTTATAGGGACTATCTTTTTTAAGATTATAAATTTCTGCATAAATATAGAGAATAGAATAGCGTTTCCCAAATATAGCTTGAGGATGGGGAATAATTTGCAAGCCGTTCTTTATAAATTTACCCTCTTCTGCAGATTCAATTTTTGTAGCAAATTCAATGTCTGATAAAGAGAAAGATGTATCAAAATCAATAATTTCAAAAGACTTTCGAGCTCTTTTAGCAATTCCATTACCAAGAATCTCAAGTTCTAAGTCATATTTTCCACTCTCAAGAAATAAATCTAATTTGTCTAAAGCATGAAGTTCACGAGATTTTGCTTGTTCATAAGAATTAATATAAGAAATCCTATCCCACACTCTTGAAAGAGTTTTTGACTCAGGACTTTTAATATTTAATCTTATTTTAAAGGTGGATTTGAGAATTCCTTTTTCTTCTTTGTAAGAGAGGTCAGAATAAGGGATGCTTATATAAACTTCACAGAGATTGAGATTATTTTCGGCTTTAAAACGAGCTATATCCAAACTTATTTGGAATGGGATAATTAAGAGAAGAATTCCCACTTCTTAATATATAACTCTAATTTTTAAAAAGTCAAGTGATATTTTAGAAAATCCTTGACATTTGAACTCTTTTAAATATAATATATGCAAAGGAGCGAAGCATGAATTTTAAAGATATATTTAAAAGATTTGTTGGACACAATGTAGGAATTGACCTTGGAACATCTACTACACTAATATATGTAAAAGGTCAAGGAATAGTATTAAATGAGCCAACTGTGGTAGCGATTGAAGTGAGTTCAAATAAAACTATTGCAGTTGGAGAGGAAGCAAAGAAAATGCTTGGCAGGACACCAGAAGCTATAAGAGCCATACGTCCAATGAAAGACGGTGTTATTGCTGATTTTGAGGTTACAGAGGAATTACTACGCTATTTTATTCATCAGATTCAAGTTAAGGGCTTATTCACAAGGCCAATGGTGGTTGTGGCTGTTCCGTCTGGTATCACAGCTGTAGAGCGAAGAGCAGTGAGGGATTCTGTGGACCATGCTGGGGCAAGCGATGTATGGCTTGTTGCAGAACCAGTTGCGGCTGCTATAGGAGTTGGACTTCCAATTGAATCACCTGCGGGAAGTATGATTGTAGATATAGGAGGAGGGACGACAGAAATTGCTGTTATCGCCCTTTCTGATATTGTGTGTAATAAATCCGTCAGAACAGCAGGCGATGAGATGGATAGTGTAATTACTGAGCATTTAAAGAAAAAATATAACTTACTTGTAGGTGAGATTACTTCAGAAATGATAAAGATAAAAGTAGGTTCTGCAATTGCGTTGAAGACCGAACAAAGCATGGAAGTGAAAGGTAGAGACCTTATATCTGGACTTCCGAAGACTATTAAGGTAAATTCTAAAGAAATAAGAGAAGCACTGAAAGAACCTATAACAACAATTGTTACTGCTATAAGAAGTGCTCTTGAATTTACTCCCCCGGAACTTGCATCAGATATTATAGATTATGGTATTACATTGAATGGAGGGGGGGCGTTACTTCGTGGTATCTCTGACCTTATAGCAAAAGAGACAGGGCTTAAAGTAGAATGTGCAGAAAGTCCGGTCGAATGCGTGGTTAAAGGAACAGGTAAAATCCTTGACCAATTTAGTAGGTATTCAAAGATGCTTCTACATGGTGCTTAAAAATAAATGCAGAATAGTAGAAAAATTAGTGTATGGTTTATTATTCTTATCTTCATTTGTATAGTTTTGATTGGATTCGGTAAAACTCTGAGGGGAATAAGAGTTCAATCTCAATTAGCTTCTGTTTTTTCTCCATTTCAAAAATATACTTTATACTTCTTTAACGCTCTTAAAATAAAACAGGAAAATAAAATTCTTAGACAAAAAGTTTCTATGCTTGCCCTGGAAAATCAACAATTGACAGGATACAAGTATGAAAATGAAAAATTAGCTTCACTTCTTGGATTTAAAGCTCAAAGCTCTTGCACATTGCTTGCTGCGCGGATAATAAGTAGAAGTCAGGAACCAATTTCAGGTACCTGTTTAATTGATAAAGGGAAGATGGATGGTATAGAAAGAGATTTGCCTGTCGTAGTGCCGGATGGAGTATATGGTAAGGTATTAGAGGTCACAAAAAATACTGCCATTGTTCAGACTATTTTTGGTTTTAACTTCAGAGTAGGTGCAGTAGACTTGAGAAGTGGGGTTCAAGGAATTGTGGGATGGGAAAAAGGAAAGGGATGTGTTTTTGAGCAAGTACCTGTTCACTCAGATATAAAGATAGGAGACAAGATAATTACATCAGGCATTGGTAGTGTGTTTCCCAAAGGACTGAAGATTGGTGAGGTATCGGAAATAAATATAGATAAAACAAAACTTTTCTATTCAGTCCCATTGAAACCTGCTTGCAAATTTTCAAAAATTGATTATGTTTTTGTTATGAAAGAAGCATCTGAATCATTTCAAAATAATAAAGAATTTGTTTACGAAAGTATAGGCTGGAAAGTTTCTCTCATTAAGGATGAAAGAGTTAAAGAAACAAATAATGAGAAACCAACCCGCTTCGCCAAAGATTCAGCGAGGCGAGATAGAAATAAACGAGAGAAAAAGAGAGCGTTTTCTGTTAAATTTAAAGCTCCAGAACCAGTTATTCGTCCAGAACTACGACCTACCCGCCTGCCCCGCTCCGACCCCGTTCCGATGGAATCGGGATTCCTTCGGAATAAGCGAAGCGGGACGGAGCCCGCTTCGCCAAAGCAGAGCGGCGGACAAGAATGATAGTTTTATCAATCCTTGCTTTCATTTTTTGTATAATTCAAATAAGTATATTGCGAAGTATAGCTATTCTACAGGTTATCCCAGACATTGTGCTGATTATTGTAATTTATGTAGCTCTATTTCATGGGAAAATAGCTATGTGGTTTGGTTTTTTTACAGGGTTTTTTATCGATTTGTATAGTTCTAAACTTGGATATAGCGCTCTAATAAACACAGTAATTGGCTATGGGATTGGAAATTTTGCTTCACAATTTTCAAGGGAAGTACCTGTTTTATGGGTTATTATGCTTTTTGGAGGTTCTTTATTCCAAAAAATGGTTCTTTTTGCTGTTCAAAAAGAACTTTCCCTTTTCTTTTTTGGAAGATATGTAATACTTGGTAGTTTGTATACAACTGTTGTAGGAGTAATTATATTTTTTATCTTAAGAAAGATAGAACAAGGGAAAAAATGATTGACTCTTATAGCTTTGGAAGAATTATAATTGATGGAATTCCGTATACAAGCGACATTATTCTATATCCCGCTTCGCAGCGAGGCAAGCCTGACCGAGTTAACTCAAATTGGTGGCGAAAGAGCGGTCATCAATTGCAACTTAATGACCTTGATAAAGTTATAAAAGAAGCTCCGGAAACTCTTGTTATAGGAACTGGAACTTATGAGCTAATGAAGGTTCCTGATGAGGTAATGAAAAATCTCAACTCAAAAGGAATAGAAGTTATAGTAGAACGAACTAAAGAAGCTTGTAAGACTTACAATAAATTAAAGCTTAAGAAGAAAACAATTGCTGCTTTACACCTTACCTGTTAAATAACCCCAAGATAATGCGTTAATTTTGAAACCGCAGATAAACGCTGATACACGCAAATAATTACCAGGTATATCAGGTTATCAGAGCATCAGGCAAGAATTTTCTCTAATCTGATATTCTAATCTTCTGGTATCCTTCCTGCTGATATTCTGGTTCGCTGATGCACTTATTTCTGTGTCTATCTGCGGTTAGCGCATCAGGATAAGTTTCTTCACAGCTTTGTAATCTCCAGCATTGAACTTTGCGAAGTATATTCCAGATGGAAATTCTTTGGCATCCCATTTCACACTATAATAGCCAGGTTTCCTTTCCCCATTAACAAGAGTCTTTACAAGTCTGCCACTTACATCGTATATGCTCAGTTTGACATGTGATTTCCTTGGTAAGGTAAATTGAATTTGAGTTTTAGAAGTAAACGGATTAGGATAGTTCTGGGAAAGACTAAATACACGAGGTAAAGAGCCATCACCAGCACTTTGGGCTCCGCCTGTGCCTTCAGCTAATTCTCCAAGTGCGTCAATAGCTTCTTCCCATGCTTCACCAAGAGTTTCACAGGCATCAACTAACTCATTACTGACGATGTATCCATAAGCATCTTGTAATTTCTCTACAATCTCTTCAGTGTTCTCTCTCTCAATCCCTGCTTTCTGAACTTCTGCAAATACGATTAAAGCAAGAAGTTTATCAGCTTTGATTATATTATCCTTAATCCAAGAAGTTATAGTAGCTATCTGATCAGGAGTCCAGCTATATTCTTCAATCAAAATCTCTATAAGGTCTTCAGCAAGGTTTTCAGTTGCATCTTTATGTAAATCAAATACATCTTCACCATCCTCATGATTTAAGTGGCTATCATCAATCCACCATTTCTCATTAAGACTACTTTGGAGATGCGTAATAGCATTATCCATTTTCTCAACTGCATCTTCACCAAGTCCTGAAGTTGACTTAAATTCCTCCAACTCAGTTATGGCAGTCTCAATAATTGTTTTTGGAGGAGTAACAGGGACATAATAACCATTAGAGACCATGATGAAATCTCTTGCCCAGCTATCTTCTTCATGCTCAGGAATACTAAATGAAAGCTCTATTGTTTCGCCAGGAATTAAGTTAGCATAGTTGTTATCATCCCCAAGAAGTGCATCCTTCAATGAGCCACCGTATGAATAGTCAGCTGAGAGGAGGGAGCATGGTTTTACTAATATTGGAATATCTTCATAGTTCACAATCTGCACAGCATCTACTTTTTGAAGTCCATTTAAGTATAAAGTTACCTGTAATCCCTCTATCGGTTCTTCTGGTGCGAGTGTTTCAAGAGGGATATACATAGCATAGAAACATCTGCGTAAGTCCACAGAGGTGGAAGTTATTGTTTCTCCAGCTACACTAACTTGAACTTCCAAGGGGCGTGGCTTTGGGCAGACATCAATCCGAATAGCTCGCTTTACGGCTTCAGGTGCAGGCTCTATTGTTGTAAACTCGGCCCTTAACATTACTTCTTCAATAGTTCCAGCCGGTGCTTGATAATACTCACCATCGCCTGCTGTGCTTAATTCTACTGCATAATTTTGCCCATCAGTTCCTACGGCGGATGTGGGAACTGCTGCCACCGTGTAAGGGAAAACTATACCATCAGCAGTCACACCAACTTCAACATCTGCTGGATGGTCTACAGCTAAAAAGTTGAGTTTGTCAAAATAGCTATCTTCTCCTTCAAATTCACGAATCTCAAGTGGATACACACCATCCTTTTCAACAAGAGCTTTCTTGAGTTTGTAGTAATCGAGCACCTCATCAGTAGTTTCACCAGAGCCTCGCAATAAACTATTATCCATCTCAAACTCGCTTCCCGTCCAGGTGTAAAGAGTAGGACAAGGTTGTATCTTCTTCCGAAGCGCAATTATATTACGGTTTTGGGTATAAATTATCTCTAATCCGGTATTATCTCCAGTAATATCAGCAACCAGAGGCGAAGTTGTTACCATACTTCCGCCATGACTCCACATATAATCACCATTGCCCTTATAAGTATAAAGTCCAGCAGAAGTAAAAGGTGTAATTACCTCCAATTTCCCATCGCTATCAATATCACAGAGGGTCGCCAAGCAACCAGGACCATTTGAACCCTCATATTTTCCCCATATTTTAGTTAATGGTTGATAGTAGCAATTAAAAACATGTAAAGAATCTGGAGTAACTACTATCTCTTGCCCGCTAAG
>JAGMCI010000019.1 GCA_023129325.1 Caldifarciminota bacterium
GCGCTTAATGTGGCAATTTCCGGCGGCTCGGTAATGGGAATGAGCGTTGTGGGACTGGCTTTATTAGGACTTATTTTGGTATATTTTATATTTAAAGGAGATCCGGTAATAATAAACGGATACGCTATGGGAGCAAGTCTTGTAGCTCTTTTTGCAAGATCAGGCGGAGGAATATTTACAAAAGGCGCGGACATGGGCGCTGATCTTGTTGGAAAGGTAGAAGCAGGTATTCCTGAAGATGACCCAAGAAATCCAGCTGTAATTGCAGACCAGGTTGGCGATAATGTTGGTGATATTGCTGGGCTTGGAGCTGACTTGCTTGAGTCTTATGTTGAGTCAATAATTGCAACGGTGACAATTGCTGTTGCTCTTGCAGGGATTGGGAGCGCAAGAGTATTTTTGCCATTTTATTTGGCATCATGGGGCATCGTTTCATCAATAATTGGGGTTATTTGTGTGCGTCTCGTAAGGGTTAAGGACCCGTCTCGGGCTTTAAGTTCTGGAGTTTATGTTGGTGCTCTTCTTATGATTATTGGTGCAGCAATTATAATAAAAAAGGTGGGACTATCATTTGGCTTGTTCTGGGCAATGATTGCAGGGCTTTTTGCCGGACTCATAATTGGATGGGTATCTGAGTTTTATACATCGTCAAGATTTAAACCTACAAGAGAATTAGCTAAAGATTCAGTCACTGGACCTGCTGTTACAGTTGTCTCAGGAATTGGGCTTGGAATGGAAAGCACACTTATCCCTGTGCTTGTTATTGCTGGCGCTACTTTAGTAAGTTATTTATGTGGTGGCTTATATGGTGTGGCTCTTGCAGCTTTTGGAATGCTCTCAATACTTGGTATTACATTAGCAGTTGATTCTTTTGGTCCTGTTGCAGATAATGCTGGTGGCATTGCCGAGATGGCTGAACTTGGACCAGAGGTTCGTAAAATTACAGATAAGCTTGATGCCTGTGGTAACACAACAGCCGCTATTGGGAAAGGATTTGCTATTGGGAGTGCTGCATTTGCGGCACTGGGACTCATAACTGCGTATTTAGCTACTGTTAAACAGGAAATACTTATATCATTTAAAGAGCCTTATCAAACTGTCTGGTTTATTGTTGGTTTACTTATTGGAGGAATGATTCCTTATTTCTTTTCTTCGCTTATAGCAAAAGGGGTCTCAAAGGTAGCATTTAAGATTATAGAAGAAGTTAGGCGCCAATTCAAAGAGATAAAAGGCTTGATGGAAGGCACAGCACCTCCAGAATCCTCTAAATGTGTTGACCTGGCGGCTCGTGGAGCTTTACGACATATGATGATTCCTGGAATTATTGCCATTTTGGTACCTGTTGTAGTTGGTTTTGGACTTGGACCTGTGGCTTTGGCAGGCGTTTTAATTGGAGCTCTTATTGTTGGTCTGCAGGTTGGTATTCAGACAGCAAATACAGGGGCAGCACTTGATAATGCTAAAAAGTATATAGAAGAAGGGCATTTTGGTGGCAAAGGTTCAGATGCCCATAAGGCAGCAGTTATTGGTGATACAGTGGGCGACCCAATGAAAGATGCAATGGGTCCGTCAATAAATATTTTAATTAAGTTAATGGCAGTAATCTCCCTTGTCCTCGCACCCCTCCTTGTCAGATAATTCTAAATTCGTGTAAATCAGCATCTAAATTTTTCTTATTCGTGTAATTATAAACCACAAGATTTGTACGAGATTAACACCAAAAATGTCATTTTGTGTAAATCTGTGTAATCTGTGGCTATTTTTTTCTTGATTTTTGAAGATGTTCTGATATAATTTTAGATAATGCATAAAGGAAAATCCCAATCCGCCTCAGGCGGACAAATATTACCACTCTGTGGTGAAGGTCGTGGTGAACCAAATCCCAAACAAATCCCAATTTCCAAATCCCAAAGTATTGGTAGTATTGGTATTTATTGGGACTTTGGATTTATTTCTTGATATGTGGAGAGTTGAGGTTGAAAAAATTGATAATGTAGAAGGCGAGAGTATTAAAAAAGATATACTTGACCTTGGAATTAAAGTTGATAAAGTTGAGGTTATAAATGTTTATCTCTTATTTGGTGAAATAAGCCAAAAAGAAGTTCAAAAGATAGCCGAGGAACTACTGACTGATAAGGTCTGGGAAACATATAAGATAAATCAAAAATCAAAAATCAAAAATCAAAAATTACATATTGTTGAAATAGCTTATAATCCGGGGGTGATGGACCCCACTGAAGCAAGTGCAATAAAAGGAATAAGAGATTTAGGTATCAAAGAGGTCACTTCTGTTAAGACAGCTAAAAAGTATTTAATTACAGACTCTATCAGTGATAGAGAACTTGAACTTGTTGCCAATAAACTCCTTTTTAATCCAACAGTCCAGCATATTGTTAAGCCCGATGCCCGCCTGCCCGCTTCGCCTGCCTCGCCCATGAGTCAAGGCGGGCCAAAGCTCCAGCGAGGCGAGCCGTCCGTCGGGCAGGAAGAAGTCTTACCTAAAACGCCAGCAGGTTATTTTAATTTAGTTTATATAGATTTGCTTGATGTAGGAGATAAGGAATTACTTGCCATTAGTAAAAATAATCAACTTGGCTTAAATTTAACTGAATTAAAAAGAATTCAACAATATTTTAAGAACCTTAATCGCAATCCAACCGATATAGAACTTGAGACTATTGCTCAAACCTGGTCTGAACACTGTGTTCATAAAACATTTAAGTCAAGGATTAAATTTGGCGGCAAGTTTATTGAGCCTTTATTTTCAACTATTAAGAAAGTAACCTCTGAACTTAATTTACCATTTTGTGTTTCTGTTTTTAAAGACAATGCAGGTATAGTTAAATTTACAAATGGTTATAATATTTGTTTCAAAGTAGAGACTCACAATCATCCTTCAGCTCTTGAACCTTATGGTGGAGCTGGAACAGGGATTGGGGGTGTTATTAGAGATACATTGGGTGCAGGCCTTGGAGCAAAGCCAATCTTAAATACTGATGTCTTTTGCTTTGGGCCACCAGATTATCAAGCTAAAAAACTTCCAAAAGGAACTTTACATCCAAAAAGAGTTATGAAGGGAGTTGTAGCAGGGGTCAGGGATTATGGAAATAAACTCGGTATCCCAACAGCTAATGGTGCAGTCTTATTTGATGAAAGATATGTTGGAAATCCAGTTGTCTATTGTGGAAATGTCGGTTTAATCCCAAAAGATAAGTGTGGAGAAGAAATTGTACCTGGCGACCTTGTCGTCCTTATTGGTGGTCGCACTGGCAGGGATGGTATTCATGGGGTTACATTTGCTTCAGGAGAATTAACTGCTAAATCTGAAGCCATTTCATCAGGCGCTGTCCAAATTGGAAATCCAATTATGGAGAAAAAAGTTATTGATGTCTTAATTCAAGCGAGGGATAAAGGTCTTTATCGTGCCATAACAGATTGTGGGGGTGGCGGACTCTCATCAGCCGTAGGTGAGCTTGCGTCAAGCTGTGGGGCAATAGTTGATTTAGAAAAAGTGCCACTTAAATATAAAGGGCTTTCATACTGTGAAATATGGATTTCTGAAGCTCAGGAGAGGATGATAATCTTTGTGCCACCCCGCAAATTGAATCAGTTACTTAAATTATGCAGTTCTGAGGATTTACCTGCAACAGTTATTGGTAAATTAACTAATGATAAGAAGCTAAGACTTAAATATCACGATAAAAAAGTTGGTGAGCTTGATATGGAATTCCTTCATCAGGGAGTTCCTTTAAAAACTAAGATTGCAAGCTGGAAGAAGCCTCATTTTAAGGAACCAGATTTTCCTGAGCCAAGTGATTTGACTCCTTATTTACTTAAAATTCTTTCAAGTCTCAATGTTTGCAGTAAAGAATGGGTTATTCGTCAATACGACCATGAGGTTCAAGGAGGGAGTGTTATTAAACCATTAGTTGGGGCTAATGGACCAGGAGATGCTTGTGTCGCAAGGCCATTACTTGATTCAAATTATGGAATTGTTGTTGGTTGTGGCATTAACCCAAGATATGGTGAAATTGACCCTTACTGGATGGCAGGTTCTGCAATTGACGAAGCTTTAAGAAATGTTGTGGCTGTTGGGGCTGACCCAAAGAGGGTAGCAATTTTAGATAACTTCTCATGGGGAAATCCAGATAATGAAGAAAGATTAGGTGAACTTGTTAGAGCTGTTCAGGGTTGTTATATGGCAGCTAAAGCTTATGGCACACCATTTATATCGGGTAAAGATTCATTAAATAATGAATATAGAGTTGGGAACAAGACTATCTCTATACCCCCTACTCTTTTAATATCAGCTATTGGAATTATAGAGGATGTAAATAAATCTATATCATCTGACTTAAAGTCTCCCGGGGATTTAATTTATATAATTGGCAAAACTTATAATGAGCTTGGTGGCTCACATTATTATTATGTTCAAGGTTATAAAGGTAATGATGTCCCTGAAATTAGAACTAAAAATTCTCTTATTTTCAAATCTTTGCATAAAGCAATAAAAGCAGGACTTATTCGTGCCTGCCACGATTGTTCAGAAGGTGGTATTGGAGTGGCTTGTGCTGAAATGTGTTTTGCGGGAGAAATTGGAATGCAAATCTCATTATCTAATGTGCCTCAGGCCGCCCGTCAGCTGACGGGCGAGCCTCGCCTTCGGCGGGGTGAGAAGATTAAGAGAAATGATAAACTCCTTTTTTCAGAATCTAACACAAGATTTATTGTTGAGGTATCAAGAGAGAATCAGGCTAAATTTGAAAAGCTAATGTCAGGCGATTTTGCGAAACTTGGCGTAACTGATGAAAGTGATGAATTAAAGATATTTGGTCTAAATGGAAATTTTATTTTAAAAGCCAAAATTAGAGAACTTAAAGAAGCATGGCAAAAACCATTAAAGTTAATATAATGCGTTAAATTTCGAAACCGCAGATAAACGCTGATGTGCGCAGATAAAAAAGATAAAGACATTTATGTTAGGATTTCGGATTTATGGTATCTGTGTCTATCTGCGTTCATCTGTGGTTAATACATTGTTTGGATAAATGAAGTCTAAGATTCGGGCTCTTGTTTTGAGGACAGCAGGCACTAACTGTGATGTGGAAACAGTTTTTGCCCTTGAACTCGTTGGTTTTAAAGTAGGTCTTGTTCATATAAATCAACTTAAAAGTTTAGCTCCTTACGATATTTTTGTTATTCCAGGTGGTTTTACTTATGGAGATGACATTGCAGCTGGCAAAATATTGGCTAATGAACTTAAATTTAGACTTAAAGATGAAATTAGAAAATTTGTAGAATCCGGGAAGCTTGTTATTGGGATATGTAATGGTTTTCAAGTATTAGCTAAACTTGGTTTATTGCCATCGGGTAAAATTAGTGAACAAACAGTGACCCTTACTAATAATCTCTCTGGCAAGTTCCAATGCGAGTGGGTTAAACTTAAGGTAGATAGCCAAAAATGTATATTCACAAAGGGATTAGATGAGTTTGAACTACCAATTGCTCATGCTGAAGGCAGGTTTGTAGCCAAACCTCGCATAATAAAGGAGCTTCAAGTTAATAATCAAATTGTTCTCAGATATAGTGGTTATAATCCAAACGGCTCAATAGATGATATTGCTGGAATTTGTGACCCAAGTGGTAGAATATTTGGTCTAATGCCGCATCCAGAGAGATTTATATTTAAGACCCAACATCCAAGATGGAGCAGTGCCAAACAAGAACCCCTTGGTCTCCTAATATTTAAAAATGCTATTAACTATTTTAAAAAATCACCTACCTTTGGGTGATAGCCGTTTATGAAATCAAGTGCTGTTTGAGTAGATTTGGCTTCGGGCTTGAGGAGTTTTATTTCTATGCATCCTGAACCAGTGCCTATTATGAGAGTTTCTTTTGCTTTTTCAATCCTGCCTGGCTGCCCACGAACCCTGAAGCCCGCCTGCTGTCCGTCGGGCAGGGGTTCGGCTACTTTGGCAGATAGGATTTCAAGTCTCTTACCCCTAAAATTAGTATAAGCAACTGGCTTTGGAGAAAGGGCTCTTATTAAGTTGACAATCTCAGTTGCCCCTTTTTGCCAGTCAATTAACCTTAATTCTTTGCTGATTTTAGGGGCATAGGTTGCAATTGAATCAGATTGAGGGATTGGCTTTAATTTATTAAATTTATTTATTGTCTCAAGCAACAATTCTGCTCCTATTTTAGAGAGCTTTGTTTCTAATTCACCAAAAGTCTCAGATTCATCAATTTCTACTTCTTTTTGCAGTAATATGTCGCCATGGTCTAATTTTTCGTCCATTATAAATGTGGTGACGCCTGTCTTTTTCTCACCATTTATGATTGCACGCCTCATTGGAGCTCCTCCACGATATTTTGGTAAAAGGGAGGGATGAAGATTAATAGATGCAAGGCGGGGAACTTCAAGCAATTCTTTACTTAAAATATGTCCATAAGCGGCAACACATATTATATCAGGATTTAACCCCCTTAATTTATTTAAAAAATCAATAGAATTTGGATTATCTGGCCCAAGAACTTTAATTCCAAGACTATGAGCTATTTCTTTAACTGGAGATGGATTTGGCGAAGTAACAACAGCAAGCAATTTATGGTTTTGGGAAAGAATTTCTATACTTGGGCACGCAACTCTTGAAGTCCCAAACAGTATAATTTTATACTGCATTTCTGAATTATACAAACCTCTCAACAATTGTCAACTTTTTTCTTGACACCGGTGACAAATTATAATATATTAACTATAAAGTATAACTTAATACTTTATAGAGATGACTAAATTTAGACGAAGTCACAATTATCGGATTGGACAATTGGCTAAAAAGACTCGCTTGCCTGTGAGCACCATAAATTACTACATCAATACGGGATTAATAAAACCAGCAGAAAAAACTCCGTCAGGCTATCGGCTTTTTGATGAGAAGTCCGCAAAGACCATATCGATGATTAAAGAGTTGCAAGCAGAATATTTGCCTTTAAAGGTTATAAAAGAACGAATGAAGGCAAGATGGCCTAAACATACTATGGAAACTGATACATTGCAATTGTCCATAAAAGGCTTTGAGCCGATTACTTTTCGTTTTCCTTCAACCAGATATCAAGGGAGTAAATTGAAATTAGTAGAATGGATTTGGTGGAATGTAGGGCATTTAGAATTTGATACCGTTCTTGATGCATTTGGAGGAACAGGTGCTGTTAGCTATCTCTTCAAAACGAAAGGAAAACAGGTTACTTACAATGACATTTTAAAGTCTAATTATTATATTGGGTTATCATTAATAGAGAACACTCAAGAAATACTAACTCAGGAAGATTTGGAGAGCCTTTTAAAGAAACAGCCTGATATTAAATACCCTACTTTTATTCAAGATACATTTCATAATATTTACTTTACAGATGAAGAAAATGCATGGTTAGATATGGTGGTAAAGAATATAGAACTATTAGGTAATCCTTACAAGAGGGCTTTAGCTTATTTTGCGCTATTTCAGGCATGTATCATTAAGCGACCATATAATCTATTTCATAGGAAAAATCTATATATAAGAAACGCCCATGTGAAGAGGAGTTTCGGGAATAAGATTACATGGGATACGCCTTTCCCAGTTCATTTTGTCCGATTCGTAGAAGAGGCTAACGAGAGCGTATTTTCAAACGACGAGAAAAACAGGGCTTTAAATTGCGATGTCTTTGATTTGGACGAAAATTATGACCTTGTATATATTGATACTCCCTATATTTCTTCTAAAGGCATAGGCGTGGATTACATTGAGTTTTATCACTTCTTGGAAGGGGTAGTTGACTATGAAAACTGGGGCAAGATGATTGATTATACGAGAAAACATAAGTCTTTGAAACATAAAAAAGATGTTTGGACAGATAAAAATAAAATCCACGATGCATTTGATAGATTATTTGATAAATTTAAGAAAAGCATCTTGGTGGTTTCCTACAGGTCGGATGGTATTCCCAGTGATTCCGAACTAATGACAATTCTGAAGAAGCACAAAAAAGATGTAATTGAATTGAATAAAAGGGATTATAAATATGTATTAAGTACTAACAGTTCGAAGGAGCTTCTATTTGTCGCACCTTAAGTTGACCTTTTGCTTCTCTTCCATTCAAAATATTCTTCCAAGTTACGATAGGGACGTTCAAGTCCCTTTCTTTCGGCATCTTCTCTGCGTAGATAATTTATCCAATAATCCAAGAACACTTTATCTCCATGCTTTGCAAAAGGACCTGTGCCGTTTCGTAGCATCTCAAGATTGGTAACTGAGCCTATGTTAGCAGTGTTACCACTACCTGGCACGTAATTTGCAATCTTGTATTTTTCTTGTAAGATTACTTCTATGTCTCGTATCACTGCCTTAATCTTGGATAAGTCTTTGATAGAGTAAAATTTTTGACTCTCCACTTTCTCTCTCCTTGTATAAATTATTCCCAAAACCCAGTGCTTGGCATACTCAGAATATGGAAATCTGCTGTATCGGGTTGAAAATGGGCTTCTCAAACTACCTCTAAAAGAACCGAGTGTAAACCCCCTCTTGATTGTATTACCTGTTCTATATGTAGTTTTAATGTCAACAGCATATTTTTTATTCCCTATCTTTTTCCCTTCAAGTGTGATGTCTGGATACTGTAATTGATGTTCTGCCAAGTATAATTTTAATTGATGCTTCTTTACAAACTTGATTATCATTGGGATAACTGTGAGTTCAATAATTTTTGAAAGGAGTTTAGTATCAAGGGAAAGTGGGTAGATTTTCTTAGAAATGTCAATAAACCCTCTTATATTCCATTCTCGGTCTGGAGTAACTAATTCCTTCTCTAAGTCCTTCTTTAACTCTTTTTGAAAATCAAATTTATTCAATTTTCGCCCTTTCAATCTTGTTAAGTAATCAGTGGTTATCTGGTTTTATTTGTGTAAATCTGTGTCCTCTGGATTTTGTTTCATACATCAAGGTTTTCTACATATTTGGCGTTCTTTTCTATGAACTCGCGCCTTGGTTCAACTTTGGTGCCCATAAGAATGGTAAATATCCTCTCAGCCTCTGCGGCATCTTCAAGTGTTATTTGCTTTAATATGCGGTTTTCAGGGTCCATTGTTGTGCGAAAAAGTTCGTCAGGATTCATTTCTCCAAGCCCTTTATACATCTGGATTTCTGGTTGTTTGTCAAGTTTATCAACTATTTCCTTTAACTCCTCATCAGAATAGGCATATAAGCCTTTCTTCCCTTTTTTTATCCGATAAAGAGGAGGTTGAGCAACATAGATGTGCCCTTCTTTTATCAAATACCTACCTAATCTGTAGAATAAAGTTAAAAGCAAAGTCTTTATGTGAGCGCCATCAATATCTGCATCTGTCATTATTATTATCTTGGTATATCTCAATGGCTTTTTTTCCTCTTCGTTATCTCCGGTATTCATCCCGGTAGCTTTTATTATTGCTCTTATCTCTTCTGAAGCAAAGATTTTGTCTTGTGATGCTTTTTCTACATTTAGGATTTTTCCCTTTATTGGCAGGATAGCCTGAAATGTTCTATCTCTTCCTTGTTTGGCAGAACCGCCAGCAGAATCACCTTCTACAATATAAAGCTCACTCTTTTCAGGGTCTCTTTCTGAGCAATCAGCTAATTTGCCTGGAAGTGGAGAATTCTCAAGAAAGCCTTTTCGCCTTGTAAGTTCGCGTGCTTTTTGGGCGGCTACTCTTGAACGAGCAGTTGTAAGTATTTTCTTAATAGTAGCCTCCGCGGCTCTTGCATGCTCTTCATAATACATAGATAAATAAGAAAAGGTAAAAGATTCCACTAATCCTTTTATCTCCGAATTGCCAAGTTTTGTTTTTGTTTGACCTTCAAATTGAGGCTCACTAACCTTTACTGAAATAACGGCTGTAAGCCCCTCGCGAGTGTCATCCCCACTAAGTTGTAAATCCTTTAAGAGATTATGGTTCTTGGCATAAGTGGTTATTGACCTTGTAAGGCCAGCTTTGAACCCAATCAGATGACTTCCCCCTTCCTCGGTGTGGATATTATTTGCATAAGTAAAGATATTTTCTGTATAAGCATCAGTGTATTGGAGGGCTATTTCTATATCAGTGTCGTTTTTCTTCTCGTGAATATAAAAAGGTTGATGAAGGATTTCTTTCCCTTGATTTAAAAAGTTAATGAATTCAACTATCCCACCTTTATATAAGAATTCCCTTGATATGTTCTTATGTTCGTCAAGGAGAGTGATTAAAAGTCCTTTGTTCAAGAAGGCGAGTTCTCTTAATCTTTCTGCTACTAAATCAAAACTAAATCTTATAGTATTAAAGATTTTTGGGTCAGGATGAAAATGAACTTGTGTTCCATTGGGAAGGCCAGACTCCTCTTTTATTATTTTAAGCGGGGTAGTGGTCTTGCCACATTCATATCTCTGAAAATATGTTTTTCCGCCTCTTGTAACCTCAACCTCAAGCCAATCTGAGAGAGCATTTACAACCGAGACCCCCACTCCATGTAAACCACCAGAAACTTTGTAAACTTTATGGTCAAATTTACCACCAGCGTGAAGAGTGGTCATAACGACTTCTACGCCTGGTTTCTTTTCTGTTGGATGCTCATCAATAGGTATACCACGGCCATTATCCTTTACGGTTATACTTTCATCTTTATGAATTATCACTTCTGTGCGGTCACAGTATCCAACCATAGCCTCATCAATTGAATTATCTACAACCTCAAATATAAGATGATGTAAGCCCCGCTTGTCAGTGTCACCTATATACATAGCAGGTCTTCGGCGCACAGCTTCAATATCTTTCAAGACTTTTATTTCCTCAGCTTTATATTTCATAAGCTCTCCCTTCCGTCCGTTCTTGTCCGTCAACTGACGGACTTAGAATGGCGTGAACCCCGTACCATACGGTGCGGGGTCTATTTCTTATCTTACCATTTTCGCTGAATAAATTTGATACCTCTTATTTTAACTCCCTCAAGTTGTTGATTTAGTTTTTCAACAATTTGAGGTTTTAAAAATTCAAGTTCCTGTTGCCAGACTGAGTGGTCTACGAGGACCCATAAGATTCCATTATTCACCCACCCTGGTTTAGCATGAGAAGCGATTGCTTTACCAACAACCTGAGACCAGATAAGTAAAGCCTTATGCTGTTCAATGCCCTTTTTTAAACCAAGTTTTTTAAGCACTTCAGGCAAAATAGAGCCTATCTTTTCTGGATATAGAGGCATTATTTGAATTATACCTAAATTCACCCAAATGTCAAGTATTTTTTAGGGAAAAGGGCAATGAGAGATAATAAAAAGCAAATATACGGAGACAATCTTGCTAAAAGTTTTAACGCATCAGGATGAGTTTCTTGGTAGAAGTATAGTTTCCAGCATCAAGTTTTGTAAAGTAAATTCCACTTGGAAATTCCTTTGCATCCCAGTTAATAGTGTAATAGCCAGGCTCTTTCTTTCCGTTAACCAATGTATGAACTAATCTTCCTGCAACATTGTAAACTTTTAAAGAGACTTTAGCTTTTCGAGGGATAGCATATTTGATAGTGGTTTTACATACAAATGGGTTCGGATAATTCTGATTTAGCTTGAAGACATGAGGTGAAGTTCCATCACCTGCTGCACTTTGAGCTCCGCCATCTCCTCCAGATTGATAATGATAAAGCTCAAAGCCACTGCACACTACAAGTGCATTTTTAGTCGGAGGAAGAGATTTAATAGTGATTCTAATTGTGCTATCCTTAAAAGCAGATTCATTAATTATCTTTTGGACTACAATTAAACTTCCGGGTGCCACCCACTTGTTTATTGTCTGCCCATCATCAACCTGAAGTCCTAATTTCCAATCCTCTCCTTCATGATAAAAATATGCCTTTAACTTCAAGTGTGAGCCACCCGGAGAACCATGAAGCCCAGAAATTTCGTAAATTAGTTCTGTCTCACTATAATCCCTTTGCTTAAGAGGGTCTGAATCCTCAATGTAACCGTCTCTTTGCTCAGTGTATGGTGAAGACTCTTGACTACCCAAATTAACTGCCAACTCAGGAGTTTCCTCTATCATAATTGTGTCACCACATATAAAATATGGTTCACCAGCTCCTTGCGTCCAGGTGTAGTGCAGTACATTGCCCATCAATACTGCCTGAGGATATCTTATAGATACTAGCGCTTCCAACAGAGTCACTGCCGGCTGCCACTCAAAGTTTTCATACCTACTATATTGAAGTTTATAGCTACCATCAGTAGACTGTTCCACCCAGATAGTGTGATACCCATCTACATTAATTGGGTCTAAAGAATTATAACCAGACATACTTGAAAATTGAGTTTTCTCTTCTGATTCACCTTTTGGACCACTCAATAAACGGTAATGGTAAGTATCAAAATTACCATCGCTTTTATCTACCCAAACACAACATAACTCGTTATTACGACCTACAAGATGAGGGTCTTGGGCTGGTCTGTCAGGGTCACTGGAGGAGATGCACTCCTTTATCCATGTTGTATCCTGCCACTCATAGATATAGACTTCTTCGTCCCATGGATCCCATGCAATCCGAACTCCTAAAGAAGGCTGCCAACTTACACTGGGACAAAGGCTAATAATCGGGTGATGAAGAGTCGTATCGGGAACCGGAATCCTAATCCATCCCCGCTGGTGACTGTCAATGGTATCTACTACAAATGTTTCAACTGGATTACTTCTCAGAAATGTACCCCTAAGAAGAGAAACGCTTGGAAACTCAAGGCGAATAGCTATAGTATCCCAGGGAGGTTCTGGTTCAACTATATATTCTGGTGCCCCCTGCGTTTTCAACTGTTCCCAAACAAGCCAGGCTGAATCAGAATTGGTGCTCACTGCAATGTCAGGACCACCAATTATCTTTAAACTGTCTAATCCGGGAAATTCAACAGAAATACATGTCGGTTGTCCCCAGCCCGTAGAAGGATTATATTTTGCCAGATAAAGCTTAATCACACTTCCTAAATACACATGTCCGGGATACGGCTGATAAAACTCCTGCCACTTAGCCTCTGACCAGGTGCAAACTAAGCCATTATCTACATCAGGGTCTTCTATAAGACAGGGATATTGACCACCTGAGGCTATCTTAATTGAGTCTGCCCATGTAATACCTCCGTCATCTGAATATGTGTGATAAACTGAATTACCTTCAGGAAATAGTATCGGCACTATCCTTCCGATACCACCATCTTGAGGCAAATGAGCACCTGAAGTGTAGACTAAATTAAGTCTATCCCCTGTGGCAACCATCCGCTTGGCATTAGAAAGCCCTGTAGCATACGGCACAGTGGAGGAAGTAACAACCTTACCAGTAACAAGTGGAAAAGTTGCTGTCTCAAATTTCACTTCGTAAGGACTGTTATTTCCTTCAGTCCACGCACACCAGAGTTTACCATCAGGCCCATCTCTCTCAAATGCAATTTGTGGATATTTAGAATCT
>JAGMCI010000002.1 GCA_023129325.1 Caldifarciminota bacterium
CAATTTTGTTCTTTTGATTTTAAAATCAAGTGCCTTGTCTTCGGAGATTTTAAGTAAAGGTTCAAGGACCCACCAAGGTTTGGCTTTTCCTATTTTCATTAATAAAATAAGAGAGTTGTCTTCCTTTTTAAGAGAAAGTATAAATGGTTTGATGTCTATTTCATGAACTATAATTTCATTTTTTGATATAAATTCTTGAATCCTTTTTTCTTTTACATTTACATTTTCTATTTTATAAATACACCTTTTAAACTTCTCAAACAAAGGCTGTGTTGGGCCCCATAATGGGGTTACTTCTAAGACCTGAAGTCCTTTTGGCAAAGTGCGGTTTAATAAATCTTTAATATCACCAGTTGGACGCCTGAGAAGAGATATATCAAAATACTCTTCTTCTGATGTTACTCCAAATGGCAAAGGTGGTGAGAACGAAATCTTTGGACTTGGTCTAAAGCCTTTAGAATAAGCAATCGGAATTTCACTTCTTATTACAGCTCGCAAAATTGCTTGAACAAGGTCCAGATGACCAAGGAACCTTAATTCTTCAGATTTTTCAAATTTTACTCTATATCTTAATTTAGCTTCTGGCAAGATGACATGTTTTTTTGCTCTCCCATAAGAAATAGTTTGTGGTTCGGTCACAGACATAGGAACACGGACAGGGGCAAGCCCTGTCCCTACTTTGCAGACTCCACATTCAGTACAACCTATAATTCTACAATCTAAAGTAAGGTTTTTCTTATTACGCTCCTGTAAAAGGTATTCTTTTTTGACTCCCACATCTATTATATCCCATGGCAAGGGTTCATTTTCTTGTTTCTCAGATAAATAAATATATGGGTTAATATCAAGTTTTTTAAATACCTTTTCCCAGATAGAAAAATCAAACCCGCCTGGCCACTCCGATACTCGGAGTGCTGCTGGGCGGGCAGGCTGGTTACCCCAGCCATCAAATTTGGCTCCAAGTTTCCACGCTTCTTCAATTACTTGAGATACTTTTTCATCTCCTCTGGCGCATATTCCTTCAACAAAAGACATATTGGGGTCCCTGTATCTTATTTTTACCAGCCTTTTATTAAATTTATATTTAATATAATTTATTTTGCGACTTAATTCTTCAGACAGTTCTTGGGCTTCCCATTGAAATGGGGTATAAGGTCTTGGCACAAATGGTGATAATGCCACATTGACTTTTTTATGGTGCATAATTTTAGCAATCCTATGAGTAAGGTCTATTATACCATCAATATCTTTTTCTTTTTCGCCTGGTAGTCCAAGCATATAATATAACTTAATATGAGTGAATCCAGAGTTAGCCACTAATTCACAAGAGTTAAGGATTTGAGATTCACTTATATCCTTATTAATGACTTTCCTGAGTCTATCGGTCCCTGTTTCAGGGGCAAGAGTTATTCCCCCTTTTCCCAATAAATTTGCAATCTCTGGAGTTAATGCATCTCCACGAAGTGATGGGAGCGAGACTTTAAGTTTCAGGGCTTTAATTTTTTGTATAATTTCCAGCAATTGTGAATGGTCAGATGCAGATAAAGAAAGGAGAGACACATTTTGGTAGCCTGTCTTTTTGATTCCAGTTTTAACGAGTTCTAAAACAGATTTAGCATCACGCTCTCTATAGGGTCTTCTAACCATTCCCGCCTGGCAAAATCTACATCCTCTGGTGCATCCTCTTGCAATTTCAATTGATAAGGCGTTACGCTCAATTTCAAGAAAAGGAAGGATTGGAGAGGATGGAAAATCTTTGTCCTTAAGTTCTTGAGTTATTTGGCTTTTCACTTTATTATTGAGTTCAGGGACAAAAAATCCTGGCAGTTTAGATAGTTCACTAAGTAGTTCTTTCTTTTTAAGTTTTTCTTTTTTCCATTTTTTAAGAAGCTTTATAAATTCAGGGATTATAGGTTCAGCTTCTCCTATAAAAAGGCAATCAAAGAATTTTGAGATAGGAGCTGGATTTAAAGTTCCATAGCCACCAGCAATAATAAGAGGGTCAGCTTCTTTTCTTTTCTCTCGGTGAATAGGAATTTTAGCAAGGTCAAGTATATTAAGGACATTAGTGTAAGTTAGTTCATATTGTAAAGAAAACCCAAGACAATCAAAATTTTTAATTGGGGTTCTTGATTCCAGAGATAATAACGGTGCATTGTGATTTCTAAGCCATTCCTCAGCATCAATCCATGGGGCAAATACCCTTTCACAAAGAGTATCTGGTTGTGAGTTAATCAAGGAATAAAGGATTCTAATCCCAAGATTACTCATCCCGAGTTCATACACATCCGGATAACAAAGGGCAAATTTAACTTCTGTATCATCCCAATTCTTATGTATGCTTCCAATTTCATTTCCTATATATCTTAATGGTTTTCTTATATGGGGAAACATACGGTCCATAGAAAATCAAAATTATGCCACAGATTACACAGATTTTTAACCACGAATTTCACGAATTAATCAAATAAACATGAACAACATAAAAAGTTTTTATCATGGACTATATAATGTAAATATAAGGGTAGCGAGAGTTATGCCAAGAGCATCTGCTACAAGGTCTTTATAACTTATGAAAGCTTTATCATGATACTTATCATAAATTTCTTTACTAACTCCCAGAATAGCGGTAAGTGAGATAGAAAGTATTCTTGCTTCTGATTCTGGATTATTGAGCTGACAGTGGTAGATATGATAAGAAAGACCTGTAATGCCAAACGAATAAGAAAAGTGATGAAATTTATCCCAGGCAATCCATTTATCCTCCTGTTGAACTCTTGTAAGCGAGTCTTGTGACTGGTGATAATATTGCCCCTGGTCAGCAATTAAAACAAAAAGAATCAAGAATCCCATAGTTTCATTTTACACTGATAACTTATTTCTGTCAAGTTTTTAACCACAAAATTTTAACTCCAAAATAAAAAAAATAGGACGCAGATTAACGCAGATTTATGGTGTAAATTAAGGAAAAAAGGGGAATAGGGTAAAAAGGGAAAAAAATTAAGAATTTATTTTTCCCCTTTTGCCAATCTTTCCCTTTTCCCTATTCTTACACATTTTTTAATTTCGTGTAATTCGTGGTTTATTTCTTTATAAAAAAACTTGACAAACTATTTTTTTATAGTATATTTTATAATTTACTATTTTTATTGAGTGGTATTAGATTAAACTTAAATCCTTAGTGAACTAAGTTAGGAAGCGTGAGATAGTCGGTGTAAGTAAGCGGATTCAACGGATAAA
>JAGMCI010000020.1 GCA_023129325.1 Caldifarciminota bacterium
ACTTCATTTACTAATGCGTAAGGTGATGGAGTAATTTTTGCTATAATTTGTGTAGTATCAACTGATGCGACTTCTATATCAGGGATACCATCTCCATCATGGTCTTCCAGAGTATCTACTCCCCCTGAATCATATAATTTTCTTGTCCAGTCAGGTTGAGTACCAGAGATTGTGATATCTATTGTATCTTGAGACTTCCCTCTATTTATGACCTGTAATGGATATACTTTTGTAGAATCAGGCAAAGTAGAATCAGCCTGGTCAGGCTCAACTAATATATAGCCAAGACATTCTTCCTCGCCAAATTCTACTGTGGGTTCTGGATCAGTATATTTGCGGATAAAAATCCAATCCCATCTTACATCACCGTATGGGTGATCCATTGAGCCAAATAAACCAAAACTTCTTGCTCCTGTTTTAGTCTCAGAATGAGATATCTCACTGCTTTCTGAACTCCCATCAGGTTTCCATATCTTTGCTTTCGCCTCAGAATCTGTTACTTTTAAATATATTCTATACCATTCATCTTTGTTAGTATTATAAGGGGTTTCTTCAACAAAAGAAGAACCATTATGTAAGTGGAGCTTATGCGTAAGTGACCTATGAAAAGCCCACCATGCATCTGACTCTGACCACCATTTTGCCAGTAGTCCTATCCAGTCATAGCCTGTTCCACCATCTACCCTCATTGATTTTGTCTCTACAACATAGTCGCTTAACCCACCAATATCAGTCTCAGGTCTGTAACAAAAGCAATGTATTGCTTCGCCTGTAACTTTTACATAACTTGAGTCTGTTACCCATGCCCATATCCCACCGCTTGTTGTCCATTGAGATGAAGTCTCTGTATCAAAATCATCAAAAAAGTTAAAGACACTATCTCCATTGCTCTCACTGCTTGCATCTGGATTGCCATAATACATATAAATTATTGTAGTATCCAATGCAGAAATCAATGGGACCTTTACCCAGACTATAGCAGAATCAGAAGGAATATAATTTTCAATCCAATATGGAATCAGAGTTACTTCATCGGAGTCTGTAAACCGTAAATCTGAAAAATCGGAATTCATATTAGAATTATAAGTCACATCAATTTTTACTTGATAGTCCGTTAAAGTATCAGAATTTTTAGTATTATATACTATTACTGGCTTTCTGTAGGACCAATCCGGGTCACACCAATCCGAGTATCCCGAAAGTCTCAACACTGATGTTAAAAATACTGTCCAATAGACTTTATTCATCCTTAATCACTCAATAAACTCTTCATTTTTAAAAATATACTCTATATTTATCTGCCTGTCAAGAAATAATTAAGGCAGTTCTTGTATCTAAATCAAAAAATTACTTGAGATTTGAAGCTAAAGTAGTATAATTAACTTATGATTATTTATTGGTATATATTAAAAGAGCATATATAGCTGTTCTTTTGGAGACCCTTACGCTTTTATTTTAATAATAAACCAGATTATTCACACTTATCTGGGATATTGTAGGAACTTATTCTTTTGTATTTTAAACCAAAATCCAATAGTCCCAAGTAAAAATAAGAATGTCAAGAAGGAAATTAAAATCCCTAATTTAAAATAGTTAGACTGATAAATAAATTTAATTATATGCTCTCCTTGAGGAAGTTCAATAGCCCTGAGAGTACAGTTTGCAATATAAATTTTTGCAGGTTTGCCATCAACTGTAGCTTTCCAATCTGGATGGTAGTTCTCAGACAAGACTAAAAACCCAGATGAACTAAGTTTTACCTCACAAATAATTTTATTAGGCGTATATTCGATAATTTTAACTCTTTCTAACTTCTCACTTCTGACTTCTGACTTCTGATTTCTAACTTCTGGTGATTCTTCTAAGATTACCGTTTGCCGAAGGTCAAAATCAGAATGAGCTATTCTATTTAACACTTCTTCTTTAGAAGATAGCTCAAAATCAGGAACTAAAAAAGCCCTTGGAAGATAGAATTCATTCTCATAAATTGCATATCCTCCTTGCCCACCTGCCATCCCTCGGGTAAGATAGACTAATTTAAATTGACTAAAATATTCTTTCCAATACTTAATCAAGTTTTGAGTCCTCTTATTATATTTAGTAATATCTTCTGGAAGAGGCATAGTTATTATATATTTAACATTTAAGAGGTCAAGGAATTTTTTATTCTCTAATAAATTAGGAGCATGAAACATAACACTTTCACCAGCTCCGATAAGTTCTTGATACCTTGCAAGAGGATTTGGACCATGACCGCCAACACTCTGGATATTGTATAACATTAGGAGTCCATCATCTGAACGCTTGTAATGAAGAGGAAAAACCCGATAAAGTGACTTGTCTCTTGACAAGAACCTTACCACTTCATCCTGCGCATAATATTTCTTTGGATGTGAAACAGACTTCAAAAACTTCAATTGAATATTCCAACTGTCAAAAAGTAAAACTGGAAAGGCAAGTAAAATTAAGAATTTAACCTTTATTTTTTTAAGACAAAAAAGTAAAATTATTATAGAATTTACTAAGATTAAACAAAAAGCTTTAAGGAATCCTTTAGTGAAAAAAGAATAGTTTCTATATAATACATTAATTTTTTGCTGTGTAATTACTGGCTGGAAATGAGTTTTAAGTGCCAAAAGGATAGAGTCTTTCCCAAAATAAACTATTAGTAAAAACAGGAAAAAGATGCCACTAATTATTGAAAGTCCCAAGACAATCCGCCTCAGGCGGACTTCTCCTTTGAGTATTGTATTAAGTCCAAATCCTGAAAGCACAATGATGCTAAAAACTGTAGTATAAAATATTTGTTCCGGACACCTAAACTTTTTGAGCATTGGAACAAGATAGTAAGGAATTTTGTAAAATATCGTATGTCCACCAAGTGCAAATATACCTGTAACCAAAGCCGCACCACCAAAAAATTTCACATACCTGCCCGACATCTGACAGGCGGACTTTGATTTCCTATTATAAAATAATGCTATTCCTGCAAGCAAAATTGGCAAGATTCCTAAATATTGATTATCAAGTCTAAAGTAATTTTCTCCCCAATAGTTACCTAATATACCTGAAAAATCAGGCACCAAAAGATTAAGAAGTTCAAAAGGTGGCATAGACCAGGAGACAGCATATTTATAGCCCCTTGTAATTGCTCCCCTCGCACCTTCTGAAAGTCCCACATAAGTTAAGAGATAAGCTCCTATACATAAACCGACTGTAACTACTATACCTAATATGGAAAAACCAATGAGCCTGAGATTTAGCTTTAAATTATTTTGTTTTCTCCGAGAAACAAGCTCAAAAATCACATAACATAAAGCTACTAATGCACAGTAATAAGTTTTCTGGAAGTGGCCTGCAAGAAATGAGAGTCCCAAAAATCCACCAGCAAAGAAAAAATGCGGCAACCTGTGTGTTGTAATTCCCTTATGTAAGAATAATAAAACAAAGGGAAGGTAAGCCCCAGCAATAAGTCTTGCAAGATGTCCAGCATAAACTGTAGAAATAAGAGAACCAGCAAACATATAAGCAACTCCAGCCATAAAAGAGGAATAAATATCAAGTTTTAGCTCTTTTAAAAAAAGATACATTCCAAGCCCAGCTAAGAAAGTATGAAATATAAATCCATACACCAAAGCAAGATGTCCAGGAATGAATAATCGTAATAAGTTAGTAATATAAAAACAATCTCCAGGCGCTGATGCTATAGTAGGTAAACCACCATAAATATAAGGTTGCCACATTGGAAACCTCCAGTGGGATTTTATAAAGGAGGAAATCCAGTGCTCGCCAACATACCCACCAAGTAACCAGTCAGACCCATATATCATATTTGTACCACGCAGAAATTTGGCAAAAAATATAAAAGATAAAATGAAAAGAAGTCCAATTGCAATCTTGTTTCCTGTCTGCCACCAGGCAAGAAAAGTGCTTTTTTGAAGAATGCTGTGCGCAGAAACTTTATTAATAGCCGTCTTATGATGTCTGGAAAGTTTTTGTTTTTCTTTTCTCTTTTTTCCCATATCTATGATAAATGATAACTTATACCTATCTGCATGTCAAGAAAAAACTTGCCTCCTTGGTCGGCAGACAGGCTAATGCGTTGAGCGAAATGGTTTATCCTTGCAAAATCAACAATTAAATGAAGCCATTTTAAATTGATCTTATCCCCATTTTCCCCTTATCTAAATCTGCGTCCTGTTTTTTTACAACTCTGTGTTTTCTGTGGCTTGTTTTTATTTCGTGTTAATCCGTGTTAATTCGTGGTTTCTTTTTGCACTTTGCATTTTATAATTTTCATTTTGCAATGATATTCTGCGTCTATTTGCGTTAATCTGCGTCCTGTTTTTTTACAACTCTGTGTTTTCTGTGGCTTGTTTTAATCCGTGCAATCTGTGGCTGTTTTATGGTGAGTTAAAAAAATCGGGGAGACTGGATTCGAACCAGCGACCCCCTGGTCCCAAACCAGGTGCGCTACCAAACTGCGCCACTCCCCGAGAAATGGCAGTAATTAGTGTTAAGTGGTTAGTGGAATTTTTTCACTTATCCCTATTCACTGAACACTGCTTTTTATGTATTCTTTTGCTTTTAAAAGAGCAAGTCCACGATGAGATATTTTATTCTTAAGTTCAGGTGAAATCTCAGCGAATGTCTTGCTAAGTTCAGGAACCAAAAATATTGAGTCATAACCAAAACCGAATTCCCCACGCTCTTCTTCGGTTATATAACCTTGAATTTTGCCTTCAAATATCTTTGTCTTTCCTGGTTCAGCAATCGCCACTATACATCTAAATCTCGCTGTTCTTTCTTTTTTTGATTTAAGTAGTAATAAAAGTTTCTTTCTATTGTCCGCATAACTTGCCCTTGGCCCAGCAAATCGTGCTGAATAAATTCCTGGCGCTCCATTAAGCAAATCTACCTCCAAGCCCGTATCATCAGCTAAAGAAACCTCTCCGGTGAGCTTAAAAGATGCCTCAGCCTTTTTAATTGCGTTTTCTTCCAAGTTCTTTCCATCCTCTTTTAAAGAAGGTCCTTCAGGGAGACTAATAAATTCTACAGGTAAATTGTTTAAAATTTTCTTTATTTCTTCAAATTTGTCTGGATTTCTGGTAGCTATAACAATTTTTTTTATTCTCTCCACACTATCCAAGCATCTTCAAATCCTCTGACTCGAAGTTCATCTCTCAAGATAGCCGCCTCTTGAAGAGTATCATAACGCCCAATTCTGACCTTCCAAAAAGGAATGCTTACCATAATGTAAATCTCTTCTTCAAATTTATCTCTTAGCTTTTGGCACAGTCTTTTGGCATTTTCTTCTACCTTAAAAGCTCCAACTTGAACACTAAATATAGACGGCATTCCCGTACTAACAGTTATTTCCTTTATTACCTCTACTGTCTCTATTTCGGCAGATATGATTTCCACAACTTTTACTGTTTCAATTTCTACAACCCATAGAGTCTCAACAGGCACTATAAAATCTGGAACTAATACAGTATCTATTGGAGCTTCTACTCTTTCTGTTTTCACAGTAGCTTTTCTTGGGACGCAAGAAAGGCTTGAAATTATACCTATGACCAGAAACCAGACCTTATACATTTTCATCTTTTATTTAAAATACAGGAGATTTCTCAAATGTCAAGTAAAAAGAATTTCAATACTGTGGGCAAAACATATAAAGGTTTTTTCTTGACAAATTATAACTATGAGAGTATCTTTTTCGTAAAGATGATTTGGCTCTTTGTTTTTTGTGTTTTTAATTATAATATCACACTTGCAAGAGCCAAATATGAAGGGGGCGGAGACTGGTATAACGACCCTTCAATTTTGCCAAATTTAGCACAGGAAATTAATGAAAGAACAACACTCACGGCAAATCCAGAACAAAAAATAGTATCATTAAACGACACCGACCTCTTTAATTATCCATTCATCTTTCTTACAGGACACGGAAATATAAAATTATCAGATTATGAGGTAAAGCAATTAAGAGAGTATCTTATAAAGGGTGGTTTCTTATATGCTGACGACGATTATGGAATGGATAAACATTTTAGGCGTGAAATAGAGAGAGTTTTCCCAGGACTCAAATTTGAGGAACTCCCTTTTACACATCCAATATATCATTCATTCTACGATTTTACTTACCTGCCCAAAATACATAAACATGAAGGAAAGCCTCCTAAGGGATACGGTATCTTTTATCAAGAAAGACTGGTTGTCTTTTATACATACGAGACAAACATATCAGATGGCTGGGCAGACCCATGGGTTCATAAGGACCTACCTGAAAAGAGAGAAGAAGCATTTAAGATGGGAATAAATATAATAATGTATACACTTACACAATGAGTGAGATTGAAGAAAAAATTAAAGAAGTAGCCCAAAAAGTGCCGAGAGAAAGAGTAGAAACTCTGCGTGCCGCTTTACTACACAAATGGGGAAAAGGTAAACAAACAGTAATACTCTTCCCAAAACCTGAGATTAAAGAATATCCTTCTATATATCTTTTTGGCATATTGGCAAAAGACTGGCCTGGAATTGCAGGAGGAGTTACAGGTGTTATGACAGAACTTGGATGGAATACAGAATTTTTATCAGGGGTCACTTTGCCTCACAAAGAAGAAAAACTTGCTTTGTTTACAATCGGAGTTGAGCTATCAGATAAAAAAGGCCTTATTTCTTTTATGGGACAAAAGAAAATAATTATTGCTAAACTTAATAAGGTCTCTCTTAAAGGAAGAAGTAAAGCTGTCTTACTTCATCCCAGAAAAGTTGAAATCTTTGAGGAAGTAACAAAACTCATTGAACAGTTAAAACGATTAACCCCAGAGGTCATAACAGAAACCACAAAATTCTTTGAATCAAGAACGCGTGAATATTTAGAGCAAAGAAATCCAAAAGATTTAGCTAATCTTATCCTTACAAATTATGATTTCATTGATAAAGTGAGAGAATCTGGCGGAAAACCACAAATGAAAGTAGAACATTTAAAAACTAAAAAGGAGAAGCTTACAAGCATATCAATTGCTTGTTTTAACCGTGATTTTTCCTTAAGGCTTGCACTTGATGCAATAAAAGAAGCTGTCCCTGACTATAATGTGCTCTATAATAAGGAATTTATAACTGATGATGGCATATCTGTTTATAGAATAGAAATTGATGGATTTCAAACAACAAAATTAATTAAAAATTCAATAATAAAGAAGATAGTTACTCGGAAGTTTGAAAAAGTGAGGCTTATGGAAGCTTTTGGCGGTTTTGAATATGAGGCAAGGGTCTTGAATCCAAAGTTAATTAAAGAGCATTCATCAACTGGAATACCGCAAGTTTATATTTCTGTTGAATTCACTTCCGAATACTTTATTCAATTTAAAATCATAGTAGTAAAAAAACCGAGCCCAGAATGGATAAATATATGCACCAAAAAGCTTGATTCTGTAAAAGGGTTTTCTATACTTGGTTGCGAAACCCCAAAGCTATATGGAAATTCAGAACTAAGTATAATTGAGCTAAGAGTAAATACAGATATTTTTCTTGAAACCAAAGCCATTTATGCTGTTATCAAGAAAAATCTTGAATCACTGATAGGAAACTTTAGAGATTTTGATAAAGGAATGCGTGAACTTGATGTTAAAAAGTTTGAAGAAATTAAACAAAAGTTTAAAGAAACTAATCCTGACCTTTTAAAAGAGCTTTATTATGGAATTGAGGATTTTTATAGAATTGGAGCCCCAGGGGAAGAAACTATTGAAATTATGAGATTGGGAATCAAATTAACTAAAGCTAAACCACCAGCTATTGAAGTTCTTGAGTTTAATGAAAAATGCACCTTCCTTGGTATAATTTCTTCTAAAAAGCTTTTATCCACAGTTTTAAGTCTTTTGGCACCATATACTACTACAGCAAGTAAAATTCAATTTGGTGCCTTTAACCTTTGTTTATTTAGAATTGAGAAACAGGGAAAATCTTTACCCCAAGAGGAAATAAAAGTCATAACCCAGAAATTAAACCAAATTTTACATAAATCCAACTTTCATCCATTCTCACGAAGTTCGGGCTCAAAATAAAAAGCTTTATATGCACCGAAGGACATTACTTCTCGCATTTACTTTCGTTGGAATAACATCGGTTATTACTCAAACTCTCTTTATAAGAGAACTTGAACAAATCTTTTATGGAAATGAACTTTGCCTTGGAGTGATATTTGCTGGATGGCTCTTCTTCTCAGGAATTGGAAGTATCGTAGGTAGAAAAATTAAAAAAAATATCTTCCCTGAACTGCAAAGTTCGCTTTCTATTATCCTACCAATTGAATTTTTTCTCGTTCATTCTGTAAAATCTATGCTGAAGGTGGGACCAGGAGAACTGATACCAGTGATTCCTATGATTTCTATTTGTTTTACAATCCTTATTCCTCTTTCTTTTGTTCTTGGACTGCTTTTTGTTCAAGGCTGTAAGTGGTGGACATCAGAAATAAAAAACCCAGTTAGTGGAGTAACAAGGGTTTATATAGTGGATGCCTTGGGAGACATGACTGGCGGATTTATATTTGCTTACCTTTTAATTCACTTATTTTCACTTACGGCTCTCTTTGTAGTGGGTTTAGTAAACCTTTTTATAGCTCTTTTTGTCACTGTAACTCCTGCCCATAAAAAATGGCTACGGCTTCCTGTTCTTGTGCTTGCTGGATTGAGTCTTTTGGGATTGAATTCCTCTAAACAAATTGAAGGATTTATTATACGGCGAGCTTACCAGGGTTACGAGATAATAAATCATAAAAGGTCTCTTTATGGGTCTCTTGTTCTTGTTAAAAGAGGGTCCCTTTACTCGGTTTATCAAAGTGGAATGCTTAGTTTTACTTATCCTACTCCCTTAATTGCTGAAGAAATTGCTCATTTTCCCTTCCTGGAAGTCAAAGAGCCCAAAAAAGTTCTATTGTTAGGTGGAGGACCTGAACCGTTAAAAGAAATACTTAAATATCCTATCCAGAAAGTAGAATGGGTGAAACTTGACCAAAAAGTTGTTGATGTATGCAAGGAAAAAATTGACTTATCCATACTTAATGACCCGAGAGTTAAGATTTCTTGGGAGGATGAAAGAGGATTTGTAAAAAGATATAAGCCTGCCTCGCCGTCTCCGTCCCGCTTCGCTTGTCGGAGCGGGGCAGGCAGGTTTGACCTCGTAATTATAAATTTAGGCAACCCTTACAATTCACTCCTTAATAGATTTTATTCTCTTGAGTTTTTTGAAGAACTTAAAAAAATTTTAAACAAAGATGGAGTCGTAGCTCTCTCAATAAGTTCAAATTTAAATTACCTTTCAGAAGAGTTTAAAGAATACAATGGCACTATATATAAGACACTTAAAAAAGTCTTCCCTCAAATCGCCATAGTGCCGGGCGAAAACCTCAGACTCTTTGGAACTCAGGAATCAAATTGGCTTACAGAAGACCCAAAAGTCTTGAGCTCAAGAATTAGAGTGCCAACTCGGTATGTAACAAAGTATTATATACCGTATGAATTTTATACCCCAAGAATAAATTTTATAAAGGGAATTTTAGATAAATTTACACCTCAATCCTTAAATTCTGATTTTAAACCAATATCATATTATTATAATGTTGCTCTTACTGCTTCTTATTTCTCAGGATGGTTTAGGAAGGCCTTCTTGGGAGTATCAAAAATTCCATTTTGGATAACATTGATAGTCATTCTTGGAATAGTTCTTGTTCTTGGCTTTATTGTAAGACCACAGGCATTAGGAATAGGGGCGCTTGGGGCTTCAGGGATAGGAGCACAACTTTGCCTGATACTGGGTTTTGAGGTTTTGTATGGATATATGTATCATAAAATTGGAATAATAACAGGTATGTTTATGCTTGGACTTTCAATTGGAGCTATATCTGTAGAACGAAAAAAGATAAAATTATCAAGCATTGTGGGTGGAGCAATTCTTTATATTTTGATTTTAGGATTTGCAATTAAAGTAGGGGCGTATTGCAATACGCCCCTACCAGGACTTGAATTTATTTTTTATATATTGCCAATAATAAGTGGAAGCTTAACTGGTGGAGCTTGGGCAGTTGCTAATAAATCATTGATTAAACAAGGAGAAAGTGCTGAAAGAAGTTCTGGATTGCTTAATGGGATAGACCTTTTTGGAAGCTGTATTAGTTCATTCTTCTTAGCAATTATTTTTATACCAATTTACGGACTTTATTCATCCTTACTTTTACTCGGTTCACTAAATTTCATTGCCCTTCTCTTCCTCCTAAAAAATAAATCATAGATTTCTTGTTCCAAAACACTCTCATCCAATATCCTGTAGCTAAACTCCTGTTCCAATGAAATTAGGGCTTCAGGGTTCGCTTTCTCAAGTTGTGCTATCAGGAATTCCCCTCTAAGAATGATTTAGAAAGACGAAGAACCCATAAAGACGGCTTTTTGAACTTAAAACTTACTTATACTACTTTCTCTTCTATGCTTAATTTAGCTTCTTAATGTAAAAGTATTAATTTATTAATCGCTTTGAAATCACCAGACTCAAGTCGATAAAAATAGATACCAGATGAGAGCTTCTTGCCATTTGTATCAGTCCCATCCCAATTCACTGTATAGTGACCTGGTTTCTGCGTATCGTTTACTAATAGCTTCGCCAATCTACCTGTAATATCATAAATCTTCAGAGATACTCTACTAACAACTGGCAACTGATAACTAATAACTGTCTTTTGGCTAAATGGATTAGGTTGATTCTGGTATAGCCTGTAGATGAATTTCTGGCTTCCTTCTTCCACACCCACAAGATAAAAGTTTATATCTGGAGTTGTGTCAGGTGCCGTAACTGATACCAGGTCAGCAGAACTTGAATCCGGCTTGTTCTCCCACCACTTGGTTGGATAACTTTCAGCCTCGGCACGCACTTTATAATCACCAGTCCCAAGTCCAGGAACAACATAGTCTCCAGTCTCATCTGTAGAACTTGGAATCTGAACAGGTATCCAGCCATAATATGGACCACCATCACCGAAAGCAGTTACTTCAGCTCCCTCTATCGGGTCTTTAGGCTGGTCAGATACTTTCCCGGCAATTGCACCACCGGCACCAAGAATAAAATCTATCCCGATAACCACCGAATCTGGTGCATAAACATATACTGAATCAGCAGTCGCCAAGGTATGCTTATCATCATAGAACTCAAAAGCATGAATTATGTCAGTGAATGACGAATAAACCATATCTCCCCATGGGACAGCGCATACTTTATACCACCCAGTAGGTAGTCCACCAATTGAATAGGCACCATCTAAGCCCGATTGTATAAATGTTACCACCTCACCTGTATTTGACCGAATAGCAGCCACTGCTACCCGTGGTAATGGAACTACACCATCCTTTTTCGCTGCCTCATACACAGTTCCCTCAATCCTACCGCCCAAAGAAAGAGAGAAATCAACATAAGTCGTTCCCTTAACACTGACTGAAACCAGATTAGCAGCATCCCAGCTGGTTTGGTTATCATAATATTCGTCAATAAACCCTTCTCTATTAGCAGTGCGTACTTTATAGTCACCCGGTAGTAATCCAATTCCATATTGACCTTCAACAGGCCACCATTCTGCTGATGTATATGCTGCTGGTTCCAGGGGATTACTTGCACTATTGTCATAAATATAAACTCCTATACCTGGGAGTGAGTCTCCACTTCCATCAGTCACCATACCTACGATAAATCCACCAGTTATGAGCTCAAAGTTAACCTCTTTTATAGTATCACCAGGCACCGTTATATCAATATAATCCGCAGTCCTGATATTATATTTACCACTGTGCCACTGACTAACATATTGCCCTGCATCAAAAGTCCGCACCCTGTAGCCACCTACAAGTCCAGAAGAAAGCGGTAACCCTGAAAGCATATAGTGACCGAGTGAGTCCGTCCCCCACCAATCAGTTTGAACAAAACCACCATTAACTATGGAGTTTGCCTCTATCATAATACCCTCAAGAGGTTCTTTCCCCGGACCTGTCACTGTCCCTGATACACAACCCCCAAGCGTTAAAACAAAGTTAATGTTTTTAGTTGTATCGCCAGAGGTTGCGGTCACTGTATCAGCAAATACAACATCTGGCTTGTCATCCCACCATTCACCAACATAAGGACTACCCCACTTATGAGCATTAACTTTATAAGGAACACCTTCATCCATACTGCCAACTGTGTAAAACCCAAAACTGTCGGTCTCACCCCAGGATATAAAATTCCAATCAGTGTCATAGACATCAACACATATATCTTTCAAACCACCTTTGCTTTCATCAGTTACTTGACCTGAAATGTAACCAGCAAGTGGTAAATTAAAGTTGATATTCTTGGTCGTATCACCTGCAGTCACCCGCACCGTATCGGCAGACCAAAAATTGAGCTTGTTATTATACCACCTGTCAATAAATATTGAATCGTTATCGGTTGTCACTTTATAAAGGTCTGTTGGCTCCTCTGGTAGATTTTTTATCACATAGTAGCCATCCGCATTTGTATAGGAACCGTAACCACAATAATAACTGGTATCATAAGCCCAAACCTGCACTCCTTGCAAGGGGGACTCGTTATGGACTACTGTTCCAGAAATGTAGCCCCTATCCTCAGGATTGCCTTTTACAGTAAGATTTTTACTTGGTAATTCACGCTCCATTAACATTTTATCCCGATACTTTGCCAACATCTGTCGTTGGTAAGCAAGTTTACCCTTACCAGAAGAATAAGAAGTCCCACACCAACAATCACTGCTGCCACAACTACCAACCAAAACATAAACTATTGCTAAAAGCCCTAAACCCTCAGCTATATATAATAACTTCTTCATCTTACACCCCCTTTAGCCACTGATTCCACAGATAAATATCAGCACACAGATTCTCACAGACAGAACGGATTTACACTGTGATAATCCGTCAGCTGACGGATTAAATCTGTGTATACCTGCCTGACGGCAAGGCAGGTCTGTGTGCCCAAAATCCGTGTAATCCATAGCTTAATTTTTTTAACATACACCAAAAAAGTAAAATGTCAAGAAAAAAATAAAAAAAATTTAAGTGTGTTGCTCGTGCTTGATAGTCAACCAAATCATAGCCACACCTAAAATCACAAGTCCCACAGAAAGAGCCTGCCACAAATTAAACCATTCAGCTAAATACGGGATTAGCTCATGATATTTGAAGAATTCAATAATAAACCGCCAAAGCCCATAAAGAATAAGAAAAGAGAAGAAAAGTAACCCCCGTAACTTAAGTTTAATCTTTCTCTCTATAGCCAGTAAGATAAAAAAACTTATAAGTCCAGCGAGTGAGGAATAAAGTTGAGTTGGATGGATTTTCACTTGCCCACCATATACCATACTGGCATACGAGTCAGACGGAAAAACAACACCCCAGGGAACTTGTGTTGGTTTTCCAAAACAGCAGCCCCTTAAAAAACAGCCCATCCGCCCAAAGAAGAACCCAAGTGCAATTCCAGGGGCAAGAATATCCAGCGTCACTCTTACAGGAAGTTTTCTTATTTTATGACACCAAAATCCACAAATGAAAGCAAATAGGAGTCCCCCATACCAGCTCAGCCCTCCACGTCGTATACTAAAAATATCGCGAGGATTTTGTAAAAAAAGATTGAGATGCTCAAAGACACAAAGCAACCTGGCACCCACAAAACCTGCGATAATGACGAGAACTACAAAGTGTAATACTGCCCTTACCCTTTTGGGAGGTATCTTATATTTCTTTGCCCTGATGATAGCAACAAGAATGGCTGATATAAAGGCAATAACAATCATTGTCCCCCATGGGTTCATTTTAAAAGGACCGAGCAGAAAAATAGGATGCATAATAAATTGGGGACGGACTACTATTTTTATGTCACATTCCCCATTAACTCATACAATCTTATTATAATATTATACTCTCAACAAATTCATATTTGCCAAAGGGTGGCATTATGCAGACACCGTGACAAATTTGCTTCATCTCACTGAGAAGCTCGCGGGCAATTTTTAGACCTTCGTCTTTTGTCCCTTTTCGCATCCTTTGCATTATACTATCAGGAATAGTAATTCCTGGTACCTCATTACGAATAAATTCAGCATGCCTTGAGGATGCAAGTGGAAGAAGTCCTGTTATCACAGGAATGTTGAGAGAAGATACTTTATCCATAAAATTCTTTAATTCTTTTATATCAAAGACAGGCTGTGTTTGAATAAAGCCAATTCCCCCATGGTGAGTCACTTTAATTATTTTCCCCCTAACTCTTTCTGGTTCACTTAAGCTTGCAGCTACACCTACAAAAAAAGAGGTTGCCTCATCTATTGGGTTGCCAAGCCAATCCACGCCATTATTTAAAGAATTTATCATTTTTACTAACCCTTCTGATGTAATTTCAAATACTGCTGTTGCAAATGGATAATCTCCTACGCTCGGTGGGTCGCCAGTTAAAGCGAGAATATTTTTAATGCCGAGTGCATAAACCCCGATTAAATCAGATTGAATGGCAAGTAAATTACGGTCCCGACAGGTGCAGTGAAGGATTACATCAATATCAACTTTATTGCGTATTATATGAGCTAATGGAATTGGGCTCATCCTGAGCCTTGCCATTGGATTATCTGATATATTTACACAATCACCACCCATAGACTTAAAGTTTTTAGCCGCGAGAAGCTCATGCTCAAAATTTGTCCCCCTTGGTGGGTCAAGTTCAAGACTTAAGACAAACTTATTTTTAAGTTTTGATTGAAGCGGACTTTCTGGAACCTTAACCTTCTTGGGGGCTGGTTTTTCTTCAACCCTTATTTGGACAATTTTTCTTGGCTTAGGCTCTTTTCCTTTTACAGTCCTTGCTACAGCTTTTATATGTTCTGGCGTAGAGCCACAACATCCTCCTATTATTGAGACTCCTGCTGATAAATATTTTTTTGCGTATTCTGCAAAATAAGAAGGACTTGCAGAATACAGAAATTTACCCTGTGAAAAACTGGCTAACCCTGCATTTGGCTGAGCTGAAAGAACCGCATCAGTTACATGTCCCATTCTTCGGATAGCTTCATATACAGTTTGTGGACCTGTGCTACAATTTACACCCATTATCTTGACACCAATTTTATTAAGTTCCAGTGCAGCTTGGACCGGGTCAACACCTAAAATTGTTTTACCATCACGGGCAAATGATAATTGACATATTACAGGAAGGTCGCATACTTCACGAGCGGCTAAAAATCCCTGTATAAGTTCATCAAGAGATGACATTGTCTCAAGAATGATAATATTAACTCCCCCATCTGCTAAAACCTCAACTTGTTCCTTGAAGAACTTATGAATATCCGCTAAATCAAGATGCTCGGTTGATTCAAGTGGCCTTGTAATTGGTCCCACAGCACCGGCTACAAACTTATCACAAGCAATTTCTCTTGCAATCTTGGCTCCATTATAATTAATCTCTTTTGTCTTCTTGCCAAGGTCATAATATTTTGAAAGAATGTGTCTATTGGCACCAAATGTATTTGTCTCAATAAGGTCGGCACCAGCTGAGATATAAGCTTTATGTATTTCCTTTACAAGTTCAGGATTAGATAAATTAAGCTCATCATAACAATGACCTTTTGGGACTCCTTTCTCGTAAAGCATAGTCCCCATTGCGCCATCAGCAACAATTACTCCCTCTTTTATTCTTTCTAAAAAATCCATATTTTTAACGCACTATAATCATCTTTTTTGATGATGTAAAATTATCTATCTGGAGTCTGTAAAAATAAATACCTGCTGGAACCTTATTTCCTTTATCATCTTTCCCGTCCCAAGTAATTTGGTTAAATGGTCGATTGGTTAAATGGTTAAATTGTCGGATAAGTCTGCCAGAGAGGTCATAAATACACAACACTGCGTGTTGTCCGTTATTGGTCATTGGTAATTGGTCATTAATGACTAATGATGAATAACTAATGACTGTCTTTTGGCTAAATGGATTTGGCTTATTCTGAAATAATCTGACTTCTGATTTCTGACTTCTAATTTCTGTCCTTTCTTCCACTCCAATAGTATTTTTTACAATCATATTAAAACTAATAGAATTCATATAATAGCCTGGCTCTGCCTCTACATCAAGAATAAAAGTAATTCTGTGACCATTTGGTGTGCTATTTGAAATATCAAATGTAAAAGGAGAAAATGATTGAGTTGTCCCTTCTGATGGAATATTAGGATAAAAAACGGTATCAGGAGTGATATTGCTTACATATGGGTCTGAAGTAAAGAGAGCACCCTGCACTTGGGTTGCCGTAATACCGCTACTATTTCGTAAAGTTATATAAAAATTCTCTTTAGTTCCAACTTCTATTGTATCACCACCACTATGAGAGTCAAAACCTAAAATAAGTTCATCTGTTGGCAAAGAAGTAGCTCCATTAATAAATGCCCACCAAGGATTTTGTCTGGCAAATACTAAATCTTTATAGAGTGGATATATATACATATCCAGAGGAAAATAAATAGATAGTCCATAGGACTCATCAAGAGTATTCGGGAAAGGAGGAAAAGAATCATAAGGAGCTGTATAATGCCCTTCATAGAGTAAAAAATAGTTAAATTCATCTTTTAAAGTCTTTGCCACACTATCAAGTGAGGCATTTATATTTCTTTTATCAATTTCATCTGCAAATGAATATAAATCTACATAATCTATAAAGTAATAATACTGACAGCTATCTCTGGCATCTAAAATATCTGAATTACTCACTCCACCTGACTTTATAAGCTCTCTAACAAAGTCATCAAATTTAACCATTAATCTATTAAAATCTGGATTAAGGTCAATAGCCGACTGGGTTGCACTACAATAATAACTATGCTGTGAGCCTCCTGGCAGATAAGAATCAATATACTTTTCAGCAATAGCTGAACCAAAAGCCTGTGGAGTCGCATCAGGATGCGAGTTGAGCCAATTTAATATATCAGTATAAGGATAGCCAAGACCAGACTCTATATGTTCAGAATGAACTGTCACATCTACATAGTCTTTGGCTACATAATCTACTTCTATCATCCCCATCAAACAGGCATCATAAGCTATTAGGTCAAGATTTTTACCAAGAGAATCTCTAATATCCCAGAGAGCCCTGCCAAACTCGCCACTCACAATACCAATTACATCGTTGTCTGTCTCATCATAGCAAATAGATTTTAATGTAATATCCTTCTTATAAAAACCATCTCCATGGTCCCAGAGTATAAGGGCATAATGCTCGGCTGGATAATTGTCTGCTCCCCATGTTACAAAATCAACAAGCGTATTTCTATTACCCATATTTTGTTCAGCCATATCTTCAATAAGCTCGGAATGGATAATGAGAGGGTCAGAATCTGGTGTTACACGATATCTTCTTGTATTAGTCCAATTTCCATTAGAAGTATCATAACCTGGACATCTGTCAAACTGGACAATCACATTATAAAGGGATGTATCAACTCCAAATTCCATCTCATTCATATCCATAATCCCACACTCCTCCAAATTATTATCTCCATCCAAATACACAAGTATGGTCCAGTCCGCCTCAGGCGGATTAGCATAAATACTAATAGCAATAAACAAAAACCCAATTACTAATAACTTTCTCATCTCCCCTCCTTCCGATGTTCTTTCTCGACGAAGTAAAGATTTAGAACATCGTGAATCCCGATTTATCGGGATAAAATCTATGGCTCCATTTCTTAAACACCATCATTTTAATAGTTAGTAGAGATTTTGTCAAGCAAAAATAACCACGAATTATACGAATTAATCGAACTTGTTTTTTAACAGTGATTGGAAGAGTCCCGATTATATCGGGATAAGAGATAAAAATGTAGGGGCAAACCCATGTGTTTGCCCAAGAGGAAAAATCTCTTTCAATCTCTTTAAATCCCTGTAAATATAAACCATAACTTAAAGTTTAGCCTCGAATTTGAATTACTCTGTGCCCTCTTTGTCATCTCTGTGCTCTCCCGACCCGTTCCGTGTCGGGACGGGTCTGTGGTTTCATTATTTCTTGTTTCGTGTTTTCCAAATTTCGTGATTTCGTGATAATCTTCTCAAAGGCGTTTATACTTCCATTATGATATTAAGGAAAATAGTTGACAATAAGAAAAAAGGAAATATAATTATATAAAATGAAGATTGTAAAATTAATTGCTAAACCAATAACTTTGCCTTTAAAACAGCCTTTTAAGATTGCACTTGGAACTCAGGAAGAATACAATGGTGTAATCCTTAAAATTGAAACAGATAAAGGAATAACTGGATTTGGTGAGGCATCTCCGTCAGCAAGAATAACCGGCGAAACCACAGGAACTGTCATTGATGTTATAGAGAATAAAATAATGCCTGTAATAATAGGCGAAAATCCACTCCTCATAGAAAAAATAATGGACGAAATTGAATCCACAATTTTATATAACTCAAGTGCTAAATGTGCAGTTGATATTGCTTTATACGATATACTTGGCAAATATACACACCTCCCTTTAAAAACTCTCCTTGGTGGATTCAAAGAAAAAATAATTACCTCAATTACTATTGGCATGAAATCCATTAAAGCTACTGTAAAAGAAGCAAGGGGGCTTATAAATGAGGGGGTTAAAGTCTTGAAAGTCAAAATAGGCGAGAACCCAATCAAAGATGTAGAAAAAATAAGAACCTTAAGAAAAGAAATTGGCAAAATAAAGCTAAGGGTAGATGCCAATCAGGGCTATAATGTGAAAGAAGCGATATGGGTATTGAAAAAGATTGAGCCTTATGAAATAGAATTCATAGAACAGCCAGTAGCCTGGTGGAACATTCAAGGCTTAAAAACAGTAAAAGACAATGTGGACATTCCGGTAATGGCAGATGAAAGTCTTCATTCAAAAGAAGATGCTATAAATTTAATACGGCAAAATGCTTGCGATAGCTTTAATATAAAACTTATGAAATCAGGTGGTATTCATAATGCGATAAAAATTGCACGAATTGCTGAAGGAGCTGGAATTCCTTGTATGCTTGGCTGTATGAGTGAAACAAAGATTAGTGTGACAGCCGCAACTCATTTAGCACTGGCACTAAAAAATATAAAATATGCCGATTTAGATGGTCACCTGATGTTGAAAAAGGATATAGTAAAAGGTGGTGTAATAACCAAAAATGGCGAAAACAAAGTAACTAATCAAGAAGGATTGGGAGTCCAATTAAACAGTAAACTATTTAAAACCTGAGTAATACTATTTAACCACAGAGGACACAGAGTTGCACCAGACGTTGATTCACACAGGTTAGAATGTAGGCACGATTTTAAATCGTGCAAAGCTTAAAATCCCTATAAATTAAAAACAAAGAGCCCCAGAGTCACCCCCCAGGACTCATTCATCCGTGTCCTTTTGGAGTGCAACGACGGTGTCGTTGCAACACCTTCCCGTGTGGCTCCGTGTTCTTATTTATCTGTGTCCTTCCGCTTGCCCCGAAATGGTATCGGGTATCCCTATTTATCCGTGTCCCTCTGTATCTACATCGGTGTCTTTCAGTGTTTCTTATCTCAGTAATATCAGTTTCTTCGTATCTTTAAACTGTTCAGTCTCTAAACGATAAAAATAGATTCCTGGTGCTACCTTCTGCCCAGAATCATCTCTGCCATTCCAGGTAACAGTATGATGCCCCGCAGCAACTGTTCCAGCCATTAGGGTTCGAACCTTTTTACCCGTAAGGTCATATATCTTAAGTCTCGCACGAGCTTCTTTAGGAGTTCCAAATGGAATTGTCGTCACAGAACGAACTGGATTAGGAGAATTCTGTGAGAGATAAAATACCTTCGGAACAGGGACGAATAGTTCCTCAACTCCTACTTTGTTAAAGTAAGCCGTAATCGTCCTGTCTGAACTGCCAACTGTTATCGTATGTGTCTCTGCGCCCCCGTCACTCCAGTGGTCAAAATAATAATGATATGGAGCTTCATACTGATATGGTGCGGAAATCTCATGGGTGCCACCAACTTCCCAGTTAAAACTCTTATCTGTGCTATACCATGTTCCGTCAATTTTTACCTTTGGAGGATTCGTGTTCGGGCTGGTCTTGAATGTATAGGTAACTATTTTGTTAAAGTATGCTGTAAAGGTCTTATCGGATGAACCTACTGTGATATTATGTGTCTGTGCACCTCCATCGCTCCAGTGGTCATAGTAATAAGGAGCCTGATCTGGGGCTGAAATCTGATGTGTACTTCCAACTTCCCATTGAAAACTCTTGTCTGTGTCATACCATGTTCCGTCAATCTTTACCTTTGGAGGGTTCGTGTTCGGGCTGGTCTTGAATGTATAGGTAACCGTAGGTTGCGTTACTGTTGGCCCAGGGTACCATGCCGTACCAGTTCCTCCATCGTAGTATTCTTCAAAATAGAACCTGTACTGATATGTGCCTATCTCATAGAGACTTCTTTGATAAGTATACCACGCATTAGACCCAGAACCAGACATATCGTAATCATGCACGTCTCCATCAGGATCCTTGATATAAACTTCTTTTATTGTGGGATTCTCACCTTCTGGGTCATAGTAATGTATCTTCCAAGTGAAGTTAGTTCCAGGATATCCTGAGTCAGGGGTTACAGAGGGATAATCAAGATAAGGTGAAGAACCATTATATTTGAACACACACTTGACCCATTTAATCCAAGAGCAGTCTGCATTAGTAGCATGTAATCTAAAACGAATACGATGAGGAAGGCTCCAGTCAACAAACTTGTAGGCAGGTGGAGTTTCGTCAGGGTAAAATCCTTCAGCATATTCTTTTTCCGTCGCACCTGTAGCCCAAATATACCAAGCGTTAGTGTAAAAATTCCAAACTTTGAAATCAGGTCCATTATAACCTGTATCTTTCCCATAAAAAGAGATAACCATCTCTGTAACATAGCGATTCCCATATACAGTGGGAGGTTTAAAAACCCATTCAGCCCATCCTGATGGCCAACCATAACTTAAAACGACACCGTTTGTATATCCTCCATGGTCACTTGAGGGTTGCACATCTCCATCTTCTGAGTCATAATCGATACCATTCCGCTGCTTAGTCCATACATGATAATACCACTTCTCCTCTTCAGGTAAGGTTTTTTCTTTAGAAAAGGGAGTTTCTATGTATTCCGTCGACTGTTCCGATTTTATGATTTTCATACTATAACCTTTTTGTTGTAAGTAGACGTATTCTTCAACTGGGACACAAACAACATATTTCTCTGGATACTTTACCTGTTTCTCAGCAGGAAGGTATCTTACCCCCTCTTCTTTAAGTTCTTCAATTTCAGAAGTACTTTGGATAGTAACTTCCACTTCATAGAATTCTCCTACATACTTGAGCCCGAAGCTATTAGAAGCTGTGAAACAACAGAGACATACAATACTTCCTATTAAAAATATCCCTATTCTTTTCATTCTTTCTCCTTTCAAGCCCTACGGCTTAGTTAAAGTTTAAAAATTACAAAAACATCTACAACCCTATACTGAGATATTTTTATACTCCGCCTCAGTTATACGGAGTTTCCTTTAAAATTTCTCTTGTCACATCTTGCACCTCCTTTATTAGAGCCAGAATTACACCTTTTTGTTGTTTTCAGATTATAGAAAAACAAAAAGGGGCACTCACATTGCCCAGTCACGAAATAAAAAATCCCATGACTACCTTACCACAGACTTAAGAGCAATAGAGCACCCCGAATTAACGGGGCAACTCACTTGGCTGTGGTAAGGTTTTAAGCAAGCGAATTGCTTAATTAGATTTCAAAGAACTAAGTTAACAATTTAAATATACTAAATTCTTCTTATTTGTCAAGGATTTTTTTGAATCATTTATTGGTTCAAAAACAGAGTTTGTATCAAGGCTTTAGTCTGTAGTCTTTGGTCTTGTGTCTTAACTCACCAGGTTATTCCATCCACTTCTTTTTTACCTGTCATCCGTATCATTACTTTATTAGGCACACAAATTATTGTTTCGTTAGGGTTTTTGATAAAACCTTGATGCATACATATCTTGAGTGGACAGGGAGAATGTAACATCCTTACTTTGCCACCGTCTATCTCTATGATTGAATAACCAAGTGGTCCTTTGACTTTCACCTTTTTGGGCTCATTTAAAGGGAGTTCGTAAACATCTTTCCCATCTATAGAAATTATACAATATTTAGCTTTAGTATGAATTGATTTTAAGGCAATTCCTGAAGCTACAGATGCAAGGAGTAAACAAACAATTAATATTTTGTCTCCAGGTGTAAGAAATTTAATTAAAGTATGAAATCTACCTTTCTCCCGCATTTTTTGCATTTCTTATCCTCAATACCTGAAGGATTGGCATAAAAATACGACCTATCTACTAATAGATTACTACATTCAGGGCAATAAGTGTCTGATGCCCCTTCAAGCCATACATTGCCCACATATACATAATTTAGCTTTTCTTTAGCAAGTTCCCAGGCAAATTTAAGTGTCTCAACTGGAGTTGGTGGGACAGTAAATTTATAATGAGGAAAATATCTTGAAAAGTGAAGTGGGGTATTAACTCCAAGTTTTGCCACAAAATCTATGAGCTTTGAAATTAATTCTTTTGAATCATTATAACCTGGAATAATAAGATTTGTCAATTCTATCCATATATGTTGTCTGCTAATTTTTATAGTATTTAATACTGTTTTAAGGTCACCGTGCACTACTTTTTTATAAAACCCTTCATCCATTGATTTAAGGTCAATATTTGCCGCATCCATATAAGGTAAGAGTTCGAGGAGTGGCTTTTCATCTATCATTCCATTTGTTACCAATATATTTTTGATTCCCTGCTTATGAGCTAATTTCCCCGCATCAATAAGATATTCATACCAGGTAAGCGGTTCTGTATAAGTATAAGCAATGCCCAATGACTTCTTTTTAATAGCTAAATCCACAAGCTCCTCTGGTGAAATATATTGGGTATAAGTCTTTGATTGTGAGATTTCAGCGTTCTGGCAAAATGGGCAATCAAAATTACAGGAATTTGGAGCAACGGATAAGATAAGAGCCCCTGGATGAAAATGATAAAGAGGTTTTTTCTCAATGGGGTCCATTGCAAGAGATACACATTCACCATAATTTATAGCATATAAAGTTCCATTTGTATTTTTCCTTGCTTTACAAATACTGATTTTGCCTAGCAAAATCACACAGTGATGAGGACAAAGCAGGCACTCTACTTTGCCATTACTCAGTTTTTTATACCATTTAGCCTCATACATGATTTTTTAAAGCTACAATCAAACAAGTCAAGTCTGATGAACGAACACCCGGAATACGATTTGCCTGCCCTAAAGTTAATGGGCGGGTTTGAGAAAGCTTTTCGCGAGCTTCACGAGAAAGCCCTTTAATAGTTGAATAATTAAATGCGTCAGGAATTTTATAATCTTCAAGTTTCTTCATGCGCTTAACGAGTTGATACTCTCTTTTTATATAACCATCATACTTTGCTTGAATTTCAATCTTATTTTCAATTTCTGGATTTAAAGAGCCAGCTAAAGGTTCAATCATTGAATAATTTATCTCTGGACGCTTTAAAATTTGAAAAAGAGAAACAGGATAAGTAATTGGAGCTGAATGATGGGCTTTTAATATAGAGTTTATTTCATTAGGAGTCACTCTTCTTGTTTTGAGTTCCTTTAGTTTTAAATTGACATTAGCCATCATTTCATTAACTTTATTATAATCTTTCTTATTTACAATTCCAAATTTAGCCCCATATTTCATAAGTCGCTCACAAGCATTATCCTGACGCAATATAAGCCGATGTTCTACACGAGAAGTAAACATTCTATAAGGTTCACGGATTGGCTTTGTGACAAGGTCATCAATAAGAACACCAATATAAGCTTCTTGGCGGGATAAAATAAATGGAGATTTCTTTTTAACTTTTAAACTTGCCTGCCTTGCCGTCTCCGTCCCGCTTCGCTTGTCGGAGCGGGGCAGGCAGGCATTTATTCCAGCAACCATCCCTTGAGCTGCTGCTTCTTCATATCCGGAAGTGCCAAGGAGCTGACCAGCAAAATAAAGATTTTTGACAAGCTTTGTCTCAAGTGTTGGATAAACTTGATTTGGATAAGCAAAATCATACTCAATTCCATAACCCGGTCTTATAATTTCAACTTTTTCAAGGCCTGGAATTGTATGTAAAAGAGAAATTTGCACATCCTCAGGAAGCGAAGTTGCTAACCCATTTAAATAACACTCATTAGTATCAAGCCCATCGGGCTCTATAAATACCTGGTGACTTGACTTTTCTTTAAATTTTACATATTTATCTTCAATTGACGGGCAATATCTGGGCCCTATACCTTTTATTATACCTTTAGGACTGAATAATGGAGAGCGGTCAAGATTTTTTAGGATTATTTCTTGAGTCTTACGATTTGTATGAGTGATATAACAAGGAACTTTTGGAGGATTAAATCCGCCAGCTAACCTCTGACTTCTGATTTCTGATTTCTGATGAGTCCTATATGAAAAATGAGCTGGCTCTTTATCTGGCTCTTGGGGAATAAGTTTTGAAAAATCAATTGTATTCTTATCAACTCTTGGTGAAGTCCCTGTTTTAAGTCTACCCAATTTGAAGCCTAACTTCTTCAAGGAATCTGATAAATCTTTTGAAGGTAGTTCGCCCATCCTTCCTGATGGATAATGCTTTAGCCCAATATGAATAAGCCCATTAAGGAATGTGCCTGTCGTGAGAATTATTGCAGAACCAAAATATTCCATCCCTGTGCGGGTACAGATGCCTTTTGCTTTGTTATTTTTAACAATAATTTCTGCAACTTCTGCTTGCTTTAAAATAAGATTCTTTTGGTTCCTGAGTATATTTTGCATAAATTCACGATACTTCTTTCTATCTACTTGAGTTCTAAGAGACCAAACAGCAGGACCTTTTTTAGTATTTAGCATTCTAAATCCTATACCAGTCTGGTCAGTAGCATATCCAATCTCACCTCCAAGAGCATCAACTTCAAAAATAAGTTGTGATTTTCCAAGCCCACCCATTGAAGGGTTACATGACATCTGCCCAATAGTATCAAGATTTAAAGTTAAAAACAAAGTATTAAGTCCCATTCTTGATGCCACAAGGGCTGCTTCACAACCCGCATGTCCCCCTCCAACAACAATACAATCAAAATTAGTCATCTAAGTAAAATTACAATCGCGAATACCACGAATATTTGTTATGTAGTTATGCCCCGCCTGCCATAGCCTCACTGAAGCTCCGGCGAAGCGGGTGTGCGGCGGGCAGGCGTGTTGCGGTGCCGCAGTTAATTCGTCAACTGACGGAAAAACTGCACCACAGCAGAACAGCAACACATTTTAATATTTTATTTTTGCATTTATTATAATATACCCATTTTCCCAATTTGTCAAGCTGTAAACAAAAAACTTCTTGTGAAATATAAACCATCCCGATAAATCGGGATAAAAATCTGTGTAATCTGTGGCTAAAGTTTTTTGTTTGACCTGAAGATGTAGAATGCGCTTCCTGAGATGCCAGCTTTATCGCCAAGCGAGGTGGGTAGGATTTCAATGTCTTTTCTTGAATAAAGCCTTAAATTGATTTCTTCCCTTATTTTAGCAAATAAGATTTCGCCTGCTTTTGAGATTCCGCCGCCAATTATTACTTTATCAGGGTCTAAAATAGCACATAAACTTGCAATCCCTATACCAAGATAATGACCAGCAGTCTCAATTATTGATTTAGCAAATGAATCTCCTTTATAGGCTTCCTTTGAAATGACCTCAGGGGTTATATTTGAATATTTTGCCTGCCCGTCCGTCTCCGCCAGAGGCGGATGACGGATTTGGCGGGAGAGTGATGTCTTAATACCTGATTTTATTTCCTGAAGTGCTCTTTTAGTGAGATATTTGCTTCCCACAAAAGTTTCCAAACATCCATAATTTCCACATCCACAAAGTGGACCATCCGGGTCTATTGTAATATGTCCAACTTCTCCTGCAAACCCAGAGCCTGTATATAACTTATCATTAATTATCAAACCACCCCCGACCCCTGTTCCTAAAGTAAGGAGCAGTAAATTATGAGTCCCTTTACCAGCTCCATACTTCCATTCACCAAGTGCTACCATATCAGCATCATTAGCTACACTTACTGGAATATGGAGTTTAGATTCAAGTATTTCTTTTAATTTCAGATTCTTTATTTGAGGCAAATTTGGTGACGAATAAATAATCCCTTTATCCACAAGCCCCGCTATCCCAATTCCAAGAGCCTCAGGATTCAGCGTTTTTACAATTTCAATAATTTGCTTAACAATATCTTTTGGTTGAATAACAAGAGACTTGAAAGACTGCACTGCAGGAGGGATTGATGCACGAATTGAATTCGTGCCTACAACTCCAGACTTAATATAAGTCCCCCCAACATCTATCCCAACAATCCTCATTTTTTAATCATACCATTCTTTCCCAATTTTTCAAGTTTTTTATTGATAACTTGGAAAAGTAGGGGGGTGTGCTAGCTCAATAATTCGGTAACTTTTTGAAATTGGGGATGGACTGCTAATTTTTTGTAAATGAGCTTTTGGATTTTTCCTTAAAAAATAAAGAAGCGGCCTGAAGCTCCAATTTATTGCAAGGCTGAGAGCCTTGCCTATACTTTATTGCTCAACCACTACAAATAATTTTATAAAAATATTACTTTGGCACGATTTGAAATCGTGCCTACAATATTTTTTGCAATAACACCGTTATTGCACTCCATATTAGGAAGGTAATGCACTCCAACGACAGGGGCAAGTTCTGTCTCTACATAGTGCTAATAGACTTTTCTTTTGTTAGAGTTTAGGATTCCGAGTCGGTTTCTATATTTCACTATAGTTGTTCGGGCAATTTTAAAGTTTTCTTTTTGTAAGATTTTTAAAATTTCTGCGTCTTTTAGAGGATTAGATTTGTTCTCCTTATTAATTAAATCTTTTATTTTATGGGCTATTTCGGGGTATTTTTTAATTTTTCCACCTGAGAAAAAACTCTTAAATTTAAGAGCTCCCTTTGGAGTTTGAATCCATTTTTCTTTTATAGCTCTCGAGACAGTAGATGGGTCTCTTCCTATAGCTTGAGCCACCTCCTGCAAAGTAAGGAATGTAATGGAATTAGATTTATGATTCAAGAAATCCTTTTCTCTTTTTACGATATATTTTGAAATTTTAGTAATTGTTTCTCTTCTTTTTTCTATGCCTTGCAATAAGAATTTAGCTTCGTTTTCTTTTTTTCTCAAGTATTCAAGTTCCACTTTTTTGAGCTTTGAAACATTTCGTCGTATCTTTTGATAAAATGAAGACAACCTGAGTTTTGGGAGCCACACATCTGCCAAGTATGCGACCCACTCTTTTGCCTGACGCTCAATTATAACATCAGGCAGAATATATCTAACGTGTCCTCCTTGAGTTTTTCCTGGCTTAGGACGGCAAGATTTAATACATTGAATTGCTGTTTTTAACCTGGATTCTGAGATTTTCAGGGTTTGCATAACTTTTTTATAATTTCCATTTAAGAAATCTTTTAACGAATGCTCAACTATATTTAAAGCAGTTTTAGGGAGTGGGCGTTTAGACTTGAGTTGGATAAGCAAACACTCTTGAAGGCTTCTTGCGGCTACTCCGAGAGGGTCAAAATTCTGGATTTCATTAACCATCATTTCTACAATTTCGGTGTCTTCATTTAGAGATTTAGAAATCTCTTCTGTAGAAGCTCTCAGGTAGCCATCTTCATCAAGTGAATAAATAATGTGCTCGCCAATTTTAATCAGTTTTGGGTTCTTTACGGCAAGTCTTAGTTGGTCAAGGAGAGATTCTTTGAGTGTAATGGGGAAAGATGTAATAGGTAGTTTTTGTTTATCTTCTGGTTTATATTCTACAGACTGGGGATAAGTATCCCAATCGTCTTTATCTTCTGGTAAAGGGAGTTCTTCATCTTCTGATTCTTTTTCAAGGAAAGGATTTTGTTCAATTTTTTGTTCAATAAGTTGTCTAAGTTCAAGCTGAGAGAGCGTGAGCAAATCCAATCTCTCTATCAGAAGGGGAGATAATTTAAACTCTAATCTTTGTTCAAGTCTCATAATTTAAACTTCTCTCCAAAATATAATTTTTTTGCTTTTGGGTTATTGGCTAATTCTTCTGATGTTCCTGAAAGAAGTATTTTACCATCATACATTAGGTATGCTCTGTCTGTAATCTCAAGGGTTTCTCTCACATTATGGTCAGTGACGAGGATTCCAATATTTTGAGATTTCAGGTCCTGGACTATTTGTTGGATATCTTCTCTAACAATAGGGTCTACTCCTGTAAATGGTTCATCAAGCAATAGAAAAGAAGGGTTAATAGCAAGAGCTCTGCCGATTTCGACTCTTCTTCGCTCCCCACCGGATAATCTCACTCCCAATTGATTTCTAACATCAGTCAGTCCAAGCATAGATAGGATTTGTTCAACTCGGTTCTTTCTTTTTTTAGCTTCTGGCTCAATGAATTCAAGGATAGCCAAAATATTCTGTTCGACAGAGAGTTTTCTAAAGATAGAAGGTTCCTGAGCGAGATAGCCAATTCCTTCTTTAGCCCGGAGCCACATAGGTTTATGAGTAATATCCTTATCGTCTAACAACACTCTTCCTGCTTCTGGGGTAATGAGTCCTATAATCATATAAAAAGTTGTTGTTTTTCCAGCACCATTTGGCCCAAGCAACCCTACAATTTCTCCTTTTTTAAACTCAAGGTCTACCCCATTCACAACTTTTCTTTTTTTATAACTTTTAAATAGTCCTTCGGTTTTTAAAACTGCCATCTCTTGCCCCAAACTTCATTTTCTACTATAATTTTTTTAATTTTTCTATTTTCAAGAATAATCTTTATCTTCTCACCTCCAAGACTATCAGTAGTGGAAATAAGTTGTGGTTTACCAAAAAGCAAAACTTCATTCTTTTTAGGTAAATATGTTAGATTTTCAGCAAAGCAGTGAGTTGTGGGCAAATTAACAACAGCATTATGTTTCACCTGCACCAGAGTGTCACTAAAGAGTTTTATGGTATCGCCAAGGACTTCAATAGAATCTTCAGGAGCAGAAAATTTTGGATTCACAGTCATCATTCCGTAATGGGTATTAAAATTATAGAAGCCTTCGTCTCCTGAAACTGTTACTTTCTCTTTATTATTAGTGTATTTTACCGATTTATGGACACATAATTTATCTTCTAAATATTCTCCTGTTTCCCCAGTAACTGTCTCATATCCCTTATGGGCTACGAATCCATTATAAAGCTTAATTTTACCGTTCCAGAAATATTCACCAAAATCCCCAAATATCTTAAGCTCTCCTTTTATCATACTTATTGAATCTTGAGCTAAAATTCTATTTTTAGTTATTATCCCATAATTAGCTCTTATCTCCCAATCTTGATGATAAAATTCAACATTTCCATAAAGGTAGGTAATAGAATCAGCGAGGATAGAACTGTCTGCTCTTACAGTATATGCCTGCCCGCCGTTTGACAGGCGGGGAGATGCAAAGAACAAAATAGTGCTAATCACTATACCCATAAGTTTCTTTGAGTTTTATCTCAGTCAGACCCGGGTCGCTTTCAAAATATCTACCTTTAATCTTTTTATTATCCTTTGTTGTTATTAACACCTTGTTCTCGGTCATTATTTTGTTAAGTTTATTAGCCCATTTCAGAGATTCAGTTTCAAGCAAGGCGCCCTCTACCCCTTTAACTTTCACATTCCCCATAGCAATCATATCATTAGTAGCGATAAAGAGTGTCCCACTATCTGAAGTAAGGGTAGCATAAGGACTTCCATTTTTGTAGAACAAAAGATTGACTCCATAAACAACTGTTTTATTCTCATAAGAAAGAGCCTTATTTGCTTGTAGTCTGAAATCTGGTATTCCCTCAATAGTTTCAGTAAGGTTAAAGTTCATAACAATCTCCTGAGCTTCTTGAGGAGGTGAAGATGATTCCTTTTCTATTACCTTGCAACTTAAGAAGGAGAGAAAGAATAAAAAATAAAAGCTATATTTCATATAATATATATAATTCATTAGCCTAAAAAGTCAAGTTTTTTTCTTGACACTCTGTAAGTTAAAGAATATAATTATTTTATGTTTTGGTGGTTATTATTTTTGTCAATTGTGCTAAAGGCACATCCGCCTCTGGTGGAAAATTTAACTCAAGCAGATACACTTGCAAGACATTATCTTGAGATTGGTGAAATTAAGAAAGCAGAAGAACTTTCTGCGAAAGTTAAGGATAAATTCCTGTTAGGCGAAATTGCTTACTTTAATCACGAGTTTGATACAGCACTTGAGTATTACAGTCAAGTTTCCAGTGATTTGTGGGAAGCAAATGATGCTCTTTCACGGATAATTTTCATCAAATCCTATAAAGCCGGTTTAGATAATTATGTTACTGCTGAGCTTTTTGGGAGGAAGAAGCAGTGGGAACAAGGGATTAAGATTTTAGAAAAACTTACTGCATTAGATACTGAACGAACCCTGAAGGATTCGGCTACTTTTAAGGAGTCAGGGATTACTGCTCCTTGTTTAATTCTTTTGGCGCAGTTTCTTGAGCAGAAAGGGGAATTTGAAGAAGCTCTCAAAAAGTATCTATACTTCATAAAAGAGTTTAAAGACGAACATCTTTTGCCCGAGGTTTGGTTAAAACTGGGTGATATTTACACCAAACTTGAAAGAATAAAAGAAGCTCAAAAAACTTATCGGGAAATTTTATTAAAGCTTCCAAAATCTGCTGTTGCTCCTATAGCAAGAGAGAGGCTTGAGAGCTTATAATTATATGTCAAGCAAGCTTGACCACTATATATGATAGACAAGATTAACAGGATTATGAAATATAAAGATATTACAGAAAAGGTTTTGGCTGCAGCATTTAAAGTTCATAAAAAACTTGGTTTTGGATTCCTTGAGAAAGTATATAAAAATGCCATGCTTGTTGAATTAAAGAAAAGTGGCTTAAAAGTAGAACCCGAAAAACCAATAAAAGTATATTATGAGGGCGAAGAGGTGGGTGACTATTTTGCAGATTTAATAGTTGAAGACAAAGTAATTGTGGAATTGAAGGCAGTTGAAAATTTGAATAAGAAATTTGAAGTGCAATTGGTTAATTATTTAACAGCAACAGGATTAGATGTTGGTTTGTTGCTAAACTTTGGCAAAGAGAGCTTGCAATATAAACGAAAGGTTAGACTTTTAAATAAAAATCCTGTAAATCCTGTCAAAAGCATAATAGGCTTATGATTCTTTTATTTTATATTCTTTCCACATCATTTCTTATTCCGATGGATTTTTCACAATCAGACCACTTGCGTGCTTATGGGGTAACCTACTATGCACTTGAAAAAGGGATAAAAGTAGAGTGGTTATTAAATTATAGGGATGGTTCTTTCTTAATGGATTTGAATTCAGAGATTGAGGAAGTTTGTAAAATAAGAGGGGTGAGCTATCAAGTTTTAGATGAAGGGTCAGTTCAAAGCATATACGGCACTATAGAAGAAGAAAATATGGAACGGGTGGAGCTCACAGTGGCTCCGCGAATAGCAGTTTATGTTCCTCCTAATAATCCACCCTGGGATGATGCTGTGAGACTGGCTCTTGATTATGCAAAAGTTCCTTATGATAAGATATGGGATGAAGAGGTTATGGGGGGAGCTCTTTCCAGCTATGATTGGCTACATTTACATCATGAAGATTTCACAGGCCAATATGGAAAATTTTATGCGAGTTTTAGGAATACACACTGGTTTAATGAGCAAGTGAGATTGAATGAACTTATGGCTAAGAAACTTGGTTTTAAGAAAGTATGGCAGTTAAAACATCGTGTGGCTCGCAAGATACAAGAATATGTTAATGGGGGAGGATTTTTATTTGCAATGTGTTCAGCAACTGAGACAATTGATATTGCTTTAGCCAGTCAGGGAGTTGATATAGTTCCTTTGCTCGATGGCGATGGTTTTGAACTTAATTGTCAGAAGAAACTTGATTTTTCAAGGACTTTTGCTTTTAAAGATTTTGAAGTAGACCTTAATCCAATGAGATATAGGCATTCTGATATAGATGTGACTCCCGAAGCTCGAAGGAGAAGGGAGAGGGTATATTTTGAGCTCTTTAACTTCTCTGCCAAGTATGACCCTATACCTACACTTTTAACTCAAAACCATACAATAAGTATAAAGGAGTTCTTAGGTCAAACTACGGGCTTCAGAAGAAATTTAATCAAGAATGAGGTAGTATCTCTGGGTGAAATAAAAGGGACCGAAGAAGTTAAATATCTCTATGGTGATTATGGAAAAGGTTTTTTTACATTTTATGGCGGTCATGACCCAGAGGACTATGCACATTTAGTTGGAGACCCACCCACTTCACTTGAATTATATCCAAATTCGCCGGGATACAGATTAATTTTAAATAACATTTTATTTCCTGCGGCAAAATCCAAAAGATTAAAAACTTGACATTTGAAGTAGATATGGTATTATTGTAATTGAGATGGGGGGTCGTCTAACCGGCAGGACACAGGACTCTGGATCCTGGTATCGGGGTTCGAATCCCTGCCTCCCAGTGTAAATTATGCAAAAACGGATTACTGCTAATTTAGGACTAAAAATATTTTCTCTCCTTATTGCCCTCCTGCTCTGGTTCTATGTAATGACGGAGAGAGTTTATGAGAAGACACTTATAATTCCTCTTTCTTTTGTTAATTTGAGTGAGAATTTATCTTTTGCTGAACAGCCGCCCAAGTCAGTAAAAGTGAGAATTAGAGGTAAAGGCAAAGAGCTCATCAGACTTAAATTTGGAGAATATCCAAAGATTGTATCGGACTTTTCAAAAGTAAGAAAAGGATGGAAAAGAGTAGACTTAAAGAAGAAAGATGTTAACATTCCTTACTGGTCCAAAATTGAGGTACTAAGCGACCCTAATCCTAAGAGTTTTGTGGTGCGAATTGAGAAGAAACAGGAATTATGATAGTTCTTGGCATTGATACTTCCTGTGATGATACTTCTGCGGCTTGTGTAAAAGATAGGAAAATTCTATCTTCAATTGTATTCAGTCAACTTTTTCATGCAAAATATGGCGGTGTTGTTCCTGAATTAGCTTCAAGGGACCACATAAGAAATATTATTCCCATAGTAAATGAAGTCATTAAACCAGTAGGTACTCACAAATTAAATGGCATTGGAGTGACTTATGGCCCTGGGCTTGTTGGCTCTTTGTTTATTGGGCTCTCATTTGCCAAATCATTGAGTTACGCACTTGGGATTCCATTTTATGGGGTGAATCATATTGAGGGACATATATTCTCTTTATTCATTGACCGGGAGCCAAAACTACCCTTTATTGCGCTTATAGTCTCTGGTGGTCATACAGAGATTATTCTTGTAAAAGAAAAGGGAAGTTATAAATATTTAGGCACTACTTTAGATGATGCTGCTGGTGAGGCATTTGATAAAGTTGCCCGATTGCTCGGTCTTCCTTACCCAGGTGGGAATTGGATTGAACAACTTGCCATGGGTGGCGACCCTCAGGCTATAGATTTTCCAAGAGCCCAAGTTTCGGGATATGATTTTAGTTTTAGCGGATTAAAGACGGCAGTTATGTATTATATAAGAAATCAGAAATTAGAAATTAGAAGTCAGAAGCGAGCCATTGCAGCAAGTTTTCAAGAAGCAATTGTAGATTCGCTTATAGATAAACTTATTAAGGCGTCAAAAGATTTTAATGTCCCAAGAATTGGGATTGCCGGAGGTGTTTCAGCAAATGAGAGACTCAGAGAAAAACTAAAAGAAATTGGGGAAAAAGAAAAAATTGAGGTATATTTTTCTGAGAAAGAATTCTGTACTGACAACGCAGTAATGATAGCCATTTGCGCTCAGCATTATCTTTCTAAGAGTAAAACTTCGCCTTTTTCCTTAAAAGCAGACTCCAGAGCCCTATTGTTAACTGGTTAAATATCCCTCAAATAAGTTTACGATTATAGGGTAGGTTGAAGCCTCCGCTTCAATCTCAATATCCGCATGGACCAGATGAGAGCAGAGGCTCTCATCTACCCGTGTGACACTCCGATTTTTGGAGTGTCCTTACTAAAATGTTGCAAGCTTCTGCAATAAAAGAATTTGCCAGCGAACTTGGACTTGATGTTGTAAGAATTACTTCTGCAGAACCGGTTTTTGAGGCAGAATATCGCATTAAGGAACAAGTTGGAAGTAAGTTAATTCCAATGGATTCTAATTGGCAAATTCGCGACCTCCATTCTTTTTGTAGTCCTAAAAATATTTTACCCACAGCTAAATCAATTATAGTAGTGGCTGAATGTTATCTGACTTCTGAGCCTGAAGACTTGACCACTCCTGGCAATCCTCATGGCAGAATTGCCAGATATACCTGGAGTAACTATTATCATGACATTAGGACAAAATTAAAACAAATTGCCAAATTTCTTAAAAAAGAAGAGCGTAATCATCAATTTAAGTGTCTTTCAAATGGACCATTAGCTGAAAAGCCATTGGCTCAACGTGCTGGACTTGGATGGTATGGAAAACATGGAATAATTTTGACTAAGAACTATGGCTCCTGGGTAGTGCTTGGAGAACTTATTACTGATATTGAAATTGAGCCTGATGAAGAACTTGAACTTGATTGTAGAAATTGCAGATTATGTATTTCTGCTTGTCCCACCAAAGCTATAATTAAGCCTTATATCATTGACAGAGCAAAGTGTCTCCAGCATATTATGAGCGAGTATGGGACAATACCTCTCACTTATCGTGAGAAAATGAACAACTTTCTATATGGATGTACTATCTGTCAGGAAATTTGTCCTCAAAATAAAAATGTATTACCTAAGGACAGAAAACCTGACTATGGTTATGTAGGTTCCAGTGTTCCTCTTATTCCTATATTAAAGATGAGCGAAGAAAAATATAGGGCATATTTTAAACACAATCAAATAGGAGCATGGTGGGTCCGACGGGAATGCATTCAAAGGAATGCTGCTGTGGCGCTTGGTAATATAGGTAACCCTATCGCTATCCCTATTCTAATTGAAACATTGAATTCTCATCCCGATGCAATTGTTAGAGAGCATACTGCCTGGGCACTGGGTAAAATTGGAGGTGCGAAATCAAGAATTGCTCTTGAGAAATGCCTGATGAGAGAATCTAATAATAAAGTAAAAGAAGAAATAAAAAATAGTTTGACTTTTAAATAAATTTAGGTATAATTTGGATAGCATTTAGAATTTATAAGTAAGTGGAGGATAAGATGAAAGAGTTAAAAAAATTAATTGATGAAACAATAGGAATTATCAGGCAAAAGACAAATTTTAAGCCTAAAATTGGCGTTATACTTGGCACAGGGCTTGGTAGACTTGTTAATAGTATTAAGGAAGAGGTTTCTATTCCCTATAAGGGGCTTCCTCACTTTCCGATTCCCACAGTTGAATCACATACAGGAAGGCTTATATTTGGAACCCTATCTCAAAAACCTATCGTTGCTATGCAAGGTAGATTTCATTATTATGAAGGCTATTCAATGTTGGAAGTTACTTTTCCTGTTAGAGTGTTAAAATTTCTCGGCTGTGATATCCTTATCGTCTCTAATGCTGCTGGTGGAGTGAATCCGTTATTTGAGAGAGGTGATGTTATGATAATTTGTGACCACATAAATCTTATGCCTGAAAATCCACTTAGAGGTGAAAATGACGAATCTATTGGACCAAGATTTCCTGATATGTTAAACGCTTATGACAAAAAACTTATCAAATTGACAGAAAAAGTTGCCTTAAAACAAGGAATTGCTGTTAAAAAGGGAGTATATGTTGGGTTTCCAGGCCCCTGTTTTGAAACTGGTGCAGAATACAGAATGATAAGGAGAATTGGTGCTGATGCTGTTGGTATGTCTACAATTCCTGAAGTGATTGTTGCAGGACATATGGGAATGCAAGTTTTAGGACTCTCAATAATAACAGACCTCTGTTTTCCTGATGTTCTTGAGCCTGTGTCTCACGAAATTGTTATTGCAGCGGCAAATCGGGCAGAACCGAAACTAACAAGTCTTATAGAAGGAGTAGTGGGAGAGTTAAAAGTGAGAAGTGGGAAGCTTAAACTTTAAATTATTTTTTGTTTTTTGCATTTTATTGCTTATCTCTTGTTCCTCTTGGCATAATAATAAGGTAAGGTTAGATGCAGAAGACCAATTTAGACTTGGTAAAATTGAACTTAAGCTCAGACATTATGATAAAGCAATAGAGAATTTCAAGTATGTAATGTTCGAATATCCTGGAAGTAAATGGGTTGAGGAATCTCAATACTGGTTAGCTAAATCTTATTTTGAGAAGGAGGATTATGTTCAAGCAGAACTTGAATATAGTTTTTTCCTCAGAAGTTTCCCTCGTTCAAGATTTATAGATGATACTGAACTTGAACTCTCTTTGTGTTATTTTAAAGAATCGCCTTCATATCAACTTGACCAAACATTAACTCTGAAAGCTCTTCAAGGATTTGATTCTTTCCTTATAAAGTATGCAGATAGCGAACTTATAGATGAAGCCAAAAAATACAGAAATGAGTGCATAGATAAGCTTGTTAAAAGAGACCTTAAAATTGCCAAATCATATATAAAAATAGGACATTCAAAGTCAGCAATTGTCTATCTTGAAGCAATTCAACAAAATTATCCTGATAATAGTTATTCAAAAGAAGTAACCTCCTTAATTGAAAGTATAAACCGCTGATGAATTGCATATCTGTGTTTATCTTCGGTGGCACTCCGATTTATCGGAGTGGTTAATTGTAGCCGAGGGCTTTAGCCCTCGCTTATCTGTTTTATCTGTGAACATCTGTGTGCAGATTTTTTAATTCGTGTAATTCAATTTTTTTATTTACCAAATCTGTGCTCCAATTCCTCTTTGGTCATTCTTATTATCGCTGGACGACCATGGGGGCAAAAATAGGGATTCTGGGTCGCAAAAAGCTCATCTATTAAAACATTCATTTCTTCTTGAGTTAAACTCTCACCACTTTTCACGGCAGATTTACAAGCAAGTAATTTGGCAACTGCTGAAAATCTGTCCTCTTTAGTATTCCCATATTCCTCAAGTTCAAGAAGCATAGATTTAAACAAATCAGGTGTGAAATTCTTCAACACTGAAGGAATAGAAATTACTCTCACAGTTTGCTGTCCAAATTCTTTAACCTCAAACCCCAATTTTTCAAGAGTATCTTTAAATTCGTTCAGAAATTTCTCTTCCAGAACTGTAAGTTGGATAACCATTGGGAAAAGGAGTTTCTGAGATACAAGCGGCTCCTTCATTATACGTTCATACATTACTCTCTCGTGGGCTGCATGCTGGTCTAAAATTAAGACCCCTCCCCTTGTTTGAGCAAATATATATGAGTCGTGAAGTTGCCAGAATTTAGAGCCTTGTAATTCGAATATATCTTCTCTCGACACCTGTGGTTGGAAATATGGAACCTTTATCCCTAATGCTTCTCTTATGCTTTTAAGAACAGTAGTATAAATAAGACTTTCATCCCTAAATCTCACTTCTTCCTTTCTCGGATGAACATTAACATCTATAAATTTGGGTGGAAGGTCAAGAAAGATAATAAAAGAAGGCACCCTATCCTTGAGTGGAACGCCATAAGCATTTTCTATTGCCTTTTTGATAATTCTATCCCTACAGGGTCTTTTATTCACAAATATAAACTGATGGAAACGAGAAGACAGGGTATAAGGTTTAGACGCATATCCGTAAATCTTTATTCCTGCCTGTCCCGACGGAGTCGTGTAATCCACAAAGCCCAGTGTATTCAGGAAGTCTTTTCCAAAAAGCTGTATTATTCTTTGAGTAAGGTCTTGAGCCCTGAGATTTAATATCTCGTGTTTTCCAGTTGATGATTTATGAGATAGAATAAAAGAAATATCCGGATAAGCAAGTGAGAGTCGTTGAATAATAGTAACAATATATCTCAATTCAGTCGTTTCGGATTTTAAAAATTTCCTCCTTGCTGGCATATTGTAAAATAAGTTCCTGACGCTAACTGTGGTTCCAAAGTCCCGGGCTATCTCTCTTTTCTCAATAACTTCTTCTCCCTGCACTCTTATATAACTTCCTACTTCCCCATTCCCACTTCCTACTTCCCCATTCCCACTTCCTACTTCCCCCTTCCCCATTCCCACTTCCCGCTCTTTTATCCTGGAACTAATTTCTACCTCTGCTACATGACACATTGATGGCAGTGCCTCCCCTCTGAATCCAAGATTCTTAATCTCCCAGAGGTCAGCTTCGCTTTTTAGCTTACTCGTTGTATGAGGCTTGATTGCAAGCTCAAGTTCAGAGAGTGTCATCCCAATACCATCATCAGATACCTTGAGTTCAGGAACACCAGAGCCTCTGACTTCACAGAAAATTCTTTTGGCTCCAGCATCTATGGAGTTCTCAATTAATTCTTTAATGCAAGATGCTGGACGTTCTACTACTTCACCAGCAGCAATTTTTGAAACCAAATCTTCAGAGAGTATAATAATCTTTGACTCCATTTTCTAAAACTATACTTCTGAACTTCTAAATGTCAAGAAAAAGTTGCTAATACCCCGCACCTATGCATAGGTGCAGGACTCTTTCAATCCCTGTTAATTTTATTTTCTGTTTGGACAACCGCAAGGGTTGCCCCTACCTTTGTAGGGGCAGGGCTTGCCCCTGCCCGATCCGTCGGCTGACGGACAGGCGAGCCAGAACGAAGTGGCGGGCAGGGATTAAAGAATTTTAATCCGCCTAAGGTCCGCCTAAGGTCCGCCTTAGGCGGATTCACTTCAATTGAAGTAAAAGGCTATAGGTGAGGAAGCCCGTTTCGTAGTTCGGTTACGGCTTTCGTCACCCAAAGCCGATTGACGAAACGGGTCTCGTCACCGTAACCGATTGACGATTTTATATGTATATTTGATTTTAATCCGCCTGAGGCGGATTAATCCGCCTTAGGTCCGCCTTAGGCGGATTAATTGCTAATTGTTCATTTCAGGGGCGGGCAGGGATTTAAGAATTTTAAATTGCTAATTGTTAATTGTTAATTTTAAATTGTTCACTTCAGGGACGGGCAGGGATTAAAGAATTTTAAATTGCTAATTGTTAATTGCTAATTGCTAATTGTTCACTTCAGGGGCGGGCCTGCCTCGCCTGCGAGTCAAGGCGGGCAGGGATTTAAGAATTTTAAATTGTTAATTGCTAATTGTTAATTTTAAATTGTTCACTTCAGGGGCGGGCAGGGATTAAAGAATTTTAATCCGCCTTAGGTCCGCCTTAGGTCCGCCTTAGGCGGAGCTAATTGTTAATTGTTAATTGCTAATTGCTAATTGTTCACTTCAGGGGTTATTCTTCTTTGAATTTTTCCATTAACCTTTCGCCTTTATCCTTTTCGCCTAAATTTTTATAACAGGCACCCAGAAAGTAACCGGCTTCTCTATAATGCTCAGAATCTGGGTATTTATCTATTATCTCTTGAAACGCTTTTATGGCTTCCTCATATTTAGCGAGATTGAAATAAGTTGCCCCAAGGTTAAAATAAACTTCAGAAACCTGCTCGGCATCTGGAAAATATTCTATGAACTTCTTGCAAGCTTCTATGCGCTTTTCATAATCTTGTAACGCTCCATAAGCAGAAATAATAAAAAATTGAGACTCCGCAGCTCTTTCAGATTTAGGGAAATCTACTATTAATTTTCTGAATTCTTTAATAGCCCCTTCATAGTCTTCATCATTATACAATTGGGCAGCAATTTCCCATTGGGCATCAGCAGCCAAATCAGCATCAGAATGAAGTTCTACAAATTGTTTTAAGATTTCTGGATTCTCTTGCCCCCACCTATAATATGAAATCTCAACCTGGTCTTTTGCTTGTCCTGCTAAAGGGTCTTCAGGATATAAATCAATGACTTTTTGAAACTCCTGAATGGCATCCTTAAAGTTTCCTGCTGTGTAATAAGTAGAACCAATCTGAAATTGAGCATCTCGTGCTGTCCGAGAATAAGGATATTGATTTAAAATTAACTTGTAGTAATTAATTGCTTTCTCATAGTCACCTGCTAAATAATATGTCCTCCCTAACTCAAATGCTGCAATCGACGCACTTGCACAATCTGGATAGTCTGATAGAACCTTCTCCCAATATTCTATCGCATTGGCATATTTACCAACCGCTGCAAGTGCCTTGCCACCATGATAAAAAGCATCGCCAGCAAGCTCTGACTCAGAATAGCTCTCACCTATTCCAAAAAGAAAACACTGATAAGCATCCTCAAAGTCCCTCTTGTTAAATGATGCTATGCCACGACCATATATTGAGGAAAGTGCAAGTGATGTATCTGCACTCCATCTCTCGTAAGCTTCCTTTAACATTTGATGTGCTACATCATACCTTCCTTCTTCAAGTATGCACCACGCTTTCCCAATATAGGCAAGTGCCTTTAGCTCTAAAAATGGATATGAAGTCAAAACTTCATCGTATAAGTCCTTTGCTTTTTGATGACGGTCAAGATAATAGTATAATTCAGCTAAAAATAGCTTCGCCCTACCTACCCATATCCCCTTCTTTCCGCCTGAGGTCGCCGACGCTTCATAGCTTTGGCGACGAAGCGCGGATTTACCTTCAAGTAATTTGTAAAACGAAATCCCTGTCGCCGCTCCTTCAGAATAACTCCCCATTTGGTTGTAACAAAAGAGCATCATGGTATAAGATGGAATTAAAACTTCTGAACCTGGAAATAGTTTTAAAACTCGTTGATAATGTTCAATCGCCTCTATGTATTTACCTTGCGCAAACTCATTAGTCCCTGCTAAATAATCACCAAGCCCTGCAAAACTGCCAGTCGGATAAATAGAAGCTACTTGTTGGAAGGAAATTTGTGCTCCAAGTGTATCGTCCCTTGTAAGATAAGTCTGTCCGTATTTTATATTCGCAAGCGCCGCTACCCGCATATCAGGATAGTCTGTCTTCACTCTCTGGTAAGCCTCAATCGCTTCTTGAGACCTCTCAACGAGTAAAAGCGCTGTCCCAAGTTGATAATAAGCATGCGCAGTTAGCCAGGGGTCATGGGACTGAATGCCAAAATGGAAACAAGTAATGGCTTTCTCGTATTCACCCTCGTGAAGATAAGAGCAACCAAGTTTATACCTTGCATACCCTTTTAATTCGCTCCAGGGATAAAGTTTAAGAAAATCCTCATACTTCCTGATAGCCCCTGCATAATCCGCCTGAGGCGGACTCTCAAATAATGCATCCCCCATCGAATAAAAAGCATATTCAGCTAACTTTGTTCCTGGATACTTATTCACTAATTCTTTATAAATTTGGAGCGCCTCCAATGGATTGCCAAGACCCGCATAACACTTCGCCTTGTAATACAACCCCTCTTTCGTCCGTAGGGGCTTTAAATAAATAAGAGCATCTTTATACTTTCCTTCCGCAAAAAGAACCATCCCACGGCCATTTAATACCCTCTTCTCTTTAGTATATCCCGGAAATTTATCTATCTCGTCAATTAGGTAATGCTTAGCAGCCTTTATATCACCAAGAGTAAGCCAACACATGCCAAGAGAATATAAAGCTTCTGGGCAAAGATAATACCCTTTATAGTCCTTGATAATATATTCAAAGAACTGGACCGCCTTCTCATACTCTTTAAGATTATAATAACATTCAGCAATTCGGAAAAGCGCCTCAGGAGCAGTATCCTCATATTTTACGAGTTTTTCATAACCCTTAATAGCTTCCTTGTATTGTTCTCGTACAAATAAAGCCTCAACAGCCTGTAAACTATCAATGGGATTTTTAATAACTAAAAGGAGAGATAAAAATACGATAAATTGCATTTCACTTTACTAAAGAATTACTCTCCAGGCTCCTCTTCTGGAGGCCCCTCTTCTGGGGGTTTTTCCTCAGGAAGTTCCTCAAGAGGAGGTTTTTCTTCCTCTGTCGGCTGGGGCTCCACTTCTTTTTCTTCCTTTTGCTCTAAAATAAATTCAGGGGTTTCACCTTTAGGTTTTACAATAATTGTTCCAGGCGGACCAACTGTGGACAGAGTGGTAAGGAATCCTTCAGACTCCCAGACTCGTCCTTTCTTTTCCACCACCGTAAGGCTATAATAATATCTACCGTCAGGAACGAGCAAAGTATTGTCATCCTTACCATCCCATGCAATCCGATATGGAGATTCTCCCCAAGCTCCGATTTTTCTAACCACAGTGCCTGCCTCGTCTTTAATTAAGACTTGCCAGTTCTTAATTTTCGACCTTGGGACAATATCAAGATAGAGCCAGGCAACATTTTCACCCTCGCCAGAAACTGGAGAAAAACGAGCAATCGGAGAATGCGCTCTTGCCCTGAACCCACCAAAAAGAAGAGAGAGCGAAACATTATGCCCCGGTAAAAGCATTCCCTCAGTTGAATAGGGGAGTTCACAGGCATAATCTAATCTGGCAACAAATCTTCCCCTATCCTGGCATATCCCAAATCCAAAACCAGCAAATACCTGATTAATTCCTCCCCTTAAATGTAGAATATTAAAAGGTCTGTACTCAATTCCAAACCCAAATTGAGGAGACCTGTATTCTGCCCATATCATATCAACAGCTAACGATAATTTGTCTCTATAAGGTCTTATGGAAATGCCGCTTCGCAGGGTAATTGGGAACGCTATTTTTTCAGAAATAAGTTTTACTTCTGGTCTTATAACATTTTGACAACTTATGCCAAGTGAAAATTTCCCTTGAGGAAAAAGGAATAATCCTACATCAGCTCCTCCGCCCAAGGCACTATATGTTGCAATTTCATGATAAAAGGCTTTTCCATTAATTCCTATATAAATAGGACCCAATAATTTCCCTGAATAAGTTAAAAGCCACGCAACTTGACGGTCGCTAAAGGGCTTTTTGATCTCACTTTTACTACCTGGTTTTATGCCTGGGGTATATAACTGTAATAAAGTTGTTCCAAAACCTGAAGTTGAAGTTGCGGGACAACCATACATTAATGCATCAAAACTTGTTCCTGTTCCCGCAAAAACAACCGAGTGCATAAAAGTTAGTTCATGTGTATTTATTTGAGCAAGTCCAGCTGGATTAAAATAACCAGCGGAGGCATCATCTGCCAGGCCGGATAAAGCACCTGCCATCCCGAGTGACCTTGCACCACATCCCCAGTAAGTAAGGAACGCCCCATATTGCCCAGCAGTTCCCCCAGCCCCATAGGAAGTAGAAAGCCTGTGTCCCACTATGCCAAAAATTAACAGCAAAACAGCAAGGAGTGCAGGCTTTAGCCTGCCAAACGCCTTGAACCCTCGAACCCTTGACTCCTTGAACCCTTGACTCCTTGAACCCTTGAACCCTTTTTTATTTTGAATTTTATTTACCATATCACTGCTATTTTGGCACGCATTATCGGTAGGACTTCAGTGCCCGAAGTCACTCTTATACATAAATGATAAACACCACTTCCGACTTTCCATCCCTTGTCATTTTTGCCATACCATTCAACATAGGGATGCAGACTCCCTTTATTTTGTATTTCATCGTCTGAAAACTCGCGTACCAGGTTACCAAATGGGTCATAAATCCTAATAGTCATCTTATCACCCTCTGGCAGATAAAATGTTATCTTTGCGGGACATCCAAGCTCTAAAGCACCAAAAGGATTTGGGTCAATTGTTATATCTTCTTTAGGATACCATACAAAAGTAAAGGGATAAGAAGAATAACTGGTATCCGAACCAAAATCATCCCAAGCAGCTATTTTAATCAATTCAGTTGTATCTGTATTATAATGCTCATTTCCTATATAACAAAGCCCATCTGTTAATATGCCACTTTTTATTGTCAAACTTCCAGCAGCTGGAAAATAAATACCACATGCTTTTAAATAAAACACATGGTTTGCTGAAATTGTATCTCCTGTTGCATCTTGATACACTATAGTGAGAGGAAAAGGTGCACTCGCCCTAATTGTATCAGGCACAATAATTTTATATATTCCTAATCCTACATTAACTTCAATGCAGGCTGAGTGAAAACCAGAGATAAGACCAATAGCTTGTAAGTTTTTAGGTCCATATTGATTATAGCAAACTTCAAAACTTGCTTTTCCGTTAGCAAGCAACGAATCAGTTGGCATTAAGCTATCTGGTGGCAGAGAACCAAGACACGAGTCTATACGCACTAAATCTACTGCATTTGGATTCAAATTCCAACAGTTATCAGTTCCATAAACCTGAAAAGTATTAAATTGACCCGTATAAAGTAGGTCTTTGATTCCAGATTTGCCATCTCCAATCTCGCCCGGACAATGGGTCTCGCCAGGAGCAATTAAAATAAGTTTCGCATAGGGTCCACAATTAACTGTAAGGAGAGATGAAGTATCTGGAAGTTTATCTGGTGTAGTTATGTTAGTGACAAAAAATTTGGTCTCAAATGAAATATCTTGATCCTCTGTGGCTCTTCTTGGATAGACTATTACACTATCTATTCCATTTACAAGTCTGCCAGCAAGTGGACCTTGAACAAATGGGTCAGTTGATGTAATAGAAAAGCTATCAGGGACGTGGTCTTTAAGGTTCCAGTATGCATCTGTTGCTCTTACAGTTAATGTTTCCGGCTCTCCGGCTGTTTTATATTTTGGTATCCATTGTCTTCCCCTCCATGCAAGGTTGCCCGGAGCTGGTTGTTCACCTTCAAGCAAAACTTGTAGCCTTTTGTAAAGACCCTGGAGAACAGTAAATGAATTGCTTTCTCCTCTCACGGTATAACCAGAGAAACTGGAGGAGGCGATAAGCACTGCACTCCCTGCTCTGTATACCTCAATAGAATCATCCCAAATCCCATTTGCAAGAGTTACACTATTTGGATAAAGCACATTCCCATCGCCATCCACACTTAATTGAACTGGGTGGTCCCAAGAAAGTGTATCTCCAGTTATAGAGTCAATTGCAGTTATGCAAACATAAAATGGTTCTCCAGCAGTAATTGTTGGTATTGTACTAAACTCAAATTTATTAGGCTGTCCCCATACTAAAGATGCAAGAAAAAGGAAAGGAAACACGCCTGCTATCAGTTGAGCAGGTAAGAATTTGTTTCTCATCACTATAATATTATACAATATTTTCAGTATGTCAAGTTTTTTTTCATATTTTTAACTTATTCTGACATCTGAGAAAAGATATTAAGACTATCCTGACTACTATCTTTATTGCTATCTTTCCAGCCTGCCTGCTGTCTCTGTCCCGCTTCGCTTGTCGGAGCGGGGCGGGCAGGGACTCCTTCTGTTGGAATTTTATCTTTTCTAATGAAGGCAGGAATTTTTAGATTTTTTTCCTTTTTATGAAGGTTAAAGTTTTCGACCACATTTTGATTTCCATTTTTTTGCTCTATGCCTGTCGCAATCATAATGATTTTAAACTCTTCGCACCTTTCCTTTTCCAGAGTCACTCCAAATATAATATTTGCATCAGGGCTTGAAATTTTCCGAATACGAGAAAGAGCCCTATTTACTTCATGAAGAGTTAAATCAATTCCTCCAATTATATTTACTAAAATTCCACTTGCCTCTCCGGGTTCTACATCATCAAGAAGAGGTGAATTTATAGCTTGATTGGCAGCCTCAACTGCTCTATCTTCTCCTCTTGCGTTACCTATGGCTATAAATGCATCCCCTGGTTCTGACATCACAGCCCGGAGGTCAGCAAAATCAACATTGACAAGTCCGGGGCGAGTGATGATTTCTACAATGCCTTTAGTTGCTTGAAATATAAGTTGGTCTACAATCTCAAATGCATTCAGGAAAGAAGCTTCTTTAGTAATCAAAGGAAGCAATGAGGCATGAAGTAATTTTTGATTGGGAATAATAATGACTGCATCTGCATGTTTCTTTAATTCGTATATTCCTTTTATTGATTGACTTGCTCGGCGACTACCTTCAAAATTGAAAGGTTTTGTCACTATAGCCACAACGAGAGCGCCAGAATCTTTAACTAACTGAGCGATGACAGGAGAAGCACCAGTTCCTGTACCCCCACCCATACCACAAGTTATAATAACCATATCACTGCCGCGGAGCATTTCCTTTACTTCTTCACGATTTTCATCAATTGCCTTTTTACCAATTTCAGGGTTACCTCCTGACCCAATACCTTTGGTCAATTCTACACCAATCTGAACTTTATGAGAAGCACAGGAAGTGGAAAGAGCTTGAATATCAGTATTTGTCGCTATAAAATCAATTCCTTTAATTCCAGCTTTAACCATTGTATTTACTGCATTGCAGCCACCGCCACCGACGCCGATAACTTTAATCCGCCTGAGGCACCCGCCTGCCTGTTGTCGGGCAGGGATGCTGTGGTGTTGCTGTGCCGCGGTGTTGTAAGGTTCTATAAATTGAAGCCTCATATATAAATAAAATACCTAAATGCCTAAATACTTAAAAATTTAGGCATTTAGAATTTTTGGACTTTTAGGCATTTGTTTTTTTATTCCAATAGCCATTTTTTCATTCGCTCGGCAACTCTTGTTAACAAGTGTCCCGCACATAAATTTCTATGTGCGGGATTACCCATTGTATGAGTTTTTCCCGATGTAAATTGGGATAAGGCATAAGTTATGAGTCCAATTGATGTAGCATATGCCGGGTCTTGCAGGGACGTATTGTCCCGCACATAATTTATGTGCGGGACCCCCACAGTTGTGAGCTGTGAGTTGTGAGATATGGGATTTGGGATGCCAATTCTGACCGGCATTTTAAGAACATATTCTGCTAAATTCTTTATACCGGGCATTTTTGCTGTTGCTCCGGTAAGTATCACTCCTGCTGGCAAAAGGGTAGGGGCGTATTGCAATACGTCCCTACTTATTTTTCTGTAAATCAAACTGAATATTTCTTCAAGTCTTGGTTCAATAATTGAAGCCAAAAGCTTTTTTTCTATTGTTTGCTCTCCTCTTCCTCCGAGTTTTAGGATTTCAATTATTTCATCATCTGCTAAATCACGGCAAGCTATTGCATAATTGAGTTTTATTCGTTCAGCTTCACTTCTTGGGGTTCGGAGTCCAATTGAAATATCATTGGTAATATCAATGCCACCGAGGGGGATTGCGAATGTATCTCTGAGCTTGTCCTCATAAAAGACAGCCACATCTGTCACGGTACCACCGATATCTATAAGCACACAGCCAAGCTCTTGCTCATCAGGTTCAAGGACAGCGTAAGCTGATGCCATAGGTTGTAATATAAGGTCTCTGACTTTAAATTCGGCACGATTTACTGATTTATAAATGTTTTGGCAAGGGACAATAGCGCCAGTAATTATATAGATATTGACCTTAAGCCGATTTCCGCTCATTCCATCTGGGACTTTTATTCCTGATTGCTCATCAACTATAAATTCAAGGGGGATAGTGTGAATAATTTGTCGGGTGGTAGGGACTTGGATAGATTTTGCCTGCTCAATCACTTCTTTTACATCTTCTTGGATGATTTGTTTATCAGGACGTTCCAGTGCAATTATGCCCTGCGAATTTTCAATTTTTATATGGTCACCGGCTACATTGACATATAATTCTTTAATTTTGGTTTGTGCTTGCTGTGATGCCTTGCTTACGGCAAGTCTTATTGATTCTGCAGTGTGTTCAAGGTCAACAACAACACCCTTATGTAGACCAGTGGAAGGTACTATTCCTTTCCCAATTATTTCAAATGCACGCTTTGGCCCTGAACTTGTTTCAGGGGTGCCTACAATGTCTTCTTGTTTCACTCCATTTCCGCCTGAGGTGAACAACAGAGTGCCATTGGTTGATTTTGCAATAAGACAGACAGTTTTTGTAGTTCCTAAATCAAGCCCTGCAATAATTTCATCTTTCATGGCTCATACATTTTGGTTAATCCGCCTTAGGCGGAGTGAGTGGTAATTGGTTAAATAAATGGAGTAGCGAAACTTGTCTCGCACTATTTAACTATTTAACCATTTAACTTAATTTATTCAGTATTTGTTCTCCAATTTTATAGACATCACCTGCTCCTATAGTGAGAAGGGTATCGGTTTCCTTTAAATTTGTCAAACACCAGTTAATGAGTTCTTCTTTTGATTCTAAATAAAATATATTTTTATATCCCTTTGAGATAGCAGATTCTATAATAAGCTTACCAGTAACTCCGGGTATGGGCTTTTCTCTTGCAGGATATATGGGTATTATGATTACTTGGTCTGCATCCCAAAAACAATTGCCGAATCTTTCTTTAAGCTTTTGAGTTCTTGAGAATAAATGAGGCTGAAAGATTACTATTATTCTTCCCTTATAAAGACTTCTGACAGTCCTTAAGGTTACTTCTATCTCTGATGGGTGATGAGCATAGTCATCAATAATTTTGATTCCTTTCGCTTCTCCCTTTAATTCAAATCTTCTGTGTACGCCTTTGAATTCTGATACTGCCTTCTTGATGAGTTCCTTTGGTATTTCAAGCTCATAGGCAGTCGCAATAGCTCCGACAGCATTTAAAATATTGTGAGCGCCGGGAAGAAAAAGTGTAAATTTCATAGGACTTCCCCCATTCGCTTGAACCCAAAAATTAGAAATAGGACTCGCAGGCTGCCCGCCTGTCCCCACTGAATAATGTGTAATCCTTACATCAGCTCCTTCTCTGAATCCATAAGTAATACATCTCTTTTTTATCCTTGGAAGAATGGTTTGTATGTTCTTATCATCTTTGCAAACTATATTGCAGCCGTAAAACGGAACTCTTTCAGTAAAGTGGAGAAAGGTCTCCCTTATCTCTTCAATATTTTTATAATTGTCAAGATGGTCTTCATCTATAGAGGTAATGACATTTATAACAGGTGCTAATTTAAGAAATAGTTTGTCGCTCTCATCAGCTTCACATACAAGAAATTTACCCTCCCCAAGCTTTGCATTCGTTCCAAGAGACCTCAATTTTCCACCAATAATAATTGTGGGGTCAAAACCAGCTGTCTCAAGAATCTTGCCTACCATTGATGTTACAGTAGTCTTTCCATGGGTTCCAGCAATTGCAATTCCTTCCTTCATCCGCATAAGTTCGCCAAGAATTTCTACCCTTGAAATGCAAGGAATGTTCTGACACCGTGCCTGTCTGATTTCAGGATTGGATGAATCAACAGCAGAGGAATAAACTACAACATCAGCAGAACTAATATTCTGAGCCTTATGGCAGGAAAATACATAAGCACCGAGTTCTTCAAGCCTTTCAGTGATAGGAGAAAGACAAATATCAGAGCCCGAAATTTTGTAACCCGAATTGATTAAAAGTTCAGCTATGCCACTCATGCCTATTCCACCAATTCCAACAAAGTGAATGTGTTTTATGTGCCTAAACATAATTATATGGAGTGTCCCGCACATAATCCGCCTTAGGCGGAATGTGCGGGATTGTTGCATGCAAAATCACCCCCTGAATCATAATTATATGGAGTGCAACAACGATGTTGTTGCATGCAAAATCACTCCGCCTCAGGCGGATTACTGGATT
>JAGMCI010000021.1 GCA_023129325.1 Caldifarciminota bacterium
CCCTGCCTGACGGCAGGCAGGCGTGTAATCCCCCGCACATAATCCCTGCCCGACATCTGGCAGCCCCGTTAGATAGTAGATATCTAACGGGGCTAACGGAATGTGTGGGACAGGTAATCATTAGACCTTAATAAAATTGAGGTCATCAGAAAGATTTTCTTGACAAATAAATAAACCCAGATTATTATCACGAAAATGAAATTGAACTTTTCTACAATAGAATGGAAAGATGTGCCTGTCTCGCCTGTCGGCAGTCAAGGCGGGCCTGCCTCGCCGAGTCAATGCGGGAAGGTTAGAATACTTGACCAGACTATGCTTCCTTCTAAACTCGTTTATAAACATATTGAGACTCCACTTGCTATGGCAGAATCAATAAAAAGTCTTATAGTTAGAGGAGCACCTCTAATAGGAGTGGCAGCTGCTTATGGAGTTGCTTTAGCTGGCTATAATTCAGAAGCCCTAAATTATGGTGAATTTAAAAAAGATATAAAAATGGCAATCACAACTCTTAGGTCTACACGACCCACAGCTTATAATCTTTTTTCAGCTTTAAACAGAATGGAAAAAATTATAGAGACAGCTCATGAAATATCTTTACTTAAATCCCTTCTTTTAAAGGAGGCTCATCATATTAAAAAGGAAGATGAACAAATTTGCCAAAAAATAGGTGAAAATGGATTATCTCTTATTCCAAATAAAGCCCGTATCTTAACCCATTGCAATGCCGGGGCTCTTGCGACAGCGGGAATTGGGACTGCCCTGGCTCCAATTTATCTGGCAAAAGAAAAAGGTAAAAATCTTGAAGTATTCGTCCCTGAAACAAGACCGGCACTCCAGGGAGCAAGACTTACTGCTTGGGAACTTTCGCAGGCAGGGATACCAGTAACTTTAATCTGTGATAGTGCCAGAGGGACGGTAATTAAGAATAAGGACATAAATTTATGCATCGTTGGTGCAGATAGGATTGCCAAAAATGGAGATATAGCAAATAAAATAGGGACTTACACTTTGGCAGTATTAGCAAAAACTCATAATATACCATTTTATGTTGCCGCTCCATCAACTACATTTGACCCTATTATAAAATCAGGCAATAAAATACCTATTGAAGAACGGAATCCAGATGAAATAAAAAAAATATCTAATAGAGAAATTGCATTAAAAGATGTTAAAGTTTTTAATCCAGTATTTGATGTCACGCCTTATGAATATATTACAGGCTTTATAACAGAAAATGGGATTCAAAAACCACCATTTTGAAATCATAATCTCCTGTTTTCTGTTCTCTGTTTTCTGTCCTCTGTCTTCTCTTGCGGTTGAGGGGCTTGAGCCAGTGCCTGAATTTGAACTTAAGCCACCTGAAGTTAAAGAAGAGAGCTTGAAAATTGGAGACCCTGATAGCTTTTATATCTTTTCTGTTTCCCCACATATTGGGAAGAATGAACTTGGAAAATTAACTGAACTCAAAATAAGCTGGCATCCAAAAATAAATAACTCGTTTGATTTCAATTTTTTAAATATTGATGACAGATACTCAATTGGATGTGGGGCGGGAATAAGAGGCATTGGAATAAATAGTATTGTAGAACTTGAGGGAGAAGCTAAAAGATATAAAATACAAGAAAAATGGCAAAATCTTTATCTTATTAATAGTTCCGTAGCTCTTTATAAAAAAAATATGCTTTTAAAAACTCTTTTCTCATCTTATTATGAAGATAAATTATTATGGGATGCAGGCTTACTCTTTGGGCGAACTATCGCGCAACAATTATTTATGGGATTAGGGATAAGTGTTCCTAAAATAGCACCTTTTATAAAAATAAACTGGCTTTTAAATAATGCACTTTCTATAAACATTTTACATAGAAGTAAAACTGTCACCCGAACACTTGAAAATGTATATATGAATCAACCTTATGTTATGCTAAATCCGGATTTAGAACTTGAAACTTTCAAATCCTTATCTCAAATCAAATTCATTTTTAATAATCTGACCATTGGAATAACTCATAAAGAGATAGAAAACATAATTTTTTGGTATCAATTTGGCACCCATGTTGAGCCCATAAATGATAAAAAGTTGCATGAGTGGGAAGGAAGTGTTAATCTTAAGTGGCAAAAAATTAAAAGCGAAATGTCTTTTAAATATAAACACCTAAAAACTTCCAGATTGACGCCCAAGTGTATCCTAAACACCTTTCTTCCTACAATTTTATTTATCAATACCCTTGAAATTCCTTTATCTCAAGATATAGGGATAGGATTTGGAAGCAAATACACCTTGCAAAGGACAGTTTATTCATCGATTTATGCTGGGTACCCAGCACGGGGACCAATTCTCTTTGACTACTGGCTATTTTCATTTTCCATTTCAAAAAAGATAAAGAATTTAAGATTCTGGCTCAAAGTTAATAATTTAACCAACACAAAATATGAAATTATTAAAGGAGTAGATGGGCCTGGCACATCTATAGAAGGAGGATTTAAAATCCAATGACCTGGAATATACCCAAAATCAATGAAGAAGAAGCAATCAAGGTATCACAGGAGATAGGAATAACTTTACCATTTGCAAGAATTCTTATCTTTAGGGGTTATAAAACAAAAGAAGCGATAGATAAATTCCTTTATCCATCACTTGAAAATTTAAGAGACCCTTTTGAGTTTCCTGATATGCAAACTGCAGTAAAAAGAATTTTACTTGCTATTTCAAACAGAGAAAAAATTCTCGCCTGGGGAGATGATGATGTGGATGGAATGACAGCAACAACCTTACTTGTCATAGCACTTCGTGACCTTGGCGGACTCGTTGATTGGTATATACCAAGAGGAAAAATTGAAGGTGTCGGACTTAATCCAGAAGGTATTAAAAAGGCAGTCAACCAGGGAGTAGGTCTTATAATTACTGTTGACTGTGGAAGTTCAAATTTTGATTTACCAGAAAAACCGAGCATCATTATTACTGACCACCATGAAATTCCCAAAGGACATCCTGAAGCATTTGCTTTCATTAATTCAAAACTTGGCTATCATTTCTCCGGACTTGCTGGAGTTGGAGTAGCTTATAAGTTGGCTCAAGCTGTGACAATGAAAAAAGTTGGGCTTAATGCACATCAATGGTTCTCGGCAACTCGTAATTTCTTGCCTCTTGTCCTTCTTGGAACATTAGCAGACAAAGTCCCTCTTATAGATGAGAACCGTGTTTTTGTAAAATGTGGCGAAAAAGAAATTAAGGACTCAATCTTTAAAAAGATTGGCATTAATAAAATGATACAACTACTTTCTTCTACAAGACAACGCACTCCTGAGCTTGGCATAGAATTCTTATTTTCTAAAAAAGAGGACATATTATCAGAACTTAAGCTTGCAAAAAAAGAACGAGATGATAAAATAGAGACTGTGTATAAAAGGTGTCTTGAGCTAAAATCACCCTCTGAAAGAATTATATTGATTTATGCTGATGATTTAAATCCTGATGTTGGAGGGGTTTGTGCATCAAGATTGACAAATAAAAATTCTAAACCATCTATAATTATAGGTAAAAGACCGGATGGAATCCTGCTTGGCGAAGCCAGAGCACCAGAAGGTTTTGATTTGATTGACTTTTTCTCTAAATTTGACGATTGCTTTATTACATGGGGAGGACATAAAATGGCAGCTGGCTTCTCAATGCTACCAGAAAACTTGAATGAATTTAAAACTCGTGCTTTGGGATATACAGAAAAATATTTCCCAGCAACCGAAAAACAGCTAAAAATAGATGCTCAAGTTGAACCAGAGGAACTTAGTTCTGAGAAAATTACATCAAAGTTTTTAGAGGAAATAGAATTGCTTGAACCATTTGGTCCTGCTAATTTAAATCCATTATTATTTACAAAGGGGGTTAAAAAAGGAGTTGCCAAATTCTTTGATTACCCCATAGAAGGAGAATGCGATATAATTTGGACAATAAAGCAAGGGAAACCAGAAATCGTAGAGAAAAATAAAACTATAATTTAATATAGAAAGGAGGATAAAATGCGTATACCACTTATTGATTTAAAGACTCAATATCTATCGTTAAAGACTGAAATAGATACCGCCATCCAGAATGTTATTGACAACACTTCCTTTGTTGGCGGAAAAGAACTCACAGGTTTTGAGTCTGAGTTTGCAAATTTTTGTGATGTTAAGTATGGAGTAGCTACTTCATCGGGGTCAACTGCCTTAGACCTTACTTTGTTAGCTCTTGGAATTGGAAAAGGAGATGAGGTTATAACTACACCAAATACATTTATAGCTACAACTGAAGCTATAACTCATGTGGGGGCAAAAATAGTATGGGTTGATATTGAGCCTGATTCCTATAATATTGACCCAGAAAAAATTGAAGCAAAAATTACGCCCCGAACTAAAGCCTTACTCTTGGTTCACCTTTTTGGACATCCCTGTGATATGGACATAATGCTCAAAATTGCGCAGAAACATAATTTGATAGTAATAGAAGATGCCGCCCAGTCTCATGGAGCAGAATACAAGGGCAAGAGAGTTGGAAGCTTTGGCAAAGCCGCTTGTTTCTCATTTTATCCGGGCAAAAATTTAGGTGCTTATGGGCACTCCGGCATAATGGTAACAAATGATAAAGAAATTGCCGACTGTGTAATGTTACTGGCAAATCACGGAAGATACGAGAAATATGAACATTTGAGAGAAGGCTATAATTACAGACCAGATACAATTCAAACTGCTATTCTTAGAGTAAAACTTAGATATCTAAATGAGTGGAATAAAAAGAGACGTAAAAATGCTGAATTATATAATCAATTGCTTAAAGATACACCTATTATAACACCAAGGGAACTCTCTTATGCCAAACATGTTTACCACCTATATGTGATAAGAACTGAAAAACGGGATGAACTGTCAAAATATCTTGATTCAAAGGGAATTACTACCTTAATTCACTATCCTATTCCTCTACATTTACAACCTGCTTATAAATATCTTGGATATAAATCAGGAGATTTCCCTGTTACCGAAAAATGTTGTTCTCAAGTATTGTCACTCCCAATGTTCCCTGAATTGAAAAGAGAACAGATTGAATTAATCGCTCAAGAGATAAAGAATTTTTTAGATTAGGTAAATTTCTTGATTTTTTCTAATGTAATATTGAAACAAAAATACTTTTTATCCTGCTTCAAGAAATTCAAGTTTGTTACGATACTTGTGATTGATGGTCTTCTTTATTATTCTATTCTCTATCTTTTGTAGTTCTGGGTCCTGAGATATAACTTTAAAGGCAAGATTACGCGTCAGAGACAAAAGACGCACATTATATATAGGATTTGCTAACCTAAGCTCTGGAAGCCCATGTTGCCTCGTGCCAAAAAATTCTCCGGGTCCCCTGAGTTGTAGGTCTTTTTCTGCTAATTTAAAGCCATCATTTTCATTCTCAATTGTCTTAAGTCTCTCTTTTGATATATCAGATATCTGTCTTGGAGAAACAAGAATACAATAAGATTGTTTCGCCCCCCTGCCAATTCTGCCACGAAGCTGATGGAGTTGTGAGATGCCAAATCGCTCCGCATGCTCAATTACCATACAGGTAGCATTCTTAATGTCAATGCCTACTTCAATTACAGTAGTTGTTATGAGAATGTTTAAGTCCCCAGCTCTGAAAGCTTCCATTACCTTTTCTTTTTCTTCCCCTTTTAACCTTCCATGTAAAAGACCAATATTATAGTCCTTAAAAACTCCTCTGCTCAACTTCTCATATGACTCCTGAGCCGCTTTAAGGTCAGTCTTCTCAGATTCTTCAATAATAGGATAAACAATATAACATTGCCTGCCTGCATCTAACTCTCGCTTGACAAAAACCCAGACTTCGTTTATTTTATCTTCCCTCATCCACCGAGTAATAATTGGCCTTCTGCCAGGAGGAAGTTCGTCAATAACGGAAATGTCAAGGTCCCCATAAATAGTAAGTGATAATGACCTCGGTATCGGAGTGGCAGTCATAACTAATACATCAGGGGATTCCTGAAATACGCCTTTCTTTATAAGTCTAACGCGCTGCATCACACCAAATTTGTGTTGTTCATCAATTACAATAAAACCAAGATTCTTAAATTCACTGGATTCCTCAATTAAAGCATGAGTGCCAACAACTACCTGGATTTTGCCAGTTTTTAGCTCCTCTTTAACCTGCTGCTTCTCTGCTTGAGATTGACTGCCAACAAGAATTCCGAGATTCACACCAATTTCTGGTAAATATTCTTTGAGACAAAAATAATGCTGCTCAGCTAATATCTCGGTCGGAGCCATAAGAACGGCTTGATAGCCAGATTCCACTGCCTTTAACATTGAAAGAATGGCAACAATCGTCTTGCCAGACCCCACATCCCCCTGAAGCAAACGATTCATCCTGCTCTCACTCTCCATATCACCAAATATCTCCCAGATAACCCGATGCTGAGCCTTCGTAAGCTTAAAACCAGGATTTCTGTCTCTCATCAAATCGAAAAATTTCCTTGCTAAAATACTGCCCTTTTTAAACTTAATTCCCTTATTTTTTAACCACTTTTTCCTCAAAGCAAGTAAGATTTCAAGATAAAACAGTTCCTCAAATTCTAATCTCTTACGAGCCATGTCTGCAACCTCAAGACTATCAGGAAAATGAAGATTCTTAATAGCTATCTCTTTGGGCAATAAATTCTCGTGCTCAACTATATAAGTCGGTAAAGTCTCAGGAATATATATACCACTCTCAAATGCACCATTTATCACTCTTCTTATATATGTGTGAGTAAGTCCATATGTAAGAGGATAAATTGGTAATAACTTCCTCCCATTAGACGGAGAAAAACTGATACTTGGATTTACAAGCTGAAGCCCACGACCAAATAAAGAAACTTGTCCCTCAACTTCAATTAGTGTGTTCCACTTAAATTTCTCTTTCATTTTTGGAGAATAATTGAAAAAATAACAACTAATATTTCCAGTCCCATCAGATAAACGAACTATAAAAATCTTGCCCTTACTTGTAAATCTTGTATGTGTCTCAATAATCCTGCCCGAAACACGAGCCTCCTCACCTAATTTTAAATCCTTTATAAGAGATTTCCGAGCATAACGCCGCGGGACAAGAGTTAAAAGATTGTCAATATTATCTATGCCAAGATTTTTTAAAAGACCTGCCATCTTTGGCCCCACACCCTTTAAATATTGAACAGAAGTATCAACTGAATAAGTCTTCATCTTTTAGCATTTCTGTATCAATCTGTGAAATCTGTGGCTCATTTTTTGATAAGTTTTTTAGTTTCTTTGGTAAGAAGTTTGTAAATCTCTAAAACCTCGGGAGCCATTTCTTTAAGTGCATTTATTTCTTTTTTAATTATCTCTGTATCTCCCCGCTTAATAGGACCAGTAAACGATTTTTTGATTCCTAATCTCTTAGCATTATCAAGAGCAGTAATTGCCAAGCTCAAAATTACCTCCTCCCCACTCTTGAGTCCACTCTTTTTAAGTAATTTACATCCTATATTAAGAATAGTTAAAAGATAAGAGGCACCAAAATTAAGTGCTGAATGATAAAGAGGCTTTTGATTAGCTGAAATTACAATTGGTATACCTCCAATTGACTTTACTAATTTTTTACCAATGTCAATATCTCCTTCAATACTGAAATAAGATTTGTCAGGAAGCTCGCCGCCAGCAAATGAAACTATAGGATGCATTGAAAGACTGCGTTTTACTCCTAAAATATTAGCTGGTAATGTGCCACTTGTATGAACAAGAATGGTATCAGGATTTAAAACAGGCTTAATCTCTTTTACTACATCTTTAATTGAAGAATCAGGGACAGTAATAAGAACTAAGTCAGAAATTTTAGCAATATCCTGTGCATTAGATGACCAATAATCACATCCTGTAATTTTCATACACTTAAGGGCATCTTCTCGCTTTCTTGATGCAATTCCGGCAATCTTATGACCAGCACATTTAAAAGCTTTGCTAAGTGCAGTCCCAACTCTCCCAGGTCCAATTATCCCAATCCTCAACATAATAGAATATCAAAAATTAAACATCAAAAAGGTTATTTACTTAATTACTTAATTACTGTCTTTTACATTTGTCATTTTGATTTTTGCACTTTGATTTCTTATAATCTGTGTCTATCTTTCTAATCTGTGTGAATCTGTGTGCTGTTTTTTATAATAATATCACAATTCCCCCAATATGTCAACTTTTTATTGACAAGCCCAAGGATAGAATATAATAAAGATAGTAGCCGAACCCCTGCCCGACATATGGCAGGCGGGCTTTAGGGTTTGTTAGTAAGATGTAGCGCGGGGCTTTATGCCCCGCTTGAAAATAATACTTCATCATTAATCACTTAAAAATTATTGACAATTGCGGTTTTTGAGTATATATTAATAAAAATAAATTAGTTACTTCTTGATTAGTAATGAAAGAACGAAAGATTTATCTATTATTCTAAGTTATAAATAATATGAAATTCGGAAGAGGATTAAAAAAATTTTTATTAGGAATTGGTATTATAGGTAGTCTTTTATTTCCACTTAAAAAAGTATACGCAGTAAATGGTTTTATTGGTGGCACTCAAGGAGTTAGCTCTGACAGTACAGAAGTTGTTATGACTATAAGAGGTAAAAGTGGAGCTGATACTTGTAAAATGCCTTACTTTGGAATAACAAACTATTGGGACATTCCTACTGGTACAGGTGACCAATATGATCCAAATGCAGCTGTTGGAGATACTTTAGAGATTACAGCATATAAAGATACATTAAAAGACGGTAATCCTATTAAGATATTTTCTAAATTCTAGAGATACTTTAAGAGAAAATCAAATAGCAATGACATTTTTTCTTGATGATACAAGCAAAGATGTTAAAGCGCATAATGCTGCTATCTGGAAAGTTAAAGATACTCTTGGTTTAGATTCTATTCTTGCTGAAGGCTGGCTCAAAAAAAACCCTGACCAAAAATGTTATTATTTTAATCTTATTGACCAGAATAATAAAATTGATACTACAAGCCCATATCCTCAAATAACTATCAATTTAGAAGATCAAGATAGTGTATGGTTGCCAACAGATACTTTTATTATAAGAACATGGGGGGTGTACAATGACACTATTTATGAAGCATTTGACACCCTTATTCTTGATACAATATTTTATGGGGCTGCAACAAATATTGAGAGTACAATAGTGCCTACAATTAAAGATGGTCCTTATGGCATTGAGCAAGGACTTGAAAAAAAAGTTGAGGAATTTAAAATATGGCAAAATCCAGTTAGGGATAAAATAAAAGTTTCAGGCACAAAAGGAAAAGGGTTTTCTGTTTATGATATTTCTGGGAGAAAAATCAAGAGTTATGAATCTAATTCTACTGGCATTTATAACTTTGACATTCCTTCAGGAATTTATTTTGTCAAGCCTGATGAAAAAGGCAGAAAGGTCAAGAAGATTATTAAGGTGAGATAAGAGGTCAATGAAAGACTTTGAGGTAATGGTCCTCTGAAGAATCCACTACAAGAAAACTAATTTTAATCTGCGTAAAGCGGCATCCCTACCCGTTGGCATAATTCGTTGTTATGGTAGTAACTACCGTGTTGATTCTGCTATAATCCTTTTAGACTCTACTCTCGGATATGCTGCTTCTGGTAATGATTGTGAAGGCAAAAAATGAACTATTTATTTAGCACGTGGCAAAAAGACTACAGCACGGCGGCTATCACTAAAGGTTACATCAAACCGCTCAAATATATCCTTGCGTCCTAAAAGATTAAAACCTACACCCAAACGAGGAGAAAATCCTATAGTAGCTTTGAACAATATATGGGAAATCTTTATAGAAAGTACCTGAAGATACACTGGGATAAAACTCCCATCACCGACGGTAACCATGAGTTCCTTACCATTTGCATAATCAATGCCAAGTCGCCTTGCCTCACTTATGGAGAATATACTGAAACTGGCACCTGAATCAACATAGGCCATCATCTCTTTCCAGCCCAATGGACCTTTGAGTTCCAACGGAATAATGGGAGCAGGGTGCTTTCCAGTCAGAGAAATATAGGGAAAAGTTATAGGGCACATTGGAAATCCTCGGGCCTCGGTATAGGAAGCCCTGTAAGTTTCACCCCAGGATGTCTCTTGTGTGCTTCTTTTTCAAGTTCTACTGAGTCATATCCAATAAAAGCTTCTCCATTAGCAACTATAGCATATTTTCCTGCGTGTTTATCTACTAACTCCCCAAGATGCTGGCGAATCCACTCGGCATTGCTGATTTTCTTTGTGCCCTTTCTCACTTTAGTCATAACATTTACCTCCTCTGAATATTATAATGTAAAATGCGAAGAAAGTCAAGAAAAAACAGATAAAGAAATAAACTAACTTGTTTTTTAACAGTGATTGGAAGAGTCCCGCACATAGATTATGTACGGGACAAGAGATAACTTTTCTCTTTCAATCCGTTAGCTAATGGACTTTAAATCCCTGTAAATATAAACCATAACTTAAAGTTTAGCCTTGAATATTTGAATTACTCTGTGCCCTTTTTGTCATCTCTGTGCTCTCTGTGGTTCACTACGACCTTCACCACGGAGTGGTTCTATTATTTTTTGTTTCGTGTTTTCCATCCGTCAGCTAACGGATTCGTGTTTTCGTGATTATTTTTTTAATTTTAAGACACATTTCTCTCTGTGTAATCGGTGGCTTACATCTTTTCAGGAGCTTTAATTCCTATTAAAGAAAGGGCATTTGAAATAACTTGCCTTACTGCACTTACAAGTATGAGCCTGGCTTGAGTTAGCTCTGAGTCATCAGATACTACTTTGTGTTTCTCATAAAAATTATGAAAAAGAGCTGCTAATTCTATTAAATAAAAGGAAATATAATGAGGAGTAAGTTCTGTACTTGCAAGCTCAACAATCTCTGGAAAATGAATAAGTTTCCTCATTAGCAACAATTCCTCTTGCCTTGATAAAAGCGAAAGATTGGGGAATTTTGTTTTAATCCCCTGAGTTTCAGCAAATCTTAAAATACTCGATATTCTTGCACACGCATATTGAATATAGTAAACAGGGTTTTCCTTAGATTCACGCTTGGCAAGCTCAATATCAAAATCAAGATGTGATTCACATTTACGAGTTAGAAAGAAAAATCGTGCCACATCCCTGCCTACTTCATCAATAAGCTCATCTAAAGTCACAAACTCACCCTTCCTTTTTGACATCCCAATCTTTTCTTTTCCTTTTAACAAGGTCACCCACTGGACTATAAGAACTTTAAGTTTATCCTGCGGATAATTACAAATAGATATCCCAGTTTTGAGCTCAGGTATATGAGCCAAATGGTCTGGACCCAAAAGGTCTATCAACCATTCATAACCTCTATCAAATTTATTTAAATGATAAGCTATATCAGGAACAACATAAGTAAATTCACCACTACTCTTAATAAGAACCTTATCCTTTTCATCACCAAATTTAGTTGTCTTAAGCCAGAGTGCACCATCTTTCTTGTAAGTCAACTTTTTTATTTTTTCAATCACTCGTTGGGGACTTCCTGATTTCCTTATAGCACTTTCATAAACCCAGTTCCCAAATTCTACGCCAAATCTCTTAAGTGTATTGTGTTGAGAATCAACAATTCTCTGAATGCCATATTTCCTGAATTCACGACTCTTGGAAATTCTTAATTCACGGGCAATATCCTTTATATATTTACCCTTATATCCATCTTCAGGAAATTTAACTTTTTCCCCTTCTAACTCCTGGTATCTTGCCTTTATTGACTCTTCCAATAAATCAATTTGTCTTCCATAGTCGTCTACATAATATTCTGAATCTACCTCGTAACCCGTAAAATTTAATATTCTGACAATAGAGCCTCCAATAGCCGCCGCCCTTCCATTAGCAACATTTAATGGACCAGTTGGATTAGCTGAAACAAATTCAACTAACACTCTTTTGCCAGCTCCAATACTTGAGGAGCCAAATTTTGTACCCTCTTTTAAAATTCCAAATAGGAAGTTATAAATAAAATCCCGATTGAGCCAGAAATTGATAAACCCTGCTCCTCCAATCTCAATCCGTTCAACAAATTTTGGGTCAACCTTGATTTTAGAAACCAATTTAGTTGCCAGGTCTTTTGGCGATTTTTCTTTTGCAAGTGTGAAAGCTATAGAAGTTGAATAATCTCCAAGTTTCGGGTCCTTGGGTTCTGAAAGCTCAACTGTCTTTCCAAGAGATTCTTTAACAATCTGAACAAGTTTTTGCTTAATATTCATTTTTCTTTATTGTCTTACAAAAAGAAAATTTGTCAACTTTTTATATATTTTTCTTGACAATTAAACTTTTTATAGTATAGTTCTGCAAATGGAAAAGTGGTGGCTTATAGATGCGGAAGGGAAAGTCCTTGGTAGACTTGCAAGTAAAACAGCTCAAATACTTATGGGAAAAGATAATCCAGAATTTGTTCCCTGGAAAGACCAGGGAGATTTTGTTGTTTGTATAAATGCAAGTAAAGTCGTAGTCACAGGAAAAAAGGAAAAGGATAAACTGTATAAACGCTACTCAGGATACCCATCTGGTCTTAAGACTACTCCTCTTGAGAAACTAAGAAAAGAGCATCCAGAGCGTATAATTTATCATGCTGTCCACGGAATGTTACCAAAAAACCGTCTCGGTAGGCATATGTTAAAGAAACTTAAAGTTTATCCAGGTCCGGCTCATCCACATAAGGCTCAAAGCCCGGTTTCATTGGAGGTGTAGATGAAATATTTTCAAGCAACTGGCAAACGAAAAAGAGCAGTAGCTCAAGTATTTTTAAAAGAAGGAGATGGGAAGATAAAAGTAAATGATAAAGAACCAATCAAATATTTTGGGAGAGAAGACATTGTAAAATACATAGAATTACCTTTTAAAACGATAAAAACAGATACAAAGTTTGATGTTACTGCTAAGATTGCAGGTGGTGGCATATCAGGTCAAGCCGGAGCTCTTGCACTTGGCATCTCAAGAGCTCTTATAAAATTTGAGCCTGAATTTAGAAAAAGTTTAAAGTCAAAAGGACTTTTAAAACGCGACCCAAGAGAAAAAGAACGACGAAAATATGGTCGCAAAAAAGCCAGAAAATCCTTCCAATGGACAAAACGATAAGTGTAAAAGATTTGCTTGAAGCAGGAGTTCATCTCGGACATAAACATGAACATTGGAATCCCAAGATGAAACCTTACATATTCGCAGAGCGTAAAGGGATTCATATAATTAACCCTGAAAAAACTATGGAGTCCTTGAAATTAACTTGTGCAAAAGCAAGAGAGATAGCAAGAGAAGGGAAGAGTATATTGTTCGTTGGGACAAAAAAGCAAATTTCTGATATAGTAAAGGAAGAGGCCTTAAGGTGCGAAGTTTTTTATTGCACTGAGCGTTGGCTTGGAGGAACGCTTACAAACTTTACTACAATAAGAGCTACTGTGGAACGTATGAAATTAATGGAAGAGAAAAAGGAAAAAGGCGATTTTGGTGAATTATTGAAGAAAGAGATTTGGTCTTTTGAAAGAGAACTTAATAAATTAAAGAAAAATTTAGAGGGAATAGAAAATTTAGATAAACTCCCTGACCTTATTTACATTACAGATATTAAAAAGGAAAAAATAGCTGTCTTAGAAGCTCTAAAACTTAAAATTCCTATAATAGCTATTGTTGATACAAATGTAGACCCTGAGCCAATTTGTTACCCTATTCCAGGAAATGATGATGCCATAAAATCTGTTCGTTTGATTACGCATGCAATTGCAAATTCAATATTAGAAGGTAAAGAAGAATTAGAAAAGGAGAAAAGTGAAGAAAGTAAGTCTTGATCTAATACAAGAATTAAAAGCCAGAACAGGCGTTGGAATAATGGATTGTAAACGAGCATTGATTGCCACTAACGAAGATATAGAGAAAGCAATTGACCATTTGAGAAAAAAAGGAATTGCCCAGGCAGGGGAAAGAATGAATAAATCAACCGGTGAGGGTGTTATTGAAACTTATATTCATCCTGGCTCAAGACTTGGTGTTCTTCTGGAACTCAGGTGTGAAACTGACTTTACTGCCAAAACTCCAGAATTTAAACAACTGGCAAAAGACCTCTCTATGCAAGTAGCAGCTTCTAATCCTTTATGCATATCAAGAGAGGAAGTTCCTAAGGAAAAAATTGAGCACGAACTTGAAATCTACAAAGCTCAAGCCAAAGAATCTAAAAAACCAGAAAAAGTAATAGACAAAATTGCTCAAGGAAAATTAGAGAAGTTTTATAAAGAAGTATGCCTTTCAGAACAGCCATTTATAAAAAATTCAGAAATCTCAGTTCAAGACCTCATAAAAGAGGCTATTTCAAAGCTTCGTGAAAATATCCTCATAAAAAGATTTTCCCGCTTCAGAATAGAAGGCTGAAAATCACTAAATCTATTATAAAAAATCCTTGCAATTTATTTAATTTAAGATATAATTTTAAAAATGGAAAGAAGAGATAAAAGGAAAGAGGACGAATTAAGACCTGTGAAAATAGAAAAAGATTATCTTAAAGATTCTGAAGGTTCCTGTCTTATCAAAGTTGGTAAAACTAAAATTATATGTTCTGCCACCGTAGAAGAAAGAGTTCCTTATTTCTTAAGAAATGAGAAAACAGGCTGGATTACAGCAACTTATAATATGCTCCCAAGAAGCTCACATGAACGTATACCAAGAGAAAAGACCTCTGGTAGAACTTATGAAATCCAAAGATTAATAGGACGGACACTCCGAAGCATATCAAATCTTGAAGGCTTTTCAGGTTTCACAATTACAGTTGACTGTGATGTTTTACAGGCAGACGGTGGAACACGCACCGCTTCAATTACAGGTGGGTATATTGCTCTTTATGACGCTGTTCAGTGGATGCTTCAAAATGGATTAATTGAGTATTCTCCACTCCGTGAATTTGTAGCCGCAGTCTCGGTTGGCATAGTTAATGGAGTCCCAATCCTTGACCTCACTTACAAGGAAGACTCTATTGCTGAGGTGGATATGAGTATTGCTATGACAGAAAGCCTTGGACTTGTTGAAATTCAAGGAACTGGAGAAAAAAGACCATTCACAAAAGATGAATTTGAAATAATGCTTGAACTGGCAACTAAAGGGATAAAACAACTAATAGAAATCCAGAAACAAGTCCTCTTCCTTCAAATTGCATAGAGGCAAACCCTATTTATGATTGAATTCTACAGAATAGTAAAACCAAAAGAGAAAATAAGACTTGATAAATATCTTTATAAAGCTGGACTTGGTATATCAAGGTCCCAGATTCAAAGATTAGTTGAAGCCCAAAAAGTCCTTGTAAATGATAAACCAGCCAAACCTCACACACCTCTTGTCCCCGGAGACAAGGTTATCGTGAATTACAAGAAACCAGAAAGATTTAAAGTTGAGTCAGAAAATATACCCCTTGATATTGTATATGAAGACCAACATATAATTGTTGTAAACAAACCTCCTGGTATGGTAACTCACCCAGCTCCAGGAAACTTGCACGGAACCCTTGTAAACGCACTATTATACCACTGCGAGCTAAGCTGGCAAACCGACCGCACAAGACCTGGTGTTCTTCATCGCTTAGATAAAGATACATCGGGATTACTCGTTTTCGCAAAATCTGACCCTGCATTACTTAAACTTGCACATCAAGTTGAAACTCATAAACTTAAACGCAAGTATCTTGCTTTTGCATGGGGAAAATTTGAACTCAATGAAGGAACGATTGATGCCCCTATAGGTAGACATGCCATCGAACGTAAACAAATGGCAGTGACACCTTTAGCTTCAAGAAGGTCTATTACTTATTTTAAGGTCATTCAAAAATTTAGATATATAACTTATCTTAAGCTTAAATTAGAAACAGGTAGAACTCATCAAATAAGAGTTCACCTGGCTCACTTAAATCATCCAGTTGTGGGAGACCTAACTTACAATGGACGCAAAAGACCACTTGGAGTCCCGGAAAACGAGTTCTATGAAATTATGAGTATAATGCCACGCCAAGCATTACATGCTGCACAACTTGGGTTTGAGCATCCTATTCATAAAAAATCAGTAGAACTTGATACCCCTTTACCTCAAGATATGCAAAAATTACTGGACTGGCTCAATCACAGATGAACATGGATAGACAATATTATAGACAAGACTCTTAGTCTCGCTTAAACTATAAATGATACCAAAAGTAATGATAATTTCTAACTTCAAGATTTTTGGTGCTTATATGGTAGATATGCTTAATAAAGTAGGACTAAAAGCAGAATTTTTGTATGATGACCCAATTGGAATAAATCCGTGGAAAGTAAAAAGATTTACTCAAACCCTCAAAGATTTTAACATAATCCATTTTATTTCTGGATACCAAAGGGTAAAATTTATGATATGGCTCCATTTCGTAGGTAAGAAAATAGTTAACCATTGGATTGGAACAGATGTGAGCAGAGCCATAAATGACTTTGAATCAAACTTGCTTGCCCGTATCACCAATCACATAATTGATATCCAATTATCGGAATGGCTTCCTTCAACTAAAGAACTTAAAAAAGCAGGGATTAAAGCCTCATTCCTGCCAATTATACCACAAATTGATGAAAATGCTCCTATTACCTATAAATCTGGTGTCCTTATATATATTCCCGAGGATAGAGTTAACTTTCATCACGGTCATAAGATTCTTGAATTAGCAAAAGCATTCCCAAACACAAAATTTCAAGTAGTTGATAATAAAGGAGATGGACTTCCAGCTTTGCCTAATATTCACTATCACGGATGGGTAGAGGATATGGAAAAAATATGGAGCAATATAAGCATACTTATAAGATTTCCAAAACATGATGGACTTTCTTTTATGGTTTTAGAAGCACTTACGCATGGAAAATGGGTAATCTGGAACCAATCAATGCCGTATTGTTCTTATGTCAAAAAAATTTCTGATATTTCTTATGAACTTAAATCACTTCTTGACAAAAAAAGCCCAAATTTAGAGGGAAGAAAATTTGTCTTAACTAAATTCAACACTCAAAAGGTTGGTAAAAAATATATTGAATTTTACAATTCTTTGATTTCATGATAGGCGTTTTTCATATTCATACTGGATACTCGTTTGATGCTACTATTTCACCACGAAGAATAGTTGAACATCTCTATAAATTGGGAGTTGATTTTGCCGCTATTACCGACCATGAAACCATAAAAGGGGCTTTAGAATGTAAAAATAATCTAAAAATTGGTAGATTAAATATAATAATAGGTGCTGAATACCATACCGAGAAAGGAGATATTATAGGATTATTTTTAAATAAAGAAGTCATCTCAAGGAAAAGTGCAAGTGTTATTTATGAGATTAAGAAGCAAGGTGGAATTGTATTTCTCCCGCATCCTTACAGAGGACATAAACTTGATAAAGAACTTATTGAAGCTATGGATGTAATAGAAGTCTATAATTCAAGAAATACAGACATTGATAACCAGAAAGCCCTATCACTCGCTAAAGAATACAATAAACCTGGAATCGTAGGCTCCGATGCTCATTTTTTAAGAGAAATTGCTCTAACTCAAATGTCTTTTGACAACCAAGATAAATTTGATGAATCCGAGCTTAAATCAGCAATTCTTTGTGGAAAGGGGAAAGTAATAAAAGCTATACATAGTCCGATTTATAACTCAATGTTAACAGGATTAATTAAACTTTATAAAACTAAAAACCCACGAGTCCCTGTATCTTGGGTAAAAAGACTTTGCCATTTAAAAAGATGTATGAGTTTGAAGTCTTAATTTAAAATTGATTATTGCTTGCCATCAACCAAATTATATTCCCTGGGCTGGATATTTCTATAAAATGAAATTAGTTGATATTTTTGTAATTCTTGACTCAGTCCAGTTTCCAAGGGGAGCAAGTTGGGTAAATAGAAACAGGATTAAAACCCCAAATGGTCAACTCTGGCTTACGGTTCCCGTCAAAAAACATAGTTTAGGTTTACAAAAGATAAAGGATGTTAAAATTGATAATGAGCATAACTGGAGGAAAAAACATTGCTTGAGTTTAAAACATTATTACTCAAAAGCTCCTTATTTTGAAGACTATATAGGGTTTTTTGAACAAATATATAAAAGTGACTGGGCTCAACTTGTAGACCTTAATGTAACTATGATAAAAGAAATAGCTAAATGGTTAGAAATTAAAACAAAATTTGTGTTAAGTTCTACACTTGGAGTAACAGGCACGAAATCTGAACTTTTAATTGATATATGCAAACAACTTTCTGCAGACACTTATCTCTCAGGTTCAGGTGGTAAAAAATATCTTGAGCCAGAAAAATTCAGCCAAAGAGGAATTAAAATAAAATATTATAGCTTTAATCCATCTCCTTATCCGCAGCTATGGGGAGACTTCATTTCAAACCTTTCTATTATTGACCTTTTCTTTAACTGTGGTAAAAAGGGTTTTGATTTCCAGTCCAAATATGTTCACCTATCTTCAGTATGAAAAGGCAATGTCTCATCATTTTTAGTCTTGCCCTCTTAATAAGATTGGGATTTGCAATTCCTGCATTTATTCATCCAGAAAGAGGATTTGGATTTGGAGCAGATTCTTACCAGTATAATGAACTTGCAAAAAACATGATAGAGTATCACAGGTTTTCAGTTTATCCTGAATCGGCTTATATTCCTGAACCTGCAAGGACACCTGGATATCCATTTCTTATCGGAATAGTTTATTCTATATTTGGACCAAAACCGCAAATTATAATATTTTTACAAACACTTATTGATGCTATTACAGCGGTCTTAATTTACATTATTGTTGCCTTTAGCTTTACGAGGCTTGCTGGATTTATAAGTGGAATTATATATGCAGTAAATCTACATCAGGCTCTTTATACGACCCAAATATTAACTGAAACGAGTTTTACATTCTTTCTTTTCCTGAGCTTATTTTTTCTATTAAGATTTATTAAAATTAGAAACTATTACTATCTCATTATATCGTCTATTCTTATTGGAGTTGCTACTTTTATAAAACCAATTGCTATTTATTTCCCGATATTTATTTGTATTTGGTTGCTCATTAGTTTCAAGGATAGACTAAAAATAGCTCTTAAGTCATCAGCAATAGTGCTACTTGTTTTTATAGCTGTAATTACTCCCTGGGGGTTAAGGAATTATTTATGTTTTGGTAAATTTTTTATTTCAATTATGGATGATATTAACCTTGCACAGTTCAATGCTGCATCTGTGCTTGCAAGGAAAGAAAAAATTACTGAAGATGAGGCGAGGAAAAGGATTTTTGAACTCCTGAAAGAGAAATACAAGCTTAGTGCCGAAGAAATAGCCTTATTTGGTGACAGTCCCAAGGTGAGTGGGTTAATGAGAAACATAGGATTAGAAATTATACGCAAGAATCCGGGAATATATGCAATAGAACATGGACTTGGTTTTTTAAAAGTCTTTGTGCATTCTGAGTTAGCATACTGGTCGAGATTATTTTATGGATATGAACGAGAAAAATTGAAAGCCATAAGACCTATTTCAAAAGAGGTTTTAAGACTTATTTTCAAAGGTAAGATAAAAATGGCTATTAACTTATTTAATAAAGAAAGGTTGCAGATATTCCCTTTGCATTTAATTTCTCTCTGGGGATTTATTTCTGTATTTGAGTTGCTTGTTTATGTAATATCATTTTTTGGTGTAGTATCTCTCTCTAAAAACAGCTCTGCAAGGCTAAGAGCCTTGCCTATACTTTTTATTCTTACTATTTTTTACTTTGCCTTTCTCCCGGGACCTGTGGGAGATGCCAGATTTCGTGTCCCCATTGAGCCTTATATCTCAATTCTTGCTGGATGTGGATTGATTAATTTTATTAAAAGGAGAACATAAACTACAGATTTTTTAAATTTACTAAAAAAAAACTTGACTTTTTATATAGTTTAGTGTATTAAGTATAAAAACATAAGTGAATGTGTTCTATGAGAAAAGGGACTATAGTTATATAGCTTAAAGGAGGTAAAATGAAGAAATTTTTAATTGTCTTAGGAATGTTAGTGCCAGTAGCTCTCAGTGCCAGCTTTATATATTGGACTGGCAATGATGTAGTCAGGGTTCAAAGAGCGTATCCTTTACCTGCTCAAACATTAGTCATTGCTGGGCCCAGGGTCCACGGCTGGATGGCGAGTGAAGATACCTGCAGTAAATATGCGTTTGGGGTTTTGCTTGGGATGGGCTATTCTTTTACGGACTGCTTTTATATTGGGGGTAGCGTTCCCTTTTATTATGACCGACAGGATAATAGGAACGGGTATGATGTAGTAAGTAAAGGAACGGGTGATGTCCGAGTAGACTTCAAGTTCACCCAAAAAATTAATGACAGACTTTACTTTGGAGTAAACCCTTTTATTACTCTGCTTGCCGGTGAGCAGAGAACAGGCAGTTCGGAGGTCAAAGGCAATATTATTGAATATGAAGGGGGGATTTTCCGTGATTTCACTACTGAAGCCCATGATTATGGCTTGATGCTGGCTCTAAGCTGGTTTATTACTAATAAGTTGCAGGCACACTTTAATGCAGGTGGTATAAATTCATATCAAATGCCGTATATAGGCGAGACACCAAATGTAGAATTATTTGGTGCAGCTATTGAATATACAGGTCCAAGATTCAATCCTTTTTTGGAGGTGCATAAATCGCTGTTCCTCACTGAACCTTCACCATTTAGAATGCACCCAACAAAAAAGAGCCCCTTTGGAAATGGCCCACTGTGGTTGACTGCCGGGCTGGGTGTTAGTTTATTTGGTGGGAAGGTTAAAATCAAAGGAGCTTTTGATTATCCACTTTTTGACAGAGGTAACGTGCAGCTTGTCCATGCGCCGTTTTATCCCAGTTACCCAGGTCACTTAAATCTTTATCCCAACTTTACTCCCAACTATGGAATTGACTTAAATTGTGAATTTGCATTTTCGTTGCCACCTTGTAAGGCTGTGGCAGAATTGGGGAACCTGATTGTCAAAGTTATGGATGCCAAAACACAGACACCTATTCCAGGAGCAAGTGTTGTTGTTGAGGAAAAAGCTTTGACGACCAATGATGACGGTATTTGTGATTGCGGAGCATACAACCCCGGGATATTCACTGTTCAAGCTTCAAAGGAAGACTATTTGCCACAGGAAAAATTTGCCAATATCCGGCCCGATGAGGTTACGGAAGTTGTTTTCCCTTTTAAAAAAGACAAATTCTTGCTTAAAGTTAATGTCGTTGATGGGGCAACACACGAAGGGCTTGAGACTGATATTGACTTCCCAGGTACTAACATAACACCAAAGAAAACTGACACCACGGGTAAACTCGACCTTGAGCTCAAACGTGGCTTTTATGTTGTCCATGCACAAAAAGAAAGCTACATTGAAGGAAGTGGATTTGCTGTTCCTCAAGAAGACCAAGACGAATTTGAAGTAACAATCTCTTTATACCGGATTCCAACTGCAGGTGATTTTATGCTGCCAATTATCTATTTTGATTGGAATAAGTATAAGATTAAACCTAAATATTTTTCAGAACTGGCACAGGTAGCTCGGGTCCTCAGAGATAACCCCTCTTTGACGCTTGAAATTTCCGGACATTGCTGTGCTTGTGCTACCGAAAGATACAATCGTAAACTGGGATTGAATCGCTGTAACACTGTTAAGAGATATCTTGTAAATAAATTTAAAATCAATCCCTCAAGACTTGTCCTTGTGTCCCACGGTGAAACCAAGCCTGCGGTTCCTGAGTTCTCATCCCACGAAACGACTCGGGCAATTCGGAAAGCCCATGCCCTTAATAGAAGGACGGAATTCAGAGTAATCGGACGCTAATAAAAAGCGGTACTTCAAATAAAACGTACTTGATACTGAGCAAATAAATTCTCGTTTAGCTAAAAACCATCCTAACTCATTTTTTAAACTGAAGTTTCTCAAAAGCTTTTGGCAAATCTACTTGACAAATCCAAATTTTGCATATATTATTAAAGGGCTTTATTTTAAATAATTTAACGGTCCTTTTCTGGAGGTTACAAGATGAAAGATAAGTCAAAAGAGCAACTCATAAATGAATTGGTAAAAATGCGCCAAAGGATTGCTGAATTAGAGGAATTAGAAACCGAACACAAGCGGATGGAAGAGGAACTGCGGGAGAGTAACAAAAGGTTTAGAGATATCGTAGAGAATGCTTTGGAGTGGATTTGGGAGGTCGACGCTAATGGAAAATACACTTATGTGAGCCATGTTGTAGAGAAGATATTAGGATATAAGCCTGAGGAAATACTTGAAAAGCATTTTTATGACTTATTCTATCCTGAGGACCGTGAAAAACTGAAGAAGGTAGCATTTAAAGTATTCGCCAAAAAACAGTCTTTCAGCGAATTCAAAAACCGGAATATGCACAAAAACGGTAAAACAGTTTGGCTCTCGACAAGCGGAGTTCCCATACTTGATGAGAAAGGAACCCTTCTCGGATACAGAGGCGCAGATATAGACATCACCGAGTGTAAGCGGGCGGAGGAAGAATTAAAAAGCTCAAGCGAACAGCTACGAAACCTTTACGCACATTTAGAATCAGTGAGAGAAGAAGAACGAACACATATCGCCCGTGAGATTCATGATGAATTGGGACAAGCTTTGACGGCTTTGAAAATGGACTTATCCTGGTTGAATCACAAATTACCAAAAGACCAAAAATCATTGCTTGAGAAGACAAAATCAATATTAAAACTCATAGATAATATTATCAGAACGGTGCAGAGGATTTCTACAGAATTGAGACCAGGAATATTAGATGACCTCGGTCTCGCAGCAGCAATTGAATGGCAGGTAGAAGAATTTCAAAAGCGGTCAGGCATTAAATGTAAAGTTAACTTAGTCCCGGAGGATGTTATTTTGGCTCAAGATTGTTCTACGACGATTTTCCGCATCTTTCAGGAGACGCTGACGAATGTTGCCCGCCATGCAAATGCAACGAGAGTCAAAGTTAGCTTGAAAGAGAAAGTCGGTAAGTTAGAGTTGAAAGTTAAAGACAATGGTAAAGGAATTACAGAAAAGCAGATTTCCGACTCTAAATCCTTAGGACTAATTGGAATACGAGAACGCGTCCATTTTTGGGGAGGTGAGGTCAAAATCAGTGGTATTCAAGATAAAGGGACCACAATAACAGTGAGTATTCCACTTAATAAAAAGGGAGTGACCCGATGATAAAAATACTCATCGCCGATGACCACCCAATTATCCGTGAAGGGCTGAAACAAATTATTGCCGAAATTCCCGATATGGCTGTGGCTGATGAAGCAAGCAATGGGCAGGAAGTGTTAGACAAGGTATGGAAAAATGATTACGATGTAGTTTTGTTAGATATTTCCATGCCCGGCAGGAGTGGACTGGATATTTTAAAACAATTAAAAAATCAAAGACCTAAACTTCCCGTTCTGGTATTAAGTGTGCATCCAGAAGAACAATATGCAGTTCGGGTCTTAAGGGCAGGCGCTTCCGGATACCTGACAAAGGAAAATGCTTCTGATGAATTGATAACAGCCATCCGAAAAGTGTCACAGGGTAGAAAATATGTCAGTTCTACACTGGCTGAAAAATTAGCTTCTGATATAGGGATTGATGTCCAAAACCCACTCCATAAGACCCTCTCTGACCGTGAGTATCAAGTGCTGCGTCTTATTGCTTCTGGGAAGGCCGTAAAACAGATTGCCAGTGAGCTGTTTTTAAGCGTGAAAACCGTTAGCACCTATCGTTCCCGTATATTAGAAAAAATGCAAATGAAGAGTACTGCTGAATTAATCCGCTATGCCCTAAAAAATCAGCTGGTAGATTGAATCTGCAGTGGCTGTGAGCAGTCCTGAAGAGAGCGGCTAACAGCTTCTATACGGCTATCTTTTAAACTTACCCCTGCTCTGTGATTTCCACTTTTTGGTCGCCCAACAACTAAATCAGTCTCCAACAATCCTACTCTTTTGTAAGACAAACACTTACAAAAAAATCAGCCTTTTTGAACTTGATATATTATACTCCTTACTGTATATTGGAAACTCATTATGAAAGTTTTTATTGTAGATGATTCAAAACTCGTCCGGGAACGGTTAATAACTATGCTATCTGAACTCGTGGAAATTGAAATCGTAGGACAGGCTCAAGATGTGCTTGAAGCCGAAAAATCCATCCAGGAACTATGTCCTAATGTGGTGGTTCTGGACATCAGGTTACCCAAGGGGAATGGAATCGGTGTGCTCAAAAACATTAAGAAATATAAACCAGCTCCCATAGTAATAATGTTAACTAACTATCCCTATCCCCAATATCGGAAAAAATGCCTAACTGCGGGGGCAGATTTCTTTTTTGAGAAATCAACCGAATTTGAGAAAGTCACTGAGGTGCTGAAACAGATGATTCAAGATTCTAATATTCATAAATGTGTAAGTTAAATTAAAATGATAGCCGATTATAGGGCTGAAAACCCAAAATAATTCTTGACAAAATAAAGTAAATAGGGCATATTGATTTCTTATTATGGCAGAGACAATAAAGAGATATTGGTACAGTTTTAATGGTAATGTATTTAGGTGCTTTTTATGAAAAGAGGTAATATTAGGATGAATATAAGGGTTTTATGGGGAATTGCCTTGCTTTTCCTGGGGGTTCGGCTAATGGCTATCCCGCCGGAGTGGTGCGATAAAACATACTCGTGGTGCGGTGACGCCTTGAACGGACCTATTGAACTATCCAACCCCTATGGCGGCGCTGCGGATACATTGGAGATTCATCTCATCGGCTGGAGTCACGATGCCTCAGTATTTTGCAGTACGATGGTGGTAGTTCCTCCCAAGGGCGACAAAGCGACAAGTGCCGGTGATATGGGTTTCGGGAATCTCGACTGCCCCTTTAGCATCCATGCTTACACTGTGACAGCTGCTGACACTTTTGGCTGCAACACTAATCCTCATGGCGCTAATGGTGATATGCCACCGCGGCCCCATGGCGGTCCTGAAGCCATTGGTCTTGCCTTTCAATCCGGCGTAGACCACATTTTTATCCACAACCCAAGGGCAACTGGGAGTACGGTTTTTCTCTGGGCATACACACCTGCCGGGACATTGTGTCCCGATGCAGCTCCAGATACCATAATCCTTAATGCTCATTGTACTGTTGACCACAAAGTCCACCCAAACCTGGGAGCAGGATACGACAATCCCAGCTATATTATTCAGAGTAAAAATACAACTGACTCTATTGTGGTTACTATTGGTGTCGGTAATGGCTCCTATATGCCGTTTGGGTTGGGTATATTATCAAGTGAATCCTGGACAGTGACCATGGATAATAAGAGTGAAATCCATATGTTTAACCCTGACAGTTCGGATACAGTAATCTTTCAAATAGAATATTGGTATTGGGCGGGTGATAGCACAGCTGGTAGACGGCATCCATCGGCTGATACTACTGTTTTTTATCAAGACACCATTCTTCCCCTGCACCACATTCAATGGTGTCCCGATGACTTTGGAGGCACTGCTTACCAAACCTGGGTACTCCTGCACATCAAATCAACCAATTCCAACCGGAAATATGCTATTGTGGACCGCATGACTGTTGAAACCTCTGATGCCATTGTCCCACCTACTTCTACTTATTACAGGTTCTGGTGGGCAATCAACAACGGTGCCAATGGAGAAGTCGCTATTGCTAATTGCGCAAATGACTCTACACCGGTAATCTGTAATGGCTGGAATACTGATGGCGGAGAATATAGTTCCGATACTACCTGGTTAGCCCCTTATGAATATAAGATTCAGGGTTCTAAAGATTGGGTTGGCTGGGGTGCTAACAAAAATCATCATTCTATGCAAGGCTGGGCTGCTGATTGGAGCGGGATGATTGTATGGGCAATCAGTCCCATGAATGGGAGATTAATCCCTCAGCTTTATGGCGAGCAAACCCCTGTCCCCTATGGAATAGAAGAGACTTACGAGCCCTTTAAACCAGAAGTGATGTTTAATGCCTATCCTAACCCTGCAAGAGGTACTGTTAAGTTTTTGTTTGACAGCTATAACTCAGATGCCAAAATTGTTATTCATAACATCAGCGGTCGAAGGGTAAAGACATTTGATAACCTCGGAAGTACTGGTTACGCCAAGTTAAAGCTTGTTAATGAACAGGGGAAATCCCTGCCTTCAGGCGTTTATTTTGCCACCCTGTATACCTCAGATGGATTCTTCAACTTAAAGAAAACGGTCAAACTAACCCTGGTCAGATAATCTAACAAAAATTATAGAATGTTACTATATAATAATTGAGTCCTGCAAAATGGAAAATTAACAGGGATTGAAAGAGTCCGTCAGCTGACGGATTAAGAGATAAGAATAAAGTAAAAAAACTCTTTCAAATCTCTTAAATTCCCTGTTAAAAAAATAAAACATTTTGAACTACGAATTAACACGAAAATATCTGTGTTAATCTGCGTTTATCTGCGGTTAATTGAACCACGGATTGGACTGATTTAACAGATTTTATTTTTCAAAATATATCTTTAATCTGTATAATCTACGAAATCCGTATTTGCATTTAGAAGTATGGGATCAAAATCCTGAACCCCTATAATCTTTACCTATTAGTTAAATAGGTTTTAATTCCTTTTAATTTCCCCTGAATGCAAGCAAGGGTATTATCAAAAAGTGTTAGAGACGGGGATTGGAAAAGTAGGAGCAAACTTCTCAGGAATCCCAGATTATTGCGTTGACCAATAAAAAAAGTATAAAAAAGAAATATAAGCTTTCTTGGTAAAGAAAGGTATTTAAGTAGGAGATAAGTAGTATTATGTGAGATTATAAAAAAATCTTGAGCAGTTAATTTCTCTTCTTCTTTAAAATGTTTGACTCTTATTTCTGGGTTATAAATAAGTTTGTATCCTTTGGCTTTTATCTTAAAACACATATCCTGTTCCCACCGGTAAAAGCCAAGCAAATTTTCATCAAATTCTTCTAAAAGTTCACGCCTGAAACTCATATTACAACCTTTTAAGAAATCCACTTCTTTAGATTTATCCAAAAGTTCATGATGATTTCCAATTATTCTGCCAAACCAGGTCAATTTTCCAACATTATATACGGGTCCCGCACATAATTTATGTGCGGGATTATACGCCCCTACCATTTTTGAATCAATAGGTGTATTAAACCTGTAAATTTCATCTCTCCCCCCCACTCCACCAATAAAGGACTTATCAGACACAGGCAATCCGCCTCTGGCGGATGTGCCACCAATGTAGGTTTTTATAATTTTTTCTAACCAGCAAGGTTCAGGAGCTGTATCTGGGTCAGTAAAGCAGATAAGAGAACCAGTGACAGATTTAAGGGCTTTGTTTAGTAAAGGGGTTAAATTATTTTTATCCTTAACTTCTATAATCTTAAGAAGATAGTTTAGCTCTTTTGCACAACTTAAAATCGTGCCTACATTTAAGTCTTTATGAGAAAGGATAATTACTTCTTTTGGTAAAATAGTTTGAAAACTTAATGATTGAAGACAGGCTTTTAACCTACCAGTTTTAAAAGCAGGTATTATAACAGAGGCTTGCATCTATTAAATTTTTACCACAAGGTCATCCCGCACATAATTATGTGCGGGATTTTTTTCTTAGTGTCTTAGTGACTTCGTGGCTAATGTATTTAAAAGGTTATTTTTCTATTTATAAATCTCTAATAACTTTCGCACAGCTATCTCTAATGATAATACTTCGTTGACTAACTGGCTACTATTCTTCTTAAGCCTTTTGTAGTTTTTAAGGAAATAAATTTCATTTTTATTATCTTCAGAAAACACAGGCAATCCGCCTCTGGCGGATGTGCTACCAATTTCCAAAGGATTTACTACTATTCCAACATCATATTTTTCAATTAGAGGTGCAATCCCTTTAAGCCATAAGGTAACTATTATTGGTAATCCAGTTGCAAGATATTCACCGTCTTTAACAGAAATGCAATATGGGGTAGCAATTGCCATAGATTCAAGATGCAACCCAGCATCTCCAAGTAAAAGAAGTTCTGGGACTTCATCTGGTTTAGGGGATAAAAGAATAAAATCCGAAGAATTAATATCAAGTTTTCTTGCTTCTTGAAGGATTTTAGGCAAGTTTTTCTTTGTTCCACATAGAATTACAAGCTTGGCATTTGGTTTCACTTTCTTGAAGTGAAGAAAATATTTTAAAGTAAGAGGAAGGTCTTTGGGAGTACCAAAAGCACCTGAATGGATAAGAACAAATTTATCTTGAATTCCATACTTTATTCGTAGCTCTTCGCGTTTCTCTCCATCCGGCTTAAATCTTTTTGGATTTACACAATTTGGAATTAAATTAACTTTTGAACATTTAAGCTTTGTAGCCACATATTCTTTAAATGGCTCTGAAGTTGTAATAACATGGGAGGCGGATTTAATGAATCCCTGTTCCAAAAATTTCCATAACCTGTAGCTCCATGCCCCGCACATAAATTTATGTGCGGGGTCAGTAAATATCCCCGCTTCTATTCCCTTTTCAGGATATAAATCACGCATATCAAAGTTATAAGGTATACCAAGCCAACTTTTTAAAATGAAAGTAAGCCAGGTAGCCGGATAATTTCGTGAATGGATAAAGTCAATTTTATACCGAAATAAGAAATAAACTAATATGGGATAGGTAGTAATAGTATACAATACAAGCCACAGTATCCTGAGATAAAAGTCCTTATGTCTTATAGGAAACAGAATAGGTATAAAAAAACAGGAGATTTCGTTTTCATTAAGCCATTTTTTAATTCGCTTCCTGTTGATTCTATATTCCTTAAAACTTTTGACAGGTTCTCTCCGAGAAACCCAAAAAGCAAGAGGGATGAGTCCAAGGTATATGAATTTGTGACTGGTATGCTTATTAACCTCTATAATAGGTTCCAGTAATTGGTATTCTATTATTGATGAATAAAAAGCACGTTCAATAGAGGTAAGAACCAGAATATTCATCAAGGGATTATTTTAAAAAAATGCATTAACCACTGAAAAGTAAAACGGCACACAGATTAAATTTATTCGTTGGCTGACCCCGAACAGTTTCTGTTCGGGGCTGACGGATTCTGTGCGTATCTTTTTCTATCTATGTTCACCCCGTTAGATGACTTTTCGTATCTAACGGGGTAAATCTGCGTCCTAATGATTTTGCATTTTTTCGGTATTGTTCAGTGTTCTTTACTCCTCATTTGAGATTACAGCATCAAGTTTCTTTTTAAATTCTGCCTCAGGCAAAGCACCCACCATTTGTTCCACCTGCTTACCATTCTTAAAGATAATGGATGTTGGAATACCCCTTATCCCATATTCAGCTGCTGTTTTTGGACCTTCCTCCACATTTAATTTGCAAACCTTAACCTTTCCCTCGTATTCTTTGGCAAGTTTCTCTACAATGGGCGCCATTATCTGACAAGGCATACACCAAGGAGCCCAAAAATCAACAAATACTGGAAGCTCTGAAGACTGGATTTCAGTCTTGAAATTGGCATCTGTGAGCTTAATCTCTGCCATAGTTCCTCCTTTCTATATATTTTTCTGCCATAAAGGCAGCAAGAGCACCATCGCCCACGCTGGTGGCTATCTGTCTTAAAGTTTTTGCTCTTACATCACCGGCGGCAAAAATACCTGAAATTGAAGTTTCTAAATCTTCATTGGTAATTACATAACCCTCTTTGTCCAATTTAACTACACCTTTCAAAAAATTAGTATTTGGGAATAAGCCTGCATAAATAAAGACACCTTGAGCTTCTATAATTTTCTCTTTAGTCGTTTTCCTATCTTTTATGGTAACCGATGATACAGTTTGTTCTCCATTGATACTAATTAAAGTATGTTCTAAATAAAATTTTATCTTTTGTTCTTTTTGAATTCTCTCCTGAAGTACCTTTTCTGCAGTCATATAAGGTAAAAATTCAACAAATGTTATACGATTAACAAATTTTAGTAAAAATAGCCCTTCCTGGATTCCAGAATTGCCACAGCCAATAACGATTATATCTTTATCTCTAAATAATGGACCATCACAAGTAGCACAATAAGATACACCTTTACCTCTTAACTCATCCTCCCCAGGAATATTTAATTTTTTAGGTAATGTCCCCGTAGCGATAATTATCGCAGGTGTTTTGTATTTGGTATTAACTGTCTTAACAAGCTTAAATTTATCTTTAATTTTTAAGCAGACCACTTCCTCGGTTATTATCTCTACCCCAAACTCTTTTGCCTGCGATACCATCTTTTTCGTAAGTTCCATTCCTGAAATTGGCTGAAAGCCAGGATAATTTTCTATCCTGTCTGTGGTTGCCGCAAGACCACCAGGCATTAACTTTTCAATAAGTAAAGTATTAAGTCTTGCCCTGGCTGCATAAATTCCAGCCGTAAGTCCAGCAGGTCCACCACCTATTATAATTAAATCTTTCTTCGTCTCAATAGCCATATAAAAAATGGAACTCCAAAGAGTGAGGTTATCACTCCAACCGGTAATTCAAAAGCTAATACATTTCTGGCAAAAATATCTGCTATTAAAATAAGTATTACACCAATTGCTGGAGCAAATGGAATGAGTAATCTATGGTCAGGTCCTACAATTCTTCTTGTAATATGAGGCACCATAAGTCCAACAAATCCAATTGCACCACAAAACGATACACAAAGCCCAACAAGAATAGAACTAAGAATAAATATTTCCTTCTTTAAAGTCTCAACCTGAACTCCAAGCGTCAAAGCCTCTTCTTCGCCAAGTGAAAGGATATTAAGTTCTCTTGCCCGTCTGGCAATTAAGAATGAAATAATGATTTCAATTCCAAAAATTAGCCAGAAGACTTTAAAACTGCGTGCCCCAAATATCATTCCTAAGTTTCCCATAAGTAAATAAATTATTTGCTCAAGTCCTTTCCCTGCAAGAGACATTATAAGCATTACTAAACTTGATGCGAATGTTCCAATTACAATTCCTGCAAGCAATAGTGTATCCTTTGGTATCCTTCCCTTAAATGATGCCAGTTTATAAACAAAGAATATACAAACAACAGCTCCTATAAAAGCAAAAGGAGGAATAGGGAATTTTAAAAGTATTGCTCCAACAGCCCCTACACATGCCCCTCCTGATATACCAAGAATATACGGGTCGGCAAGTGGATTTTGAAGAATTCCCTGTAAAGCAGTTCCTGATATAGCAAGTGCAATTCCAGCAAATATGCCTAATAATAAACGAGGCAGTCTAATGCGAAAAATAACTTCTTTTGGGGCATGAATTCCCATAGGTCCTGCAAGAATTGACAAAAATCCAATTCCTATAAGCAATAAAATTACTATGAAAACTTTAATCCCAATTTTATTTTTTAACATATCTTTTCGTAAATCTTTTTAATCCTTTCTGCCATAATTTGTAGAGAGTAGTTTTGAGCTACTTCTCGCCCTTTTTTACTAAGTTCTTCACGAAGAGCTTTATCTTTTGATAGTTTTAAAATTTTAGTCTTCAACTCTTCTATATTTCTTGGGTCATTAAGTATAACTCCCCCACCATCCATAATCTCTGATACTCCAGCAAATTTTGATATAATTACTGGAACACCACACGCCATTGCCTCAAGCCCTGTAAGTCCAAATGCATCAAAAAGGCTTGGAAGAACAAAAATATCAGCCGCATTATATAACATTTGAACATCATCTCGTAGACCCAAGAATTTCACATTCCCGCCTGTCAAATCCGTCTCCGCCTGAGGCGGATAACGGAGGCGGGCAGGTTGGCGCCAAGATTTTATCGTTCGCTCTTCTCCTTTACCTCCAGCTATAAGGAGAGTCAAGGATTCATTAGCTATAGCTTGAAGTAAAAACTTAAGTCCTTTTCTCCCCCACTGACTGCCCACAAAAAGAATAACTATACCCTTTAAACTAAGTTCTCTACGAGCTTTTTCCCGTAAAGATGGACTGGGTTTAAACTCTTCAATATTAACTCCAGGATATATTACATAAATCCTATTTGCAGGTAATTTATAATTCTTTACCAGTTCGACCTTTAATAAATTGGATATGGCAATAATAGGTATGTTCCTCTTGTAAACTACTTTTTCCATCAGATAGGGAACCAAAAGCCTTACCCACCAATAAAACTTTTTAAAATAAGTCATAGTTAAGAAGATTTCATTTTGAGCTAAAAGCTTCATCATCACACATTGAGAAGTAAGTGCTGTTGATACTTGAGGAAAAAGCAAGGAAGCCCCAAGAGAATGGATAATCTCATATCGGAATGATTTTATAAATAGCTGGGCAAACAAGGGAAAGAAATTTTTATACAAAAGGTCAGGTCCCATTAAGCTTGGAATACGATGAAACTCAAGTTCACTTCTTGAAGCAAAAAGCTCTGCCCCAAGACACTGTGTAAGCTCATAAGCATAGCGCTCGACACCACCTAATTTATTTACTTCAACTGCAACAACCGCAACTTTCATAGCTTAAATTTACTACATAACTTTAAGATTGTCAACAAAATTTAGAGAGCTTCTTTAAAATCTAACCTTCTCAAAATCATACCCTATACCCAATTATGAGCCAAAATACTCTAAAATAATACTTAAATTATAATACCCTCTTATTTTTCGTAAGTCTATGGAATGTTGGCACTTAAGGGATATGCTGTCTCCTAAATTAGCTTGAATGTTCAATTTTTTTCTTGACAAATGGCATTTTTTAGAGTATATATTAAACCAGAAAGGAGGTGAGTCAGATGAAGAAAGCAGACCTTATTGACAAAGTTGCATCAGCTGCTGATATTACAAAGAAAGCAGCTGGCACAGCTGTTGATGCCGTAATTGAAGGCATATCAGGAGCTCTTGCAAGAAAAGACACTGTTACACTCGTTGGCTTTGGCACATTTTATGTAGCCAGAAGAGCTGCCAGGAAAGGGAGAAATCCAAGGACTGGCAAACCACTCGACATTCCTGCCAAAAATGTTCCAAGATTCAGACCAGGCTCTGAACTAAAGAAAAAAGTGAGATAATATTTCACTTTAATAAAAGGGACTCTAATATTTTAGGGTCCCTTTTTATTTTTTTAAAAAAACTTGACAAGTTAAAAAATTATAGTATATATAAAATACAAAGGTTAAGAACACTTGATTTTATTATAAGGGTTCTCATGCCTTTAAAAGGAGGGGAAAATGTATAGATTTGTTAAGGTTTTAGGGATGGCTGCACTCTTAGGAGTGTTTTTTTCTCAGTCAGCCGTAGCTGATTATTACGGTATGGTTGGGTATGATTTTGGAGAGAATGCAGATATGGTTCTCCAAATCAAATTAGCAGATGTTGATAATGATGGCTGTAAAGAGGTGGTAGTGCTTCTTAGTGGTGGATGGGAAGAAGCGGGAGAGTGGTATGGTGAGAAGCTTTGTATCCTTAAATGGGATATGGTAGATTCTTGCTTTAATCTCCTAACAGAGGCATATCCGGAAAAACTTATGGGAGGTTGGCTCCTTTTTTCACAAGGATTTGATGTAGGTGAACTTAATACCACTCATCCAGGTGAGGAATTAGTATTTGCTGTTGGAAGATATAATGAAACTACTGAAGGGGATGAATTCTTCACTGAAATTGTTGGCTATAACGATTTAGCTGGAGAACTTGCAGTTCTTTCTGAGACACAGGTATTTGTTGATATGATGATTATGCCAACAACAGCTCCTGTAGCCGCTGATGTTGATGGAGATGATATTGATGAAATTGTTGTCGGAGGTGTGGAGCCTGATACAATTAACTTGAATCAGACGATGGAGAATATTATGAATGAAGTTTCAAGTCCTATTGTGGGACCACTTGCATATGCTAAACTTGCAAGGGTTGACGATGATGGGAGTGTATATCATTATAACATCAGTGATGGGCTTCCTTATTTCGTTGAGGAAGCAATGCTTGATAATGACGCTTATGATGATATTCTTATATCAGCCCTTGACCTCAATTATACTAATGCAAATGCACTTATTGATGATGTTTTAGACTTTATGGAACAATTTGGATTTGGTGGCTCAAAAGATGCCTCTTTCTTTAAGTCTGGTTACAATACTAATTCTCTTTTCAAACTTGGTAGAATGCTTCCTCAGTTAAAGTTAAAGAACCTGCTCTCCTTACTCCAAAAGGGAGAATCTAAAGAAAGCAAAGGTTGGCCAAACAAGGATGTGACAATTGTGAGATATGGAGAAGAACTTACAACCTCTGTACCTCAGCTCACTGGTAGTTTATTTAAGAGCAGGCTTTCTTCATTTGAAAATGGGACTGTGGCACTGCTTGATACAAGAGATGGTATCAACACAGCAATCAGAGCTACTGACTTAGATGGAGATTTGAATGGAGAAATCAGCATTAAGACTGTAGACCTTGACCCAACAGCACTTAACAATATTTTAACCGGTCTTAACCTCTGGAAAATTACTGAAATTAGAACCAGTAAATGGATAGATAAATGGACAGGAGAAGTTCAATGGTGTGATACTTCTATACATCCTGAGCCACGAAATATACCACATAGTTTAGTTGGAATGCCTATTTCTGGAGAGTTATCGCTACTTACCAATACTGGCACTGAGATATGGTCAGGTCCGTTTGACCCATTTTCTTGGAATATCTTTATTGACCCACCATATATAGTAACAGGAGAGAATGTCAGCGTTAATATCAGTAATTTTAACACCCTTCTGACAGCTATTGATGGAATATATACTGATTTTCTGACCTATCAACCAGATAGTACACCCTGGTTCCATCCAACAATTCCAACTCTTCTTGACCCATTAACTTCGGGTGCAATAGGGCTCTTTACAAAAACTATCCATCCTGTGTGGAGTAAGGTAGTTGGAGATATCTTAACTGGAATGATTGTGGCACCTGCTTACAATATTATCGCTGTTGCCACAATAGACTTTAATTACAGTGACATCAATGCTTATATTCCAAACTTTAATTCCAGTTATACAAGTTGGTACAATGACTGGGTTGATTGGGCAGCAGATTCTATACCACCCTATAACACAGCTTATGATTCCTGTTTAAATATCCATAATGCTTGGGCTTTGGAATATTATGATTCTACTCAAACAGGAGGAAATCCACCACCTGAGCCTCCTATTGATTGGCCAGACTTCCCATGGGAGAGTGAGCCTGAATTTGGGCCACCTGAGTATACAGGAACTGTTCTGGATGCTAATTTTTATATATATGACTACAACAAGAATCAACTCTGGGGTTCTTCAATTAGTGCTGGATTAGCGACAGCCTTTGGCAGTGGATTTACTGCTGACCTGGATGGTGATGGGCAACCTGATTTTGGATTTAGCAGGATGGAATTCACGCCTCCAGAAAAACAGTTTGGTGGACATACAGTTTTATATCTCTATACTACGACTTATATAGGTATTGAAGAGGGAGAAGATTCTAAAGCCCACATTTTACTTGCACGGCCAATACCTAATCCTTCAGGAGGAAAAGCTCTTATTAGCTATTCGGTATCTGGTAAAAGTCCTGTTCAGGTAAAGTTAAAGATTTACGACATATCAGGACGTGCTATTAAGACACTGGTAAATGAACTAAAGAAACCTGGCTCATATACAATATCCTGGGATGGTAAAGATTCTAAAGGAAACAAGGTTTCAACTGGAATTTACTTTTATCGTCTTGAAGCAGGAGATTATACATCTACCAGAAAGCTGATAATCCTGAAGTAAGAATTGCTTGTAATTAAAGGGGGGAAAGGAACATTCCTTTCCCCCCTTTTTTTAAATTTTCTGGGTTATTTATAAACTTTTTCTTTTTCTTCTCCTTTAAGTATTCTTAATGCTGACTGGGCAAGAGCAAGCATTTCATTTTCTCCTGGATATACAAAAATGGGTGCAATAAATGATACTCTTTCTTTAATCCATTTAATAAGAAACTCTGAATTGGCAGCCCCTCCAGTCATGACTACGGCATCAACTTTCCCTTTAAGAACAGTAGCCATAGCGCCTATTTCTTTAGCAATCTGATAAGCCATTGCTTCAAGATAAAACTTAGCTTCTTTGTCACCGGCACTAATTCTATTTTCCACTTCCTTTACTTTATTTGTCCCAAGATAAGCAGTAAGGCCACCATTTCCGATAATTCTTTTTCTTAGCCACTTTTCATCATATTTCTTAGAAAAACATAATTTAACAAGCTGAGTTGCAGGTAAAGTTCCAGCTCTTTCAGGTGAAAATGGTCCTTCTTCATTGGCATTGTTAGCATCTATTATACAGCCTTTTTTAAGTGGACAGATAGATATGCCTCCACCAAGATGAGCTACTATAAGGTTTATCTCTTCAAGCGGTTTCCCAATCTCATCAGCTACTTTCTTTGCCATAGCTTTTATATTTAAAGTATGCTGTAAAGCTATTCTCTTGAGTTCTGGAATTCCCGAGACTCTTGATAGGGGCTCAAATTCATCAACAGAAACAGGGTCAGCTGTAAATAAAGGGACATTAAATTCTTTGCCAATTTCATACGCAAGAAGGGGACCTATATTTGAGATATGCTCAGCTTGAACTCTTCCCTCTTTAATATCATTGACCATAGTTTCATTTATTTTGTAAGTTCCACTCCGTAATGGCTTAAGCGGTCCTCCCCTACCTATAACCGCACTTACATCACCCACTCCCCATTTAGAGAGTGCATTTTTTATTACTTCTTTTCTAAACTCAAGTTGTTCAAGGGCATTAGAATATTTTTTAATCTCTGATGCAGGATGCTCAATCTTTTCTCTTCTTATTTCTTTCTCATTTTCAAACAAAGCAATCAAAGTTGATGTAGAGCCGGGATTTATAACAATTATTTTACACATTTCTTAATTCATTATAATGCATTTCGCTTTACAGTCAAGTATTATTTTCTCTATTTATGAAATTACAAACCACAGAGCACACAAAGAGCACATAAATTTATGTGCGGGATTGAGCTATTATATTCCATAGTTTTCTGTGTAGTTCTGTGGCTTATTTTCTGAAAATCTGTGTAATCTGTGGCTATTTTTTCTCTGTGCCCTCTGTGGTTGCAGTTTTTTTCTTGACATTTCATAAATTTATAATATATTTATAACAGAGGGGGGCGAAAGGGTTCGACAGGAGCAGAACCGGTAAGGATTGCATGTTGAGGAACTTGGACCTCATATTAGCCAGGGGCTAATCAGCTTCAGGCTAAAAAACCAAGCAAGTCATATTTGACGAACCTATTTTTGCAAGAGCTGCTTAAAGTAGCTCCATCCCCTGAATTTCGCCCTTAGAATTCAGGAAGGATGCCGATATAAGGGATAGTTCTTTTTCCTTTAGCTTCTGGGAAGAAGGATGAAATTTAAGGAGCCTGGCTGTCTGAAATCCTGCTTTGTGGAGTTCAAACAGCAAGATTAAAAGCAAGGCTAAGCATGTAGATATCTTTGCTGGACGCTTTCTGGACGCGGGTTCAATTCCCGCCGCCTCCACTAAAAAGCAGTGAATAGTGGTTAGTGTTAAGTGCTAATTTTAGTTTGTGATAAAGAAAAAAATTCAAAAGAAATATAAATCACTATGTGTTCTTTGTGGTTACTGCTTTTGAAGGAAAGAAATGAGTGCTTTAGATTGAAGAAGTTTTAAATCAGGGGTTATTAGTAGACCCGGGATATTTAAGCTATCCAAAAGTTTAATCCCCTTATTATGTCCTAAAACAAAGACCCCAGTTGCAATAGCATCAGCAAACATAGTGTTGTCTGAGATTACAGTTACTGAGGCACATTCTCTAACAGGCTTGCCAGTATGAGGACTTAGAATATGATGATACCTTATGTTATTAAGGATAAAGTATTTTTCATAATCTCCCGAAGTAGCAACAGCTTGATTCTTAAGTCTTAAAACCTTTATAATCCCTGATTTCCTTGGATTCTTTATTCCTATCTTCCAAATTCTATCTCCAAATACTCTTATATCGCCTCCAGCATTTACAAGTCCAGCTTTAATGCCCAGAGACTCAAGTTTTTCAACTGCTAAATCAACAGCATAGCCCTTAGCAATTCCTGAAAGGTCAAGTTTCATACCCTTTTTTTGAAAAATAACTCTATTAGATTTTAGGTCAACGGATTTATAATTTATAAGTGGTAAGGCTTTGGTAATTTCTTCAGCCTCAGGTATTTTAGGTTCCTTAAAGTCCCCCCATACTTCCATAAGAGGTCGGATAGTTATATCAAATGTGCCATAAGTGAGTTTACCTATTTTTTTACCTTCTTTTATAAGATAAGAAACCTGATGTGAAATTTCAATCTCCTCTCCCCTATTTATTCTGGCAAGAGGTCCTGTGCCTTCAAAACTGGCAAGGCTGTCTATCTGGTGCATAACCTTAAAGGCTTCATTTATTACACTCTTTGGTTTAAATCTCGCAATAACCTTTATTTCACAAACCGTATCCATCATAAACCTTGTTTCTTTAAACTCTTTTGGTCTTACAATAATTATTGTCAGAATTCCTATAACAACTAAAATAGCAGATATAAATTTAATCTTTCTCATTTTATCTAAAATACCATATTTTTATTAAATTGCAAGTAAAATTAACCACAGAGTCCACAGAGAAAAATAGTCACAGAAAGACAGACAACAGAGGACAGAAAACAGAGAACAGATTCTTCCAACTTCTGACTTCTGTGTTCTGTTCCATTTGTGAAATCTGTGGCTGTTTTTTCTTGACAATAGCAATCTTTTAATATACAATCAATCCTCAAATGAAAAAGATGTTTTATATATTTCTTTTAAGCGTCTTCTTTCTCGTCCAAATAGCTTATGCTGATAAAGTAAATGAGCTTATTAAATCGCTTGGAAACGAAGATGAACATATTCGTAAATCAGCAGAGACTGCCCTTATTCAAATTGGCAAACCTGCTAAAAAAACTCTAATTAAAGCTCTAAGAAATAGGAATCCGCTCGTGCGTAGACATGCTGGTTATGCCCTTGCTCAAATGGGACACCCAAAAGCAATTAGCTCCTTGCTTGAAACTATACGAAGTGGCGACAAGCATGAAACCCGAAAAGCTACCAAATTACTTTCCAGAATGAGGTGTAAAGAAGCAATTCCTGCATTAATTGATATGCTAAAGGGTGATTCAAAAGAACTCCAGAAATATGGGAGTCGTGGACTTATTGGCATAGGAGAGCCTGCTATTGAGCCAGTATTAAAGTTATTAAGAAATAAAGAAGCACGAATCCGCATAGCAGCGATAAATATTCTTGGTGTCATTGGAGATAAAAGAGTCATAGAGCATCTGATTGAAGTAATACAAAAAGATAAAGAAGTTAGGATATATGTTGCAACTGCACTTGGTAAGATTGGTGATAAAAAGACTACTTTGCTGTTAATTGAGATGCTTAAAGATAAAGACCCCCTAATGAGAAAAATGGCTGCCGAAGCACTTGGTAAGATTGGTGATGCAAGTGCTATTAAGCCACTAATAAATTTATTCCAAGATAAAGACCCAAGTGTCCCTATTTATGCAGTAAGTGGCTTAAGTCATTTAGGTGAAAAGGCATTTAAACCTCTTATTACATTATTAAAAGATGAAAATCCTAAGGTCCGTGAATATGCTATTATTACATTAGGTAAAATAAAAAATGAAAAAGCTGTAAGACCTCTTTTAACTATAGCTAAGAATAAAGATGAAAATATAGATATCCGCGAAGTAGCAGTTACAGCTCTTGGCAGTATTAGTGGTGAAAAATTAATTGCCGAGTTAATCTTAATTTTACAGTCCGAGGAACCTCGTTTATCAAAAGGTGCATCAAAAGAACTTGCTAAGCTTGGTGAGTTTGCAGTAAAGCCACTTATAAAAATGCTTGGTAGCAAAAAGCCAATTACTGTAAAAAATGCCAAAGGAGCATTAAGAATAATTGGCAAGCCAACATTACCTTTATTGACAAAAGCCCTAAACCATAAAAACCCGGATGTAAGAATAAATGTAATAGATGTACTCTCAGAAATAGGAGATAAAACTGTAATACCTTATATAGTAAAAAGTCTACCCGACAAAAATCCATCTGTTCAGATTGCTGGTGTAAAAGCGATTGGTAAGATTGGAGATGAACAAGCTGTCCAATCCTTATTTGCACTGATGAAATCAAGAGACAAAGTAGTGAGATTAAATGTAATTAAGAGTTTAGGAATGATAGGTAAAAGGATAGGAGATAAGGCAGTAGGAGAACTCTTAAAGGTTGTCAAGCAGGAAAAAGGCGAAATTCAAAGAGAAGCAGTTATTACGCTTGGAAAAATAAAGAGCTCGAAAGCCATAAGTTCATTAATAGGACTCCTTAATACTGAAAATCCTGAACTTAAGAAATCCATAATAATAACCCTTGGTAATATGAGAGATAAGCAAGCCATAAAACCGTTAGTTAACACCCTTAAAGACAAAAATCCAGACACAAGACGATTTGCTGTTTTAGCACTTGGTAAAATTGGAACCAAAGAAGCAATAAAACCATTGTTGAGTTGCCTTAAGGACCCTGCCAAGAATGTGCGACTGGCGGTAGTGCAGGTATTAAGCTCTAATGCTGGAAAACTTGAACAAGAAGCAATAAATCCATTACTGGAAGCTCTAAGGGAGCCTGATACTTACCAGCAAAGATTAATTGCTTATACTATGGGAAGTATGGGTGAAAAGGTAATTGAACCTTTAATAAAAATACTTAAAGACGAACGTCCAGATATAAGAAAATATGCCGCCAGGGCATTGGGAAATATAAGAAGCTCTCGGGCAGTTGAGCCATTAATTAAAGCATTAGAGGATGAGGATGGAGGCGTAAGGGCTTCTGCGGCAGCTGCTTTAGGAGAAATAGGAGATAAAGAAGCAGTAGAGCATTTAATTAAACATATAATGGATGAAAACCGACAAGTAAAGATAGCTTCTATCTGGGCATTGGGTAATATAGGAGATGCACATGCGGCAATGCCGCTTAATATTGCATTAAATGATGATGACCCAGTGGTCAGGAAATCAGCCAGCGAAGCACTGAAAAGGTTTTCCAAACAATCCTGTCCCCTGGTGAGTGGTCTCACTCGCTTTGATGCAGTCAGTTTTACATTTGCAATACTCCTGGGATTAATACTGTTCTTTCCATTTGTAGTAAGAAAAATAAAACCAATTGATAGATTTTTTCAAAGAACTTTTTCAAAATATAGTTTTCCATTTAAAGCCAAGTGGTGGATTATGTTCTCTTTAGGAATTGGGGCTCTGACACTCTCTATCTATTGTTATGTATGTGAGTCTGGAATAGGGGCACCACCATTTGCTCTGGAAAAACCGGGCTTTTTGCCAACCCTTTACTTATACTTTTTTAGGGTTTTTCCATTTTTTGTTGGTGGGTGTATACTATCAGGACTTATAATGCGATATTTATCAGGTAAAAGACACCTGCCAAAAAGTATGCTGGGCTCATCTGCTCTTGGAGCTGCAACTCCATTATGTTCCTGTGCAGTCATTCCAATGACACGGGGTATGTTAGCAACCGGGATATCTATCAGGGCAGTAATTGCCTTTTTAGTTGTAACTCCAGTATTGAGTCCATTCACAATTATCCTATCTTATGGAGTTATTGGTTTAAAATATACTTTAGTCAGGATTATCTCGGTCTTTATCTTAGCAATAGGAGCAGGGATTTTAATTGAAAAAATAGTTGGGCGAGAGGAAGTAGAAAAGGACTCTGATTTGCAAAGTTTATGTAAAAGCTGTTCCAGAGCTAATATGGAGCATAGTTCTGTTAATTCTGCGCTTCTAACTGCATGGAACCAAACTGCTTATTTATTAAAATATATGGTTCTTGGAATCTTTCTTGGTGCACTATTAGAAGAGTATCTCCCAGCTTCTATAATGACAAAATATATGAGCTCAAATATTTTTGGTCTCCTTGCAATTACGACTGCAAGCGTGCCACTTTACCTTTGTTCGGGCCAAGAAGTGCTTTTGTTAAAGCCATTGATGGACATGGGATTGCCACTTGGACATGCAATTGCATTTACCATATCAGCTAATGGTATATGCTTGACATCTATCGCATTATTAGCCGGTGCTATTGGGAAAAAGACAACCCTCTGGTTAACAATTTTATTCTGGCTTGGCTCTTTAGTTCTTGGTTATTTGATAAATATTTTTTTGTAAAAAATAATTCTTTTCTTGACAAATGTTTTAATGTGTTATATATATAAAAAACAGTTTTTTGAAAATGTTTGGAAACGAAGCCACAGAGTTTACAGATGGAATAGAATACAGAAGCCAGAAGTCAGTCCGCCTAAGGCGGATTATCTGTTTTCTGTCCTCTGTTATCTGTTCTTCTGTGGTTAAAAAGGAGGGGAAATGAGTAAAAGAAGTAGGATATTTGTTGTATGTGGATTAGTAGTAGCTTTAGCCGCAATTACAATATCAGCTACTACAAATAACATTGGACACGGGAAAAAGCAAAGGAAATCAAAAGATAAGACTGCACAACTTGAAAAAAAGAAACTAATGAAAGGTAAGCGGGGACAAGGACGAATTTCTTCAGCAAGGGTAACAAACAAGGTTGGTGAAAAAAATCCTTATGTCACTGTGAGGCGGCTGACTACAAACGAAGATGCTGATGGATTTCCTTCCTGGAGTCCGGATGGTCAGTGGATAGTCTACCAGGCAGATGATGACAGTTATTATAATTATGGTATATGGAAAATAAATGTTAATGGCACCGGACTTACGCCAGTGGCATTGCCAGATACTACTGTGTATACAGGGATGTGTTTTAATCGTCCCAGCTGGTCACCTGATGGGTCAAAAATTGCCTATCATTCTCGTGGAGATACTACGCATGGTGGTGTTAGGCATTATAACTCTATTTTCATAATTAACCCTGATGGTAGTGGCAGGCAAAGGGTCTCTCTTGATACAACAGGATGCTGTGGTTTAAGTATCCCCGGTTGGAGTCCAGACGGAAAGAGGATAGTTTGTAAAAATGATAGCCTGGACGAGCTCATTGTAGTCAATGTTGATGCTGGCACTGAAACTAACATTAATGCACTTACTACTGACTCCATTTATATAGGTACCAGGATGACATTTCCAAAATTCAGTCCTGATGGGAGTAAAATACTGTTTAAGAGTGATGCTGGTGACACAGATGCTGATGGGCATATATGTGTAATTGACACATCTGGCACTAATTATACCATAATTGATACCCTTAGTCAGACCAGAAAAGGGGCTGACTGGAGTCCAGATGGAAACCAGATAGTTTATACTAACGATAAAGAGGAAAATGGCTATTCTAACATCTGGATAGCTAATGTTGACGGTTCTGGCGGGACTCCAATACTTGAAGATGAAAACAACTGTTTACAAGAAGTAGCCTGGCAGCCTTCAGGAGCAAAAGCTAATGGAAAATGGATTGTTTACGCACCAACTGTGAGCGGGGATTATGATTATAAGAATATCTGGGTAGTCTCAACTGATGGACTTTATACTGGTTGTCTCGTTAACCAAACGACTACAGAGTATTGGCATGTATGTCCTACCTGGTCTCCTCAGGGCGATAAGATTGTTTTTGCCTCAGATTGGTATACTCAAGATGATTATTATGATATTTTTGTCGTTGATTTAGATACAGATGATAATGATGTTGATGGACTCCTTAACTGGGAGGAATTTGCGGCTTATGGGACTGCCCCAGAAGATAGAGATACAGATAAAGGTGATGAGAACGATGGTTCTGAGATAGCCAATGGCAGAGACCCCACTGACCCAAGTGATGATGTAGGTGCTGCACCACCTTACACCTTAGACCATAGCCCAGTTCCAACAGCCACAAATGTTTCACCAAGGACAAAGATTTCTCTTCGCGTAAAGGATGATGGCGCTGGTGTAGATAAGAATTCTATTGTGATGACTATTGAAGGAGATACTGTAACACCTAATATTACAAAGGGCTATGAACACATGATTGTCTATAAACCTCAGATTCCTTTTCCATATAATGACAGTATTGATATAACCATTGATGCCAAGGATAGAGCCCTAACACCAAATTCAATGCATTATACTTATTACTTTACAACAATTGATGCTCCTGACATTGCCTGTGATATAAATAATTTGGTAGTTGCTCTTGACTCTAATGTTATATTTGATACTACTTTTTCAATAAGCAATGCATCCGGCGTAAGGGATACTCTTTTCTTTGCAATTGCTGAGGCAGGCAAGTCGGCTGAAGATAGAAAAGATTTGAACTGGCTCTCTGTAAATCCTGACAAAGGATTTATTGTGCCTGATAATGATGAAACTATAACTATTAGTTTTAATACGACCGGTATTTCTGCTGGTGAAGTTCTGACGGGGTATCTTGTTGTTGTTAATAACGACCCTGATGAACCTGCTGTTGTAATTCCTATAAACTTATCAGTTGGTGTAGAAGAAGCAGAGTCACGAGTTCCTGTAAAATTTAATTTACTTCAAAATGCTCCTAACCCAATGCATGATATAACTAATATTGAATTCCAAGTTCCACGCACCACTCAGGTGAGTCTCAAAATTTATGATACTTCTGGCAGATTAGTCAGGACTCTTGTTAATGAATCAAAGACAGCCGGATATTACACAGTTATCTGGGACCGCAAGAATAGTTCGGGCAAATCTGTTGCAAGTGGTGTTTACTTATACGAAATGAAAGCTGGCAACTACAAGAGTTACAAAAAGATAATTGTTCAGTAAAGAAAGCCACAGATTACACTGATTAAAATATTGAGTCAAACAGTTCATTGAGGTAAACAGAGTTCAAGTTTTCATCAATGTATTATTTTTCAGTCTATAACAATGCTATAAATCTGTGGCTACTGGTTTTTAGAAGTGGTTGAGTTTATCGTCTTTTATGTAAGCCCAGAGCATCTGAGGAGTATTAAAGCCCAGACCTACATTGCCAGACTTATCTATAGCAATTAAGCCACAGCGGCATTTGTATTTAGTGGCAATTTTGAGACTCCTGTTCACTGCTTCTTGGGCAGATAGCTTTTCCATAGCATCACAGGTAATTTTTGCAAGGCATAATTTTATTATACATTCTCCATGTCCGGTACAGGAAACAGCACCTGATTTTGAAGCATAAGTTCCAGCTCCCGGGATAGGCGTATCGCCCACTCTTCCGGGAAGATGCATAAACATACCGCCAGTTGAAGTCCCTGAAACCAATCTTTTATGATTATCAATAGCACAAGCTCCAACAGTCCCATATTCATCCCGAACCGAGACGGTTCGGGATGAATCAATAAATCTCTTGAGTTTTGGTAAGTATTTGGGGGCCTTACCCATTTTTAACTCTTTGATTCCTCTTTCTAATGCGATTTTTCTTTTTCGTGTTATCGGATTATATGGCTTAAAGCCAAATTTTCTGGCAAATTTTGTTGCCTCTTTACCAGCTAAAATGATATGGTCTGTTTCTTCAAGCACTTTTCTGGCAACTGAAACTGGATTTTTCACCCCTTTTATACAAGCAACAGAACCGCATTTTAAATCATCAAGCATAATAGCAGCATCAAGTTCAGCCTCTCCATTGATACTCAGAGTAGCACCTGTTCCTGCATTGAATAAGGGATTATCCTCAAGCTCAATTACGGCATGCTCAACAGCATCAATAGCTGAGCCACCATTTTTAAGCACAAGGTAACCGAGCTGGCACGCTTTTATGAGACCTTCCCTTCTTTTAGATACTCTTTTTATTTCTCCAGCTCCACCATGAACAATAATTAACATCTTGGTTAAACGGTCAAATAGTTAAATGGTTAAAAAAAAGTAAGGAGTAAGTAGTAAATAATACTGCCTACTGACTTCTGCCTGCTGCCTACTTTGTTTCTATTTGCCAATCACCATTTAACCAATTACCATTTTTATGGTTTAATTATTACTTTAATGGATTCTTTTGCTTCGGCAACAAGTTTAAAGCCAAGTGCTGTATCTTTTAAATTTAATCGGTCAGTTATCATTTCCTTAACATTTACTTTACGAGTCCTAATAAGTTCAATTGCCTGCTTTAAATCTTGCTCTACAGCCGCGTAGGTGCTTGTCAAGGTCACACCTTTATTCCAAAGTTCAAAGAGAGGGAAAGGAATTTCAACGCCCGGTTCTGTGGGTGCAAAGAATAAAATCCAACCTCCCCTATCAACAGATTGCAATCCTTGTTGTATGGCTGAAATAGCTGATGTGCAAATTATTACTCTATCAGCAAGTCTATTATCATTAACTTCACACACCCGTGCAGAAACATTTGTTTTTGCATTTATTGGAACAGCTCCAAATTTCTTTGCCGCTTTGAGACGATATTTATTTACATCAGTTGCAATTACTTGTTTTGCTCCAAGTGCATACGCTAATTGGATATGCAGTAATCCAGAAATACCACTTCCTATAATAAGGACAGTATTTCCTTTTTGGACATTTGCTAATCTTTGCCCCCTGACAACACAACCTAATGGCTCTATAAATGTACCTTCTTCATAAGACATTTCTTGAGGCAATAGATAAACACCGCGGTCTACATTTATTTCTGGCACACGAACATATTCAGCAAACCCACCAGGGTCAAAATTAGTTGAATGTAAAGTATCACATAAAGTATGATAACCCATCAAACAATAGTGACATTCATTACAAGGAACATGATGAGATACAAATACCCTATCCCCAATTTTGTAGTTTTTTACATCTTTCCCGAGTTTAACAATCTCACCTGTCATCTCATGCCCTAAGACTCTGGGTGCCTTTTTTATGCGATACCATTCCATAACATCGGAGCCGCATATTCCGCAAGCCTTAACTTTTACCAATAATTCACCGGGACCAATCTTTGGAATAGGCATTTTCTCTAATCGGACATCTCTATTATTATAGTACATTGCCACCCACATAATTAAATTAAATATCAAATATTAAATATTAAAAATACAAATTAAAAATCAAAAATTTTGAAACATTTTGCATTTTTGTATCTCATTTTAATTTTTACATTTTGATATTATTATGGTTTACTATTTTACACTTTGTTCGTTAGCTAACGGATTGCATTTTGATTTTCGAATTGAACAGCTCAAAAGCTTTATCAACTGATGCTTTTTTATGAACGATAGAGCGAACTGCTTGAATCATTGCCACAGGATGGTTGGATTGAAATATATTTCTTCCCATATCCACGCCACAAGCTCCTTTTTGAATGGCATTAAAGGCAAGTTTTAAGGCATCGTGTTCTGGTATCTTTTTGCCACCTGCAATAATTATAGGAACAGGACAAGTTTTAACTACTTTTTCAAACCCTTCACAATAATAAGTTTTTACAAAATGCGCACCAAGTTCAGCAGCAATACGACAGGCTAAGGCAAGATACTTTGCACCGCGACCCATCTCTTTTCCAACAGCTGTGACTGCTAAAACAGGGATACCATATTTTTCACCTTCATTTACAAGTTCTGATAGATTAATTAGTGTCTGATGCTCATATTTGCTACCTACATAGATAGAGAGAGTCATAGCACATACATTAAGCCTAATTGCTTCTTCTATATTGGTTGTAATACTTTCATTAGAAAGGTCATCACCAACAATACTATTGCCGCCAGATACTCTTAAAACAATTGGAATATCATTATTAGGGTCTACTGAAGTGCGTAATACCCCACGAGTAAGCATCAATGAATCAGCATAAGGAAGGAGTGGCTTAATAGTTTTGCCAGGTATTTCCAAACCACTTGTGGGTCCCAAAAAATAACCATGGTCTACTGCTAACATAACAGTATGCCCTGTTTCGGGCTTAATTATTCTTGCTAACCTATTCTTTAATCCCCAATCCATTTTAAACACCTCCTCTAAAATCTGATTTTATCACGGAATCACAGAAAAAAGAAAGAAACACGGAAAGGATAAAATTCTTTAATCTCTTGTTTTTTGAATTAAATACAAATTCTGTGTTTCTGTCATTCCGTGTTTCCGTGATTTCTTATTTCTAAACACCCTTTTAGGAATTTTATGATAGATATAGAGTTTTGTCAAGAAGAAAAAGTAACCACAGAGGTCACAGAGTTAAAAAAATTCAATTAGTTTTTGAAATAGCTTGAAAGGGTCGCTGCTCACAACACTGCAAGTATAAAGTTCCATAGCTCCAATGTCAGACACTTTATTGCTCAAATCGCCTCTATTAACTATCCTTACAATCACAGGAAATTTATCCCAAGTTTCAATCTGAGTTAAAGGTGGCATCATGATACCAAGATTAAAAGACCTCACTCCAATTTCATAATAATATTTTAAAATTTTAGAAAGACAAATACTTAGCTTATCATCTATCTTATTAGTCACGACCATAATCTCATTTTCTTTTAACGGTGTAAGATAAGCCATCATATCTATTGTTTTATAACTTACTCCCAGTCCCAGCATTTTATGAATTTGAAATAAGTCCTGCCAATAATTAGCTCCATATTTCTTATTATAATTATCAACAACCTCTTTTAGAAACTTAATTTTAGGGTAAGGTTCTTTTGCAAGAAGGATTTGCAAATGTCCATGAATAATTGATGCACCTGCTCTCCAGTTACAATTCCACATAATGAATGGAAAAATTGCCTCCTTATGTAACTTGTTAGTTTTTTCAAGCCATTTTATTGCTGTTTGCAAATAGTCTGAAATCCGTTTTTTGTCAAAAACAAGTGGATAATGCTCATCAAATATAATAAGTCCATGAAGCCAATCATATTTTGCAACATTGCTTGCAGTAATACAGTATTTTCCCTTTATTCTGCCAAAGTCATCTTTTGGTGTCAAATTCAAAGGGTCGCAAAAGGCACAGCTTTCAGGAGTTTTCAGTTCTTTTTCCCAATTCAGGAAAGCCTTTGACTTAATTGGTATCTTTGACCTTAATTTATTAAAAAGTGTGCCTTCATAGGTTACTAAATTTTCTACTCGCACAATAACTTGCTCCTTTATATTAAGAGAGCCAAATTTATCCTTTATCCAATAAGACATTCCTTCTGGTGGAATAAGCTTACCTGTATTTTTTGATATACTAAAGATTCTACTAAATAATTGCTGTTTATCAGGGGATGATTGTCCAACCAATTTATCCAAATTAAGAATAGAATTTATCATTTATTTAATTATACTTTAAACTTTGGCTTTCTGTCAACTATTTTTTGAAAATATAACTTGACAATGCGTAAGGATTGAGACATAATTACAAGGAAATGAGACTATTAAATAGATTAAAACACGAAATACTTGTAGCTGATGGAGCTATGGGAACTATGTTACAGGCAGACGGCCTTCCCTCTGGTTCTCCTCCTGAAATATGGAATCTTACTCATTCCAAGAAGGTAAAGAAAGTTCATTCAGCTTATCTCAAAGCTGGTGCCGATATCATTACAACCAACACTTTTGGTGCTAATCGTGTTAAACTTAAGGAGTTTAGACTTGATAAAGATATAAAACCTATAAATGAACTCGCAGTCAAAATTGCAAGGTCTGTTGCCAAACCAGAGACCATTATTGCTGGCTCAATTGGGCCTACTGGCAAATTCTTAAAGCCTTTTGGGGAACTTGATTTTGACTTTGCTTATAAAATATTTTGTGAACAGGCCAAGTATTTAGCAAAAGCCGATATCATAATAATTGAAACAATGATAGATATATTGGAACTCAAAGCAGCCATACTTGGCATAAGAGATGTTCTTCAGCTTCCAATAATTGCCCAGCTCTCATTTAATGAAGGAATAAGAACGGTAACTGGAACAGACCCTGCTGCAGAAAGTGCTGTTCTTGAAGCATTAGGGATAAAATTTTTTGGTGCTAACTGTGGCGGAACACTTGAAGATGCACATCAAATTGTTAAAATACTCGGTGAAGAAACTTCTTCATTCCTTATAATTCAGCCAAATGCCGGAATACCACCAGATAATAAAATTTCTCCTTCTCAATTAGCTGATTTCGCTATAAAGTTTGTAAAGAAAGGAGCAAATATAGTTGGAAGTTGTTGTGGCTCAACACCTGAACATACTAAACATATTGTAAAAGTAGTCAAAGGAATGGAACCAATTCAGAGAGAAAAGAAAAACAGAACTTGTATATCAAGCCGAACTTGTGTAGTTTACCTGGGTTCAAATGAGTCTTTTCTTCCAATAGGAGAGCGAATAAACCCTTCAGGGAAGCCGAAACTTGAACAGGAAATGAAACTCGGAAAACTCGGGTTAATAAAATCTGAGGCTATTACTCAAGTAGAAAAGGGTGCTAAAGTTCTTGATATAAATGTAGGCATCGCAGACTATAAATTTATGATTAAAGTAATTCAGGAATTACAAAAAGTAGTATCAGTTCCATTATTCATTGATTCTCAAGACCCAACAGTCATAGAAAATGCTCTTAAAGTCTATGCAGGCAAATCCTTTATAAACTCCGTTAATGGAAGAGAAGATTTATGTGCCAAAATTCTCCCTCTTGCCAAGCGTTATGGGGCAGGTGTTATAGGACTTACAATTGACAAACAGGGCATACCCAAAACTTCAGCAAGTCGTTTAAGAATTGCGAAAAAGATACTCAAGCTTGGAAAATTATATGGAATCAGGAAAGAAGATATTATTATTGATTCTCTTGTCCTTCCCATTGGCAGTTATGCCGAGGGAGCATCTATAACCCTTGAGTCCTTAAAAAGAATAAAAAAGGAACTTGGCGTTCCTGTAATTCTTGGAATAAGTAACATTTCTTATGGACTCCCAGACAGAAATGTTCTTAATCAAACTTTCCTTTCAGCCGCAATTCAGGATAACTTAGATGCAGCCATTCTTGACCCTTATGATAGCCAGCTTATGAAATCTGTAGCTGCATCAGAGCTACTTGCCCAAAGAGACATTCATGCAAAAAGGTACATTTCAAGATTCAGGAAAAAGACTGTTGAAATGCCTAAAAACCCACTTTATAAGGAAATATTATTGGGAAACAAAGAGTTAATTCCAAAGAAAGTCAAAGAATTTCTCAAATCCGGTTTTTCTCCATTAAAAATCATCAATGAGATTTTAATTCCTGCCATAAAAGAAGTAGGAGATAGATATTCAAGGGGAGAACTTTTTCTTCCTCAACTAATTGCTTCAAGTGAAGCCGCCAAGCTTGGCTTTTCTATTCTTACTCCTCTTCTTAGCAAAACCAAGAAAAAGAGAGGTAAAATTCTTTTAGCAACTGTTGAAGGGGATATGCACGACCTGGGCAAAAATCTTGTAGGTGCAATGCTTGAAGCAAATGGTTATCTTGTAGTAGACATTGGGAAAGATGTAAAAGCCTCTGAAATTCTTAAAGCTTGTCGAAAAGAAACTCCTGATGCAATAGGGCTTTCCTGTCTATTGACAACGACATTACTAACCCTTGAGGCAACTGTAAAATACCTAAATAAAGAGTATCCGGATGCAAAAATTATGGTAGGTGGTGCCTGTGTATCTAATGAGTTTGCAAAAAAAATAGGTGTTACTTATGCCAAAGATGCTATCCAGACAGTTAAGGAAATAAAGAATCTTTAGGTGTTACTTATGCCAAAGATGCTATCCAGACAGTTAAGGAAATAAAGAATCTTATTGAGACCTAAAAATATTCTCGTTTACTATAGTCAATGTTTTGAAAAAGTTTTCTGAGCTCTTATTAAAATGAAGTCTAACTCCACCAAAGAATCCCTTTTTCTTTAAGTGTATAGAATTCCCAATTCTTTCATAGTTTATAAATTCTTTCCAGTAGCCAAGTCTTTGCCATTTCTTTTTCTTGAACTCAAGACCATAAACTCCATCGCTTGTAAGTGCATATTCCTGATATTTAAAATCTCTCATAAGAAATCCAAGACTAATAAACACGAAAAATATTAACAAAAATATGGGGATAGTGAATTTTTCCCATTTATCAGGCAACATATTGTATGCAAAAAACAAACCAATTAATAGCACTGATGATACAGACCTCATAAATTTCTTTCCTCGTGGTATTTCATATTCCCATTTAAAAAGGATTTCACCTTCAGGAGCATTCTCTATCTTTTTTGCACCCTTTGAATACCTCTGTGAAAAATCAGGAAAAGTATACATTTGATGAGAGAATATCACCTTTTATCTATTTGTCAAGTTATTTCTAACCACAGAGTTCGCAGAGAAAAATAGCCACAGAAAAACAGACACCAGAGGACAGAAAACAGATAATCCGCCTTAGGCGGACTGATTCCTGACCTCTGACTTCTGTATTCTATTTAATTTGTGAAATCTGTGGCTAAAGGTCAATTTTCATTCCATCGCTTGCGGCTTTCACCTGGATGCCGAGTTCATCAGATAGCTTTTGAGCAAGTTCCCAGGGTCTTGCCTTAATCATTGTCATGCCAAAATGAGTTAGGATAGCAAGTTTTGGTTTATTTTCAATTATTATACGCCTGGCATCATCAAGGCATAGGTGGTCAAGATTACTCGGCTTTAATCTTACTACATTTATTATAAGAACATCGCCTTTATAATAATTAGCAAGTGTGTCAAAATATCGTGTATCTGCTATATAAGAGATAGTATGATTTTTACCTCTAAAATTTATTCCATAAGTCTCTGCACTATGAATATGTTTAATAGGGGTCTCAAGTTTGATATTCTTCAAATTATACTTTCCACCTTCTCTTAAAATTTCTATCTTTTTTACATAGTTTCTTATATATTTTAATATTACCGGGTCTTCATCAAGCGCATCCTGTGGGGCAAAAATTGTGCCTCTTGGTTTAAAGCCTCCTTGTGTCATTGCCTCTATCACTACATTTATGTCTGCTGAATGGTCAAGATGTCTATGAGAAAGGATTATTCCATCAAGTTTTGTTGGGTCAAGTTTAGCTTTACTTTTTAAACATCTGACAAGCGAACCTGGACCTGGGTCAACAAGTATTTTTGTTTCATCAAACTCAATCCATATTCCTCCTGATGCCCGAATTTGGCGAAAAACAGTAATCCTGGCTCCAGCAGTCCCAAGAAAGATAATCCCATCCATTCATCTTCATACTACTATTTCTTATCTAATTTGTCAAGAAAAACGTTGCCACAGATTTCACAGATTTTTGGAGTGCAAAATCAGTGATTTTACATGCAACAACATCGTTGTTGCACTCCATAGTTTTATGCTTTCATAACATATTAAGAAAAAAGTTGACACATCACCCTTTCCGTGTTATAAAATTAGGTATGAAAGAACTATTAAATCAGAGTATCTCTAAAATTCATCTTAAGCTTAAAGAAAGAGAAAGAGCCTGCCTTGAACTTATTGAGTTTATGTTTGAAAAAATAAATAAGAGTTCATTAAATTCTTATATTACCACATTTGAATCTCAGGCTAAGGCTCGGGCTATGGAGATTGATAAAAAAGGGGATTTTAATAATCTTTTAACTGGAATCCCGATTGCCATTAAAGATAATATATGTATAAAGGGCTTCCCAACGACTTGTGGTTCCCGGATACTCAAAGACTTTATTCCTCCTTATAATGCCACAGTAATAGACAAATTAGATAAGGCAGGTGCTATATTTTTAGGCAAGACAAATCTTGATGAATTTGCTATGGGCTCTTCAACTGAGAATTCAGCCTTTGGTCCTACATTTAATCCATTAAATCCAGAATATGTTCCTGGCGGCTCATCTGGTGGGTCTGCAGCAAGTGTTGGCGGTGGTGAGACGATTTGTGCTCTTGGCTCAGATACAGGAGGCTCAATCAGACAGCCAGCATCATTTTGTGGAATTGTGGGCTTAAAACCGAGTTATGGTAGGGTCTCAAGGTATGGGCTCGTTGCTTTTGCATCATCTCTTGACCAAATAGGAGTATTAACAAGATGTGTAGAGGATGCGGCAATCTTACTTGAAACCATTGCAGGTCAAGATGACAGAGATTCTACTTCCAGAAATGTTTCAGTTCCTTTTTACTTTAAAAATCTTGAACCTAAAGTAAAGGGTTTAAAAATTGGGCTTCCAGAGGAATATTTTGGTGAAGGGATAGCTCCTGAAGTTAAAGAAAGGGTATTAAATGCAGTTCATACATTGGAAAAACTTGGTGCCAAGCTTTGTGAAGTTTCCTTACCTCACACTGATTATGCTATTTCAACTTATTATCTAATTGCCACTGCTGAAACAAGTGCCAACCTGGCAAGGTATGATGGAGTTAGATATGGGTATAGAAGTAGGAAGTGGGAAGTAGGAAGTGGGAAGTGGGAAGTAGGAAGTGGGAAGTCAGAAGTCAGAGGTCAGAAGTCAGGGGTCAGAGGCCAGAAGTCAGAAGTTAGGAGTCAGAAATTAAAAGATATGTATGAAATAACGAGGGATGAAGGGTTTGGCAATGAAGTTAAGCGTCGGATAATGCTTGGCACTTTTGGGCTTCAGTCTGGATACTATGATGAATATTATCTTAAAGCAAGGAAAGTGAGAGGTCTTATAGCTGAGGATTTTGAAAACGCTTTTAAGGAAGTAGATATTTTAATCACTCCCACATCTCCAACGCTTCCGTTTAAATTAGGTGAAAAAACAAAAGACCCGCTTCAAATGTATCTATCTGACATTCTTACAGTTTCTGCCAGTCTTGCTGGGTTGCCAGCTATCTCTATTCCCTGTGGTGATTTCTCTGGTCTTTCAATAGGTTTACAAATAATTGGCAAGCCATTTGACGAGCAAACCATCCTCAACACTGCTTATGCTTATGAAAGAGCCTAAAACTTTTCTTCTTATTGATGTTGGCAGCACAAGCACAAAGGTTCACTTTATTGAAGATACCAAGTTAATTACCCAATATGCACCAACTACAGTTGAGAAGCCTTATGAAGATGTAATGATTGGTGTTCGTAATGCTATTTCCGGGATAGAGGAAAAGATAAATAAAAAGCTCCTTGGTAATGTTGATTTATTTCTTGCCACTTCGTCTGCAGGTGGTGGTCTCCAGATGCTTGTAGCAGGACTTGTCAGGCGTATAACCGCAGAAAGTGCAGAGCGGGCAGCTTTATCAAGTGGTGCCATTATTATGGATGTCTTAGCAATAGATGATGGGAAGTCTACTTTTGAAAAAATTGATAGTATAAAGCATCTGAGACCAGATATAATTTTATTTTCAGGTGGAGAAGATGGTGGTGCTATATCAGCTGTAGCAAGGACTGCGGAAATAATTTCTGCATCAAATCCAAAAGGCAAATATATAGATAGAATTCCACTTGTTTATGCAGGGAATATAAATGCTCGTAAGTATATCCAAAATATCCTTAAAAAAGTAACCGATGTATCTTTAACAGAAAATGTCCGTCCCAAAACAGAAGAGGAGAATCCAATTCCTGCGCGTGATGAGATACATCGCCTTTTTATGGACCATGTTATGTCACGAGCACCTGGTTATAAAAAGTTAACAAAAATAGTTGATGCCCCTATAATCCCAACTCCTGGAGCTGCATTTCGGATGGTAAAAAAGATTGCTCAATCCACCTCAGGCGGATTAAAAAAGAATGTTGCAGTTGTGGATTTAGGAGGAGCCACAACTGATATTTTCACTGTAATTGATGGAGTAGCTAACCGCACTGTTTCTGCAAATCTTGGGATGAGTTATAGTATAGGAAACACATTTTATCAAACAGGGGCAAAAAATATAATGAGATGGATTCCAGAAGAATTAGAGATAGATGAACTTAAAGACAGGATAGGAAATAAGATGTTACATCCAACTGCACTTCCTGAGACAAAAATAGATTCATTTATTGAGGAAGCTATAGCAAGAGAAGCAATTAGACTTGCCTTTAAACACCATAAAGATTTCACAGAAGCCAAGCGCGCAAAAGTCCTTATTGATATATTTGGCTCAAGTATTAAGATAAAATCACCGTTGCCATATAGAATGGCAAAACTCGGTAAGAGCGAATATGAGCCATTTAAAATTAATTTTATCTTTGGTAGTGGAGGTGCGCTTTCTTATGCTAATCGCAATAATGCTTTATTCATACTCATTGATTCCTTTGAACCAGTTGGTATTACAGAAATTGGAGTAGATAGCTGTTTTCTATTGCCTCATTTGGGGGTGCTGGATACTTTATATCCAGAAATTGCATGGGAACTATTTAAGAAGCTTTGTTATGTCCAACTTGGTTTTTGTATCGCTCCTCTGGGCAAGGTAATAAAGGATGAAAAAGTTATCACTATAGGAGAAGCGATAGTAAAGGGTAGTGAAATTGTAAAACTAAATTTGGATGGGAATTACAAAATAATACCTGAACCTAAATTTGATATAGGGGCTGGGTTTGGGAAGCCTGTAATGCACGAATTTCATGGTAATGTTATAATAGATACTCGTGGAAGACCCCTCTTTAGCAAAATCAATCCGCCTTAGGCGGATCAAAATGCAAAAATCAAAATTACAACCTAAGGTAATAAGAAAGGAACGATTACTTGATTTCCCTGGCAAAGTACTTGTAAAAGAAGGAGATAAAGTAAAGCCTGAAGATATTGTGGCAAAAACAGTATACACTGCAAGGCGTCCATTTATTATAGAAATAGCTGATTCATTAAAGACAACACCTCAGGATATACGAAAATATATGCTAAAAAAAGAAGGTGATTTAGTAAAAGAAGATGAGATACTTGCCAAAAGAAGGATATTACTTGAAACAAAAGTTAGAATATCACCTGTTGACGGCATAATAGAGCATATTTCTGATGATTCAGGTCACATTCTAATTCGTGAAAAGGAAATGGATTTGACACCAAGGACTATAAATGTTGCAGATGCTCTCAGAATAAAACCCAAAAACATCATAAGATATATGAAAAAGAAAGTTGGTGATTATGTAGAAAAAGGAGGTATAATTGCAGAAATCCCTGGTCTTTTTCTAAAGGGTTATAAATCACCAATCTACGGAGAAATAAAGAGTATAAATACTGAAACTGGAAAAGTTATTGTTCAAAGACCTCATCAAAAGGTAGACTTAAAAGCAGGTATTTCTGGAGAGGTGGAGAAAGTAATTCCAAACTATGGAGTAGTTATCAAAACAGATGGTTACGAGCTAAATGGAATAATTGGATTTGGCAGAGAGACATTTGGAAAGTTAAGTATCTTAGAAGAAACTGTGGAGTCCTTTGAAGCAAAAATTCTTGTCAGCAGTAAACCTTTAAAAGCATCTAAAATCAATGAGCTTAAAGAGAAAGGAGTAAAAGGAATAATTTTAGCAAACTTAAGAGCAATCGATGCAGAAGAACTATTTGGCAAAGAGGTTTGGTCTGGCGTAACGGGTAGGATTGATAAAGGAATAACTCTTATTATACTTGATGGATTTGGGACCCAGCAAATGAAAGGAGAGCTTTTAAATTTTTTCCAAACCCTTGCCTGCCTGCCATCCCCGCCTGCCAAAGCGAAGCGGCGGGCAGGTGTCGGGCAGGAAAGTCATTATGTATATTTGAATGGCAGAACCCAAATCAGAGCAGGAGTAATAAGACCAGAAATAATTATCTCTTGAATAGTATGAAAATATAAACGATTCTTGTGTAACAAAGGAAAAAGGGGAAACAGGGTAAAAGGGGAAAAAATAAACAATGCGAAATTAACAATTAAACGGTGCCATTTTTAAATGCTAATTGATAATTGTTGATTTTAACTTGATTCCCTTTTCCTATTTTCCCTTACTTACACTTTTTTTCTTAACAGGGGGTCATTTTTAGTAATATATCAAAGAGATGGGTTACTTTATAATTTTTCTTCTCACATTTGCAAGAACGGATAATTACCAAATTCTCAGAAAGCAGATGATAGAGGAACAAATTGTAGCCAGAGGAATTAAGGATACTTTTGTTTTAAAAGCTATGCTAAAAGTAGAGAGACACAAATTCGTCCCTCAAGAATATAAATCTCTTGCTTATACAGACCAGCCACTCCCAATTGGTTATGAGCAAACCATATCTCAACCATATATTGTCGCTTTAATGACATCTCTTTTAAATTTAAAAGGAGATGAAAAAGTATTAGAAATAGGGACTGGCAGTGGCTATCAAGCAGCAATATTAGCAGAGATTGTTAAACCTGCCTCGCCTGCGAGTCAAGGCGGGGAGGTATATACTATAGAACTTTTAAAGCCATTAGCAAAGAGCGCTGAAAAACGATTATCTATTATGGGTTACAAAAATATACAGGTAAAATGTGGTGATGGCTACAAAGGTTGGCCCAAAAACGCCCCATTTGATGGCATAATAGTAACTTGTGCCCCTGAACATATACCAGAACCTCTTTTAGAACAACTAAAAGTTGGAGGAAAAATGGTAATTCCTGTAGGTGCCCCGCACTTATGCATAAGTGCGGGGTATCAAGAACTTTTGCTTATAACAAAAACCAAAGAAGGAATTAAAAAAGAATCCATCATTCCAGTAAGATTTGTCCCTATGAAAGGGGAAGCTGAGAAAAAATAACCACAAATTGACACGAATTAACCGAATAACCACAGAGGACACAGAGAAAGGGAGCCACAGATTACACAGATTTAAATCAGACGCTGATTTACACAGATTATAGAAAGATGATGCAGGGGCAAGATTTTAGTTCTCGTTTAACGAACCCTAAAGGGTTCGGCTACAAGGGGAAAAATCTAAGAAGCCATTTACAAAAAATAGTAGTCCGTCCCTAATTTTTTCCATATAGATTTGCAGTAACAGGGATTGGAAGAGAATATAAGAGATAAAAGTAAACACAGAGAACATAATAATCTTTTTATCCGTGTATTTCTGTGTTCTATTTTTGTCCGTGTATCTCCGTAGTAAGCATCGCTTGGGGAAATGGGGATTAAAAAGGATTAGAGGTTACTTTTTGAGGAGCTTTTAATGATTTTCGTAATTTAACAAATTCTGCATCAGATATCTCTTTGTCTTCATACTCATAGTTGTCATTAACAGTAAATTTACTTCTGGCTGATACTACACTGTGGCGTGGACCTACAAGATGGCAATTTGGAATGTAAACTTTTTGTATAAATGGATCTTTCTCAGCTTCTTTTTTAATATAGATCTCTCCTGGGACTCCTGTGATAAACCATGGTTGACAGCTCCAAGCTGTAAACTGTTCGTTAATTATTTCGTTTAAGCAACGTATCGCTTCTAATGCAATTGAACGGTCGTTTAGATCAATTTCAGGCCTAAAATGTATGGCTTGTTTTCTGAACTCTGATAGTTTTTCAAAAGATTTAACTGTTGTTGGTGTAAAGACTCCCCATGATTTTAGCGTATTTATTGCCAAATTCCAGTTATCAAAAGACTTTTTATTGTAGACCTTCTTATATTCAGTAGTGTTTGAGAAATCTTTACGAAGCAACACTATAAGATGGTTAAGAATGCGTTCGCCTAGTGTACATGTAGCAGTAAGTGCAGGATAGTATGCACCTATTACGAAAGCGTTTCGAATTTGATTAACGAACTTACTGTGAAATGCGAGTATCGAAACTGGCTTTGTACCCAAAGCGATGAAGTTGCATAACTTCATTTCAGCATTAGAACTTCCATAATAAAAAATCAGGCTTTGTTTAATCTGTTCCTTATTCTTTTTATGTAATTCCTTTACTTCTTTTTTCCAACTATTTTCAATTTTTTGAGTTAAAAGCATAGCTCGTGAGTCATAATCGAAAAACAAGATTCTATATCGCTTCATAAATAATCTAAATCTCACATAAACTTCCTGTCAGGGCTCATTTTTTCCCATGTTACTTTTTGAGGTTGATGCTCTTGCTTTTTTATTTACTACCTTCATTAAATATCTTAGGGGAACTGAAAACTCTTGAGGATTCTTTTATTCTTCTTTCAGATAATTTTACATATTCTTTTTCTATCTCATAACCTACATAATGGCGATTTGCTTTTATTGCGGCAATTGCTGTTTGCCCACTTCCCATAAACGGGTCTAAAATCACTTCACCTTCATAAGTATAGAGTTGAATGAGCCTGTAAGGAAGTTCTACGGGAAAAGGAGCCGGATGCCCAACTTTGCGAGCTGGCTCTGCCGGAAATGTCCAGACGCTCTTCGTAAGTTCGAGAAATTCTCTCTTAGAAATTGTGTTTCTTCTATTAGTATTTTTTCTTCCAAAACTCTCCTTAGAAAAAACTAAAATATATTCATGAATATCTCGTAAAGTAGGATTGGCAGCTGAAAGCCAACTTCCCCATGCCGTTGAAGGGCTGGCACTTGAATCTTTATTCCATATAATCTCTCCTCGCATTAAGAAGTTCAAATCAAGCATATCCCTTACTATAAAAGCATGGAGTGGTATATATGGCTTCCTGCCTAAATTTGCATTATTGATACATACTCTTCCTCCGGGGACAAGTACTCTGTTAATCTCTTTCCAGACTCTCTTTAAAAATTTAAGGTATTCTTCGAGTGTAAGATTCTCATCGTATTCTTTACCAACATTATAAGGCGGTGAGGTTACCATCAAATGAACACTATTATCAGGTAATTCTTCCATTTTTTCAGATGATTTACAAAAGATTTTATCCAAAAACTGTGAGGGGATGGGATTTTCTATATACTGGACTCTCTTTTCCTTTGGCAATCCTTCGTATAACTTACTGGCGTAAAAGCGGGTAGCATCATGACCTATTCTACCAGGAGAGCCAAAAGCACTTGTTTTTGTCCCTTTATATTTGCGGTTGGTTTTCATTTCAATCCTCTTGCCAGTAATCTACCCATCTTTTATAAGGGTCGTAATCAACATACAGTAATATAACCAATTTTTATAATATTGTCAAGTATTTGTTAAAAAATAACAAGGGGGGTCAGGAATTACAAATTAAGAGTTAAGTCCGTCAGCTGACGGATGGGGCAAGTGGAACAGCTTTTGGTTTGGCAATAATGTTTGAAGATGTGAATCATTCCCTGGTAATAGATTTCTTTCCGCCTCAGGCGGATTAATTTTTGCTTTATGAGTAATCTTTTAGTCATTAGTTTTGTGATGTTGTTTTCTGGTAATGGCTTGTAATTCATATAGATTTGGATGATTTTATTTGCAAGGCTAAAGCCTTGCCCTACATTAAGGGTTGATAATAGAGGTAATACTACATTTAGAATTATTATTTCAACAGTTGATTTACCCATTTTGGCTTGAGAAAACTTGGCTTTTATTTTTTCAATGTCGGGGAAAGTAGTTATTAGAAAATTACAAATTCCATCTTGTATTATATCAGCTAAAAAATAACTTATATCTCTTATTCTTTTTGTTGGAAATATAGAGGGTCTAACTTTAAAGAACTGCCATTCCTCTTTTTTCATAGTCTGTACATTGCGAGGCATAAAGCCCCGCGCTACATTGCTTTTTTCATAATCCTGCTTACGCATAAGTGCGGGATTGGGAAGCAAACCACCTACTTCAAGTAAGGTAACTTGAATTAACTTAATTTTTTCGCTTCTTGATTTATTTGAGGTTAAGGATTTTAGATAATCTATTGGGACGAGTTGAGCAAGCTTTATAAATGGTTTTTCATTTTTGACATATCCTAATGATTCCATAATTCCTATATAAGCAGATTGTTCTTGGCCATAATCTTTTATAAGTTTTTTAAATCTTATCTCCCTTTCTTTGAATCGGGCTTTCCCTTGTTCTTTAAGGATAGAGAGCAATACTTTGGAATTAGGCACATAAGGGCAAGTGTATTTTTCCTGTGCTTTTTTTTCTTTAATATATTCTTTAATAAGTTTAGATAATGGCTTTTTAATCCTGCGAGAGAGATTAAAAGTTTCAATGAGATTTTTACTTTCAGTAATAGCGGGTTGATTACCGTATTGGGTTACTACATGAAGTATTACCTTATTGTATTTAGGGTCAATTTGATGCTGGTGCTCAAACCAGCTATTACTTGAAAGGTGAATTTCAATATCACCCTTTAAGAGAGTTTTATCAAGTTTAATAATTGAATTTTTAAAATCAGGTCCATCTTCTTGATTTGGGATTCCCGGTGAGATTATTTCAATTCTTTTTCCTGACTCAGTTTGCAGGGGCGTATTGCCACTCCGTGGTGAAGGTCGTGGTGAACCATACGCCCCTACACCGCGTAGTTTCTGATATTCCCATATCCATCTTATAAATTTTTCATCAAATTTTGGCATTATTGAAACCGCAGATAAACACTGATGCACGCAGATTTTATTCTTCCTTTGTTTTCAGGAGCCAGGCTCTGACGAATGGGTCAAGATTACCATCCATTACTTCCTGAACATTATGGGTTTCAAACCCTGTTCGATGGTCTTTTACAAGTGTATATGGACAAAAGACATAAGACCTTATTTCCCTTGCCCATCCAATTTCATATTTTTGAGGAGTAATTTTTTCAAGACTTTTTCTTTCCTCATCTTTCTTTAACTGATATAATTTTGACCTTAAAACTCTGAGTGCAGTTTGTTTATTTTGATACTGGGAGCGTTCCGATTGGCAGGTAACAACTATATTAGTTGGTATATGGGTTATTCTTATGGCAGATGATACCTTATTCACATATTGACCTCCGGGTCCTGAGGCTCGGAATGTATCAATTTTTAAGTCTTTTTCATTAATTTCAATTTTAACTTCATCTTCTATAAGAGGATAAACAAAACAACTTGCAAATGATGTATGCCGCCTATGAGAAGCATCAAATGGCGATATACGAACCAATCTATGGACACCTGATTCTCCTTTAAGCCATCCATAAGCAAATTTACCCCTTACTTCAATTGTAGCATCTTTTAACCCGGCAACATCAGCAGGTTCGTATTGGATAACGGATGCTTTAAATTTTTTGAGTTCAAACCATCTAAGATACATTCTAAAGAGCATTTCTGCCCAATCACAGGACTCTGTGCCACCAGCTCCGGGATGAATTGTAAGGACTGCATTTCGCTTATCATCTTCGGATTTAAAAGCAAACTCTAACTCAAGCTTATCTATTTTTTCTTTTAATTTTTTGGACTCACCTGTTATGTCTTCGCCTAACTTACCAAGTTCTTTTAAATCTTGAAATTCTTTTTGAATTTCTTCAAACCTTTTTACAATATCCTGGCATTGTGAAAGTCTTTCAGTAAGTTTTCGTGCCTTTTGTTGAGAAGCCCAGAAATCAGGTATTGCAATTTTAGTATTTATTTCATCAATTTCTTTTTTATATTTATCTATCTCAAGAAATTTCTGTAATTTAGAAATCTTTTCAGTTAGTTCTTGCATCACTTTATTGAAACCGCAGATAAACGCTAATGCACGCAGATAATCTCTAGGAATTTCAAATACCAAAAAAAGGAGATTCTTCGCTATCGCTCAGAATGACATAAGTAGCATCAGAATGACATTTAATGTTTGGATTTTGAAATTTAATCTTTCTGTGTCTATCTGCGTTCATCTGTGGTTAACGCATTGTCCCTAAACTTTACAGATACAGGGGATTTTACCACATTTTGGGCAACCATTAGCATAGCGCTTAACCGCCTTTTCCAAATCAATTCCTTTTATATTAGCAAGAGAAAACAGCCAGGCACAGACATCTGCAAATTCTTCTTCTAAATTCTTATCAGTTCTCATTGCTCTTGCCAACTCACCAACTTCTTCAATAAACCAGGTAAAAGTTGCCCTTAAACCGCGCCCTGCATCCTTGTCATAGTATATGTCGTATATAAGACTTTGAAACTTTTTTATCTTCATCTCATACTTCCAAATACCTAAATTCCTAAATTCTTTTTTAGGCATTTATCATCTCTTCTTCCTCAATCTTTCAGTGAGTTCCGGGACTATTTCAAATAAATCTCCAACAATTCCAAGGTCTGCTATTTTAAATATTGGTGCTTCGGGGTCTTTATTTATTGCAATTATACTTTCCGAACTTGACATTCCTGCAAGATGTTGAATGGCTCCTGATATTCCACAAGCTATATATAATTTTGGCCTGACCGTCTTTCCTGTCTGTCCAATTTGATGAGAATATGGAATCCAGTTGTCATCCACTGGCGGCCTGGAGCTCCCAACTGCTGCTCCAAGCACCTCATCAAGTTCTTCAATCAGTTTAAAATTCTCAGGAGCTCCAAGTCCTTTACCACCTGATACTATAATATCTGCTTCTTGAATATTTACTTGTTGAGTTAAGTCTTCTACAAATTTAATTACTTTAGTTCTTGAAGGCAGTGGTTCTCCTCCGCCTGAGGCGGATAAGGCGGATTGAACTCCTGCCTCTATTATTTCACCTTTTCTTTTATCATTAAACTCTGCCTCTTTCATAACTTTGTGTCTCACAGTAGCCATTTGAGGTCTTTTATTTTCACATAAAATAGTTGCCATTATATTACCACCAAAAGCAGGTCTTGTCTGAAGCAATAATTTTTTTTCAATATCTACATCAAGTTCTGTGCAATCAGCAGTCAAACCTGTTTTGAGTCTTGCGGCAACTCTTGGAAACAATACTCTTCCTGTTGAAGTGCTCCCGGCAAGGAATATTTCTGGCTTATATTTTAGGACTAATTTTGTAATCACTTGAGTATAAGGTTCTACATTAAATTCTTCAAGTCTTTTATCATCAACTACATAAACTTTATCTGCCCCTCTTGCTATAAGGCAGGAACTACAATTTTTAATATTATGTCCAAGGAGGACACAACTACAATCTACACCTAATTGAAGAGCAATCTCTCTGCCCTTACTAAGCAATTCAAAAACTACTCCATGAATCTGTCCCTTGCAAGGCTGAGAGCCTTGCCTATCTTCTTTTTCCTTTATTTGTTCTGCAAATATCCATACTCCTTTATAATCTTGAACGGGCGTATTGCCATACGCCCTTACTTTTATCACAATTGCTTCGGTTGGGCAAGCTGGCACACAGGCATTACAAAAAGTGCAATTTTCTAAAGAAATAAAAGCCATATTGTCTTTTATTTCAATAGCATTGTAAGTGCAGGATTGAACACATAATCCACATCCATCGCATCTATCTGTAATAACTCTTATACCCATTTTAGTAAAATCAAAAATCAAATATCAAAATTCAAAATTTTTTTGGATTTTGATGTTTATAATTTGAGCATATAATTTATGTTTCTCCGTATTCATTTGTGGTTAATGTATATTTTCAAAAAACTCGTTATCTTCTCTACAGATTCAGGAACTGAGCCTGTAAATATTTCTCCTTGTTTCTTTTGCTCTGGGGCAAAGATACACATTACCTGAGTGGGAGAACCATTTAAACCAACACTTTCCTCTTTAACATTAAGGTCATTAATTTTCCATGTCAAAATTTCTGCTGATTTTGCTTTAAGCTTTCCTCTTAAAGTTGGAAGTCTTGGTTCATTTATTTCCTTGACAACTGTAAATAGAGCCGGCAAAGAAGTTTCTATAATTTCAAAACCCTGCTCAACAAGTCTTTCTACTTTAGCATATCCGCCTGTACGGGCGTATTGTGATACCCCCCTACTCGGCGAGACGGAGGCGGGATTAATTTCCTCTATTTTTTTCACAAGAGTAACTACCGGGATTGATAAAATTTCCGCCAGTTCAGGACCGACCTGTGCTGTATCACCATCTATAGCTTGTTTTCCACACAATATAAGGTCAAAGTTACCAATCTTCTTAATTGCCATAGCTAAAGTATAAGAAGTAGCTAAAGTATCGGCACCTGCAAATGATTTATCAGATATAAGAACTGCTTTATCTATACCCATTGATATAGCTTCTTCAAGTACTTCTTTGGCCTGAGGAGGCCCCATTGAAATAGCAGTGACCCTCCCACCCATTTTTTCTTTTATTCTAAGCCCTTCTTCGATAGCATACATATCAAATGGATTTATAATTGATGGGACTCCTTCTCTAATAAGAGTATTAGTCTCTGGATTAATTTTAATTTCAGGCGATTCCGATATATCTGGGACTTGTTTTAGGCATACAATTATATGCATCAGGCGCCAAATTTCTTAAGCTTTAATGCGTGAGCCAGCATAAGAGGAATTGCATCTACAGCATTAAAGTGCCCAAGTCCTCCTCTCATACACTCTCTTTCTGTAAATCTTTTAGCAGAATCTGGTATTATCCATTTTGAATAAAGCAAAAAGGGATTTGGATGCCAGGAATGAGCTTTGAGGAGTGAAGGAGTAGAATGGTCACCCGTTATAACAAAAACATTATCTGTTGATTGATGGACAAGTTCAAGTAATATTGGAACATATTTATCTATCTCTTCTATTATTTTCACCTTGTTCTCAAAATTTCCATCCTCTCCGAAACTATCTGTCTTTTTAATATGTAAATAAAAGAAATTGTATTGCTTCCAATATTTTTTAAGTGTAAGGATTTCATCTTCAATGGTGTAGCCTGTTTCCAAAACATCCATTCCCACAAGACTTGCCAGACCTCTATACATTGGATAAGTGGCGATTGCTGCGGGAGTCAATTTAAATCTTTCTTGCATTAACTTAAGTTTTGGAAGCTTGGCAAATCCGCGAAGGAGAACCATATTAGCCGGCTCCGTCCCGCTTCGCTTGTCGGAACGGGGTGGGCTAAGAATAGATTTAGCCTTATTCACAAATATATTTACAATTCTTGCTGTCTTTTCTGCCTCAGGAACTAATGGCTTACAGATCAATGGTGGATTTCCTGTTTTCTGTGGGTCAGTCTCAGTTATACGTTCATCCAGTCCAGAGCCACGAAATACGAGAACAAAACGATGTTCTTTTCCTGGCATAACTTCAACTTTTACATTCTCTCTGCCAAAGGCGCCCGCCTGCTGCCCATCGGGCAGGGATGTGCCTCCGGCACAAATTTTATTTATCTCTGTTTGTAACCTTTTACATATTTTTTGGTTAACTTCAGTAGATATTCTGCCAGCTCTACGGTCTATAATCAGACCTTCAGCATCAACTGTGGCAAAGTTTCCCCGAGCTGCTATATCTTCTGGATTAAGGGAAACTCCCACGCCAAGAGCTTCAAGCACTCCTCTACCTATTTGATATTTAATAGGGTTGTACCCAAAAAGGGAAAGATGGGCTGGTCCTGAGCCTGGGGTAATTCCGGGAGCCACAGCATCCGTGAGCCCAGTAATTGATTTTTGGGCAAGTTTATCTAAATTTGGCGTTTTTGCAGTTTCAAGTTCAGTATATCCCTGCCCGACGGATGGCAGGCGGGCCTTTTTTGGCAATCCACCAACTCCATCCAGGACAAGCAATAAAATTTTTGAGTCTGTTTTTAGGGCTAATTCCTCTATCATTCCTAGAAAATTATACCTTTTAAGTTTCAAAATGTCAAGAATAAAAAAACTTGACAATTTTAAAATTTTTCATACAATTATCTCAACAGAATTAGAAAGTTTGATTATAGAGATTTAATTTTATTTAATTAGCAGAAAATTTTTTCTTGACAAATTTTAAAAAGTTACTATAATAGATAGTTTAGGGTTTGCCCATGTAGCTCAGTTGGTAGAGCACTTCCTTGGTAAGGAAGGGGTCAGCGGTTCAATTCCGCTCATGGGCTAAAGATATGAGGATAATAATAACTTTAGCGTGTAGCAAGTGTAATCATAGGAATTATACAACTACAAAGAATAAACAAAAACATCCTGAGGCTGTTTCGTACAAGAAGTATTGTTCCTGGTGTAGGAAGCATACGATACATAAAGAGATAAAGTAAATCAAATTAAAGTTATCAATTAGCAATTTTAAACCCTCAGCTAAAGCTGGGTAGAAATTGATTGCTAATTTTAATTTGGGATGGGCCTGTAGCTCTAACTGGTGAGAGCGCCGGACTCCAAATCCGGAGGATGGAGGTTCGAATCCTTCCAGGCCTGAAAAGATAGTTAGTTAAATGGTGAGTGGTAATTGGTTAAATAAATTACTGGCTGGGAGTCTGTACCACCAATTAACTATTTGTACGGGCGTATTGCTATACGCCCCTACCTTTTAACCAGAAATGGATAAGATAAAAACCCTTTTAAGAGAGATGAAAGTAGAGCTTTCAAGAGTTTCATGGCCCAAGAGGAAAGAACTGTGGACTTCTACATGGATAGTTATAGTTTTTTCGTTATTACTTGCCTTATTTATGTGGGTACTGGACATTTCTTTTTCTTATGTAATTGGAGGAATATTAAGATGACCCATTCGGACAGAAGACAGAAGACAGAAGACAGAGGAGTTAAAGGATGAAAGAGTGGTATATTATACATACATACTCTGGGCAAGAATATAAAGTAGTGGATTTAATTCGCAAAGAAATTGCTCTTCATAACTATAATGGAGATGTGGAGGAGATAATTGTTCCAGCAAAGAAGCTCTCAAAATTAGGCAAGAAGGGGAAAGTAAATATAGAGAAGAAGCTTTATCCTGGTTACATAGCAATAAAGATGGAGTCCAACGAGGAGTTATTCAAATTAATTTCTCAAATTCCCAACACCTTAAAATTTGGAGACAAAGGCAAACGTCCACAACCCATGCTGGCTGAAGAAGTAGAGCGTATGCTCAATTACATAAAGCCCGAGGCAAGGAAGATTACTGAAGTTCCATTTATTAAGGGTGAATCAGTCAAAATTATAGATGGACCATTTACTGATTTTGTCGGTGTAGTAGAAGACCTATATCCAGAAAGAGAGAGGCTAAAGCTTATGGTAACTATTTTCAGTCGGCAAACTCCTGTAGAGGTCAATTTTCTTCAGGTAGAGCCACTTTAAGATGGCGAAAGAAATTATTGCAAAAGTAAAGATTTACATTCCTGGCGGTCAAGCCACACCTGCACCACCGGTAGGCACATCATTAGGTCCTCATGGCATAAACATACCTATGTTTTGCAAATCTTTTAACGAACAAACAAAGGGGCAGGAAGAATACATTATTCCAGCTATTATTACGATATATAGTAATCGGACTTTTGACTTTATTCTCAAAACTCCACCTACATCTATGTTATTAAAGCGAGCTGCTGGTATTGCTAAAGCTTCTGGCGAGCCGAACAAAAACAAGGTAGCAAAAATAAATCGTTCTCAAGTAGAAGATATAGCAAAGAAAAAGTTAGAGGATTTAAATGTTAATACTCTTGAAAGTGCGGTTCGCGTAGTTGAAGGCACAGCGAGAAGCATGGGCATAGAAGTGGGAAGTGGAGAAGTGGGAAGTGGAGAAGTAAGAAGTAAGAAGTAGGAAGTGGAGAAGTAAGAAGTAAGAAGTAGGAAGTAAGCAGTAGGCAGCAGGGAGAAGGGACAGGGATAAAGATAGAAAAATGAAAAAGTCAGCGAGATTCAAGAAACTCAAGGACAAGTTAGACAGAGAAGCGTTTTATGATTTGCACAAGGCAATTGAGCTTATAAAAGAACTTTCTACGGCGAACTTTGATGAAACTATAGAAATTTCTGTGAAATTAGGAATTGATGCCAAAAAGGAGCATGTGAGAGGGACAACATCTCTTCCTTATGGGACTGGGAAGACAAAGAAAGTTCTTGTTTTAGCAGAAGGGGACAAACTTAAGGAAGCTGAGTTAGCTGGTGCTGATTTTGCAGGTGGGGATGATAAGATTGCTCGCATAAAAGAAGGCTGGCTTGATTTCGATATTATAATAGCCACTCCAGACATGATGCCCAAGGTCAGCAAATTAGGCAAAATTCTTGGTCCCCGTGGTCTGATGCCGAATCCAAAAGCAGGCACTGTAACTCAAGAAATAAGTAAAGTTATTAATGAGGTAAAGAAAGGACGAATTGAATTTAAAATGGACAAGACGGGTTGTATCCATAGTGGAACAGGCAAAGTCTCTTTTAGCAATAAAAAAATAGAAGAAAACATTACTCAATTTTTAAAAGACTTATGGGAAGCAAAGCCATCTGGAGCAAAGGGAATTTATTTTAAGAAGGTTTGCCTTTCTTCAACAATGGGGCCAAGCATAAAAGTTGACCTCAGAAATGTAGCTGAATTAACAAAGTAATTTGTTAGTTAATAAAAAGGAGGGGGTATAAAAATTTAGGTTTTTCCCCTAAAAAAAAACTTGACATAAACTTTAAAACTTGTATAATTAAGAATTTAGCATTTTATTAAATGAAAATAGAGGCAAAGAAAAAATTTGTTCAAGAGTTTAGGACTGAGCTTGAGCAATCAAAAGGTATATGGCTTACATGTTTTAAGGGTTTAACTGCAAGTGATATGGTAAAATTAAGGAGAAAAACAAGAGAGAATTCTTTATCTTATATGGTAGTTAAGAATTCGTCGCTTCGTTTTGCTTTGGATAAAACTGATATGGAACCAGTACTTAAGTATTTAGAAGGACCCACTGGCATATGTCTTGGTGATGACCCAGTCATTACTTCTCGAGTTTTAGTAGAGATTCAAAAGGAATTAGAGTCATTAAAAATAAATGGTGCTTGGTTTGAGGGCAGACTTTTTTCTCCAACTAATATTCAAGGCATTGCGTTAATTCCCAAGCGCGAGGTATTATTATCACAGCTTTCAAGCATTTTAGTCTCACCTCTATCCGACCTTATTTTTGTGCTTCAGGACATTCCAGGTAGGGTAGTGCGAGCGTTAAAAGAGACACTCAATAAGAAAGGAGAACCAGATGGCAAAAACTGAGTCACCCGCTTCGCCGAAGCTTCAGCGAGGCGAGAAAGAAAAGGCCCGCCTGCCCCGTTCCGACAAGCGAAGCGGGATAATTGAGCTTATAGAAAAGATGACTATTCTTGAGCTTTCGGACCTTGTAAAAGAGATTGAGAAGCGTTTTGGTGTCACGGCTATTTCTCAAGTGACAGCTACCCCGGCTCCTACGGTTTCTGAAGAGAAACCCAAGGAGGAGAAGACCGAGTTTGATATCATTCTTAAGTCTTATGGGGAGAACAAGATACGAGTGATAAAAGTAGTCCGCGAGATAACGGACCTTGGTTTAAAAGAATCGAAGGACCTTGTTGATTCTGCTCCATCTCCTGTAAAGGAAAAGGTTTCCAAAGAAGATGCGGAATCGATTGTAAAAAGATTTGAAGCGGCGGGAGCTACTTGCGAAATACGATAAAAAGAGTCCCGCACATAAGTTATGTGCGGGATTAAATGGTTAAATGGTTAAAATGGGGTAGATGAGAGCAGAGACTTCAACCTACCCTTTATTTAATCAATTACCACTGCCGATTTATCGGCATTCTCGTTGTTCTGATTCCGACGAAGTCGGCTCGTTCCGATTCGTCAGAGTGAAGAAGAACATCGGGGTTACCATTTAACTAAGAATGGCAAGATGGTTAAGAGTTATCGAAAAATAAAAGAGGTAATACATTTACCTGACCTTACAGAGATACAAATTAGCCCTTTCAATGACTTTCTCGAGGCTAAATCCAAAGGGAAGGTTTCTGGGCTACAATCAGCTTTTTTAGAAGCTTTTCCTATTGAAGATATTCATAAGAGGTACAGGTTAGAATTCCTATCTTACTCTCTTGGCACACCGACATACTCTCCGGAAGAGGCAATAGAGCGAGGAATGACTTATAATGCTCCATTACGTGGAGAGTTCAGACTTATCATCAAGGATACAGGCGGACCCCGTTCCGAAGAAGCCCGTCACGGGATTCCTTCGGAAGGGGCAAATGAGCAGAGGAGCAGAGGAGCGAAGAAACAGAGTGGGGGTGGGATAAAGGAAGCGATTGACCAAGATGTATATCTTGGGCAACTTCCTTTAATGACTGATTGGGGGACATTTGTAATAAATGGTGTTGAGAGGGTAATTGTAAATCAATTAAGGAGGTCACCTGGGGTATATTTTTCTGACAAGATTCATCCATCTGGGAAAAGACTATTTATTGGCGAGATTATTCCCCACAGGGGCAGTTGGATTACATTTTCGACAGACACAAACGACATTTTACACATATCTCTTGACAGGAGGCATAAGGTATTATGCACTACTTTTTTAAAAGCACTTGGCTATGAAACTCCGGAACAGATACTCAAACTTTTTTTCAAATCTATAAAGCGTCCGTTAAAAGATTGTGACTCATTTACTCTTTCGAAAGATGTGTATCAGAAGGGAGAAGTGGGAAGTGGAGAAGTGGGAAGTCAGAGGTCACATGGGCAAGGAGCAGGGGACACGATATTAGCGAGAGCGGGGACAAGATTAGATGAAGAATTAATAGAATCTTTAGGGTCTTTTGGGATAAAAGAAGTAGAAGTACTTAAGGAACAGGAACCACTTTTCATTTTAAACACTCTCAATAAGGACAGGATTGAGACTCGGTCTCAAGCATTATTAAAGATATATGCTTTACTACGTGGGACTTTTACGCAGGACCCGAAGATTGCGGAATCTTATTTAAGGACTATGTATTTTACTAAATCGAGGTACAATTTAAACAAGATAGGCAGGCATAGGATTAATCGCAGATTTGGGAGCAAGATAAAATCACTCACACTTATTGAAGAAGATTTCATAAATGTAATGAGAGGCATAATTGAATTAGCGAAGGGCGAAGAGACGGCTGACGACCCTGACCATTTAGGCAACAGGCATTTGCAGAGGATAAACGAGCTACTTCAGGACCAATTTCGGATTGCTTTTACGAAGCTGACCTGGGTAATAAGGGAGCGAATGATGTTAAAAGAGGTGCGGACTCTAACTCCGAGGGAGCTAATGAATGCGACGATAATAACTGCGACGCTTCAAAAATTTTTTGGCACTTCACAACTTTCACAATTTTTAGAGCAAACGAATCCATTAGCTGAGCTAACGCACAAGCGGCGTGTAACGAGGTTAGGGCCTGGTGGATTAACGAGGGAGACGGCTGGACTTGAGGCGAGGGATGTACATTATTCTCATTATGGGCGTCTTTGTCCGATAGAGACACCTGAGGGGCAGAACATAGGCATAATCACCTCATTATCATCATATGCGAGGGTAAATGGATATGGCGAGATAGAGGCACCATATCGGAGGGTAAAAGGAGGCAAGGTAACTTCTGAGATTAAGTATTTAACTGCGATTGAGGAAGACAAGTACACAATTGCACAAGCGAATGCACCTATAGACAAGGATGGCAGGTTCGAGGAGTCACTTATACTATCTCGTCTTGGGAGTGATTTTCCTGCTGTATCGGCGGCGGAAGTAGATTACATGGACATATCGCCCCAGGAGCTTTTCAGCATAACGACGAGTTTAATACCATTTCTTGAGCATGACGATGCGAATCGTGCGTTAATGGGTTCGAACATGCAGCGTCAAGCAGTACCACTTTTATTTCCGGAGGCACCTATTGTGGGGACTGGGGTAGAGGGGAAAGCTGCCAGGGATTCGGGTGCAGTAGTAATTGCGAAGCGGAGCGGGGTAGTAACGAGGGCGATTTCATCTGAGATAATGATAAGAAGAGAAGTGGGAAGTGGAGAAGTGGGAAGTGGAGAAGTGGGAAGTGGAGAAGTGGGAAGTGGGAAGTGGTTTGATTATTATCCATTAGAGAAGTTTAAGAGGACGAATCAGAACACTTGCATTAACCAGCGTCCCATAGTCAAGGTTGGGGACAGGGTAAGGTTGGGCGAGGTGATAGCGGATGGGATGTCGACGGAGCGAGGGAAGTTAGCGCTTGGCAGGAATATACTTGTAGCATTTATGCCGTGGGGGGGGTATAATTTTGAGGATGCGATAGTACTTTCGGAGAGACTATTAAAGGAAGACATATTCACATCGGTAACACTTGAGGAGTTCAAGCTTGATGTGCGGGACACGGCACTTGGTCCTGAGGAGATAACTTGTGACATTCCGAATGTATCGGATGAGGGGATTGCGAATCTTGATGAGCGAGGGATAATTCGGATTGGGGTAGAGGTAGAGGCGGACGACATACTTATTGGCAAGGTATCACCCAAGGGTGAGCGTGAGTTAACGCCGGAGGAGAGGTTATTACAAGCGATATTTGGCGAGAAGGCGCGAGATGTAAAGGACACGTCGCTTCGTGTTCCTTCTGGGGTACGGGGCAAGGTCATTGATGTACGGATTTTATCAAGGAAGGGGGAGGATAAATTATATCAGCAAGAGGTAGAGAGGCGGCGAGCGAAGATAAAGGCACATATGAAGTATTTGATAAAGGAATTAAAGAAGGAGTTAGGGGGGGTGAAGGGTCGGAATCCGCCTTTGGCGGAGAGATTGGGGATAGAGGAGCAGATAAAGGGTATAAAGGGAGAAGAGGCGAGGGAGCTTGAGAGGGCGGCGAGGAGCAATGATTTTCCACATGGGGTATTAAAGACTATAAAAGTATATATAGCGCAGAGTCGTGATGTAACTGTGGGCGACAAGATATCTGGGCGGCATGGGAACAAGGGGACGATAGCGGCGATAATACCTGAGGAGGACATGCCATATTTGGAGGATGGGACACCTATTGAGCTAATTTTAAACACATTAAGTGTACCATCTCGGATGAATATTGGGCAGATTTTAGAGTCTAATCTTGGCTGGGCAGCGAGAGCACTGGGTTTCAAAGTAGAATCACCTGTATTTGATGGAGCGAGGATAGAAGAGATAAAGGGATTACTTAACAAGGCGGGCTTACCGAGGGATGGAAAGACGAGTTTATTTGATGGCAGGAGTGGGGAGCGATTTAGCGAGAATGTGACAGTGGGATATATATACATGATGAAGTTAGGGCATATGGTAGAGGACAAGATACATGCGCGTTCTATAGGTTCTTATGCATTAATAACACAGCAGCCACTTGGAGGGAAGACACAATTTGGGGGGCAGCGGTTTGGGGAGATGGAAGTATGGGCGCTTGAGGCATATGGAGCGGCATACACTTTACAAGAGATGCTAACAATTAAATCTGATGACATAACAGGGAGGAAAGAGCTATACGAGTCAATTATAAAGGGAGAGGGGTTACCGAGACCTGGGACGCCGACGAGTTTTAATGTATTATTAAAGGAATTAAATGGGCTATGTTTAGAGACGGAACTAATAAGAGAGAGTAAGGAGTAAGCAGTAAGCAGCAAAAAGACAGGATGGAATTTAGCGCAACACAGATAGGGATAGCAAGTCCGGAGGTTATACGTAGTTGGTCGAGGGGTGAGGTAACGAAAGCAGAGACTATAAATTATCGGACGCAGAAACCGGAGAGGGATGGGCTTTTTTGCGAGCGAATATTTGGACCTGTGAGGGATTATGAGTGCAATTGTGGGAAATATAAGGGGATAAAGTATCGTGGATTAGTATGTGAGCGGTGCAAGGTAGAGGTAACGTTATCGAGAGTACGGCGAGAGCGGATGGGGCATATTGAGTTAGCGTATCCTGTGGCTCACATATGGTTTTATAAAGTTCCACCATCGCGGATAGGGGCGTTATTAAACTTATCAGTGAACAAGATAGAGCGAATAATATATCATGAATCATATATAGTAACAAGGGGAGGAGAGAGCGGATACAAGGAAGGGACACCGATTAGCCAGGAGGAGTATAGGGATATTAAAAATCAAAAATTAAAAATCAAAAATCAAAAATTAGAGGGATTTGAGGCGAAGGAGGGAGCTGAGGCATTACAGGAATTATTAGCGGGGCTTGATTTAGATGAACTATCAGCGAATTTGAAGGCATTAATGAAGATAGAGACTTCGGCGGAGAAGAAGAAGGGCATTTTAAAAAGGTTAAAGGTAGTAGAGGGATTTAGGGTATCAGGAACCAAGCCTGAGTGGATGATATTAAAGGCATTACCTGTAATACCACCTGATTTGAGGCCACTTGTTCCATTGGAAGGGGGATTATTTGCGACATCTGACTTAAATGATTTGTACAGGCGTGTAATAACGAGGAATAACAGGCTCAAGAATTTAACAGCCATAAAAGCACCTGAGATAATATTACGGAATGAGAAGCGGATGTTACAGGAGGCAGTAGATGCGTTATTAGACAATTCGAGGAGGAGCGTACCTGTGAAAGGGAAGGGGCACCGTCCACTCAAGTCATTAGCGGATTCATTAAAGGGGAAGAACGGGAGGTTCAGGCGCAATTTATTAGGCAAGAGGGTAGATTATTCAGGAAGGAGTGTGATAGTAGTAGACCCGAGGCTAAAGATTTACGAATGTGGGATACCGAAGGTGATGGCGCTTGAGTTATTCAAGCCGTTTATAATAAGGGAATTAGAGAAGGGCGGGTATGCGCAATCGGTAAAAGTAGCACAAAAGCTATTAGAAGAGGGAGCGCGGGAGGTATGGGAGATATTAGAGCGGGTAATAAAGGGGCATCCTGTTTTATTAAACCGTGCTCCGACATTACATCGTTTATCCATACAAGCATTTTTACCGAAGTTAGTAGAAGGGAAAGCTATACGGATATCACCATTAATATGCATACCGTTCAATGCGGATTTTGATGGGGATACGATGAGCATACATATTCCGTTATCGATTGAGGCCCAAATTGAGGCATTATTATTGATGTTATCGGCGAACAACATATTATCACCGGCGAATGGTGCACCCATATCTGTACCGACGCAAGATGTAATAATAGGCATATACTGGCTTACATTAGGAAAGAGGGAGGAAAAGGGAGAGGGGAAGGTATTTGGAAGCGCAGAGGAGGTGGAGTTAGCATTAAAATATGGGGTGATAAGTGAGCATACGAGGATAAGGCATAGGGAAGTAGGAAGTGGAGAAGTAGGAAGTGGAGAAGTAGAGGGAAGGATTATTGACACGACGGCAGGGAGAGTAATATTCAATCGCATTGTACCTAAGGGGATTGGATTTATAAATAAATTGATAGGGAAAGCGGAGTTAATAGAGCTAATAGGGGATATTTATAAAGGAGTTGGGAGCTATGAGGCGGTAAAATTTCTTGATGCTGTGAAGGAGCTTGGGTATGAGTGTGCGACGAGGAGTGGATTAAGCATAGGGATGGACGATATGATAATACCTGAGAACAAGGGGAAGATAATAGAGCGAGCATTTCGGGAGGTAGAGAAGATACACAAGAGTTATCATGAGGAAATGATAACTGAGAGTGAGAGATACAACACGGTAATAGATACTTGGACGAGGGCAACGAATCGCATTGAGAGGGAGACACTTTCGACTCTTGAGTCTGCGGCGGAGGGATTTAATCCATTATATATGATAGCGAAGAGTGGGGCGAGGGGGAATATGGACCAGGTGAGACAGATAACAGGGATAAGGGGTTTAATGACGAGGCCGCAGGTAGGTGGCAAGGTAGGGGAAATAATAGAGACACCGATAAATTCGAATTTTAAGGAAGGGTTAACTGTACTTGAGTATTTCATTAGTTGTCATGGAGCGAGGAAGGGGTTAACGGACACAGCGTTAAAGACTGCGCAATCCGGGTATTTAACGAGGAAGTTAGTAGATGTGGCGCAGGACAGTATAATAACTGAGTCAGATTGCGGCACGATAATGGGCATAGACATAGGTCCCATCAAGGAAGGGGAACAGATAATTGAATCTATATCGGAGCGAATAAAGGGGAGATTTGCATTGGAAGACATAATCAATCCGATAACCTCAAGCATAATTGTATTTGGGGGAGAGGAGATAACAGATGAGAAGGCGAAAGAGGTTGAGGAGTGTGGTTTGAGCAAGGTACGAATTCGGAGTGTATTGACTTGTGAATCGAAGAGGGGGATATGTCAAAAGTGTTATGGGCGGAATTTAGCGAACAACAGGTTAGTAGAGCTTGGGGAAGCGGTGGGAGTGATAGCGGCGCAGAGCATAGGGGAGCCTGGGACACAATTAACATTACGCACTTTTCATATAGGCGGGACAGCGACGAGGATAACTAAGGAATCGCAGATAAAGGCGCGTGAGGAAGGGCGAGTGAGGTTTGAGGATTTGCGGCTTTACAAGCGAGGGGATGGGAAGCGAGTAGCCATTCATAAGGGAGGGAAGATTCATTTTACTCCGCAGGCTTCAGCCAGAGTTCAGCCGATGGCGGGTCTGCAGGCAGACCCTCAGCTAAAGCTGGGTAGAAAATCCGCCTCAGGCTTCAGCCAGAGTTCAGCCGATGGCGGAGAGAGGGAGCTTCACTATAAAGTACCACCGAGTGCTGTAGTGCATATAAAGGATGGGGAGTATGTGATGAAGGACAAGGTATTATTTGAATGGGACCCGTATTCGCTTTCGATACTATCTGAGGAAGATGGGGAGGTACGGTTCAAAGGATTAATAGAGAATGTGACATACAGATTTGAGTATGATGAGCGGACGGGGAGGAAGCAGCCTGTAGTAGTTGGGCACAGGAAGATACATCCTGAGTTATGCATTTATGAAAAGAAACACGGAAGGACACGGATGAGAACACGGATAGACACGGAGGGGGGAAGGAAGGAGACCCGCCTTGACTCGCAGGCGAGGCAGGTAGCGAGTTATTCTTTACCGATAAAGGCGAACATACTAATACGGGAGGGTGTAAGGGTAAGGAGTGGGGATTTACTTGCGAAGATACCGCGTGAGATAACGAAGACGCGGGACATAACGGGAGGTTTACCGCGGGTAACGGAGTTATTTGAGGCGCGTCATCCGAAGAACAGTGCGCTTGTGGCGGAGATTGATGGCATTGTGGAGTTCAAGGCACCTGAGATTGGGCATAGGGCAATTGTAATACATGGGGAGCATGAGGCGAAGAGGTATCGGGTATCGTATGGGAAGCATTTATTAGTATATAACAGGGAGAGGGTAGCAGCTGGTGACAAATTAACGGAGGGGGCGACGGATCCACATGACATATTAAAGATAAAGGGGATACAGGAGGTACAGGAATTTCTTGTAAATCAGATACAGGAGGTATATAGGTTACAGGGGGTAAAGATAAATGACAAGCACATAGGGGTAATAGTTCGTCAGATGTTAAGCAAGGTACGGATAAAGGAGAGTGGGGACACGATGTTTATAGAGGGAGAGATAGTGAGCAAGGTAAAGTTACGGGAGGAGACTGAGAAGGTAGAGGAATTAGGTGGCAAGGGAGCGACATTTGAGCCTATATTATTAGGGATAACGAGGGCGATATTAACGACAGACTCATTCATATCAGCGGCATCGTTTCAGGAGACGACGAGTGTATTAACGGAGGCAGCTACGCAGAGGAAGAGAGATTTATTATTAGGGATAAAGGAGAATGTAATAATGGGCAGTTTAATACCGGCTGGGACAGGGGTAAGGAGAGAGAAGTTAGAAGTGGGAAGTGAGAAGTGAGAAGTGAGAAGTTAGAAGTGGGAAGTGAGAAGTTAGAAGTGGGAAGTAAATATATCAATCCGCCTTAGGCGGATCAAATATCAAAGATGACTGATGAAAAAGACAATTAAATGGTGAGTGGTGAATGGTTAATTAACCAATTAACCGTTTAACCAATTAACCAAAAGAGATGCCAACCATAAATCAATTAGTAAGGCGGGGAAGGAAGAGGCGGTGCAAGAGGGGTAAGGCACGGGCGTTATCAGGGGCACCACAGAGGAGGGGAGTATGCACCAAGGTATATACGACCACACCGAAGAAGCCGAATTCTGCCTTAAGGAAGGTAGCGAAGGTAAGGTTAACGACGGGGCAAGAGATTATTTGTTACATACCTGGCGAGGGGCATACTTTACAAGAGCATTCGATTGTTTTAGTAGAAGGTGGGAGGGTAAAGGATTTACCTGGAGTAAAATATCACATAATAAGGGGCACTCTTGACACTGAGGGAGTTGAGGGGCGTCGTCAAGGAAGGTCGAGGTATGGGACGAAGAGAAGTAAGAAGTAGGAAGTGAGAAGTAGGAAGTAAGACTGGTTAAATGGTGAGTGGTTAAATAAAAGACAACCCTCATCCGCCTCAGGCTTCAGCCAGAGTTCAGCCGATGGCGGAAAAGCTGGGTAGAAAATTGGGTAATTAAATAACAGAAAAGATTAAACAATGCAAAACTATCAATTAAAAAAAGGAGTGAGGAGCAGGGAAGTGAAATGTAGTTATGCCCCGCTTCGTCTGACTCGCCCACGAGTCAAGGCGGGCCGGAGCGAGAGCGAGGCGAGTGTGTTGAGATGCTGAAACAAGTTCAGCATGACAGTTTATGTGCGGTGCTGCAGTTAGCAATGAAAAAGACAGATAACAGAGGACAGCCAAAAGCTGGTTAATCCGCCTTAGGCGGAGTGAGTGGTGAATGGTGAGTGGTGAGTGGTTAAATGGTGAGTGGTTAAATAAAAGACAACCCTCAGCTAAAGCTGGGTAGAAAATTGGGTAATTAAATAACAGAAAAGATTAAACAATGCAAAAATCAAAGATGACTGAAAGTCCAAAACCGTTATTCGTTAAACGAAAATCGTTAATCGGAACGATTATACGAACAACGAATACACGATTAACGAATTAAAAGAGATGAGGAGAAGGAGAGCGGAAGAGAGGCCATTATTACCTGACTCGAAGTATAAGAATGTGATAGCGGGCAAATTTATAAACTGTTTAATGCATAAGGGGAAGAAATATCTTGCTGAGCGGATATTTTACGAGTCATTAAAGATTATTGAAGAGAGGACGCAAAAACCTGGGACGGCGGTATTTTCCCAGGCAATAAGCAATGCAAAGCCGAGTGTAGAAGTGAAGCCAAGGAGAGTAGGAGGGGCGACTTATCAAATACCTATTGAAGTGCGGGCATCACGTCGTTTATCTTTAGCCATACGGTGGATAATTCAAGCGACACGAGCTGGGAAGGGGCAGAGCATATCAAAAAGGTTAGCGGAGGAACTAATACTTGCGAGCAAAGGAGAAGGGGTAGCTTGCAAGCGGAAGGAGAACATGCGCAAGATGGCTGAGGCGAACAAGGCATTTTCTCATTTTAGATGGTAAGTCTGGTTAATCCGCCTTAGGCGGAGTGAGTGGTGAATGGTTAATTAACCAATTAACCGTTTAACCAATTAACCAAATTAGGAGATGGGAGATTTAAGGAAGATAAGGAACATAGGCATTATTGCTCATATAGATGCGGGGAAGACGACAACGACGGAGCGCATTCTTTATTATACACATCGTGTTCACAAACTTGGGGAAGTAGATGAGGGTTCTGCGACTATGGACTGGATGGTAGAGGAAAAGGAGCGAGGCATAACCATAACATCTGCTGTCACGACTTGTTATTGGAAGGGGACAAGGATAAACATAGTAGACACACCTGGGCACATTGATTTCACAGCTGAAGTAGAGCGTTCTTTAAGGGTTCTTGACGGAGCGGTAATGGTATTCAGTGCAGTTGAGGGGGTAGAATCGCAATCGGAATCAGTATGGTTTCAGGCGGACAGGTATAAAGTTCCCAGGCTTGTTTACATAAACAAGCTTGACAGGGTAGGAGCCAATCCTAATCGTTGTGTAAATATGATAAAAGAGAGATTAAGAGGGCATCCACTTCTTGTACAATTTCCTATAGGAAGTGAGGGGTCATTTCATGGGGTTTGCGACATTTTATCAGAAAAAATAATTGAATGGCGGGACACGGAAGTGGGAAGTGGAGAGTTGGAAGATGGGATGAAATTTGAGGTTAAAGATATTCCAGAGAGTTTACGGGCAAGATTTGAAGCCACAAAGGATGACTTAATAGAGACTCTTTCTCTTGAGGAGGACTACATTGCAAAACAATATCTTGACGGGAAGCCTATTTCTATGGAGTTATTAGCAAAGGCTATCCGCAAATTAACTCTTACAAAGAGGGATGATGACAGTCCAAGATTTGTACCTATATTTTTCGGGGCATCTCTTAAGAACATTGGGGTTCAACCTTTACTTGATGGGATAGTCAATTATCTTCCTTCTCCTATAGACCGTCCTCCTGTTGAAGGAAAGTGGGAAGTGGGAAGTGGGAAGTGGGAAGTTAGGAATCCTGACATTAATTCACCTTTCTGCGCTTTAATTTTTAAGATTCAATCGGACTCGCACGGGAAGCTTGCTTATTTACGTGTTTATTCAGGGAAAATCGGGTCTGGTTCTTTAGTTTTAAATGCAAACACGGACAAAAAGGAAAGGATTTCACACATATTTTCAATGCATGCGAACAAGCGAGAGATTATAGGAGAAGCGACGGCGGGCAATATTGTAGCAGTTTATGGACTTAAGGAATCGCTAACAGGGCATACTCTCACTGCATTGAATTCTCCGATGATTTTAGAGAGTTTAAAATTTCCCGAACCAGTGATTTCTGCGACAATACAGCCAAAGACATATAAGGACGAAGAGAAATTATCTCTGGCATTGAACAAACTATCTCTTGATGACCCAACATTTAAGTTTGGGGTTAATTCTGAGACCAGCGAAACTATTGTTTCTGGCATGGGAGAATTACATCTTGATGTTTCAGTTCAACGTATGAAACGCGAATTTTCTTTAAATGCTCGCCTTGCTAACCCCAGGGTAGCTTATAAAGAGACATTTACCAAAGTTGTCTGTGAGCGTGGTCAATTTATAAAGCAAACTGGTGGGCATGGACAATATGGGGATGTTGAGCTTGAATTCAGGCCTATTAAAAAGGGAGGCGGATTCAGGTTTAAAGAGATGGTGAGAGGTAATTCTATCCCACGACAATATTTACCAGCGATACGGAAGGGAATAGAAGGAGCTATGAAAGTAGGTATCTTAGCTGGATTCCCAGTTGTTGATTTAGAAGCGATTTTACTTGATGGTTCTTATCACCCAATAGACTCATCTGATATTGCTTTTGAAATGGCGGCCTCGATTGCTTTCAAAAAAGCTATGGAAAAAGGAGAACCTGTTCTTTTAGAACCTGTAATGAGACTTGAAATAATTGTACCTCCCGAGTATCTTGGTTCTGTAATCGACGATTTAAATGCCAGGGGGGGTAAAATCTTGGGTTTATCAGGAAATAAAGTTAGACACACAATATTATCTGCTTGTCCTCTTCGCAAACTATTTGGTTATGCAACTGCCTTACGGTCTATAACTCAAGGCAGAGTAGTTTATATTATGAAATTTGCCTCTTATCAAGAAATGGCAGAAGAAGAACAGCTTTCAGTTTTAAAGAAGATAAGGGGTTATTGAAACTGGTTAAATGGTGAGTGGTGATTGGTTAAATAAAAGATTTCGCATATTTAACCATTTAACTATTTAACCATTTAACCAAGCAAGGAGGGTAAAATGGCAAAGGAAAAGTTTGAACGAACAAAGCTCCATTTAAACATAGGAACTATAGGTCATGTTGACCATGGTAAAACTACACTAACCGCAGCCATCACTAAAGTACTTGAGACAAAGGGGCTCGCAAAGTTTGTAGCTTATGACCAAATAGACAAGGCACCTGAAGAGAAAGCTCGTGGACTAACCATTCAACTATATCATGGAGAGTATGAGACTTCAAAGCGACACTATGCTCACATAGATTGTCCAGGTCACCGTGATTATATAAAAAATATGATAACTGGAGCAGCTCAAATGGAAGGAGCAATTCTTGTTGTCTCAGCCGCTGATGGAGCCCAAGCTCAAACAAGAGAACATGTGCTATTAGCGCGTCAAGTGAACGTCCCGGCTATAGTAGTATTTTTAAATAAAATAGACCAAGTCGACGACCCTGAACTCATAGAACTTGTAGAACTCGAAATCAGAGACCTCCTAAAGAAGTATGATTTTCCAGGGGATAAAATACCTGTAGTTAAAGGTTCTGCACTTAAGTGTTTAGAAGCTAAAGACCCAACCTGTGAAGATTGCAAATTTGTATGGGAGCTTATGGATGCTGTTGACAATTATATTCCAGACCCAGTTAGAGATATAGATAAACCATTTCTTATGTCTATAGAAGATGTTTTTTCCATTACAGGAAGAGGAACAGTTGGGACTGGCAGAGTAGAACGCGGTAAGATAAAACCTGGAGACCCGATAGAGATTGTTGGCTTTAAGCCAACCCGTAAAACGGTAGCTGTATCACTTGAGATGTTCAGAAAAATCCTTGATGAAGCTATTGCTGGGGACAATGTTGGAGTTCTCGTTCGGGGAATAGAAAAGGATGCTCTTGAACGAGGTATGGCATTGGCTGCTCCCGGAACAATAACCCCACATAAAAAATTTAAGGGACAGGCATACATTCTTACTAAGGAAGAAGGAGGACGACATACTCCATTTTTTACAGGTTATGCACCTCAATTTTATTTCAGAACTATGGACGTAACAGGAACAGCCACACTCTCAAAGGGAGTAGAGATGATTATGCCAGGAGATAATGCAGAGCTTGAAGTAAATCTTATTTATCCAGTAGCTATGGAGAAGGAAATGCGATTTGCCATAAGAGAAGGGGGCCAGACAGTAGGAGCAGGTGTCGTAACAGAGGTGCTTGAATAAGACGAGAGAAGTCAGATGTCAGAGGTCAGAAAAATCTGTATTCTGTTTTCTGTCATTAGAGTATGGAAAAAATAAGGATAAAGCTTAAGGCATATGACCATGTGCTTTTAGACAAATCTGCTCAAGAAATTGCAAAAATTATATCTGAGACGGGGGCTAAGGTTTCAGGACCAATCCCTTTACCAACAAAACGCAGTTTATACACAGTCTTACGCTCTCCTCATGTTAATAAAAAGTCACGAGAACAATTTGAGATTAGTGTTCATAAGCGCCTTATTGAAGTTAGAGAGCTAACAAAACATACTGCGGAAGCATTGACAAAACTTGACCTTCCAGCAGGAGTGGATGTAGAGATAAAGACTTAATTTTAGTTAAATGGTGAGTGGTAATTGGTTAAATAAATTACTGGCTGGAAGTCTGTGCCACCAATTAACTATTTAACCATAATGATAGAACTTATTGGCAAAAAAGTAGGGATGACACAAATTTTTAATGAAAAGGGGAAACTTTTTCCAGTAACTGTAGTTCAGATAGAACCAAACTTGGTCGTACGCCATAAGACTCAGGAAAAGGATGGTTATAATGCCTGTATACTTGGATTTGGAGTTAAGAAAAATCCAAATCGTCCTTATGTTGGAATTTTTAAATCACTGGGAATGAAACCAACTAAAATCTTACACGAAGCAAGAGAATCCTTTTTAGATTGGAAAGTAGGGAAAAAAATTACAGTTTCTGTTTTTTCTGAAGTCTCAAAGGTAAATGTAACTGGTCATTCCAAAGGAAAAGGGTTTGCTGGGGTTATAAAACGTTATGGATTTTCAGGTGGACCAAAGTCTCATGGCTCTAAATTCCATTCCCAGCCAGGCTCTATCGGAACTTCAAAAACTCCAGGCCGAGTTTATAAAGGTCGCAAGATGCCGGGTAGAATGGGAAGCAACAAAGTAACAGTGAAAAATATAAAAATAGTTAAACTTGACGAAGCAAAAAACTTATTGTTTTTAAATGGCCAAGTCCCTGGACCAACAAATGGATTATTAATAATTAAATCAGTTGAGAGTTACCAGTTGCAGGCTGCCGGACAAACTAAAGACTCAGAATTAACAGCTCACAACTCATAAAAATATGTTAAAATTTAATATATATTCAAAAGAAGGCAAAATTGTTGGTGAAAAGACTTTACCCAAAGAAATATTTGGACTAAAACTCAATTTGTCAGCTGATGAACTCATCTATGAGGCAGTAAAAATGTATCAAGCTAATAAAAGGCAAGGCACAGCATCAACAAAGACAAGAGGGGAAGTAAAAGGCGGTGGGAGAAAACCTCGCGTCCAAAAACATACTGGAAGAGCGAGGGCTGGTTCAATTAGGTCTCCCTTATGGACTGGTGGTGGGACTACTTTTGGTCCCAAACCAAGAAATTATTCCTATAAAATGCCGAAAAAGAAAATCAAATTAGCTCTCTTTTTTGCTCTTTCTTACAAGGCAAAAGACGGAAAAATCCTTCTCCTTGATAAACTTAATTTTGCCAAACCGCCGAAGACAAAACTCTTTAAATCCATGCTCATCGCACTTGGAATCAATTCAGGAAAAAGAGTGCTATTTGCACCTCTTAAAATTGAAGATATCCCTTACAGAGCTGGTAGAAACATCAACCAAGTAAGGTTTATGACTGCGAAAGATTTAAATGCACTTGATGTTCTTCATTCAGAGACAATTGTCTTTACTTTAGACGGACTTAAATCTTTTATAGAAATTAGAAAATGAAAGACCCAAGAGCAATAATACTTTATCCCATTGTTACAGAGAGAGCTGTAAATTTAAAAGATAAAGCTAACAAGTATACTTTTTGTGTAGTTAGAGAAGCAAACAAAATTGAAATAAAGTCTGCTATTGAGGAACTCTTTAAAGTAAAAGTTTTAAGAGTAACGACTATACAAATGAAAGGAAAGCCGAAGAGACTTGGAAGGTTTGAAGGGAAAAGGGCATCTTGGAAGAAAGCAATATGCACTCTCAACCCAGGAGACAAAATAGAAATATTTGAAGGAGTATGATAAAAATATCAAAAATCAAGTATCAAATATCAAAAATATCTGATTTAATTTTGATTTTTGCATTTTGATTTTTGATTTTACTAAGATGGGGATAAAGAAAAGAAAACCAGTAACTCCCACTCAGCGTTATCAGACTTACTCTGATTTTTCTGATATCACAAATAGAGTTCCGAGAAAATCTTTACTCTCACCTCTTCACCGGACTGGTGGAAGAAACAATCTTGGTCGTGTAACAGCAAGACATAGGGGTGGAGGACACAAACGTATGTATCGCATTATAGATTTTAAACGAAATAAATTTGGAATACCTGCCCGTGTAGAGACCATAGAATATGACCCAAATCGCTCAGCTAATATAGCTCTTTTATCATATAAAGATGGAGAAAGAAGATACATAATTGCTCCCTTTGGGTTAAAACCGGGAGATGGGGTGGTTTCGGGCAAAGGTTCACCGTTAAAAGTCGGCAATACGCTTCCTCTTCGTGAAATTCCTATAGGAATAGAGGTACATAACTTAGAACTCACACCTGGGCGTGGGGGCCAATTAGTCCGTTCGGCTGGAAGAGCAACCCAAATTATTGCCAAAGAGGGAAGTTATGCTCATATAAAGCTACCCTCAGGTGAAGTAAGATTAATAAGTCTCGATTGTTTAGCGACACTCGGCAGGGTTTCAAATGTAGAGCATGACGGCATAGTAATTGGCAAGGCTGGAAGAAGCAGACATATGGGTTGGCGTCCAAGAGTCAGAGGCACACAGATGAATCCAGTTGACCATCCAATGGGTGGCGGGGAAGGAAAATCAAAAGGTCATATTCCTCAATCACCGACAGGTATTCCGGCAAAAGGATTCAGAACAAGAAGAAAAAAACTATCAGATAAGTATATTATACAGAGAAGGAAGAAATGAAGTTGGTTAAATGGTGAGCGGTTAATTAACTAATTAACTAATTTTGATATTATGGCAAGGTCACTTAAGAAAGGATTTTGGGTTGATGAGAAGCTACTTAAGAAGCTCAAAAAGATAGATAAAACAAGGGAGAAAAAGATTATCAAAACTTGGGCAAGGAGGTCAATTATTACACCTGATTTCGTAGGTCACACCATCGCTATTCATGATGGACATAAACATATGCCTGTCTACATAACTGAAAACATGGTGGGACATAGGCTGGGTGAATTTGCACCTACCAAGACATTTCGGTCTCATGGTGGCAAGAAAGCAAAAGCTGAAGCTCGAGGGAGGAGATAAAAACAAATGCCTAAAAGTCCAAAATGCCTAAAATTTAGGTATTTAGGTATTTAGGTATTTTTATAATGCTTGCACGTGCTTGTCAAAAATACATAGGAGTATCACCAAAGAAGTTGAAAAGGCTTTCAGAGTCTTTTAAGGGGAAGGACATAAGAGAAGCTGAGAGTGCATTAAAGCTTTCTCCCAGTCCTTCAGCTGAGTGGCTTCGCAGGGCAATTCACTCAGCGGCATCAAATCTTAAAAGCAAACTTGGTGCAGAAGCACCAAAGGATGAAGATTTATTAATAACTACTATCAAGATTGATAGTGGACCAGTATTGAAGAGACTCAAACCCAGGGCAATGGGACGTGCTGATATAATAAGAAGGAGGACTTCTCATATAACAGTAATAGTAAGCAGTGAGAAGTAGGAAATAATGAAAATATTAAAAATCAAGAATCAAATATCAAAAATGACTGATTTAATTTTGATTTTTGCATTTTAATTTTTGATTTTACTGATATGGGACAGAAAACGCATCCACTTGGATTCAGGCTTGGAATTACTGAGGATTGGAGCTCTAAGTGGTTTACAAAGAATAAGTTTGCAGAATTCATTACAGAAGACTACTTGATAAGGAAATATATTCAGGAGAGATTAAAAGGGGCTGCTATATCAAAGGTGAATATTGAACGCACTCCTAAAAATGTTGCGGCAACAATTCATACAGCCAGGCCAGGTATAGTTATTGGAAGGAAAGGAAGTTTTATAGACAGATTAAGAAATGAACTCAAGATGGCAATTTCTCATGATATTACAATTAATGTTCAAGAACTCAAGGACCCAGAGCTTGATGCTCAACTTGTAGCCTCTGCTATTGCTCGTCAAATCGAACGGAGGATAGCATGTCGTCGTGCAATGAAGCGTGCAGTTAAATCAGCCATGAAACTTGGTGCTAAGGGGATAAAGGTTGTTTGTAAAGGACGGCTTGGGGGTTCAGAAATTGCCCGACAGGAATGGTATAAAGAGGGCAAGATTCCTCTTCATACAATAAAAATCCCGATTGACTATGCTTGTGTCCCTGCACGCACTATATCTGGAATAGTAGGAGTAAAAGTTTGGATTTATAAGGAGAGAGGATAAAATGTTGATGCCCAAGCGCGTGAAATTCAGGAAACAACATCGTGGACGCCGGACTGGAAAGGCAAAAGGAGGTAACTTTATTGCTTTTGGAGACTGGGCTCTTCAGGCATTAGAGCCTGGCTGGATAACCAATCATCAAATTGAGTCCTGTCGAATAGCAATAACTCGTTATTTCAAACGGAGTGGCAAAGTTTGGCTTCGCATTTTTCCAGACAAGCCTGTAACTAAAAAGCCGGCAGAAACAAGAATGGGTAAAGGCAAAGGAGATTTAGAATCTTGGGTATCGGTGGTAAAACCGGGTAAGATTTTATTTGAATTAGCTGGTATGCCAGAGAATGAAGCGCGTGAAGCCATGAGACTTGGTGCTTCAAAGTTACCCATTAAGACAAGATTTTTGACAAAGTTAAGGAAAGCAGTATGAAAGTTTAAGAGTCTAAAAGTCTAAGAGTTTAGGGAAATGAAAGCTCAAGAACTACATGAATTAACAGTGGAAGAACTAGAATCAAAACTACATGATTTAAGAGAAGAGTTGTTCTCGCTGAGATTTAAACACAAGGCTCAAAGTGTTTCGAATCCATTAAAGTTAAGAACTTTAAGAAGAGACATTGCAAGGATATTGACCTGTCTGTCCGTTAGCCAACGGACAAGCTCTGCACCACTCTCTGCCTTGCCGGCAAGCAGGCGTGGTGAAGGTCGTGTCGCCAGGAGCGAGCCTAAAGCTAAAGCAGAGGATAAGCAAGAAAAGGATGTCGGGCAGATAATTAAACATGAAAAAGAGACTAAAGGGAAAAGTAGTAAGTAACAAGGCGGATAAGACAATAGTCGTGGAAGTCGAGCGGCGAGTTCTTCATCCCCTTTACAAAAAATATATTAAGCGTTGCACACGGTATGCTTGTCATGACTTTCAAAACAAAGCCAAAAAGGGAGACAAAGTAATAATAGAATTAACAAGACCTCTGTCAAAGACAAAACACTGGAGGTTGGTAAAGATTGTTGAAGTGGGAAGTAAGAAGTAGGAAGTGGGAAGTAGGAAGAATGATTCAAGTATTCACGAGATTAAGGATAGCAGACAATTCTGGGGGCAAGATTGGATTATGCATTGGCATTCCCGGGGAAAGTTCAAGGAAGTATGCGGGGCTTGGAGATATAATAACAATAACTGTAAAGGATACTCTACCAGAATCACAGATAAAGAAAAAGAGTATTCAGAAAGCAGTTGTGATACGAGTAAGGAAGGAGCATCGTCGGGAGGATGGCAGTTATGTGAGATTTGATGAAAATGCTTGCGTTCTGATAACCAAAGACAGGGAGCCAATTGGCACACGGATATTTGGTCCAATTGCTCGTGAGCTGAGGGAAAAAAGGTTTATGAAAATTGCTTCTTTAGCGCCAGAGGTAGTATGAGATTAAAAAAAGGAGATATAGTCCAATCAATTTGTGGTGAATATAGGGGGAAACAAGGAAAAATTTTACGTGTTTCTCCTACCAAGCAATCTTGCATAGTGGAAGGAATAAACTTTCAAATAAAGCATCAGCGCCCTACTTCACCTGGTCAGCAAGCTGGCAGGCTTAAAAAGGAGGGCTGGATTCAGAATACAAACCTTAAATTAGTTTGCCCTAAATGTGGTCTTCCAACTCGTATTAGCAAGAAAAAGATTGGAGACAAATTTGTAAGAGTATGTAAGAAATGTGGGGAGATGATTGAAGAATGAGCAGGTTAAAAGAGGAATATAAGAATCGTATTTTATCCGAGCTAATGAAAAGCTTGAACTACAAGAATCCTCATGAAGTACCCAAGCTTAAAAAAATAGTCTTAAATATGGGTGTAGGCGAGGCTGTTCAGGACCCAAAAATTCTTAATGAGGCAGTCAAGGACATGTCGCTAATTTCAGGTCAACGTCCTTTGGTAACTATTGCCAAGAAAGCAGTCTCTGCTTTTAAATTGAGAAAAGGGAAACCTATAGGTTGCAAAGTAACACTGAGAGACAAACAAATGTATGAATTTCTGGACAGATTAATCAACTTTGCTATTCCCCGGATAAGAGATTTTAGGGGTCTTAACCCAAATTCTTTTGACAATTTTGGAAATTATACATTTGGGGTATCAGAGCAAACAATATTTCCTGAGATATCTTATGATAAGGCAAAACATTCTCTTGGCATGGATATAACTATTCGCATAAAATCTAAAAAGAGAAAAGACGCAATAGAATTATTAAGAGCATTTGGTATGCCGTTTAAAAGTGGGAAGTAGGAATTAGGAATTAAAATGGCAAAAAAAAGTTGGTTAATAAAACAAAAACGGGGTCCAAAATTTAGTGTCCGCCGATATCAACGGTGTAAGATTTGTGGTCGGTCCCGTGGAGTTTACAAGAAATTTGGTCTTTGCCGAATTTGTTTTCGCACCCTTGCTCTTCAAGGCAAGATACCTGGGGTAAAAAAGGCAAGCTGGTAGACACGGAGGAATGATGGGAATGACAGATCCAATAGCTGATATGCTAACTCAAATAAGAAATGCACTTCAGGCAAGACATACTGAAGTAGAATTACCTACATCACGAATGAAATTGGGTATTGCAGATGTTTTAAAAAGAGAGGGCTACATAAAGGATTACAAATTAGAAGTAGGAAGTGGGAAGTGGGAAGTAGGAAGCAAGACAATTAAAATATACTTTAAACCAGCCCGCCTGCCCCACTCCGACAAGCGAAGCGAGACGGAGCAGGATATCAGGCAGGCATCTGTAATTCGGGGGCTAAAGAGAATAAGTAAGCCTGGAAGAAGAGTTTATGTGGAAGTTAAAAAAATACCCAGAGTAGAAGACGGACTTGGAATTGCTATTCTCTCTACTTCTCAAGGGATTTTATCTGATAGAGAATCAAGAAAGGCAAAAATAGGTGGTGAAGTATTAGCTTATGTGTGGTAAAAATGTCAAGGATAGGTAAACTTTCAATTCAAATACCAGATAATGTGAAAGTGGCTATTTCCGAGAACAAAGTGAGAGTTGAAGGTCCAAAAGGTGTATTGGAACAAAAACTACCCTTAGGGATTGAGACTTCAATAGAGAACAACGAACTCAAAGTAATTCAGAAAAGTTGGGCAAATACTCCTGCCCGCCGCTCCGCTTCAGCAGGCGGGGCTCTCCAGGGAACCATCCGCACTCTTATTAACAATATGATTCTTGGAGTAATCAACGGTTATCAAAGAACACTTTTAATAGAAGGAACTGGCTATCGAGCAAAACTTCAAGAAAAGAAGTTAAGTTTACAAGTTGGTTATGCAAACACAATTGTATTTCCATCTCCTGAGGGAATAGAACTTGTTGTTCCAGAACCGCAAAAGATTATAATAAATGGGATTGACAAACAACTTGTTGGCAATGTGGCAGCAAAAATTAGAGCCTTTAGGCCCCCTGAACCATACAAAGGAAAGGGAATAAGGTATGAAGGGGAACAGGTTAAAAGGAAACAGGGTAAAAAAGCAATAGTATGAAGGGTAGAGAGAAAAGACACAAAAGAGTTAGAAGAAAAATATTTGGGACTTCTGCTCGTCCCAGATTTTCAGTTTATAGAAGTTTAAAGCACATATATGCTCAACTAATTGACGATACTCTACATCACACTCTCGTAAGTGCCACTTCTCTCTCTATTAAGAAGGGGTCAAAGATAGAAAAGAGCAAAATTTGCGGCGAGCTTTTAGCTAAACAGGCTTTAAAAAAGAACATTAAGAATGTCGTTTTTGACCGTGGGGGTTATAAATATCATGGGAGAATCCGCACTTTAGCTGACAGAGCCAGAGAAGGTGGATTAAAATTTTAATGGAACCAACTCACACATTAGAGACAGAATTTGAGGAGCGAACAATAAACATAAAAAGAGTCGCTAAAACTGTAAAGGGGGGCAAAAGGATGAGATTATCTGTTTGTTGTGCTGTTGGAGATAGTATTTCTAAAGTGGGTATTGGATTTGGCAAAGCCAAAGAAATAGTGGAAGCTTTGCGTAAAGCTAAAGAGAGAGCACAAAAAACTATGGTTGAAATAAAACACCGTGGAAGAACTATTCCTCATAGAGTGCTTGGAAAATGTGGGGGAGCCAAAATTTTAATTCGTCCTGCTTCTCCTGGGACAGGAATAATTGCTTGTAATACAGTAAGAGTAATTCTTGAATTAGGTGGAATAAAAGATGCCCTTACTAAATGCTTTGGCTCAACAAATCCAATGAACCTCAGCAAAGCAACAATCAATGCACTATTACAGTTGAGGACTCGCGAAGAGATAGCCAAACTAAGAGGGTTGAAGTGGGAAGTGGGAAGTAAGAAGTAGGAAGTAGGAAGTGGATGATGAAGTTAAAGATAACTCAAACAAAAAGTATTATTGGCAAAACTAAAAGAAAAAAAGCTACCATAAGAGCTCTTGGACTCAGAAAGATAAGAAAGGTTGTAATCCATGAGGATACGCCACAAATTCGTGGCATGATTAAATATGTAAAAGAGCTTATTAACGTAGAACCTGCTTACCAAGGCGAAGCAATAAGCAAAAAGAGATGAAAGATATTTTAAGTAATTTGAGAGCTTCTCCTCGCAAGTCAAGAAAAAGACGAGGCAGAGGTCAAGCTGCTGGACAAGGGACAACAGGGGGTCGAGGGACAAAAGGACAGCTTTCCAGGACAGGCAGTAAAAAGAGACCTTACTTTGAGGGCGGACAAATACCATTTGTGCGTAGAATCCCGAAAAGAGGATTTAACAATCCATGCCGAACTAACTATGAAATTATAAATGTAAAAGAGTTAGAAAAATTTAAAGCAGGCACGGTAATTGACCATGATTTTTTAAAAAAAGAATATAAACTTCATCGGAATTTTCTAATTAAAATATTAGGAGATGGAAAATTAACGACTTCTCTGACGGTTAAAGCTCATAAATTTAGCAAAAGTGCTAAAGAAAAGATAGAAGCCGCTGGCGGGAAGATAGAAATAGTAAGAAGTAAGAAGCAGGAAGTAAGAAGTGGGAAGCAAGGAGTAGGGAGGGAAAAGAGTTATGTTTCAAAAGATTAGAGATGCTTTTAAGATACCTGATTTAAGGAACAAAATACTTTTTACTTTAGCAATCTTTGCTGTTTACAGATTTGGTTCTCACATTATATGTCCTGGGATAAATTCGCAGGCCTTGATGGAATTTTTTGACAGGGCGAGGGGCACGATTCTTGGGCTTTATGATGTATTTGTTGGTGGGAATTTATCTCGCGGAACTATATTTGGACTTGGGATTATGCCATACATATCATCTTCTATTATTTTTCAGCTATTAGGGGCGGCTTTACCGGGGCTACAGAAATTACAGAGAGAGGGTGAAGAGGGAAGGAGAAAGATAAATCAATACTCAAGATACCTTACGGTGGGCATAGGGGCCATACAGGCGCTTGGAGTAGCTATATTTCTCGAGAGTCTGACGGGGAGTGCGGGGCAACCTATTGTATCAGCTCCTGGGCTCGGATTTAGATTACTTACTATTCTTACTCTAACAGCTGGGACGATATGTATAATGTGGCTTGGCGAACTCATAACGGAGCGTGGTATTGGGAATGGAATATCATTAATTATTATGATTGGAATCATTGCACGATTACCTACGGATGGACTAAATACCTTAAGGATGTTATCTACGGGAGCTATAGGGATACCTGCATTGGTATTTTTACTTGCGGTCATGGTTGGTATTACAGTAGGTGTTGTTTTAATAACCCAAGCACAGCGCAAGATACCGGTACAATATGCACAGAGAGTTATAGGAAGAAGGATTTATGGAGGAAGGAGCACACATATACCTTTAAATGTGAATGCGGCGGGTGTCATTCCTATTATCTTTGCACAATCAATTCTAATGTTTCCTGGAACTATTGCAAGGTTCTTTTCTAGCAGTTTAGTAGCTCAAGGTGTGGCTGAGGTTTTTAAACCAGGGAATTGGATGTATACCACTATTTATGCCGGACTGATTGTTTTCTTCGCTTATTTTTACACTTCAGTCGTTCTTAATCCAACAGACATGGCAGAGAATATGAAACGCTATGGAGGATTTATTCCTGGGATAAGACCAGGACTACCTACGGCAAATTATATTGATAAAGTTATCTCAAGGATAACCCTTCCGGGTGCTTTATTTTTCGCATTCATAGCGATTTTACCTATATATTTAATAAACAAATTACATGCTCCATTTTATTTTGGAGGAACATCTTCAATAATAGTAGTTGGGGTAGCTCTTGATACAGTGAGAGCTATTGAATCTCAACTCATAATGAGACACTATGAGGGGTTTATAAAAAAGGGAAGAATAAGAGGTAGGAGATAAAAAGTAGGAAGTGGGAAGTGGGAAGTAGGCAGGGAAAATGAATAAATCACAAATATCAAATCACAAATATCAAACAAATTATAAATATCAAATTCTAAATTCCAAACGGTTTGGAATTTTGTTCATTGGTTCACCACGACCTTTTCACTCTGACGAATCGGAACGAGCACCACGGAGTGGAATTTGAAATGTTAAATGTGAAATGCAAAAAGTTAGGTATTTATGAATATAATTTTTTTGGGAGCACCGGGTTCTGGAAAAGGGACTCAAGCAACTAAAATAGCTAACGATTTTATGTTACAACATATTTCTTCAGGAGATATACTGAGAGATGCCATTATGGAGAAGACACCTCTTGGCAAAAAGGTGAAATCGCATCTTGAGTCTGGGACATTAGTGCCAGACAGAATTATGTCTGACATTATCAGCCAGAGGCTGATGAGCCTTCGGCTCATACACCAGAAAATAGATAGAAGAAATGGTTCACCACGACCTTTTCAC
>JAGMCI010000022.1 GCA_023129325.1 Caldifarciminota bacterium
CAAATTCTAAATTCCAAACGGTTTGGAATTTTGTTCATTGGGATTTGGAATTTGTTTGTAATTTGGTGCTTGAAATTTGGAATTTAATTTTACTAAATGACAAAAGGCATAAGAGTTGAAGGTACGATTACTGAATGTCTTAAGGGGGCTATGTTCAAGGCAAAACTTGATTCCGGCCATGAAGTACTGGCTCATGTTTCAGGCAAAATGAGGATGCATTTCATCCGTATTTTGCCAGGAGATAGAGTAACTCTTGAACTTTCTCCTTACGACTTAACACGCGGTAGGATAATATATAGGTTCAAATGAAAGTTAAATCTTCTGTAAAACGCATTTGTTCAAATTGTAAAATAATTAAACGAAAGGGTGTTGTGCGTGTAATTTGTCGCAACCCCAAACACAAACAAAGGCAGGGATAAATGGCAAGAATTGTAGGCGTAGATTTACCTGAAAATAAGCATATAGAGTTCGCTCTCACTTACATTTACGGCATTGGCAGGACTTCAGCTTTACAAATAATAGAAAAAAGCAGTGTACCAAAAGACAAAAAAGTAAAAGACCTTACTGAAAAGGAAGTTGGAGCGCTCAAGAAAGTAATTGAAGAAAACTACAGAATTGAAGGAACAAAAAGAATGGAGATAAGTGAGAACATTAAACGTCTTATATCTATAAATGCCTATCGAGGCACAAGACATAAATCTGGACTTCCTACAAGAGGACAACGCACACGGACAAATGCGAGGACAAGAAAAGGACCAAAAAAAGCTGCTATTTCTCTCAAGAAAAAAGCAATAACAAGTAAGAAAGGATAAAATATGCCTACACATAAAAAAAGAATAAGAAAAGTCGCTCCAGAAGGTATCGTCCACATTTATTCTACTTTTAACAACACAATTATCACTATAACAGATACTTCAGGAAATTGTATCTCATGGGGTTCAAGTGGAGGTTCAGGATTTAAAGGGACAAAGAAAAGCACCCCATTCGCCGCAGGAATATGCGCAAGAAGATGTGGAGAAGATGTAGTGCGACTTGGAATGAAAAAAGCTGAAGTATGGCTAAAGGGACCAGGTCCGGGACGCGATGCTGCCACCCGCGCTTTAAAAACAACGGGCTTAAAAATTACACTCATTAAGGATGTAACCCCGATGCCACATAACGGTTGCCGTCCGCCCAAAAGGAGAAGAGTATAGGAGGTAAAATGGCGAGAAAAATAGGTCCCACTTGCAAATTATGCAGAAGAGAAGGCAAGAAGTTATTTTTGAAAGGCGCTCGTTGCAACACAGACAAATGCACATTTGAAAAAAGACAAGCTCCTCCTGGCCCACCAAAAAGATTTCGGAGACGTCCATCAGGATACGCTATTCATCTTAGAGAAAAACAAAAAGCCAAAAGAATTTATGGAATCATGGAGCGCCAGTTTAGACATTACTTTGAAATAGCGGCTCGTAGAAAAAAGGGCACAGGAGAAATCTTACTTCAACTCCTGGAACGCAGACTGGATAATATAATATACAAATTAGGTCTTGTATCATCAAGAAAAACCGCTCGCCAGTTAGTAAATCACGGACATTTTCTTGTGAATGACCGCAAGGTACATATACCTTCCTATCTTGTTAAACCGGGGGACTCTATTACTTTAAGAGAAAAAAGCAAAAAATTATTGATAATCACAGAATCAATTAAAACTGATACGGAAATTCCAGCTTGGCTTTCATTTGATAAAACAACACTTACCGCAGAAGTGAAAGACCTACCAAAACGAGAAGATATGCCAGCTGACATACAAGAAGATTTAATCGTTGAACTTTATTCTAAATAAGGAGGTAATTTTATGAAATTATTGCCTTTCAAGGTACCCGAAAAAGTAAAAACAATAGAAAGAAGTGATAATTATGGGAAATTTCTCTTTTCACCTCTTGAAAGAGGTTTTGGAACTACAATTGGAAATTTATTAAGAAGAACTCTTCTCTCATTAATACAAGGCTCTGCTATCACTGCTATGAAAATTGATGGCATACTTCATGAATTTTCTTCTATGCCAGGAGTTTATGAAGATGTGCCTGAAATTATACTTAATTTAAAACACACAAGAGTGAAACTGTTAAACAGCCTTGAAAAAAAACTCTATCTCCATATCAAAAAAATAGGAGAAGTGAAAGCAGGTGATATTAAGACAGATGCTGGTTGTAAAATAATAAACCCAAAACAATACATATTGACTGTAACAGAAAAGATAAAACCCTTTGTTATGGAACTAACTGTCACTTCTGGCAGAGGATATGTCTCAGCTGAGCTCTTGAAAACCGAAGAAATCCCAATTGGAACAATATTTATCGACGCCTCTTACTCCCCAGTGAAGCGAGTAAATTATGAAATAGAACAGACTCGTATAGGAAAATTTACAGATTACGAAAAACTCACCCTTGAAGTTTGGACGGACGGCATAATGATTCCTGAAGACGCACTTGCCCTAAGTGCTTTAATTATGAGAGACCATCTCACACTCTTTGAAAGTTTGAGAAAAGAGAAGAAAATAGAAAAGATTAAAGAAATAGATGAAGAAGAATATAAACTCCGTAAAACATTAACAATTAAAATAGCTGATATGGAACTTTCTGTTAGAGCTCGCAATTGTTTAAAAAAGGCTAATATTAAAACACTCGGCGAATTGGTTAAGAAAACAGAACAGCAAATGCTCAGCTACCCAAATTTTGGCAGAAAATCACTTTCTGAACTCATTGACCTATTGAAAAAATATAATCTTTCATTTGGCATGAATGTGAACAAACTCCTTAAAAAGAAGAAAAATGAGACATAGAAAAAAACTCAATAAACTTGGGAAACCGGCTTATCATCGCCGTTCTATGCTATCAAATCTCGCTCGCTCAGTCTTCGCTCATTATGGAATTGTAACCACACTCCCAAAAGCTAAAGAAACAAGCAAATATGCTTCAAAATTGATAACTTTTGCTAAAAAAGGAGACTTATCTGCAAGAAGAGAAGTTATGAAGCATTTGCCAGACAAAAAAGTAGTTCATAAGCTATTTAACGATATTGCTCCAAGATTTAAAGACCGAACAGGAGGCTATACCAGAATTACTCATCTACCTCCAAGAAAAGGAGATGGAGCAAAACTTGCCTTACTTGAACTTATAGGTTTTGAAGACGAGCGTAAACAGAAACAAGAAGAACTTAAAGCCCGCCGTAAAGAACGAGAAGAAAAAGAATTAAAAGGAATGGAAAGACCCACATAAGATTGTAGGTGTAAATCCCCAGCCACAATTACCAACCCTTAATATTTTTCCCTTGCAAATATTATATTATTGATATATATTTTGTCATAAGATGTATAGGTATATACTTTGTGTCAGTATTTGTACTGTTATATGGATTGTTAATGGAATATGTATAATTGAAGGAATTAAGAAACAGATACTTAGTGAAACTTATACCCATATTGGCTTGAGCATCTTTTTCACCTTATTAGCGATTGAATTAACCCTCGGGAGCGCTGAAGCATGGATGCATTTTAATATCTTATGGTTAAAAGTTATTGGTTGGGTTTTGTATATCCCTTCCGCTTTTTTAACATTTGGTTCGCTTATTACTTTAAAACATAAAGGTAAACCAGAAACCCATGACTTTACTTCTACCACTACTTTAATTAATACTGGTATCTATCGTATTGTTAGTCAGCCTATGACTTTGGGAATGGCAATTTGGTCTATCGCTCTTATTTTAGTCTTTCAATCAATTATTTCAATAATTTTAGGTATAGCATCAACATTTTGTTTCTGGATGGGAGCTAAAAAAGAAACTGAAAAAAATATAAAGAAATTTGGAGATACCTATAAAGAATACATAAACAAAGTCCCTATGTGGAATGTTTTTAAGAGATTAAGAAAATAAAGTGAATTTAATAAAAAGAATTTTATACTCTCCATTTAATGTTCAAATGGTTGTTACCAGAAGATGTAATCTTTCTTGTAAATATTGTAGCGAGTTTGATAAAACCTCATTGCCAGTGCCAATTGAACAATTAAAAAGGCAGGTCAGAAAGTTAAATGAATTAGGCACTCTCTCTTTAGTGATGACTGGTGGTGAACCACTATTACATCCGAATATTTATGATTTAATTCGTTATTCCAAAAGATATATCTTTAAAATTGGGATTACAACAAATGGTTTTATGCTAACAAAAGAAAGAATCCTAAAACTTAATGCCTCAAACTTATATGAATTACAAATCAGCATTGATGGTGTAAATCCTAATAAAACCACAATCAAAGTTCTAAAATATTTAAAAGATAAATTACTTCTCTTAAAAAAATATGCAAAATTTAAAATTCATATCAACACTGTAATTGGTCCTACAGACCCAAAAGAGGCGTTAGAAACAATTAAATTCAGCAATGAATTAAATTTTAACTCAACCATAGGACTAATTCATGATGATAATGGACAAATCCATTTAAATGAAAATCAAAGGAAAAAGTATTTCTTGTCTGATAAATTAAGAAAAAAACCATTATGGGATATATATAATTTTGAAAAAACTCTAATAGAAAAAGGAGAATGTCAATTTAAATGTAGGGCAGGGAGTAGATATTTATATATTGATGAATTCGGAATTGCACATTGGTGTTCACAAAAAAGAGATGTTTTTCAAAAACCTCTAATGGATTATTCCTTTAACGACCTAAAAACCCAGTTTTATCAGTATAAAAAATGCTCAAGAAAATGCACGCTTGGTTGTGTAAGGAAAGCAAGCTTTTTTGATACTTGGAGAAAACAGAATATTTGTAGTTAATTTTAAAACTTCAATTAAAAGTGACAAATGAAAAAATAAAACTTGACAGTTAAAAAAATGGGTATAAGATTTTTATGATGAGAAAGTTAGTGGTTTGGTTACTAATATTTTTGCCTGCTCTTGCGCAGGCGGAGATTAGGTGGAGGGAACTACACCCACTTCCAGATACAAGTGTGGCTGATACATTACCTTTTAGAAGAGGCGTTTTTGGGTATGTATTCGATAAGAATATGTGTGCAATGGTGATATATGGGGGACATAGCGACCTTGAAGGTGCGATGAGCGATTGTTGGGCACTTGACTTATCTACAAGTGATGGCAAATGGAAACAACTGCGACCAGATATAGACCCCTCTCCACCACCACCTGGTAAGAGATTAAACTCTACTATGATTTATGACCCTCTATATCGTAGAAATATTCTCTTTGCAGGCAGATATGGAATAGATTTTAATGATTGTTGGGCAGTTGATTCAATATCTCAAGGTGGAAGATTTACAGAATTAGAGCCATCACTACCATGGCCAGATTCTGCAGAAGGTCATACTGCTGTATATGATACTTTAGAAAAACGAATGATTGTATCAGGTGGATTCGCAGATGAGCCTTACTACCAGAAGCAGTGCTGGGCGCTTGATTTAACAACCTGGAATGGTTCCTGGGATTCACTACCATCAATGCCGCTTCCGAGAGCAGCACATTCTGCAATTTATGACCAAGCTAATCATCAAATGATTATTTTTGGTGGAGCTGGATTGGGAGTAAGGTATAAAGATTGTTGGTCGCTTGATTTGACAACTTATGAATGGACAAAATTAGACCCTGATGGTAGTTTGCCTGAAAGTTTATTAGTTGATTGGTGTGAGGGTATAAATGACCACACTGCTATATATGACCCAGTGCATAAGTGGATGATTTTATTTGGTGGCGATAGAAATTATGGTTCTACGATGGTGTGTTTTCTTAATGAATGTTGGGCACTTGATTTATCTATGCCTGGCAAGGAACGATGGTTAAAGTTAAATATTGAAGGAGAGCGTCCTTTGCCGCGAGCCTTTCATGGTGCAATTTATGACCCCTATTATAAACGGATGGTCATATTTGGAGGCTCATGGGGACTTTTTAAACCTGTGCAAATGAAAGGAGCAAAATTTATAATGTTTGACGATGTGTGGGAATTATCGCTTGATGATGTATTGCGGGATGTGGGTGTAGAGAGTATTGCTTGTCCAGAATCTGTTTGGGTGGATTCTACTTATGTTTTAAAAGCTACAGTTAAGAACTTTGGTGAAGTTTCAGAAGCTTTTTATGTAAGGTGTGTCATTGATACGGGAGGAGTAGTTGTTTATGATAAGACAAAGTTTACTAATGAAATCCTGCCTGATTCTACTTCAAAGGTTGGTTTTTATTATTGGAAAGTAAGTTCTTTGTCTGGTGTCACTTACAACATTAAAGTATTTACTACTCTTTGGTGTGATACTGTTCCATCTAATGATACTGCTTATGCACAGGTTCTTTCTGTGGGGGTTGAAGAAACAGAAGACAGAAGGCAGGAGACAGAAGTCAGACTATATGAAGCGTATCCAAATCCATTTTCCAAAGAGACCGTTATTCGTTATTCGTTACCCGTTGAATCGGAACGCGTTTCTCTCGGCATCTATGATCTCTCTGGTAGGCTCATAAGGAGTCTTGTTGATGGACCAATTAACCATTTAACCAATCAACCATTTAACCAAGTCGTATGGGATGGTGGAGATGAGCTGGGCAAAAAGGTGCCCAGTGGAATTTATTTTTATAAATTAACCTGTGGTGATTTTAAAGCCACAAAGAAGCTCTTGTTGATACGATAAGGGAAGAGAGACATAAGACTAAAGACTATAGACTTAAGACTAAAGACATTGTATCGCAGGAGTGGGTAAAAGATAAGGCACAGAAGGAGCAGAATATCCCGCACATAATTATGTGCGGGATTCTCAATATTCTAATCCCCGACTGCGTCAGGGAAAGAACATTGGAAAAGGAGGTGTGTGATGTTTAGAGGATTTAGGATTTTTGCAATAGCCATAGTTGCAGTAGTTGTAGGAAATTTGATTCAGGCTGCAACATGGATGGTTACAAAGACTGAAGATAGCAGCACTGGCACTGAAGGGACACTGAGGTGGGCAATGGTTCGAGCTAATAATAATTCTGATCCTGATACTATAAGGTTCGACAGCCTCAAAACCAGTGATCCGGGTTATATTGACCCTGATGGAATACCAGGAAGCGGTGATGAATACTGGAGTATCACACTGCGCAGCTGTGCGAATCCTGTAGATAATCAGTTACCTGCGATAACAGATGGGGGTACTGTTATTGATGGTTATACTGCGCCTGGTGCACAACCTGCTTCAGATTTAACTCCGGCAGTACTTAAAATTGAAATTAATGCTACAACTATACCTGAGGAGTGGTGCAGCGGGGCAGTAGGTCCGTATCCTCAAAATTTCTGTTCAGCAATTAGAGTGGGGAGAACTGGAGTAGGGGGTGCTCCTGGGACTATCATTAAAGGTCTTTGCATAAACAGGAGCGGTGATTGTGGGATAATATTTGATGGGGGTACTAATATTAATGGCTGTGTTCTTTCTGGGTGTTACATTGGGACGAATATAAGAGGGGACTCTGCATTAGGAAACCATGTAGCAGGTGTGGTAAGAGCCGGTTGCACGTGTCCAATGACTATAGGAGGACCAACACCAGCTGACCGTAATGTTGTCTCTGGTAACTGGATGAGCAATGTTATGATTGCGATTGCTCATACCGATTCCATGAATATCGTGGGTAACTATATTGGGACTGATGCTACAGGTATGAATACTTTACCACCGGATAGCATATTTCCTGATGAATGGGAAAACATAGAAAGTCATGGGCAACCGGGCTATGTAAACTATATAGACTACGGAAATGGGATACTCCTTTGGGCGCTTACAGGAGGGCCAACACACACTAATATATATAATAATGTTATTTCTGGTAATGCCAGACGCGGAATTCTTATGAGAGTGCATTATACATACCCAGGCCCCGGTGCAATTTTTAATGTGAGCATTAAAAATAACTTAATTGGTGTAGCTCCCGATACTTTAACTCCAGTACCTAACAAGTATGGGATTGGAGTAATAGGAGATAACAGTTTCCCAATACATGAAGTTACTATTCAAGAGAATATAATCTCTTGTAATCTTAAGCATGGAATTGGGCTATGGTATACTCCTGTGAACGTGATAACCAATAACTGGATCGGAACAAACGCATTCAACAACTTATTAGGAAATGGAGGGGATGGAATTAGATTAGCTGGATATGGATGTTGTGCAAATACTATACAAAATAATATAATCAAACACAACGACAGACATGGCATCTATAATGGAACAACCCATGATTCAAATATCACTATATGGAGTGAAGGAGATACTGTAGGAGTTTTAGGCTATACAGAAGAGATTCTCATAATGGAATACGATGGTGACAACTTGATTGATAACAATATGATTGCGATAAATGATTCTTGTGGTATATATAACTTGGGGGCTTCGCCGAAGATTATAAATAATCAATTTACAGATAATGGTAAATATGGGATTGGGAATTTTGTTCACTTTGGGGGTACTTATGCACCAGAAGATTATAGTGACGATAT
>JAGMCI010000023.1 GCA_023129325.1 Caldifarciminota bacterium
TTTACATTTTGCATTTTACATTTTGCAATTGCCTTATCTATTCCTCCTGCTGCCTTAATATGATTATCTTTGATTAAAATCATATCCCATAATCCCATGCGATGATTTTTGCCACCACCACACCTTACGGAATACTTTTCAAGTTCCCTTAAATTAGGAGTTGTCTTGCGAGTGTCAAGAATCTTTGCACCAGTTCCTTTGACTTGTTCAACAAATTTATGAGTTAAGGTCGCTATTCCAGACAATTTTTGTAAGAAATTTAATGCTGTGCGTTCACCAGTTAGAATAGGAGCAATAGAGCCCTTGAGTTCAAAAAGGATAGCGCCAGGATTAAAATTCTCTCTATCCTTTACGAGCTGAGCAAACTTGATTTTTGGGTCAAGTAATTTAAATACTTCCTTTGCAACATTACCTCCTGCGAGGACACCTGACTCTTTGGCTTTTATAACTGCTTTCCCCTCAATAACTTTTCGTATAATGAGGTTTGTGGTGATATCGCCTTTTCCTGTATCCTCTTTGAGGGCTGATTTCACTATTTGTTTTAACTTCATTTTTAAGCCTCTTTAATCTATCCCTCACTTTTGCGGCTTCTTCAAATCTTAAGTCCTCTGCCAAGACTTTCATTTTATGCTCAAGTTCTTTTATTCTTTCAAGCCGTTCAATTCCAGATAAATATTCAGTTTGTTCTTCTTCTACTTTTGCAGTCTCGGATGAGTCAGCAACAACAGTAGTGCCTAAAATTTCTTCCCTTGTTTTATAAATTGTTTCTGGAGTTATGTTATGTTCTTTATTATACTTGATTTGCAGAGTTCTTCTTCTATTAGTCTCATATATTGCCTTTCTCATTGAATTAGTCATATTATCTGCATACATTATTACTTCACCATTAACATTTCTTGCTGTCCTACCTGCCACCTGAATAAGCGAGGTAAAAGAGCGTAAAAAGCCCTCTTTATCAGCATCAAGTATAGTCACAAGAGATACTTCCGGCAAATCAAGTCCCTCTCTGAGCAGATTAATTCCAACAAGGCAATCAAAATCCTCCAGTCTAAGACCTCTTAATATATCTACCCTTTCAAGGGCATTAATTTCTGAATGCAGCCATCTCACTCTTATGCCGGCTCTGTCAAGAAAATCAGCTAAGTCCTCTGCCATACGTTTTGTTAAAGTAGTAACTAAGACCCTTTCATGTCGCTCTGCACGCTTTTTAATTTCATCTATAAGATTGTCTATTTGTCCCATTGTTGGCTTTACAGTTATCTTTGGGTCTGCAAGACCAGTGGGTCTTATTATTTGTTCTACTACCTGAGCCGATTTTTTTTCTTCAAATTCTGATGGAGTTGCAGAGGTAAAGATTGTTTGATTTGTGAGTTCAAGGAACTCATTAAACTTAAGTGGCCTATTATCAAGAGATGAAGGCAGTCTAAAACCATATTCTATAAGAGTTTCCTTTCTTGAGCGGTTTCCATTATACATACCATTTAATTGAGGAACAGTAACATGAGATTCATCTATAATAAGCAGATAATCAGCTGGAAAATAATCAATTAAACAAGCTGGTCTTTCACCTGGTTTGCGTCCGGAGAGCCATCTTGAATAATTTTCAATCCCAGGGCAATAACCTATTTCATGCATTAATTCTATGTCATATCTTGTTCTTATCTCAAGTCGCTGGGCTTCAAGTAATTTACCTTTAGATTTAAAATACTGAAGTCGTTCTTTAAGTTCTTTTTCTATCTCTATTAGTGCCTTTTCAAGAGTTGATTTTGTAATAACAAAGTGCTTTGCTGGATAAATATGAATCCAATCACGAGATTCCTTTATTTCTCCTGTTAAAGGATGAATTAAATAAATTTTCTCTACCTCATTGCCAAAAAATTCTATCCTGAATCCTTCTTCTTCATAAGCCGGATGTATTTCAACTACATCACCTCTCACTCTAAATGTGCCACGAGCAAATTCTATATCGTTTCTTGTATAGTGAATATCAACTAACTTTTGTAGAAATTCATCCCTCGGAAGCTCTTCACCAACTTTAGCTCTAACAATGAGTTCACGATACATATCAGGCGAACCAAGTCCGTAGATACAGGATACTGAAGCTACTATAATGACATCATTTCTTTCAAGAAGTGAAGAGGTAGCTTTAAGTCTTAATCTATCTATCTCATCGTTAATAGAGGCATCTTTCTCAATATATGTATCAGTTGGTGGCAGATAAGCTTCTGGCTGATAGTAATCGTAATAAGAGATAAAATATTCTACCGCATTATGTGGGAAAAAACCTTTAAATTCACCATAAAGTTGAGCGGCTAATGTCTTATTATGAGATATAACAAGTGTTGGAAGCTGGACCTGTTGAATGACATTGGCGATTGCAAAGGTCTTGCCTGAACCAGTAACTCCAAGTAAGGTTTGAAATTTATCCCCTCGTTTAATTCCTTTAACAAGTTTTTCAATTGCCTGAGGTTGGTCTCCCCTTGGTTTATATTTTGAGACCAACTTAAATACCATAATTTAATTATAATTGCTTTTAAAAAGTTGTCAAGAAAAAAGAGACCACACCTACCCGCCGAATCCCGATGAAATTGGGAGTAGGCGGAGATTACACAGATTTTCATCCGTCAGCTGACGGATTAATCTTGTGGTTTACACTTGCATAGTAAATCAAGAAAAAAGCTTGACAAAATTAAGAGAACTGTGATAATAAAGAGACATCCTATAAAGACAGGATGTCTAATTACTCAGATTACAAGGGCTGATTACACAGATTATGGTTCACCACGACCTTCGCCACGGAGTGGAACATAGAGACCCTCTTACAGAACGAATAATAGGTTGTTGCTATAGGGTTCACTCTGAATTAGGTCCGGGATTTAATGAAAAGATATATCATACTGCACTTGAATTAGCTTTTAACCAAGAAGGGTTAAAGTATGAAACAGAAAAACGATTTGAAGTTTATTATCAGGGTAAGAAGGTAGGCAATCTCATCGTAGATTTACTTGTTGAGAACAAAATTATAGTTGAAGTTAAGGCAGTAAGTGGCAATATTCCGGATATATTTAAGTATCAGGTGCTTTCTTATTTAAAAGCATCTAATTTAAAAGTTGGTCTATTAGTCAATTTTGGCAATAAGAGTTGTCAGGTAAAGCGATTAGTAAATTAATCACTGAAAATCTGTGTAATCTGTGAATAAAAATCTGTGTAATTAGGTATAATGGATATTATACCAGGAGGCAAGATGAAAGATTTGAAGATATCAAATAGGGTTATGCAGATACAAAAATCTGCAATCCACGAAATGACAAGATTATCAAAAGAAATAGAGGATGTAGCATTTCTATCCTGGGCAAAACCAACTTCTGATACACCAGAGCATATTAAAGAAGGTGCGATTTCTGCAATAAAAAATGGACTTGTGGGTGGATATTCTGAAAATGCCGGTTTATTGGAATTAAGAAAAGAGATTGTTGAAAAACTTAAAAGGGATAATAATATAGATGCTGATGTTTCACAAATATTGGTTACTGTTGGAGCTATTGAAGGATTATCTGCTTCTGTTATGGCATTTATTGACCCTGGAGATGAAGTTATTTTGCCAACTCCAACTTATTCTACTCATATTCGTCAGGTTATGATTGCTTCAGGAAGACCTGTTCTTGTTCCTTTAATTGAAGAGAAAGGTTTTATTTTGGATATTGAGCGTATTAAAGATACAATAACTCCAAAAACAAAAGCTATTATGTATTGTTCTCCGTCAAATCCAACTGGGACTGTCTTTTCTGAGAAACAACTCCGTGAATTAGCAGAAGTTGCTTTAAAACATAACTTAACGATTATTACAGATGAAGCTTATGAATATTTTGTTTATGATGATAATAAGCATTTTAGTATAGCTTCAATTCCTGAAATGAGAAATAATGTGGTTAGTTGTTATACATTTACAAAAACCTATGCCATGACAGGATGGAGAATTGGTTATTTGCATGCAAGCGAAGAACTAATTCCACAAATTACTAAAGCACATATTCCTTTTGCAATTTGTGCCCCTGTAGTTTCTCAATATGCAGCACTTGCTGCTTTAAAAGGTTCACAAGATTGTGTTTGGAAATTCAGAGAACACTATTTATCCACTCGTAATTTGATGTGTGAGCGTCTTGATAATCTCAATTCAGTTTTTGAATACAAAAAACCAGGTGGTTCCTATCTTATGTTTCCTAAAATATTATTAAAAGAAGGCAAAGATTCAACAACTTTTTGCAAAAAACTTTTAAGAGAAGCAAAAGTATCAACAACACCTGGGATAGCTTTTGGACCAACAGGCGAAGGGCATTTAAGGCTATCATTCTGCGTTCCTGAACAAAAAATAAACAAAGCATTTGATAGAATGGAAGCTTATTTTAAATAAAAATGTATAAGCTAAGTGGGATAATTTTACTTTCAGTATTTGCATCTTTTGCGAATGCACCTGCCTCGCCTGCCTGCCTCGCCGAGTCAAGGCGGGCGAGTCAAGGCGGGAAGGATTTGAACCTTACGATAATTTATGATAATAATCCCTACCTGCCCGTCCCGATTCTATCGGGACAGGCAGGTAATAAAGAATTAGAAACAAGATGGGGTTTTTCTTGTTTAATAGAAGGGCTTGAGAAAACCGTTATATTTGATGTCGGCGGCGAGGGCTCTGTGCTTCTTAAAAATATGGAAAAGTTAAGCATTAATCTTGATAGTATAGATATAGTAATTCTTTCACATATTCACTACGACCATATTGGTGGGTTATCTGATTTTTTAGATAAAAATCCCAATGTCACTGTTTATATGCCAAAATCTTTACCAAAAAGTATTAAAGATGAGGTCAAGGAGGCGGAGGCTAAATTAATTGAAGTTCATAAGCCAATAAAAATCTGCAAAAATGCTTATTCAACAGGAGAATTAGGAACTTTTATAAAAGAGCAATCTCTTGCAATAAAGACATCTAAAGGTTTAGTGATAATTACAGGTTGTGCTCATCCAGGTATTGTAAACATAGTCAAAAAGGCAAAAAAGATGCTTAACGATGATGTTTATTTAGTATTAGGTGGCTTCCATTTATGCTGGATGAATGGTTATCAAATAAAAAGAATTGTCAAAGGAATAAAAGGAGAAAAAGTTAAAAAGGCAGCCCCTTGCCATTGTTCAGGTGACCTTGCCAGAAAATTATTTAAAAAAGTTTATGGAAAAGACTTTATTCTTGCAGGTGCAGGCAAAAAAATAAAAATAGAAGATGCCTTCTAATTCTTTAAAATTATTAGCAGCTGGTTTTACTATGGGTTGGGGACCCTGCCTTGCTTACACTGCCCCATTGCTCTTGCCATATATTGGAGCTACTCAAAAGAGTTGGAAGGGTGGCTTAAAAATTGGATTAGCTTTTTCAATTGGCAGGCTTTTAGCACTTGGTATTTTAGGTGGAATTGCAACAGTGGCTTTTAGTTTTATTAATCGCCTTTTTCCACCTCAAAAGTCTGGGTGGCTCTATTTAATTTTAGCTCTTTTTATAATAATAACAGGAATACTTATCATTTTGGGCAAGGGATTTAAAATACATATTGGAAAGAGCATATTAGCTAAAGGTACTGGAGGTATGTTTTTATTTGGTTTCTTGATGGGAATTGCTCCTTGCGCTCCATATGTAGCAGTCCTTACTTATATTGCCTGTATAGCAGAAAATGTTGTTTTAGAAGGCGTATTGTATGCTATAATATTTGCAATAGGAACAGCAGTTGCTCCTATAGTATTAGGGACTCTAATGGGGGTAATTCCAGAAAAATTATTTAAACGAGATAAGTGGCTCAAGGTTTTTCAAGTAATTTGTGGAATTATTCTTATTCTCTTTGGCTCTCAACTTATTTATTATGTATTGAATTTGGTCATTTAAAAAATGAGGAGTGCTCAACGGCGTATGCCACGGTGTTTGTGGTTCATTCCTTGCCCAAGTGCCTTCGACACTCCATAAACACGCGAGTTGTTATACGCCATGAATTTGAAAGGAGGATATTATGTCAGAATGGAAAGATGTCGCCCATTTTCTGTATGGACGAGGTTTTTGGTATGCGGACCCGCTCAGAGAGATTAATGGACTGACAGAGGAACAACTCTATTGGGTTCCCGACCCGAATAGTCTCTGTATCCTTTGGCATGTGGGGCATATTGCACATAGGGAACGGTCGCATATAGGGATATTCCTCCAGGGCCTTCAACCAACAATAATACCTATCCAGTTTGAAGTTTTCGGCTGCGAATGGTGCTCTACTGAGAAAGTTCGTCAGTCTGTAGATTCTGTAGAGAGTGTTTTTGAGTGGGTTCGTGAAGTACGCAAGAAAAGTCATGATTTCATCGTTTCACTGAGTGAGGATGACTTTCACGCAATACCCCCAACATCGGAAGAAGGGCTAAGCGTGGCTCACTGGCTTTTCATTACAACAGCGCATACCGCTTTGCATATTGGACGGATTCAGCTTCTGCGTGCGCTCATTGAAGGCAAACACGAAAGAGTATGCTAAACGGTATACGAAATTGTGACAATTGCTGGTTTGAAGAATGAAATTAGGTCGGGCAAGCAGCTTACAGAAGCTACAATGATTGAAGAAATAAAGAAAATTTATACCGCCAAGCAAGATGAAATACAGATGAGATTGAAGGAGTTTAAGCAGGTTTGGGAAAAAGGTAGTGAAGAAGATATCTTTGCCGAACTTGTTTTCTGCATATTAACTCCACAATCTAAGGCAAAATCCTGTTGGCATGCCGTAGAGAACCTTATCAATAAAAATCTGTTGTTGAAGAGTAATAAGAATCAAATTACCAGAGAATTGGATGGGGTACGATTTAAATATAAAAAAGCAGAATACATTGTTAAGGCAAGAAAACGGTTCTCCAAAGTATCTATCAAATCTAAAATTAAACAATTTAACGATGCTCAGGATGCGAGAGAGTGGTTGGCTCAAAATGTAAAGGGCATTGGTTATAAAGAAGCAAGCCATTTTCTCAGAAACATTGGATTTGGAGAAAATATCGCAATTCTTGATAGACATATACTGAAGAACTTGAGACTACTTGGTATAATAGAGGAAAGCCCAAATTCTTTTTCAAGGAAAAGGTATTTTGAAATAGAGAAAAAAATAAGGGAATTTGCAAGTAAAATAAATATACCAATGAATTATCTTGATTTAGTTTTGTGGTATAAAGAAACAGGCGAAATATTTAAATAAAGGAGGCGTAAAATGAACCTAAAAACCTTTTACAAAGTTAGTTACGGACTGTATGTTATTAGTTCGAAAAAAGGTAAAAAATTTAATGGACAGATTGCAAATACAGTATTCCAGGTAACATCAGAACCACCGACAATGGCAGTGAGTATAAACAAACAGAATCTAACCCATGAATATATTCAAGAGAGTAAAGTCTTTACTGTTTCAATTCTATCCCCAAAAACCCCGATGAGATTCATAGGGCATTTTGGTTTTAAGTCTGGCAGGACATCAGATAAGTTCAAAGATATGAATTATAAAGTTGGTATAACCGGAGCCCCTATAGTCGTGGAAAATACCATAGGTTACTTGGAAACTGAAGTCATTAATAGTTTGGATGTTGGAACTCATACTATCTTTGTTGGAAAGATAATAGATGCTGAAATTATCAAAGATGAGGAACCAATGACTTATGCTTACTATCACGAAATAAAACGGGGCAAAGCTCCAAAAACAGCGCCAACATACATTAAAGAATAGAGATAGGTTTTTTAATTTTTTTCTTGATAAAGATTGAATTTAATTATATAATTAAGAGTAAGTTAATAATTATTATAACAAGAGAAATAAAAATGAAAGATTTTTATGGAATATGCTCTGAGTGTCTGAATAAGGAAAGAGAAATTAAAAGGAGGTGAAGAAAATGGAAAAGTACAGATGCACAATTTGTGGCTATATCTATGACCCCCAAAAAGGCGACCCAGATTCTGGGATAAAACCCGGAACATTATTTGAGGACATTCCTGATGACTGGGTTTGTCCTGTGTGTGTGGCTGATAAATCTGCATTTGAAAAGGAGGAATAAAATGATAGAAAATTTAAGTAAAGAACAATTAGAAGGAATATTAGAAGCAATACCTATAGAAATTTCTTTTGTTGACGAAAACGATTTAGTAAAATTCTGGAATAAGCATGAAACAAGAATTTTTAAACGGCCGATGTCTGTGATTGGCAAGTCAGTTCAAAATTGCCACCCAAAGCACAGTGTAGACAAAGTGAATCAAATATTGTCTGATTTTAAAAGTGGCAAGAAAGATTCAGCAGAATTTTGGATAAATATTGGGGAGAGGAAGATATACATTAGCTATTTTGCTGTGCGGGATAAAGCGGGCAAATACTTGGGCACCTTAGAAGCTACCCAAGACATCACGGAAGTAAAGAAAATTGAGGGAGAAAAAAGACTGTTAGAATATTAAAGGAGGAGGTAAAAATGAAGATTTTTCAGGCAAGTGAAATCTTTCAGTTTGCTATTAGAATTGAAGAAAATGGCGAAAAATTTTATCGTGAAATAAGTAAAATAATAAAGGATAAAGAAATAAAGAGTGTTTTGAACTACCTCGCGGATGAGGAAGCCAAACATAGGAAACTATTTGGAGATATGGTATCAAAGATTGAGAAATATGAACCTCCAGAAAGTTATCCAGGCGAATATTTTGCCTATCTGCGTGCCTATGTGGACAATATCATTTTTACAAATGAAATGCTGAATAAAGAAATCTCTCAAATAAAGGATACTGTTTCAGCCATGAACTTTGCAATCCAGATGGAGTTAGATTCCATTCTGTATTACGAAGAGGTAAAAAAGTTCGTTTCAGAAAGCCAGCATATTTCAATAAACAAAATAATTGATGAGGAAAGAAAACATTTTTTGAAGTTAGTAGAACTTAAAAAGAGTTGTGTTTAAAAGGAGGTATCAAAATGACTGAAAGATTGCAGGTTTATAAATGCAATATTTGTGGCAATATTGTAGAAGTGTTGCATACGGGAGTTGGAGAACTTGTGTGTTGTGGACAGCCCATGGAACTGCTTAAAGAAAAGACAGAAGATGTTGGACAGGAAAAGCATGTCCCAGTGATAGAAAAAACAGAAACTGGGATAAAAGTAAAAGTTGGCAGTATCCCGCATCCGATGGAGGAAAAGCATTATATAGAGTGGATAGAAATAATTGCAGATGGTTATGCATACAGAAAGTTTCTAAAACCGGGAGATACACCAGAAGCTCAATTTGAAATCAAGGCAGAAGAAATAGAGGTAAGAGAATATTGTAATGTTCATGGTTTGTGGGCTACAAGAAAATAAGGAGGAACTATGAAAAGTTTAAAAGGAACAAAAACAGAGGGGAACCTCCTGACAGCTTTTTCAGGAGAATCCCAGGCAAGAAACCGCTATACTTACTTTGCATCGCAGGCAAGGAAAGAAAGATTTCAACAAATATCTGGAATATTCACAGAGACTGCAGATAACGAAAAAGAACATGCCAAGAGACTCTTTGAGTTTTTAAAAGGCGGAGAGTTAGAGATTACAGCTGCTTTTCCTGCAGGTATAATTGGGGATACAAAAGAAAATCTCAAAGCAGCCGCTGAAGGGGAAAACTATGAATATATAAAGATGTATCCTGAGTTTGCCCGTATAGCTGAGGAAGAAGGTTTTCAGGAAATAGCGGCAGTATTTAGAGCAATAGCAGTTGCAGAAAGACAACACGAGAAACGATATTTGGCTTTACTTGAGAACATTAAAAAAGATAGGGTTTTCAAACAAGACAAGGTCGTGAGATGGAAATGTAGGAACTGTGGGTATATCTATGAAGGTACTGAAGCACCAGAAAAATGTCCAGCCTGTGCACATCCAAGAGCATATTTTGAACTGTTGGGTGAAAATTATTAAAATAGTAAATTCTGGTAATGTCAGGAAAATTGTGTAAATGTGTAACAAAGGAAAAAGGGGAAGGTTGGAAAAAGGAAAAAAACAAAAAAATATAAATTTCCCCTTTTCCCATGTTTTCCATTTTTCCTTAATTACACAAAATTACTGACATAATTTAAATTCCATATAAAAAAACTTGATTTATAAAAAGATTGTTGTATAGTTATTACTAAATGAGCAAGATATTAAATTTTATAGTTTTTTTAATAGTTAGTTTTTTTATTCTCATTGAGTTTAACGGGTTTCTGGAGATTGAGCGATTTAGTAGTCGTATAAAAGTCAGGGCATTTTTAGCTCAAGATGCAAATCCTAATTCCTTAAGTCTAAAGATTAAAAAAGAAGAAGGAATCCAAGAGTGCACATTGATTTCTAAAGAAAAAGCACTTCGGGAATTTAAAAGAGGTTTTACCCGCCTGCCAGGCGTCGGGCAGGAGGAAAGCGAAGTTTTCCTTCAAGAAGTAGGTGAAAATCCTTTTCCAGCTTCATTTAAAATAAGTTTAAAATCCGAATACAGAAATCCGGCATACCTTGATTCTCTGAAATATTCACTTATGGCTTTACCAAGGATTAATAAAGTTATTTATGGCAAAGAATGGGCCCAAAATATCTGGACAATTTCTAAATATTTTAGGATGGCTTCTTATGGGATAGGAGGATTGCTCTTCTTTTTATTCATATTTACGCTGATTATAACCTTAAAACAAAGATTTCTTATTTTAAAGGACAGGTATAAAAGTTTGCAGGAAGTTGGAGTATCTAAATGGAAACTCAGACTTAAATTTAGTTTAAGGAATTTAATTGAAAATTTGGTATTAAGTGCTTTGACTATATTAGCAACTTATTATATTTGGAGTCTTTTGCTCCTACCAAGGCTTAACTGGTCTTTATTCTTGCCCATTAACTTCATAGCAACCTTTATTGGAGGATGTGGATTTTTAAGTTTCTTGATTTCATTAGTAATAACAAGAAGAATATAAAATATTATTCGGGTTTCTATTAACTAATTACGGTCTCGCCTATATATCTCGGGTATCAATCAGGTATCACTCAGGTTGAAGTCACTGCCGATGAAAATGAGGCAGTACTTTGTTATTTTGGGACGTGGATTTACGCTGATTTTTGCTGATGTAGGCACGAATTCAATTCGTGCAATTTGAGAAAATCGTGGTTTAATGTGTTTTTTTGAAAAGAAAAATCCTTGACTTTTTTCAAAAAGAGTAGTAAATATATAAATAGATTAAGACAGTGAGTAATTTAACTAAAAGGGAGGGCTATATGGATAAAACAGTCTTTGGAGATGTATTGGATAAGATAGACCGTATACCTTTAGAGGACCAGAATATGGTCATTGAGATTCTGAAAAACAGGTATTGGGATAGGAGGCGGGAAGAAATCAAGAGAAATGCGGAGTTCACTATGGAAGAATATAGAAAAGGATTGACCTCAAAAGGCGATGTTGCAGATTTAATAAAGAGTCTGGAAGAGGATGCGTAATATAATTTGGGGCAGTAGCTTCAAAAGAGCGTATAAGCGGTTAATTCGTGCCGACCCCTCTTTAAGACCTAAAGTAGTCAAGGCATTGGAAACAGTTACTAAAGCTCCTTTCTATCCATCCTTAAAGACTCACAAACTTAGTGGTGAATTGAAAGGCTTGTGGGCATTAGTAGTAGAATATGATTGCAGAATAGTGTTCCAGTTTACGAAAGATGGTGATATATTGCTTATTGACATTGGAACACATGACGAAGTCTATTAAGCTACAGGTAAAGCTCTATATGAGAATTTTTGTAAAGAAATTTCTTAACATTCTTGAAAAAAGCATTAAACTATAATAAGTCCTGCAAAATAGAAAATAAATCCGTTATCTGTCAGCTGACGGAAACGGAAACAGGAACCTGTCTCGCCCACGAGTCAAGGCGGGTTGAAAGAGAATTTAAGAGATAAAAATGTAGGGGCGAACCTATGTGTTCGCCCAAAACTTATTATTTTTTCCCCTCACTCTCTTTATCCCTTGCTTTTAAGAATTCATCTATTCCTGAGAGAGGAACACCCAAAATCCATCAGGTGTCGCCTATACATCTCCAGTATCAATCCAGTATAAATCCCATATCACTCAGGTCAAAGTTACTGCAGATGAAATAGGAGACTGTCCAATAATTGCTTTTTATCGCGCCCCGTCCCGTTCCGACGGGAAAAGCACGAAATGTGGAAAACACGAGACCACGGATTTCACGGATTAAAATCTGTGTAATCTATGAAAATCGGCGTAATCAGTGTTTCTGATTTCGTTCCTTCGTGGTTTCGTGATTATTTGATGAACAAGGTTTATTCAGAATACTTTAAAGAAAATCTACCCGCCCGCTCAACAGTAGAAGTCTCAAGACTTCCGAAAAATGTCAAAATTGAAATAAAAGCCATCGCCTGTGTATGACACGGATGGACACACCTGCCTGGTGGCACAGTCCGTCAGCTGACGGACTGCCTGTCCTCCGAATTACACAGAAAAAATTTTTGATTAACGGTTTGCGGATAAAAGAAGTTGCCGAAAGCAATTTTGGGAAAGCTCTAATTTCCCTTTTATCTGCTGTTATCTGAAGTCGCCCGAATTAATTTTATTTATTTGTTTATATTTGTTCATTAAGTGAATAACATATAATACCATAACTAAAGGACTCAAAAAAAAGAGCCAAAATAAAAATATAGAAATTCCGATTTGTAAAATACTCGGTTTAATTATTTTGAAAACTTTAAAAGTACCTATCACGACTTTAACAGTATAAAATAACCATCCTAAAGAAAATAAAATTGAAAATATTATTAAAATACTATCAGGTATATTTGGAATTAAAAAGGATTCTGAGATACCAAAAACTATTCCTATGAAGAAAATCCATAAAAAAGATTTATAATCCCGTATCAGCTTTTTAAACCAGAGTGCCTCTGTATCATTTTTGTTATCAGTGCTCATCCATCGATTTGCAAAAGGGTCATAATCTCTACTTCCTAAACTGATTCTGACAGCCGGTTTTTTGTCTCTTGAGGATCGCAATGGAAAGGGTATTTTCCTAGTATTACATCCATGCATAAAAATCATTAGACTAATAACACTACTTTCTAATAGCCAGCCAGAAGATAAAAAACCAAATTTTTTATATTTATCGATTTGGCTCCCGTCACCAAATTTTTCAAGAAATTCCTGCTTTATTTGCTCGTAAATCTTGAGCATCTCTTTATTTTCCAAGGCGGTTGTTCGGCACAATGCGATATTGATAGCTGATAGCAACCCATCGCAGAAATCGGCAACTACTAATATTGGCTCATCAAAAATGGTTTCATCAAAGAAAGTTATACAAACTCTTTTTCCTATCTCCATTATAGTAGTTTCTTTATCGGAAAATATCTCCAAAAAATCATTCTGAGGGATTTTCCAAGTTAAACCTCGAAGAGAAGAAATATCATTGAAATTTTTAATTTTTGAAAGGTTAATCATAATCTTTCTTTATTAAGGGCGATTTCAGATAACTCCGTATATGCGAACTTGCGTTCTGAGATACCTCCCTGTGTCTGATTTATTTTACTGTATCTTTTACATTTGTCAACTATTACCTGATTTTTATAATCTGTTCTTTTCATACATTTACCAATATTTTTTCTTCAATAACCTTTTTATAACCTTTAATAGAGTGTCTATAGTTGGATTCTACAACCATCCTTATAGCCTCCTTCAAGTTCTCTTTGACTTCCTCCACCGTTTTGCCTTGTGAGTGAGCTCCGGGCAATTCCTTAACAAAACCCGCATACCACTCGCCACTTTTTACAATAATTGCTGTATAATCACTTAACATAGAACCTCCTTTTGTTGGTTACATACATCATTGTGTCTGAAAAACTCTTATTATATTTTTTATTTTACTATATCTTTTACATTTGTCAACTATTTTTTGAGGAAAGTATAAACACGAATGGCACGATTTTTCATTGATTTAGACTGAATATATTATTGAGTTAAACTGAGCTCTCTGTTTACCTCAATGAACTCTGTCTATCTCAATGAGAATTCAATAAATTCGTGAAATTCGTGGTTAGTTTTTTCTTGACTTCTAAGATTATAAGTAGTATATTTTTCCTCAAAATGAAACTCACGATATCAGTTTCACCACATATCAGGAGAGATATTTCAGTTAAAAGGATAATGTATACCGTGAGTTTAGCCTTAATCCCTGCTCTTGGTGGAGCTATATATTTCTTTGGATTAAGAGCTTTGTATTTAACGCTTATATCTTGCGCTTCTGCTATTCTTGCTGAAGCATTTGCCCAACGCATTATGAAAAGAAAGATAACCATTTTTGACGGTAGCGCCCTTTTGACTGGAATTTTACTTGCCTTTAATTTGCCTGTCGGCTCTCCTTTCTGGATTCCGGTAGTTGGTTCAGCTTTTGCTATACTTGTTGCTAAACAAGCATTTGGTGGACTGGGATATAATTTCATAAATCCTGCTCTTGCTGGAAGGGCTTTTCTTATGGCATCCTGGCCCACTATAATGACAGCCAAATGGAGTGCTCCAGTGCTACCTCTTGGAGCTACTCAATCAGGGATAAGTGCCATAACAAATGCTACTCCACTTGGTGTAATTGACCTTTATGCAAATAATTCTATAGCCATAAGTCAGCTTGCTTCAAACAATACACTTACTAAATTATTTTTTGGCTCAGTTGGCGGATGTCTGGGAGAGACATCAGTGTTACTATTATTGATTGGAGGTATATTTCTTATTGCTATAAAATATATTGATTGGAGAATACCATTTTCATACATAGGAACAGTTGGCATATTGATGCAAATACTTTACAAATTTGGCATTACTCCAGCGGATGGGATTTTCCATATCTTGGCTGGAGGACTCTTTTTAGGTGCTATATTTATGGCAACAGATTATGTAACATCGCCAATAACTCATAAAGGGAGATGGATATTTGGGGCAGGATGTGGAATTATTACAATAGTTATAAGAATATGGGGTGGCTATCCGGAGGGAGTTTGCTACGCAATATTACTTATGAATTGTCTGACTCCTTTAATTGATAAGGTAGTAAAACCCAAAAAATTAGGAGAAAAAAAGTAGCTGGTAGTTAGTAGTTAGGGGAAATGGAGAAAGCAAAAAGTTTTAAGGACTTAGTTGTTTGGCAGAAGGCTCATCAATTAGTTTTAGAAGTGTATAAATTGACAGGAACTTTTTCAGACTCTGAAAGATTTGGGCTGATTTCACAAATGAGGAGAGCGGCAGTATCTCTCGCAGCTAATATCGCAGAAGGATTTGCCAAAATAGGGAAAAGAGACAAAATAAACTTCTATAATATTGCTCAAGGCTCTCTGGGGGAATTAAATTATTATCTTATTTTATCCAAAGACCTTGGTTATTGTGAAAATAATAGAAAAATATTGCAGTTCTCAGAAGAAGTAGGAAAAATGCTAAACAGTTTAATAAATTCTATTGCAAAATCCTAACTACTGTCTACTAACCACTGACTACTGCTTTATTGGGAGGGTAAGATGAAATTAAGAATGATTTTGTCACTCACAATTGTATGCCTTTTATCTGCTTTTTTGCTTTCTTGGGTTTACAAGACTACAGAGCCAAAAATAGAAAAAGATAAAGCAGGAAAGTTAAAAATTCATTTGATGGAAACAGCATTTCCTGATGCTTTTGAATATGAAGTCTCCACAAAAGATACTACTTTCTGGATAGCCTATGACTCACTGAAAAAAACTATTGGTAAGGCGAAGTTTGAAGAAATTATACCTGACACTCTCTGGTCTGTTCTTGATACTTTAGGGGAGCAAATTGGGATTGTGTTTAAAGTATATCCAAAAGGTTATGGAGGACCAATTGAGACCCTTGTTGGCTTATCAATGGATACAATAATAACAGGCATAAGACCAGCAACTCCTGCTGAAGGACTTAAAGAAACTCCTGGGCTTGGTGTAAAAATACTTGAACCCTGGTTTAAGCGACAGTTTATAGGCAAAAAAGAAAAAGAAGTCTTACTTAAAAAGGATGGTGGCACTCTTGATGCTATAACAGCATCTACCAAATCATCAAGAGCAGTTGCAAATGGGGCAAGAGAGGGGATAGAAAGATATAAAAAGTATTTAAGATATCAAGCAATCGAGTAATTAAGAATGTTTAAACATTTCACTGAAGGCATAATTAAAAATAATCCCGTACTCGTATTGATGCTTGGGCTTTGCCCTACACTTGCTGTATCAACCACTGCTCTTGATGCACTTGGAATGGGAGTAGCTGTTATATTTGTGTTGGTTCTTTCAAATATTACAATATCAGCTTTAAGAAAGGTTATACCTGAACCAATAAGAATACCTGTATTTATTATTATAATTTCTACTTTTGTTACTATTATGGATTTTACACTTCATGCTTTATCATCTGAGCTTTACGGAGCACTTGGAATATTTGTGCCATTGGTTGTGGTAAACTGTATAATTCTTGGTAGAGCGGAAGCTTTTGCTTCAAAACATGGAATTTTCACCTCATTCCTTGATGGATTGGGAATGGGGATTGGATTTACTATTATTATATTTTTGATGGGAGCAATAAGAGAAATACTTGGAAGTGGGAAAATATTTGGGAATATTATTTTAGGGACAACTTTTGCCGAATCACCTGTTATTTATATGATACTCCCACCAGGAGGCTTCTTAGTGATAGCTTTCCTGATGGGAGGGCTTAACTGGTTTCAGCAAAGAAGTAAATGAACTCAGCATTTTTAATATTTTTATCCGCATTTTTAGTAAATAACATCGTATTAATACGCTTCCTTGGGCTTTGTCCATGGCTTGGTGTTTCAAAGAGACTTGATTCCGCAGCAGGAATGTCAATGGCAGTCTTGTTTGTTATGTTACTTGCATCATGGGTCACATGGACAGTTTATAAATTTATTTTGGTGCCTTTTGATATAGTTTATTTAAGAACAGCTGTCTTTATCTTAGTTATAGCATCGCTGGTCCAATTTGTAGAGATGTTTATGCGTAAACAAGCGCCAGCCCTTTATTCAACACTTGGTATATATTTGCCATTAATTACAACGAATTGTGCTATCCTGGGGACAACATTCCTTGTTATAGATAACAAATATACATTCTTAAGCACAACCGTATTTGCTGTAGGAACAGCACTTGGCTTTGCATTAGCTCTTATCCTTATTTCAAGCATAAGGGAAAGGCTTGACCTTGCAGATATTCCCGATGCCTTAAAAGGGGCACCAATAGCCTTTATAACTGCATCATTAATGTCGTTAGCCTTCCTTGGATTTGTAGGTCTCCTCGGCTTATCAATTTAAATCACAGAGTCCACAGACTGGACAGTCTCAAAAAATTTTGGGAAATATAAAAAACTTGACATCGTAGATTTATTCAGTATAATGTTTATTGAAAGGTTTGAATGCGAGAGATAATAAAACATAGACCAGGAAAAATCTTCCTATTTGTTCTTGCAATCTCAATTATAGGAATGCTTTATGTTACAAAGTATTTTACTAAACCAATTTTATTCTTTGGCTGGATGACCCTTCCATTTGTTTGTGGAGTCATCTTCATACTTATTTGGCTGGTAGCATATTTAATATACTTTTTCAAATACTGGCCCTATAGATAATGGAACTTTTTGCCTTATCTCTCTTTGGTCTCATTATTCTCCTGATAGCAGTCTATGGCTATAAGATTTCAGCAAAGACCGCTGAAGATTATATGCTTGCTGGAAGGGGGATTGGGATAATTGTGATGTTCTTCTTTGTCCTCTTTGCAATATCAAGTGCATGGACATTTTATGGCTATCCTGGTTTCCTTTACCTCCATGGACCATGTTATGTCTATTTTGTATGGGGGTGTGTGGCAGGATTTGCAGCACTTTATATGTTCCTTGGCCCAAGGTTATGGGCAATTGCAAGGTTGAATCGCTTTCTCTCTCCTGTGGAGGCACTGAGTGAGAGATATGAATCAAAACCATTAAGATTGGTCCTTGCGGTTATTCTTCTTGCTTTTATTGTGCCATACATTGGCATTCAACCAATAGGCGTTGGTCTTGGGTTCCAAGCCCTGACAGGAATTTCACCAATAGTGGGTATACTCTATACAACAATTCTCTTAATATTCATTGTTCTTTTGGGAGGAATGCGTATTACTGCTTGGGTGAATGTATTATTAGGTATAATCTATGCCACAGCCTTCTTTGGCTCCCTTATATGGATAGTAAGTAAACTCTTCCCAGGGGGACTCTCTGAGGCAGCTTCTATCATAGCTATAAAAAGACCTGAACTCCTGACAGCACCTGGGCCAAAGGGATACTTTACATCTGTCACTATTGGGGGTGCACTTATTGTAGGGTTGCTCGCACTCTCCTGGCCCCATATCGTTATTAGCACAATGACCGCCCAGGATAAGTCTATCTTCAAATGGATTCCCCTTTTAACATTTGTTGCTGGCGGGCTACTATTTTATAGCATTCCATTCATCTGGGGTTCTATTGTTGCACCTGCAGTAAGTCATATGGATGGAACCTTAGTTCTTCCAGTAGTTGGAAAAGCAGCAGATAACATTGTTCAAACAATCATTACAAAGCATTTGCCGGGCTGGTTTTCAACCTTTGTTCTTATGGGAGTTATTGCTGCTGCTATATCTACAGCTGCAGTTCAACTGATGACAGCAGCAATACTCATATCCAGGGACTTAATCCATGGATTCTTTAAACCGGGGGCAAAGGATGAGCAACTTATCAAGTGGACAAAGGTTGCGGTGATTGGTATAATAATCTTCAGTCTGGGGATTGCACTCTGGAATCCTGTAGCCCTTGCCCTCTACCTCACTCGTGTTGCAGTTCCAGGGTTTGCACAGTGGGCACCTGCTCTGGTCGGAGGAATCCTATGGAAAAGAGGAACAAAACAGGGCGCCCTAACAGGAGCCATTGCAGGAACAGTTTATTTGATTGCAGGGTTCATCCATCCTCCCCTTGTTTTTGGTTTAGGAAATCCCTTAATTCCTACTCTGATTGTTAATGTTATTCTATATATCATTGTAAGTCTTCTTACACCCCCTCCCTCAAAACAGGTGGAGAGGAGATTCTTTGATGAGGTAGATGAATTCCTCTCCCAGTAATGAGACTCTTTTTGATATTTAATTTTTGATTTTATGAAAGAGTGGCGTCTCATTTATAGACCTAATGGAGATACTGCTGATATATTTGCCCTGCCTGCAGCCATTGCTGAAGGAAATATTGCAAGTCCATATCTTCTGTCCGCTAAAAAGGCAAAGGAGACAGTCATTATTCAAGGTGTAGGAAAAAAGGGGATACTGGCTGGAGCAGATGTCTCCATAGATAAAGAAGAGGCAGAAAAACAGAATATAGAGATTGCAACTACTCCTCGTTCTGGCAGGGGTGGCTCAAGACCACTTGGAACTATATCTTATCAAGAACTGACCCTCAAAACTCCTGATGAGTTTCTTTCCCAAGAATCTGACTCAGAATCTCCTGCCTGTATTCTCTATACCTCAGGAACAACGGGCAAACCAAAGGGGGTGATGTTGTCACATAAGAATTTTATCACAGAATGTAAAATAATGGATGGACTGTTTGAAATAAAAAAGGAGGATAGAATTATTGCTGTCCTGCCCCTTTTTCATGTATTTGGACTGACAAATGTCTTATTGGGCGCATTCTATCATTCTGCAAGTGCTGTCTTGGTTCCTCAATATACTCCCTCAAATCTTATTAAGGCTATAGTTGAAACAGAGGCTACTGTCATGCTTGCTATACCAACGATGTATACGCATCTTTTGAAAAAAAGAGAGTGTCCCTCATCCCTCAGGATATGTATCTCTGGGGCAGCAGCCCTTCCACCAAATCTTGTAAAGAAGTTTGAAGAGAAGTTCAAAACAAGGCTTGTTGAGGGATATGGACTTACTGAATCGACCTCTGCCTCATCTCTGAATCCACCAGAAGGAGTTCCCAAACCTGGTTCCATTGGCTTAAAAGCACCAGGAATAGAGATGAAGGTCTTTGATGAAAATAATAATGAGGTTAAAGATGGAGAGATGGGGGAAATTGTAATCAAGGGTGATACAGTAATGAAGGGGTATCATAATCTATCGGACGAGACAGGGGAAGCACTTAAGGATGGATGGCTACATACAGGTGACTTGGGCTATAGGGATAGTGATGGGTATTTCTATATAACAGACAGAAAAAAAGAAATAATCATAAAAGGGGGACTTAATATCTCTCCAAGAGAGGTAGAAGATGTAATTATGACCCATCCAAATGTCAAAGAGGTTGCAGTTCTTGGAATCAGTGAACACGAAAGGGAGGAAATTAAGGCATTCGTTGTAGCAGAGGGAACTCTCACAGAGAAGGAGATTATTGATTTTTGTAGAGAGAGACTTTCTTCCTTCAAGGTTCCTAAATATGTGGAATTCAGGGACATCTTACCAAAAAGCCTCGTAGGCAAAGTCTTGAAAAAAGAACTCATAGATGGGTACAAAGATGAAAGACTGATAGAAGAGAAGAAATGACATTAGGAGAGATACTTGAAAAGAGGGTTAAAGAATGCCCAGAGAAGACAGCTCTTTTCTTTGAAGGAAAGAAGATAAATTACAGAGAAGTTAATCAGAATGTGAACAGATTGGCAAACGGGCTTATGAATCTTGGAATTGGAAGAGGTGACAAGGTTGCAATTATGCTTCCTAATATCCCTGAATTTGTCTATTCCTTCTTTGCTATCCAGAAATTGTCTGCAGTTGCTGTTCCCTTCAATACAATGTATAAGGGTGGAGAGGTATTGCATATCTTGAAAGATTCTAATGCAAAGGCAGTAATTGCCTTAACAAATTTTGCCCCACTAATTAATGAAATCAAACCAGAACTTCCAAGTCTACAACACATAATTCTCACTGGAGAGAGAAACCTTACATTTGCTGACCCAGAAAGCAATATGTTTGTACAGCTTGTCCTTTCTCAAGAGACACTGCCTGATTTAGATAGTGCCTACCATAAAGTAGGCTTTCTTCTCACTAATGTATTTAAGAATTTTGGAATAGAAGATGTCTGGTATAAACATAGAGGTAGTATAAGGGTTAGGGGGAAAAAGATAGCGGGTTTTCTCTTTCAGGAGATAGAGGATACAATTATTGTAACCATAGTCTGCTTTTTAAGAAGCTTCATAGTTGATGAATTTCTAAAAGTAATCTGGGTCCCACCAGAAATCAGGGACAAAGTGGTCGAACCTCTTACATCAATAGAGGGAGAAACAGGCGGGTATCCAGATAGAACAGAGTTCAAAAATGCTGTAGTAGAATCAATAGAAAAGGTATTTGATGTGATTATTAAAGAGGGAAAACTTGAGAGAGATGAACTATTTGGCTACCAGAAACAGCGTTCGCTAGCACACAAAAGATAATAGACATATCTAATATATATGTTTTATACTATAAAGTCCTCGACTAAATTAATGTCCCTTGATGATGTTATTAAACGACTTGCAAAAAATAAAGTCGTTGATGGTATCATTGTTGTTGGTTCTGCCGCTAACAACACTTTTAACCCCATAAGCGATTACGATATAATCGTTGTATTGTCTGATACAAAAATAAAGCCGTATATTATTTTTACTTATATTGATAAAAGGATTACAGATATTGTTTTCAGCACTACAAATACAATTCAGAAAATCTTTCAATATAATAATTTAACTTTCCCAGCCAATAGTGTTGACGGGAAATTAGTCAGGTGGCTTCAAACAGGAAAAATTGTTTTTGACCGTAAGGGATTATTAAAGAAAACACAAAAGAAGTTTCAAAATAAAAAGCTCACAAAAGTAGCTGATGAAAATGAACTGTATTCTACTTGGTTTAATATCAATTATAATCTAAAACAAAATAAGCGTATGATTCAATCAAAAGAGCCAGCATATTTAACGGCTGTTGACTTGCGACTTCTGTATTCAATTTTTCAGCTCTTTTTTGCTTACTTTCTATTTAGAAACATTGAATGGCGTGGAGAAAAAGAAGCAATTCGTTATTTAGAGAAAAATGATACCGAGTATTTGAACATACTGAAAGAGTGTTTAAGTGAAACAGACAGGAATAAAAAAGTAAAGTTATATGAAGAGCTTACAAAGTTAACGATAGCTCCGATAAGTGATATTTGGAGCGGTAATGTTACAAGTATTGTATTTACTTCCGAAGTAAAAGTTAATTCAAACATAGTCAAAGAAGGTTTAAAATTTTGGAACAGTCTTATGCAAAATTCAGCAAAGCCCTAAAAATAAAAGTTGACTTTTCAGAAAGCTTAATGTATTATATATCTAAATTTGGCTACAGCCAGATTTGGCTATAAAATACTATGCAGAGCAAGAAAGTAGCTCCATTTAAGGCGGGTGGAGTAGTTGAACCGCCATTTTTTGTAGGAAGAGAACAAGAATTAAGAACTCTTGTAAAGAATGCTCAAAATCTTACCCAAAATAGTGTTATTATTGGTCCACGGAGGTATGGCAAATCATCTCTTCTTCACAATATAAAAATCCGGATAGAAGCTAATAGTGACATTATAGTCCCAATGATAAATTGCAGGGAAATGAGCAATCTCAACGACTTTTGCGATATTACAATTGGTACAATCTTAAAGTCCTATGAAAAAAGGCATCGTCTAAAAGGCTTATTTTCTTCCTTCCATCGCGTATTACACGATAAAATTTTGAATGGGTTCAAGGCAGTCTCGGAGATAGGAGGTTCGGTTGAAAGAATAGGTGAATTCTACTTGAAATTTAGAGAAAAGGAAATACCAGAAGAAGAACTGGTAAGACAAACTTTTGAATTTATACACAACTTTATTGAGGAAAAGAATTTACAAATGGTAATAGTCTATGATGAATTTCAAAAAACGGACACTTTTAATGGCTTCTTATACGAATTATTTAAAAGCAGTATGGATAGGGAAAATAAAGTAAAATACTTCTTTTCAGGTTCTTCACTAAGCCTTCTTAAAAGAGTATTTCTAAGAGAAAACTCTCCCCTCTATCTTATGACTTCTAAACATTTTATGAGACCATTGATAGATGAAATCGTGACAAAGTTTGTAATTCACAGGTTTGAAACCCAGAGATTGAGCATTGAAGAGAAATCTGACTTACTTTTTCATGAGCTTACAGGAGGCATTCCTTTTTATATCCAAAAATTGGGGCTACTATGTTGGGAACAGACTTTAATAGAAGAAAAAACAAAAATTACAAGCTCTCTTGTACTCAACGCCTTTAAAAAGATGTTAGAAGAACTTGATGGAGAATTTGAAGCTCGCATTATTTCAAGATTCAGTGACCAGCAGAGAAAAATCATCAAGAGTTTCTCTCAAAGTAAGTCTCTACGAATGGTTGAGATTGCAAAAGCTATGGATTGTAAAACAAGCGATATTTCTTCTGCTATGTCCCGCCTTGTAAATGCAATGGTCTTGGGCAAAGACAAGGAAGGTAACTATTACCTAATTGATGAAGTTTTTAGAAGATGGCTGAGTAGCCAAATTTGACTATAGCTAAAATTGGCTTCTGCCCTCAAAAGGTCAGAAATGGCTGATAGGAATCAAGATTTGGCTGTAAGAATAATACCTTACAGTAACAAATTGCCTGAAATATTTAAGAAAATAAAGCAATCTATTTGTAGAATAATTCCGTATGAAATTGAAATTGAGCATATTGGTAGTACAGCAGTTGTTGGATTGGGTGGCAAAGGAATTATTGATGTTTTAATGATAACTAAGCGTCAACAACAATTGGCAGAAATTGCAGAAATATTGCGAGATAATGGTTTTAGCCACAACCCTAAAGTCAAACATAATGAGGACAGATTCTTTGTCTCAGGACATTACAAGTATAAAAGAGCTAATTTACACATCCACATTCATATAGTTTTCCGTAATAGCAAATCCCATAAGAATATGTTGGCTTTTCGTGACCACCTCAGACTACACCCAGAGGAAGCAAACATTTATTATGAACTAAAGAAAAAGTGGAGCAAAGAAGCTGGTTCAGACGCAAGCAAATACACAGAGCTTAAAACTTCTCACATCAATAGTATATTAGAAAAGGCAAGGGAATTTAAGAATAAAAAGAAGCCTTTCTAAATTCCGACATTTTTAACACTTATTTAGTGGCATTAGGTGTTTAATAAGCCCATTGCTTTTTGGGCAATGTGATGTGCTGTTAGGCCGTATTTTTCGTATAAATCTTGATATGAGCCCGATTCACTAACAATATTTTGAATGCCAATCCTTAAATGAGGAACTGGATGTTCAGTTAAGATTACCTCAGCTACAGCATCTCCAAGTCCGCCAGTTACCATGTGGTCTTCACAAGTTATAATTCCTCTTGTCTCAGCGCAAGCCTTTCTTATTGCTTCTTTATCTATCGGTTTTACTGAGGCAAAATCAATTATTCTTGCTTGTATTCCTTTTGATTTTAATATTTTACAAGCTTCTAATGCATTAGCTACCATAGGCCCTATAGCTCCAATAGTAATGTCTTTTCCCTCTTCTAATGTAGTAGCTTTCCCAAGCTTAAAATTGCATTTTTTATAAATTACAGGCAGTTTAGGTTTGACAAGTCTTACATAAAATGGTCCCTCTTCCTTTACTATAGTTTGAATTACCTCTTTGGTTTGGACTGCGTCGCAAGGGACGACTACTCTCATATTTGGGAGCACTCTCATAAGTGTTATGTCTTCAATAGCTTGATGTGAGTATCCATCTGCTCCAGTTGAGATACCGCCGTGAGTGGCAACTATTTTTACATTAAGTTTTTGGTAACAAATTCCAAGTCTTACTTGGTCCCAAGCTCTCCCAGTTGCAAAAATAGCAAATGTTGAGGCAAAGACTATCTTGCCACAAGATGCCAGACCTGCCGCTGTTCCTATCATATCGGCTTCTGATATCCCAAAATCAAAAAATCTGTCTGGAAAGATTTCTTTAAAAAAATGTGTTCGTGTGGAAAAAGAAAGGTCAGCGTCCAGAACTATAATATTTGGATTAACTTTTCCAAGTTCTATTAGAGTATTTCCATAACTATCTCTAAGTGAAGTAAGTTCAGGCATTTTCTATTTCTTTAAGGGCTTGTTTTGCTTGTTCAGCATTTGGTTCTTTGCCATGCCATTCTATGCGATTCTCCATAAATGAGACTCCTTTGCCTTTTACAGTATTTGCGATTATCATTGTTGGCTTCCCTTTTGTTTGATTTGCCATAGAAAAGGCATCTAAAAGCTCATTAAAATTATGTCCATCAACTTCAAAGACCTCCCAGCCAAAAGCTTGCCATTTCTCTTTTAATGGATAAGGGTCTTTTATTTCCTTTATAGTGCCATCTATTTGTAATTTGTTGTGGTCAAGAATAGCACAAAGAGTATCAAGTTTATATCTTTTTGCACTCATTGATGCTTCCCATATTTGGCCTTCATTTGCCTCTCCATCTCCAATAAGAACATATACTCTGTAATCCTTATTATCAATCTTTCCAGCAAGTGCCATGCCATTTGCGATGGATAAGCCCTGTCCAAGTGAGCCTGTTGATGCTTCAATCCCTGGCGTGCTCCTCATATAAGGGTGCCCTTGAAGTGGAGTTCCACATTTTCTTAAGTTCCATAGCCATTCTCTTGGAAAATAATCTGTCCTTGAAAGAACAGAATAAAGAGTAGGCACTCCATGACCTTTGCTAAGAACAAAACGGTCTCTATCTGGCCATTTCGGATTCTTGGATTTATGTCTCATTACCTTGTGATAGAGAGATACGACTATTTCTACGCATGACAATGAACCACCAGGATGTCCACTTCCTGCAAGTTCAATCATCCGAATTATGTCCTTTCTTACTTCCTTTGCAATTTGTTTAAGTTCACCCATTTGTTAACTTTTTTGCTAATTTTATTGCTTGAATCATACTACTTGGGTCTGCTATCCCTTTTCCTGCTATATCAAAGGCAGTTCCATGGTCAGGAGATGTCCGTACAAAAGGAAGTCCAAGAGTTATATTTACTGCATGCCCAAATTCCTTAAGTTTAATGGGAATCATTCCCTGGTCGTGATACATAGCAATTATTGCATCAAATTTCTGGGAAAATAAGGTATCTGATGGATAAGGACCTTCTGCGTTAATTCCATTTTTATTTGCTTCTTCAACTGCTGGGTTAATTATCTTAGTTTCTTCATCACCAAAAATTCCCTCACCCCCATGAGGATTTAAGGCACAAACTCCAATTTTGGGACTCTGAATCCCAAGCCTGACGGATAAAAAATCATTAGTGAGTTCTATTTTTTCTATAATTTGTTCTTTGGTCAAGAGATTAGAAACTTTTTTAAGTGGGACATGGGTTGTTACAAGAACAACTCTAAGTGTATTACCGCAAAGCATCATGGCGAAACGTTTAGTATGTGATAATTTCGCAAGAAGTTCAGTATGTCCTGGAAACTTAAAGCCAGCTAAATTCATAGAAGACTTGCAAATTGGGGCTGTTACCAGAGCATCAATTTCTTTATTTTTAATGAGTTCATATCCTTTTAAAATGGAAGTATAAGCTGCTTTACCAGTTAATTCTGATGGTTTTCCGTAACTTATATCTTCTTTTTTGAGGTACATACAATTTACCACTTTGCCAGTCCATGGAATATTAAATCTTTTTTTTGCTTCATTGATTATAGATTTAGAGCCTATTATAATAGCAGGTATATTTTTAAGTTCATTTAAAGCTTTAAGAGTAATCTCAGGACCAATCCCAGACGGGTCTCCCATCGTTATCCCAATCTTCATATCATTCCTACTTGTCAGCAGGCAAGATTTTTACAAATATTTCTTCTTTAAGTTTAGAAATGAGTTTTTGGTAAAAAATGTTAAGCTTTCTTTGATATATAAATTGCTTAAGTTGTTCTTTTATTTCAGGAAAAGTTGGCATTCTCTCTTCGCGCTTCTCAAGTGGCTTAATGAGTTCAAAACCTTGTGAAGTATTGAAAGTGTAAATTTCACTTATTTCTATGAATTCAAGAGATTCTGAAAATGGGGTTTCGGAAAGAGGGATAAAATTTTCTCCAGAACTTGTTATTTTTACATCAAGTTCTTCTAATGATTCTTCGTTTTTAAATCTTTCTTTTATAAGATTTAAAGTTCGGAGAGTAGCTTGGGAATCGGTTCTGCTTGGAGATATTTTTATTACAATGTCCCTTAAATGAACAATGTCGGCTTGTTTTTCTTCACACCTAATGATATGATAAGCGTCTTGAGTTTGCATAATTTTTGTTTCCCCAGCATCTAATTCTGAGACAAAATCACGGAATTCTTGAAGCAACTCTTTTTGATTTAAAAACCCCAAGTCTCCTCCTTGACTTCTTGTGCCTGGGTCGTCTGAATATTTTAAAGCAAGTGTCTTAAATGATTCTCCTCTTTTTATACGGTTTAAAATTCTCTTGGCTTTTCTTTTTACTCTATTTCGTGAGTTATCAGAAATTTTGTAAGGGACAAATACACTCTTAAATCTTAAAGCTTCTGGCTCTCGGGGAATAGAATCTTTATTAGTATTGTAAAAGTCCAGAACTTCAATGTCACTTACTGTTAATTCTTTGCCAAATTTTTTCTGAAATAGTTTTTGAATAAGTAGATTTTCTTTTATCTCTTTTTTATATCGTTCTCTTAAATCCTCTTCTGCAAGTCCCATTTTTTCTAATTCTTTTTCATAAATTTCGTCTGATGGAAATCTACTTCGTATTTCAAGCATAGCAGATTTTAGAGCATCTGAAATTTCTTCACTATTAACTTCTAATGTTTCTTTTTCTGCTTGAATTAAGAGAAGATTATGTTCAATTAGCTGGTTAAGTATTTTTAATCTAAGTGAATCTGATGAAGGAAGAGAAAGGAGTAATGTAGCTTCATCAAGTTTTGATTGAGTTATAACTCTATCTCCTGCAATGGCTACTATTTTGTCAATTGTTTCTGCAACAAGAGAAGTTGAAATAAAGAGTGAAAAAAGAAGGAATTTTCCCATATCTATACGATTTGATAATATCATAGAGGATGGAAAAGTCAAGAAATTTCTGGAGAAAAAATACTGGATGTGTGAAAACCTCGTGTTCAAACCCCTTCAGGTAATAGCTTATTTCATTAATATAAGTTTCTTTGTTGCCTTATAATCTCCAGCTACAAATCTCACAAAATAAATACCAGATGCAAATCCTTTGGCATCCCAGTTCACACTATAATATCCAGGTTTCCTTTCCCCATTAACAAGAGACTTTACCAATCTCCCTGTCACATCATAAATCTTTAAAGAAACATACTGCCTACTGCCCACTGCATACTGTATACTTGTTTTTCGGCTGAATGGATTTGGATAGTTCTGATGTAATGCAAAAACACGAGGCAAATTCCCATTTCTATCATCACTTTGAGCCCCACCAGTACCTATGAGTGTGTCTTTTGGATGTTCATAAAGCAAGAACCATGATAAGACTGCTGGATTGGCTTCTCCTGTAATTTTTAAAAGAAGTTCCTCAAATTCTGTCTCAATCTTGAGCTTTACTTTATCTCCTATTATGCCAGCTTCAAGACTTGTAATTAAATCATTAATCAAAGTAAATTGCTCCTCTGTAAAATCACCGCCTATCTCTTCCTCTATTTCAATTTCACCTTCATCAAGCTCTGCCTCAATCTCAATTTCTGCTGTTGTCCTTGTATTTACAAGATTTTGAACTAAGTTATCAAAAATAGTTTGTTGTTCTCCTGTAAGCTCTCCTTCCTCAATAGTTGCTTCTACTTTATCTTCAAGTTTGCTTAAATCCAGAGTTTTCCTGAATTCAAATTTTGTATATGCAGGCACTTCAATCTCTTGTTCAAGAATATCAGCAAACTCAATCTTAAGCTCCCAGGGTTTACTCTCATGATAAAAAACCATAACAAGCTCATTATCTTTTGTGGTATCAAGACTCGGTATTTTATAAATAAGCTTCGCCTCACTCGCTGGCAAACTCATATCCACTGATTGATAAGGCTCTGGACCATAGACCATAAATGTATCACGACTCACTGTATAAGGACTTGGTTCAGGGGTTCCAGCCTTCATAGTCAGAGTGGCTGGAATATCTCCAATTTCCTCTTTTTCACTTCTTATCCAGTAACTTCCATAACCCTCAGTCCATATTTTGTAAAGATAAGTAGGCCCTACTGCTTCTGGTGGAGCCCATTCTGAGTAAAGAAGTACAGGATATTTTGAATCCGCTAAGTCAGTATTTGATATATTCTCTGGGGCGCTCCACTTAAAATCTTTATATTGAGATTGATATATTTCATACTTGTTCATCAACATTCCACTTCTTTCAGACCAAATAAGATAATCATTAGTAAGGAATGGCGATTCACGACTCAAGCCAAAAAGACGAACTTCTGGTGGCTGAATTGGTAAGCATGCCATAGCCAAAGTTGGTAGACTTTGTTGTGGATAAAATGAAGAATGATAAACATCAAATAAGTTATCGTCATATTCCTGCGCCCAAACACAATGAATAAGTCCAGATGAAAATGAAATATTTGGGTTCTTAACTGACCCTGAACCATCTGAAACAATAATTGCCGTCCATGCTAAGGCTACTGGGGAATATAGTCTCATTGTATCCTGGATACCTTGCCACAAAATGTAAGGTATTCCTTGATTATCTTGAACCATTGAGGGACTTTCTAAGACTGCTCTTATTGTGTCTATTGGGACTTTTTCTTCTGGTGGAATTCCAGGTGGGGGAGTCATTATCCAGTCTACACTTTCATAAGTAAAGGTATTAAGATTATTTACATTAAAGCGACCGCATCGTAGACCAAGACCGTAAATTTCAGCACATATACATACACCCCCATCACGCCGACAAGGGCTTGTAGCCGATTCCCAGGTCACATAAGCTATGCTATCTTTGAGACTTAAAGATGGAGCACCTATGCCCCAATCAAAAGTGAGTAATGTCCCATGTAGAGTATCAGGATTGCTCCAACTCATACCATTATATTTTGAGCACATAAGCTTCTCATCTCTTGAATTATTAAATACCCAAGCACAATGCATAGTAGTTCCATCTTCATCAAGAGCTAAAGCAGGTTTTTCTCCAATGCCAACTTCTACAGGCTTGTTCCAAGTCGTTCCTCCATCGTATGAGAAAGTATGATACACCTTTATAGTCTCTGCTGGTGGCGGAGGAGGTGGGGAAGGATAAGGTGGAAATTCTCCTATAGGGTCGCAACTAAAAACCAGATGCAACCGCCCATTAGCATCCTCCACAAGACGCTGTGCATTAGATTCAGCTGTGGCTGTAATATCTGAAACAAATATAGGTAATGGAATATCTATTTTCTTAAAGCTTATACCGTAAGGAGCTGTATTCCCCTCCACCCAGGCACAATTGAGAGTTCCTTTGGTCCAATTATTTTTCAAGGCAATCTGGGGATATTTTGAGTCATAAGAAGTGTTAGATAGATTATAAGGACCTTGCCACTTTCCTTTATCAAAGAGCTTGTAATAGATTTCATAATTTGTTCCTACATCCTCAGCCCAGGTAATCACAGAGCCATCAAATATTTGGGACGCTATTGAGGCATAAGCTGAGGTATTACTTATATTTTCTGTATTCCCATTCATTATATTATAGTTCCAAATATCATTGTTACTTTCATATACAATATAAGGGTAATCAATAAATGAATGCTCTCCGTCAGCAATCTTGAGCGTATTCCAATCGGTGGCAGTTTTTGTTGCATACCATATCTCGCTTCCTTCCCAACTTTCTTTCCATTTTTTGAAAGATATATGGGCATTCCCATCCACATCTACATAGATGGAAGGCGAAAGAATAGGTTCTTCAGGAGGAACAATCCAACTTCTTGAATATGTATAAACAGGCTCCCAAGAAATGCCTCCACTTGGGTCTCCAACAGGAAAATTGCGATATAAAATGGTATATATAGTTTCTTGACACATCATATCCGCTTCGGCAGTCTCTATTACTATATGAATGTTATTATTTTTTGTAATAATAGCTGGTGGAGCTAACCCAACACCAATTGCTCCAGGAACTCCAAATAATACTTCAGGAGTCTCAAAATTCCTTGAATAATATAACACATCACCAGGCTCCCTCTTAATCCAACAAATATTTACTTTCTCCACACCATCTAAATCATCCAATGCAATTACTGGAAAATTGCCATCACCAAGTATTTGTTTATATTGGATAGGCCATGTAGTTCCACCATCTTCACTTTTAGCATACCTAACTATGTTAGCATCAGAGAATAGAAGATGAATGTCACCAGAAGTGGGGTCAATCGCAAGTTTTCGTTGTGAATTTGGAAATGTAGCCCCTGCCAAATCTGAAGTAAACCAACAGGTTGAAAAATCGGCATCACTTATGTCTTCACTCCACGGGTCTGCTCCATTATAGCAAATAGCTTTTATTCTAAAGTTTTTAGAAGGAGTGAAAGAAGAAGGAATATACCAACTACAAGTAAATTCACCACTTTGAACGTGAGGGTTGAGAGTAGTAATAGGTATCCATGCTCCTGATGGATAATTCATAATATAAAAAATGTCAATCCTGTTTACAGCTACATTATCGGAAGCTTTTACTTTAATTGTATATGTCTCTCCAATCTCAAGATGTTCACCGCCGTTTGGAGAAATAACTGCAACCTGCGGCGGAATGATATCCTCATAGTTAGAAGTATTCCACTGGTCATGATGTGGCTCACCCCATTCAACTTTTTGAGGGTCATAAGTTGTTCCCTCCAGTGGCCATGCAAAGACTCCTCCTTCTCCAGGGACTATAAGGTCC
>JAGMCI010000024.1 GCA_023129325.1 Caldifarciminota bacterium
CACCGTAACCGATTGACGATTTAATCTGGGGTTATATCTTTTCTGGTTTTGGCTCGCGGGTCATTAAAGAGTGAATTGCAATTCGGGGGGATTTGTTTTTAAAAAGAACATTGTATACTTCGCAAGTTATTGGCATAGAAATATTATATTTATTTGATAGCTCAAAGGCTGATTCTGTGGTCGGCATTCCTTCAGCAACTTCTACCATTTGAGAAAGTATTTCTTTAAGTTTTTTACCTTTTCCAATCTGTTCGCCAAGCCATCTGTTTCTTGAATCTTTGCTAAAAGATGTAGTTATCAAATCCCCCATTCCTGATAACCCGGCGAATGTCTCTCGCTTTGCACCGAGCCTCGTGCCAAGTCTTGTTATTTCATGCAACCCTCGTGTAAGGATAGCCCCTTTTGCATTTGTGCCAAGCCCAAGACCATCACAAATTCCAGAGGTAATTGCAATAACATTTTTTAATGCTCCACCAAGCTCTGCACCAATTGTATCAGTGCTTGTATAAACTCTAAAAACAGGGGAGTTAAATAACTTTTGAACAAACTTTGAGTTCTCTTCACTTTTTGAGGCACAGACGCAGGTTGTCGGGATTTCTCTTATAACTTCTCTTGCAATAGTCGGTCCTGAGAGGACACAAATTTGAGTTTCTTTAACCCCTATCTCTTCTTTTAAAATCTCCGACATCCGCATCAGAGTTTGGTTTTCAATCCCCTTTGTGGTAGACAAAAGAATAGTGTCCCTTTCGGGGCGAACTTGTGATGCCACATCCCGCATAGCCCGAGAGGGGAGGGCAAAAATTAAAAGATTTGCACCCTTAACTACCCTCTTAAGATTAGCTGTTATTGTAACCTGGCTTGGGATAAGGTATCCGGGAAGATATTTTTTATTCTCCCTTCCTTCTATCTTTTCTATCGCCCATAGGCTAACTTCTGCCTTCTTTGAAAGCATTATACAAAGCGTAGTTCCCCAATTACCCGCCCCAAGAATAGAAACTTTCATTAAAAAGATTATACCTAATTTTAAAAAAAATGCAAATAAAAAATTTTTTTCTTGACAACTTTAACATTGATTTTTAACCTTAATTTATCTACTAATCTATTATGTGGATAACTTCCCTTCAAATAAGAGTTCCTTTTTGTGATAGCTTCTTCTTAAAGGAGGAAGGAGTCATTCAAGATGTGGATAACTTTGTTAATAAGTAAGTTAATTTTAGCATTATGTTGTTGAATTTTAAGAATTTATGATGTTGAAATGTAGAGATAAAGGTAAAAGGCTATAGGTGAGGGTGAAGAAGCCCGTATCGTAGTTCGGCTACGGCTTTCGTCACCCAAAGCCGATTGACGAAACGGGCGTCGTCACCGTAACCTTTTAAATTAATGATTGATGTTAACTGAGGCTGAAAAAGTTTGGAAAAAGGTACTTGAGGAGATAAAGGAGAAAGCCCCTCCACAAGCCTTTTCTACATGGTTTGAGCCAACAAAGGGTGCTTCTTTAAAGCAAAATACGCTCTGGGTTCTTGTTCCAAACTCATTTTTTATAGACTGGATTGAAGAACACTATCATTCACTTATTTACGACACCCTTACTCAGGCATATGGCGAGCCATTAAAGATAAAGTATCATGTCGTAGAGAGAATAAAAGAAAGAATACCCCCGAGCAAGCTTTATCGTATAGACTCATCTCAGCTTCAAAGCCGTTATACATTTGACAATTTTGTAATTGGGGACGGAAATAAGTTTGCTCGTGCTGCATCGTTTGCTGTAGCAACTGTTCCTGGCAAGCAATACAATCCTCTTTTTCTTTATGGGACAGTTGGATTAGGGAAGACCCATCTATTACAGGCGATTGGAAATTATGTGAAGGAAAAACTTCCAGAGCTAAAAGTTTATTATACGAGTTGCGAGACTTTTATGAACGAGATGGTAGATGCAATTCAAAATAATAAGATAATACAATTCAAGAAGAAATATCGGTTTCGCGATGTGCTTCTGATTGATGACATCCAGTTTCTTGAGGCAAAGGAAAGTTTGCAAGAGGAGATTTTCCATACTTTTAATTCTTTGTATGACGCCGGTAAGCAAGTAGTTATTTCAAGTGATAGACCACCTTCTGCTTTAGCAACTCTTGAAGAAAGACTTGTATCAAGATTCCAAGGAGGACTTGTTTGTGATATAAAACCACCAAGCTTTGAGATAAGGTTAGCTATTTTAAAAAAGAAGGCAGAACTTTCTGGTATCCAGGTACCAGATGAAATTATTAATTTTATTGCAGAACGGATAAAATCAAATATTAGAGAGCTTGAAGGGGCTCTTATTAAACTTTTTGCCCTTACATCACTTACAGACACAAAACTAACTCTTGAATCAGCAAAAGAGTTGTTAAAAGATGTGATTACTAAACCTAATGAGGAAATAACTATTAATAAAATCCAGAAGATAGTAACGAATTATTATAAGATATCATTAACTGCTTTAAGAGGAAAAAGGCGCCAACAATCAATAGTTAGACCAAGACAAGTAGCCATATATTTAGCTCGTGAACATACTCCAACATCTCTAAAAGAAATAGGAAATATGTTTGGTAATAGAAATCATGCTACAATAATACATGATTATAATAAAGTAAGAAAGTTAATAGATAATAATGAAGATTTTAAAGAAGAAGTTAATAACATTTTAAAGTTGATAAAAGGTGAATAACTTTTTTTTGTTGAAAACTAATTTTTTTCAACTTAATTACCAACAACTTTTTTTCCCCACAACTCATTATATAAAAGCACTTCACCCAATTTATCAACTTATCAACAGAGTCTATTACTACAACAACCTATTTAATATATTTTATATTTAAATAAAGATGTTGATAAATATTTTTGTTTATTACTATTTAAATAAAAAAACTTGACAAATTGGAATTTATGAAGTAAATATTCAAGGGATAGTAATGAAAAGATGGACTTTACATATAGGAAGAAAGCAATTAACTATTAATACCTGCTGGGTTATTAGTGGGATAGTAGTTATTATAGGTTTACTTTTAGCTTCAGGAAGTGTTATTTTCCAAATTGTAAATTCTAATATAAATAATAAAAGATATGTTAAGGAAGTTCAAAAATCCTTAAAATTAAATACATCTCTTTTAAGTCTAAAATATAGATTAAAAACACTTAATACAAAATTAGAGACACTTGTTAATTTGGATAAGAAAGAAAGATTAAAATGGGACCTTACTTTTATTGATGAAGATATACGAAAACTTGGAACTGGTGGTAGGAATATTAGTAACCCATTAACTCATCAACCAATTGATAAAATTAAGGAAACGCTTTTAGAATTAAAAAATAAAATTGATTTTGAATCTGAAAGTTTTAAGGAAATAATTGGACAAATAGAAAGTAAAAAAGAATTACTTCTTTCTACTCCTTCTATTTTCCCAACACAAGGTGTTATAACATCCCATTTTGGCTGGCGGCGGCGTTGGCGTCGTAGTTTAGAATTTCATAAAGGACTTGATATTGCAAATCAGATTGGCACACCGGTAATTACACCTGCCTCTGGAATTATTAGTTATGTGGGTAGGAGGAAAGGTTTTGGTCTAATGTTAGAAGTTGACCATGGATTTGGGTATAAAACAAGATATGGACACCTTTTACGAGTTAAAGTAATGCCTTATAAAAAAGTTGACCGTGGAGAAGTTATAGCTTATATGGGCAATTCTGGTAAATCGACCGGTCCCCACCTTCATTATGAGGTTAGGGTGCTTGGAAAGGCGGTTAACCCCCTAAATTATATAATCCCTGATACAGTCATCTACTAATATCAAAAATCAAAATGCAAAAACTGCAATCACGAATTTCCACGAATAAAACGAATTACACAAATTGTTTTAATTCGTGGTATTTGGTAAATTCATGCAATTCGTGTTATATTTTTAATTTTGTAATATGGTAAGAGTTATAGTAGGAACGCAATGGGGAGATGAGGCAAAAGGGAGGGCTATACAACTTTTAGGTAAAAATGCGGATGTAGTTGCCAGATATAACGGTGGAGCAAATGCAGGGCATACTATCTATTTACAAGGCGAGAAACTTATATTCCATCTCGTTCCTTCAGGAATTATATATCCTTACACTATTTGTATAATTGGGAACGGCGTTGCCCTTGACCCAGAACAACTAATCTCTGAAATAAATACACTTAAGTCTAAGGGAATTGAGTTTGGCAAAAGGCTCTTTTTAAGTGACAAGGCACACTTAGTTATGCCTTACCATAAAATAACAGACGATAAGGACAATATAATTGAAACAACAAAAAGAGGCATAGGTCCTTGTTATGAAGATAAATATGCTCGTAGAGGAATACGCGTGGCAGACCTACTATATCCAAAGATTTTTAAAGAAAAACTATCCTTGAATCTAAAAAAGTATCCCTCCTTGAACTTAAATGAGGTTTATGAAAAATATATTGGCTTTGGTAAATTTCTTGCTCCATTTGTTGCCGATACCTCACGACTCCTAAATCAATTTATAGATGATGGGAAAGAAGTACTCTTAGAAGGTGCACATGGATTTCTATTAGATATAGACCACGGCACTTATCCATTTGTCACTTCATCAAATCCACAAGCAGGCTCTGCTTGCACTGGACTTGGCATAGGCCCAACAAAGATTGATGAGGTAATTGGGGTTATGAAATCTTATACATCAAGGGTTGGGAAGGGACCACTGCCAACAAGATTGTCGCCAGAACTTGAAGAAAAGGTAAGAGAAAAGGGTGAAGAATATGGCGCTACAACAGGACGCCCAAGAAGATGTGGATGGCTTGATGCTTACCTTGTTGGGAAAGCGATTAAAAGTAATGATATTAAAAAAATTATTATAACTAAACTTGATGTCCTTTCTTCTCTTTCAGAAATTAAAATTTGTAAAGAGTATAAATATCAAAATGTCCCTTCAATTTTTTCAATACCTGAACTGATTTCTAAGTTTGAGCCTGTTTATGAGACTCTTCCTGGCTGGAGAACAGAAATCTCTCATATAACAAAATACTCTAACTTACCCAAAGAGACCAAAAATTATGTTGAAAGGATTTCTGAATTGCTTAATGTAAAAATAATCGCCATCTGCGTCGGTCCAGAGAAAGAAAACACAATTTACCTCTGAATCCCTTCCTAATTTGATGACCACAAGAACGCATTGAATGTCTTTGCATGCTCTACATGAACTCTGCGACCTCTGTGGTTTATATCCTTTTCATGTTTTTTGAAATAAATAGATTAAAACCAGAAAGAGGCTTATGACGAGTAAGTGACTCCCTTAATATCCTTAAATATTACACCTTTTGCCAAAGGATGTTGGATAAAACCAAAAAGCCTTTTTGCTTGCTCCGGGGTGGTTGATAATTTACCCCTTATCTCACCCCAAGGAGTTATTTTATTAAGCCACATCTTTTATCATAAATCCGAAAGCCTAATTTCTAAATCCTAAACAATTTCTAATTTTCCAATTCTCCAAATTCCGAACATTTGGGAAATTGGAATTTGGGATTTGTTTAGAATTTCGGATTTCGTGCTTAGGATTTTTCATTGTTTGTCTGTGGTTCCAAAATAGTCTTGTATGAAATAATTTTTGTTTTCTGAACATATAGCCGATTGCCAACTAATCCCCTTTTGATTAGTTTTTGCCAGTCTGTCCTTGAAAGAAACATACCATAGCTCCATTTATAAGGGACCCTGAAACACTTGCCCCTGAGGAGGGGAGAAAGTTTTTCCCAGAGTTCATCATTTGCTTTGATTAATAGATAGTTTCCCATTGTCTTCTGACAGGGCTTTGACTAATTTTCTTGCCATTCGCCTTGAATATTCTAAATCGCGAGGAGAAGGTGGTTCCTCGTCCTGCAACGGGTGTGCGTGAGAATAAGGGGCAGTGTCAATAAATTCGTTAATGTGCTTTGTAAATTTTGAGCAAGCTTCACACACCCCAAACCAGTAATTTTTAGAAAAGGTACGCTTTAAGCATATCTTGCATTCTGATGTGCCAATCTTCTGAATAAGCTCGCTTGCAAGAAAATAATCATTACTCTTTACAATATATTCTTGCCTAAAATTATTTTTATAAAGCTCTTTAAAATAGCTAAGCAGCTCCCTTTCTTTCTCTTCTATTCTATTCTTTTCTGCGCTACCGGTAGCATCTTTTTTCTCCTTATAGTGAAAAATAGTCTTGCCCGAACTATAAGTCTCGCTCTCATACTCTATCCACGAAGGCACAGGGAGCCTTGGAGCTGGTGAATTACGGAGATGTTGATATTTATGAAAAAATTTCATATAAGGATATTCACGCCCTTGAGCCTCAAATTTTTCAACTTTACCAATTTTTAAGAGGGTATTAAGCCACTTTTCAATTGTTTTGGTTTATATTATAGCCATGGAAGATTTGCATCTTTAAAGTTAAAGGGTTAGGCTCATACACTCCAGAATCTTCAGCAACTAAAAAAAGGCCAATATAAAATAGCAATCCCTCTGGTGGCAAATTTCCTACAATGAGGGCGTCTGTGAAGATTTCAGGGTCAAATAATCTTTTTCTCATTTCGTTAGCTGATTAGTCATTAGTTAATTAGAGATTAGTTAGAGACCAATTAACTAATTAACTTCTTTAATCTTTCCTTTTTTCTTGTATTCTTTTAGAAGACGGGCAATTAGTTTTTCGGGCAATAGTTTGCGTTTTCCATTCCTCTCTGCCTTTGATAAAGCCTTCTCAAAATAAAAGGGGTCAGGAATAGTCCTCCCAGAAGCTAATCTCATTAACTTCCATTGACGCTTTGCTCCCACGCAAGAATCAATCTCTATCTCTTTGCCGTCCTTACCGAGAGTGAACCTGCCAACTTTAACAAGGACTTCAATGTAATCGCCCTTGTCTTTAACTTCTGGCATCCCAATTACTCTAAAAAACTCACCCTTCTTGGCAGCTGCCATGCAAGCATTGTCAACACCAACCTTTGAAAGACCCAAAACCTCTTTCCCCTTGCTGTTCTTGAACGAGTAAATAAAATCCTTGATGACCTCGCCCTTTAAGAGAGCTACTACCTGCCGCTCATCAGCTCTCTCCATTGCCAAAAATGAACTTAGCGAATCCCTCATCTCACACCTCCTTATATATATTATACTTTATTTTTTCAATTTGTCAAGTAAAAAATTCAAATTTTTATATAAAAAATGATATTTTATTATAAAAATAAGATAATAAGTTGTATTCAAATTAAGAGGGTATGGGTGTATTTTAAATTTTTATTAGTAAGATTTTCAAATTTTTTTTCTTGACAAAGTATAATAAATTATTATAATGGAGGTGCAGATTTTTTATTCACTTGTGATAAAGACTTTGTGTTCCATATTTTTTTATTATCGGGTTCTTTAAGAATTAGGATTATATGGTTAGAAAGGCATCCTAATATATGAAAAAGGTAAGGGCTGAGATAGTATTAAAGGGTGTGGTTCAAGGAGTAGGTTTTAGGCCCTTTGTTCACAGGTTAGCACAAGAGCATAAGCTTACAGGGTTTGTGAGGAATTCATCGGATGGCGTAACAGTTTTTGCTGAGGGCGAAAGGGAATCCATTGATTTATTTTTTGAGTCTATATCCAAAGAGGCACCCCCACTTGCTATTATTCAAGACAGGTCTCTTAAACTATGCAAGCCTGAAGGCAGTAAAGAATTTAGGATTAAAGAGAGCAAGGGAGGGAAAGACAAATCTGCAGTCCCTCCTCCTGATGTATCCATTTGCGATTCTTGTCTTAAGGAGCTTTTTGACCATAATGACAGGAGATACAGGTATCCATTTATAAACTGCACAAGCTGTGGTCCGCGTTTTACGATAATAAAAAACCTTCCTTTTGATAGAGCATACACCACGATGAACGAATTTAAAATGTGTTCTGAATGCAACAAGGAATATAATGAGATTACAGACAGGAGGTATCATATACAAACAAATGCATGTGAGAAATGTGGTCCGGAGGTGAGTTTTATTAAAGATGAAGAGACGATAGGGCAAGGTGAATCTGCGATTAAACTTGCTTCAGAGTGTTTGAAAAATGGCGAAATAGTGGTTGTCAAGGGTGCAGGGGGATTTCATTTTATGAGCGATGCTGAGAATGAGAATATGGCGGAAAGGATAAGGACTTTTAAGGGCCGCAAGTTCAAGCCCATTGCAGTTATGTCTTATTCTCTTTCTGATATAAAGAAATACGCATGGGTATCGGAGGAGGAGGAAAGACTACTTACTTCTCCTGAGCGTCCCATTGTGCTTTTAAGGAAAAAGGAGCCCTTTTTGCTCGCAAATTCTATAGCTCCTTTTAATCAGTATATAGGGGTAATGCTTCCTTATTTGCCAATTCACTATCTTCTTTTACATGATTCAGGGCTACTTGCTATTGTGGACACTTCAGGAAATCTGAAAGGCGAACCCCTTATTTACAGGAATGATGAGGCGTTGAAAAAGCTTTCATCTATGACAAGATATTTTCTTATTCATAACAGGGATATACATATAAGGTGTGATGATTCTGTAGTTAAAATGGTTTCTGGCTTACCTATGAGTTTTAGGAGGGCAAGGGGATATGTCCCACTTCCGATTAAACTATCCAAAACCACAGAGCCCATTCTTGCAACAGGCGGTGAGATAAAGAATACTTTTTGCATCACAAGAAAGAATCTTGCATTCTTGAGTCAGCACATAGGGGATATTAAGAACCTTGATGTTTACGAATTTTACAAGGAAACGATTGAACATTTCAAGTATATTTTTAAGACAGAGCCTGAGATAATTGCTTATGACCTACATCCAGAATACTTATCAACTAACTTTGTTAAGGAGCTTACGACCTGGAACTCGCATCTCACAACTATTGGTATCCAGCATCATCATGCTCATATTGCTTCCTGTATGGCGGAAAATGGGGTGGAAGGGGAAGTGATAGGCATAGCTTTTGATGGAACAGGATATGGCACAGATGGCAATGTATGGGGAGGCGAGTTTTTTGTTGGTGGCTATAATGGTTTTAAAAGAACTCATCATCTAAAATATATACCACTTCCCGGAGGTGACCAAGCGGCTCACCAGCCATGGAGAATGGCGGTCTCTTATTTGGCTCAGGCGTTTGGTGAAGAGGCATTAAGATTTACTAAAAGATGGAGCAGGAGTGATTTTATTTACTCTATGATAAAGAAAGGGATAAATTGTCCTCTTGCTTCAAGTATGGGGAGGCTTTTTGATGCAGTATCATCTCTTTTAGGTTTCTGTGATATAAACACTTATGAGGGCGAGGCGGCAGTGAGACTTGAAAATCAATGCCATAATGCAAAGGCAGTTCCATATAATTACAAAATAGATGGCTCCGAGATTGATGTCTCTCCGATGATTCGGGAAATAATGCTCAAAGGCGAAGGAGTTGATAAAATTGCTCAACGCTTTCATCTCACAATAGTGGATATTATTCTTGAGGTATGCAAAGAGTTAAGGAAAGAATATGGAATAGGCAGAGTGGTGCTTTCTGGTGGAGTATTTCAAAATAAAATAATTATTGAGAAAGCAACAGAATTACTACGCAGAAGTAAGTTTAATGTTTTTACTCATTTAAGGGTCCCTCCAAATGATGGTGGACTCTCTTTAGGGCAAGTGGCAATTGCTCAATATAGGATAGACAACTAATGATGAAGTTTGTTGACGAATTTCAAGACAAAGAAATTGCTCAAGGGCTGATTAAGGAAATAGAAAACCTTTCATTAAGGGATGTTACAATTATGGAGGTATGCGGCACGCACACTATGGAGATTGGCAGATTTGGGATAAGGTCATTATTGCCTCAAGAGGTAAGGGTGATTGCTGGTCCGGGCTGTCCTGTTTGTGTTGCGCCACAGAAGGTGATTGACCAAGCAATTAAACTTGCTGAGGTGGCTACAATAGTTACTTATGGTGATATGTATAGAGTGCCTGGTTCTTATTCTTCATTACAAAAAGAGAAAGCGAAAGGCAGGGACATAAGGGTAGTCTATTCTGCCCTTGATGCTCTCCAGATAGCAGAGAAGGAGACTGAGAAAGAAATAGTTTTTCTTGCTATTGGATTTGAGACCACTGTTCCTGCCACTGGTTCTCTGATGCTTACAGCAAAGAGGAAGGAGATTCATAACTTTTCAATACTATGTGCTCATAGACTGATACCACCAGCTATGATAGCTTTATCTGATGGAGAACTAAATGTAGACGGCTATCTTTGTCCGGGGCATGTTTCAGTCATTATAGGAGAGAAGCCTTATGAGCCTATTGCAGAGAGGTTTCATATTCCCTGTGTGATAGCAGGCTTTGAGCCAATTGACATACTGATGGGGATATATTTATTACTTGGTCAAATTAAGGATAACAGGGCTGAAGTAGAGAATGGCTATAAAAGGGCTGTAAGGCCGGAAGGCAATTTAGAGGCACAAGCTCTTATAGCGAGAGTATTCAGGACAGTAGATTCAGAGTGGCGTGGTTTGGGCGAACTTCCTGCGAGTGGTTTGGCTTTAAGAGAGGAATTTAAGGAGTTTGACGCTGAACAAAAATTTAATATAGAAATAGAGTTGCCAAAAGAAAATCCAGACTGTATATGTGGCGAGATACTCAAAGGATTAAGAACGCCACCCGAATGCACTAATTTTGGGAGAATCTGCACGCCAGACGAACCAATTGGTCCCTGTATGGTCTCTTCTGAGGGGACTTGTGCGGCGTATTATAAATATCAGTTAAGAAGGTTGTAAAAGCATTTAGATAGGGATATAATGGATAACGGAAACATATTTCTTGCACATGGCGCAGGAGGGAAGCTGCAAGCTGAACTCATACATAACTTTATACTTAAATATTTCGGTAATCCTGTGCTAAATTTGCTTGAGGACTCAGCTGTCATTGAAAAAAGTATTGCATTTACTACAGATAGCTATGTAGTTAAACCGATATTTTTTCCGGGAGGAGATATTGGGAAGCTTGCGGTCAGCGGGACTGTCAATGATTTGCTCTGCAGTGGAGCTACGCCACGATACCTTAGCTTATCGCTCATTATTGAAGAGGGATTTTCATTTAAGAAGCTTGATACTATATTACGCTCTGCCAAATGTGAGGCAGGGGGGGCAGGAGTGGATATTGTGTGTGGAGACATAAAGGTTGTTGGAAAAGGTGAGCTTGACGAAATATTCATAAATACATCAGGCGTGGGCATTATAAATGGGGAGGCGCTTTCCATAAAAAAGATAGCACCTGGCGACAGAGTGATTGTAACAGGTAGTATCGGGGACCATGGGATAAGCATACTTTTAAAAAGAGAGGGGCTTAAATTTGGCACCTCCCTTATAAGTGACTGTGCATCACTTACCGGGCTTGCTGAATCTATTCTTAAGCCAGCTTACGAAGTGCATTACTTTAGAGACCCCACGAGAGGGGGACTTGGAGGCGTTTTAGCAGAGATAGCAAATAGCACAGGACTTGGGATAGAGATTGAAGAGGAGAAGCTTCCGATAAAAGAAGATGTAAGAGGAGCGTCTGAACTTCTTGGCATAGACCCACTTTATAGTGCAAATGAGGGCAGGTTTGTGGTATTTGTTCCAGAAGACCATTCACAAGAAGTGCTAAATGTCATAAGGGAAGATAAATTTGGGCGTGAGGCTGAGATTATTGGTGAAGTTGGAGAGACAAATCCTTCTACTTGTGTCCTTTTGACAAAGATAGGAGGGAAAAGAATCATAGATTTACCAAGGGGAGAGCTTCTTCCCAGGATATGTTAGGATTATGGAAACTAAGTTTATATCTAAGGATAAGATAAAACAGTTTATAGATAATTTGGAAGGGGATGTATTTATTCCACAAGAAAAGGAAGATTTCTTTTCTTGGCAAAAGTATCCTTGCAATTTTTCTCTCAGAGGCTTCAGGACTATTTTACCTCCTAAATTTTTCTTTTATAGTCCTCAGGAGGTTCTCAAAGAGAAGGAAATTGTTAAGAGAACAGTGGTTGGGATAAAAGCCTGTGATTTAAAGGGGGTTTTGTTCTTGAAAAAAGTTTTTAAAGAAGGAGACTTTGTTGACCCATTTTTTAGAGACGATATTTTAATAATCTCTTCTGACTGCACCGAGCTACATAAGAATTGTTTCTGTTCTCTTTTAGGAGATAACCCATATCCAGAGAAAGGGTTTGACCTGAATTTATCAGAGGTAAAAGATGGATTTATAGTTGAAATAGGGAGTGACAGAGGGAAGAAATTAGTAGAGGAGAATGAGGGGCTCTTCTCTTCTGTTGAACCTGAAGGACTTGAGGAGAGGAAACAAAGGAGAGATGCTTTAAGAAAAGAAATAAAGGGTGAGAAAATAGATTTTGATGGGAAAGAGGTAAAATCTGAAAAGATTACTGATGAGATAAAGAAGTGTGTATCTTGCACGGCTTGCACAATCGTTTGTCCATCTTGTTTCTGTTTTTTGCTTGACGAGAAAAGTGATTTTGAGAAGATTCGTTTTTGGGATTCCTGTCAATATCCCGGATATGCTCGTGTAGCAGGAGGGGCAAATCCAAGGAAAGAACTTGACAAAAGGTTTATTCATAGGGTAAAATGTAAATTTGAATATTCACCTGAGAGATTTGGTTCAAGAGGATGCTTTGGTTGCGGGAGATGTATCTCTGGTTGTCTTGGGGGGATAAATTTTAAAGATGTCCTGTTAAGATTAGTGGAGAAATGAGAAGTAATATTAAAAAGCAAATATCAAAAGTCAAAAATACAAATCAAAAATTTAAAATCCTAAATTCGAAATCCGAAGTTCTAAATGTGTTTGAAACATTAGGATTTGAAATTTGTTTAGGATTGAGAGATTAGAATTTAGAGTTTTTACATTTTAATATGCCTATGGTTAATCCATATAAGCCTGTAAAAGCAAAGTTAAAGAAGATAGTGGATGAGACGCCTAATATAAAGACATTTACACTTGTTCTTGAAGAGCAAATGGAGTTTAAAACAGGGCAGTTTGTCCAATTCACTGTTCCTGAGGTTGGGGAAGCTCCATTTACGCCATCTTCTTCCCCTTATGTTAAAGACCAGATGGAGATAACAATTATGAGTGCAGGAAGGGTGACTGAAGCAATTCATTCTTTAAAAGAGGGTGATACTGTTGGCATAAGGGGACCGCTTGGGAAGGGTTATCCACTTGAAGAGTTTAAAGGCAAAGAGGTTTTAATTTTAGGGGGTGGTGTAGGGATGGCTCCTTTGAGGTCTTTGCTTTTAACACTCATAGCACAGAAGAAGGATTTTAAGCGTATCCTCTTATTATATGGTGCCAAGACTCCTCAAGATATTATATACAAGGGACAATTTGCTGATTGGAGAAAAGAGGGAGTTGAGATTCATCGTTCTGTGGATAATGGAGATGAGGATTGGAAGGAAAAAGTTGGAGTTGTAACAGTATTGCTTGATGATGTGAAATTGGGCAAAGAGGTAGTTATAATTTGTGGACCTCCGATAATGATGAAGTTTGGGACTTTAAGTGTTCTTGAAATGGGATACAAGCCCGAAAACATTTATTTATCAATGGAAAAGAATATGTCTTGTGGGATTGGTAAATGTGGGCATTGTGCATTAGGTCATTATTTTGTTTGTAAGGATGGACCTGTGTTTAAATATTCAGAGATAAAGGATATTGAAGGGATATGGGATTAGAAAATCAAAAATCAAAAATCAAATATCAAATATTGATTGATTTGGAAAAGATATATGAGGGGGAATTTGTCCCTGCTTGTAATGAATTAAAGTCTTTAATTGAGAAGGGGATAAGGCGAGCAATTTGCAGGCATTGTGAAGAAGCCACTTGTGTAGAGAGTTGTCCTCAGGATGCACTTAAAAAGGAAAATGGAGATTTAAAAAGGGCTAATTTTTTGTGCACTGGGTGCAAAACCTGTTTACTCGCTTGCCCATTTGGCGTGAATATTGATGAGATTGTAGAGTATAAAGTCGGACCCTTAAAGGAGTTTATAAAAGGGTGTCCTTATATAGAAGAAGGCAAGTTTAAGGAATCAGAAGGGATAGTTAAAATCGAGGAAAATGTTTTTGTAAAGGGAGTCAACTGGAAGAAACAATTAGGGATGTTTAATGTGTAATGTTAAATGTGAAATGTGTGAGATGTGGAATGTTAAATGCAAAAAGCAGTGGGAACATAAAACATTATAACATTCAACATTAAACAAATGAAATGATTTTATTTTATTATTTAGTGTTCCCGGGATTTTTAGCCACATTTATATTAGGGGGCATTGCTTCATGGATAGAGAGGAAGCTTACCGCCAGAATTCAGGCAAGGGTGGGACCACCATTTTTACAGCCCTTTTATGATATAAGAAAACTCTTTATAAAGGAGGTAACTATTCCAGAAAACTCTGTTAGGTCTATCTTTATGGCTTCTCCAATAATAAGTTTTGCATCAGTAAGTATAGTAGCAACGATTGTAGGACTCAATCTTGTAAATCCTAATTACAGTTTTAATGGAGACTTGATTGTTTGTGTTTATCTTCTGCTCATACCTTCTTTATGTTTAATTCTTGGGAGTGGAGCAGCGGGAAATCCTTTATCTTCAATTGGTGCATCTCGTGAGATGAAGCTTGTTCTTTCTTACGAACTTGCTTTCTGGACTTGTTTAGCTGTTCCAATGATAAAAACTAATGAAATAAGACTTATTAGCTTAATGGAGTTTCAAGCACAAAATGGAGCAATAGCCAGTTCGTTATCTGGAATTATTGCATTTATAATCACAATAATTTGTATGCAGGCAAAATTAGGAAAAGTGCCTTTTGATATTCCTGAGGCGGAGACTGAACTCGCGGGTGGGGCATATATTGAGTATTCTGGGCCACTTTTAGGATTTTTTAAAATCACTCAATATATGATGCTTGTGATTCTACCCGTTTTTCTTCTGCAAATTTTCTGGGGACCAATTAATTCTTGGGTAAGTATCTTAAAATACCTGGTTTTACTTGTTGTAATAATTCTTTTAGAAAACACAAATCCAAGATTGAAGATAAAACAGGCAGTTAAGACTTTGTGGTTTGGGCTATTTCCTGTTGCAGTGGTAAGCATAATACTTGCAGTATTAGGACTATGAATAAGGGTAAAATTTTATCTCGTTCAATTTGGGTATTTCATTTTTGTAGCGGCTCTTGCAATAATTGTGATATTGAGATTTTAGATGCGTTGACCCCAAGATTTGACCTTGAGAGGTTTGGGATAAAGCTTGTAGGGTCAATAAAACATGCTGATTGTATGTTAGTCACTGGGATGATAAATAAGAAGGGTGCCACAAGGCTTAAGTTTCTTTATGATATAGCCCCAAAGCCACTTGCGGTTGTGGCAATTGGAGCCTGTGCATGTTCAGGAGGGATTTTTGAACCCTCTTACTATACTTATGGGCCTGTTGATAAGATTATTCCTGTAGATGCTTATATTCCAGGATGTCCTGCCAGACCTGAGGCACTGATTGATGGAATCGTTAAAGTAGTTAAGAAATTAAGCACATAATGGAAAATAAGATAAAAGAGAGATTGGGAAATAGAGTTGTGAATTGGGAGAAGAAGAACGAACGGAGATATTATATTGAAATTAAAAAAGAAGATGTAGAAGAAGTAACGCAAATTCTATTCAAAGAGTTAGGACTTAGATTTTCTATTGCAAGTGGAATAGATACAATAGATAATTTTGAAATTTTATATCATTTTTCAGCTGATAATGAAGATAAGTTTTTTTCATTAAGAGTAAAAATTTCAAAGGAAAAGCCAGAAATTCACTCTATATCAAAGATTATAACAGCTGCTAAATGGATTGAGAGAGAGATATGGGAGCTTTTAGGGATAAATTTTATAGGACACCCGGGGTTAGAGAGACTTATTTTAACAGAGGATTGGCCAAAAGGGGTATGTCCATTAAGAAAGGATTTTACAAATGAACAAAGACCAGAAAAAGCGTAAGACAATTATTCCAGTCGGTCCTTATCATCCATTACAGGAAGAACCTGAGTTTTTTGAACTTGAGGTTGAGGGAGAAAGAGTTGTAAAACTTAATATAAAGATAGGTTATAATCATCGCGGGATTGAAAAATTATCAGAAAGCAAGCATTTTGACCAGGTAACATTTCTTGTAGAGAGAATATGCGGGATATGTTCCACATCACATCCATTTGCCTATGTTCAGGCAGTAGAGGATTTAGCCGGGATTGAAATTCCTGAAAGGGCAAAATATATAAGATGTATAATAGGTGAGCTTGAAAGACTTCATTCTCATCTTTTATGGCTTGGGCTTGCTGGGCATTTTATTGGATACAATACCTTATGGATGTGGGCATGGAAATATAGAGAGACTGTATTAGATTTATGTGAACAGATTTCAGGGAATAGAAATCATTATGCGATGATGAGAATCGGTGGAGCGAGGAGAGATATATTAAATAAGGAAATTGATGAACTAAAGAAGAAAACTGCCACCCTGACATCAGTTCTCAATATGTTCAAGGGGGCAGTGATGGATGACCCAGTTATTGCAGCAAGAACAAAGGGCATAGGAATTTTAACAAAAGAGCAAGCGATTAACTATTGTGTTGTGGGCCCAACCGCAAGAGCATCAGGGATTGATATAGATGTGAGAAGGGATAGTCCACATAATAGCGCCTATAATCTTGTTGAATGGAATGTTCCCGTACTTCCTGATGGTGATGTTTTTGCCAAAGTAGTGGTGAGAATCCTTGAGATGCTTGAAAGTGTGAAAATAATTATACAGTGTCTTGATAGGTTAAAAGATTTAAAGGAAGGAGAAATATGGAATGAGGTGAGAGATATACCTGCTGGTGAAGGAATTGGGACTTATGAAGCACCTCGTGGCGAGGTATTTCATTATGTTCGCTCAGATGGTGGGAATACTCCGTTCAGGCATAAAGTAAGGGCTCCTTCTTATATGAACATTTTATCTAACGAGGTAGCAGTGATTGGAGGAGACATTGCAGATGCTTGCATAACTTTAGCGGCAGTAGACCCTTGTTACTGTTGCACTGATAGGATACAAGCAGTTGAAAACAGACCCGCCTGCCCGCTTCGCCAAAGCTCCAGCGAGGCGAGCCATTCGTCGGGCAGGAAATTAAAATACAATTGGGAACAACTGCTTAAATTATCGCAGGAGAAGACTAAGAGAATATTAAGCATCAAAAATCAAGTATCAAAATGACAAAATATAAATTGAAGTAAAAGGCTATAGGTGAGGAAGCCCGTTTCGTAGTTCGGTTACGGCTTTCGTCACCCAAAGCCGATTGACGAAACGGGTCTCGTCACCGTAACCGATTGACGATTTTATATGTAATTTTGATATTTGATTCTTACTTTTTGATATGAATATTTTATTGCCCATAGAGCTCAGTCTTATTGCTGGAATATTTTTCCTTTTTCTGCCTGAAAAAGCAAAACTGTTTACCAAGGTGGTTGCTCCATTAATAGGGATTCTCAATTTTATCCTTTCGATAATTTTATTCTTTCCCATCGGAGGCGGAAACTTTGTGGTTCCTTCTTATGCCTCAAATTTTGTCCTAACTGACTTGCTTTCAAGGTTCATTTATTTGGGCGTTGGGTTCTTTGGATTTATAATCTCTTTGTATGGAACAGGCTATATAACCAAGAATGTGAATAGATTTTTTGCATATTTCTTTTTAACTTTGGGGTCTGCTTTTGCAATAGGGATTGCAGATAACCTCATAGTATTACTTGTTTTCTGGGGATTCTTGGGCATGACTCTTTATATGTTGATACAACTTGGTAAAGAGGGAGCAAACCTGTCCGACGTCCTGCAGGCAGGTGAGGCGGCAAAGAAAACACTTATAATCATTGGGGCGTCTGATTGTTTCTTAATTATGGGAATTGGAATCTTATGGTATCTTACAAATAGCTTTAGGATAACAGAAATTTCTCTAATCACTAATTACTCACCACTAATTACTTTCTCTTTTGTCTGTTTTGCGATTGCTTCTTTTGCCAAGGCAGGCAATATGCCGCTTCATACCTGGATTCCGCCCTGTGCCGCAAGTGCGCCTATTCCAGTGACTGCTTATCTGCCAGCTTCTCTGGATAAACTTTTGGGAATTTACCTATTATCAAGATGTGTTATCTCATTATATAAGGTATCACCCGGACTTTCTACTTTTGTGATGATTGCAGGCGCATTGACCATAATTTTTGCAGTATTTATGGCTATGATACAACATTCAGGAAGAAAATTATTATCTTACCACGCCGTATCACAGGTTGGATATATGGTTTTAGGCATTGGAACACTTAACCCAATAGGGATTTGCGGTGGTTTATTTCATATGATAAATAATGCAATTTATAAATCCTGCTTGTTTTTGGGATTGGGAAGTGTTGAAAAGAATACAGGAACAGATGATTTAGACAACTTGGGTGGGCTTGCAAAAAAGATGCCTCTCACTCTATTTACTATGCTTACTGCTTCTTTAGCAATATCTGGTATCCCTCCGTTAAATGGGTTCTTTTCAAAATGGATGGTCTATCAGGGAGTTATAAACACTTTTAGTAGTCGTAATGCGTTTATTCCTGCTTTATGTTTGATTGCTGCCTTATTTGGGAGTGCCCTTACATTAGCAAGCTTTATGAAACTTATTCATTCAATATTTTTAGCAAGAGAATCAAAAATGAAAACTTCCCACTTCCCACTTCCCATTTCCCACTTCTTACTTATCTTGCCTCAGCTAATTCTTGCCATAGCCTGTATAGTTCTTGGTATATTTGCTTATCCTATAATTATTAAGCCAGTTTTTCAAAATATTTTACCATTTGAGGCAGGAGGGATATGGCAACCGGAATGGGCAGCTATTTTGATAATTGCAGGTGTGGTTTTGGGGTTCATAATCTATGGCGTCTCAAGGATAAAGGTGAGAGTTACGCCTGAATTTATAGGTGGGGAAAAAGTTACACCAGAGATGAAAGTCTCGGGAACTGAGTTCTATTTGACAATAGAGGAAATGCCATTCTTTGGAAAGATTTACGAATGGGCTAAAAAGAGGTTTTTTGATATTTATGATATTTTTAGAGCATGGGTGTTTTTCTTCACAAAGGTCTTTAGATTTGCCCACTCAGGGTCCTTGCCGATTTACTTGCTCTGGATTTTGGGAGGGTTAGCAATAATTTTACTAATATGGTAGAGATATATTTGCTAAGTATATTAATGATTTTGGGGGCAATTCTTGCTATCTGGGTGTCTAATCTTGTGGCGGCCGTGGTATCTATGGGGATTGTTGGGTTTGGACTTGCCTTGTGTTTTCTTTTCTTAGAGGCCCCGGATTTAGCAATAGTCCAAATTGTGGTAGAAATTTTATCCCTTGTAATCATTTTGGCGGCAATTATGAAGACAACCCCAGAAGATACAAAAGAAGCCAGGGGTCCATTGAGGATGACAATGTATATAGGGGGTGCTGTTTTCTTTATTATATTTTTAGTTTCCTTTATTAGAATTTGTGGACTTTTGCCGGAATTTGGCAGTCCAGTTTTGAGAATGGCAGGTGATTATATAGGTTCGGGGCTTCAAAAGACAGGTGCGCCGAATCTTGTTGCGGCTATTATTCTTAATTTTAGAGGCTATGATACCTTAGGAGAAGCAACTGTTCTATTCGCTGCAGTTGTGGGTTTAATAGTAGTTCTGAGAAAAGTAGGAAGGAAAAGATGAGTGAGATTGTAAAAACTGTTTCAAGGCTCTTTTCTCCATTAATCTTTCTTTTTGGCATCTATATTACTATTCATGGACATCTTACACCCGGAGGAGGATTTGCAGGAGGTGTTATTCTTGCGGGAGCTGTTGTTCTGGGAATTTTAGCTTATGGGGGTGAAAAATTTGGACTCACGGGCAAAAAGAATAAGGCATCTGCCTCTGAATCTTTGGGGATTTTGTTATTTTGGTTTGTAGCAATTCTTGGACTTATGTTTGGTGGGATATTTTTTCTAAATTTTATGGGAAAAGGGATTCCATTTCATATATTTAGCGCAGGTATTATTCCTTTATGCAATATTGGAATTGCAGTAGAGGTTGGTGGCGCAATATCAGTTATCGTGTTAGCATTAATATTATTTGAGAAATGATTTACATATTACCAATTATTCTATTCTTGATTGCACTTTTTGGTATTGTGGTAAAGAGAAATCTGATAAAAATAATTATTTCCATTAGTATAATGGAATATGCTATTTTCTTGTTCTTTGCTTTAATAGGCTATAGAGTGGAAGGGGTTCCTCCAATTGAAGTTGAGGGAGTAAGGTATGTTAAATTTGTTGACCCCTTGCCTCAGGCACTTGTTCTTACGGCAATTGTCATTGGGCTTGCGACAACGGCTTTGCTTGTAGCAATAGCAGTAAGAATTTACCAAAAATACGGAACCTTTGATATTGAGAAAATGAGGAAATTAAAAGGATAAAAATGAAAAATTCTAAATCCGAAACCCTAATTTCTAAACAATATTTAAATCCCAATTCTCTAATGTTACAAATCTGTTTGGGATTTGGAATTTTAGACATTGGAATTTGTTTAGGATTTAGTATTTAGGATTTAGAGTTTATGAAATGAACATATTACCATTATTTATTGCCCTACCACTCCTTGGGGCGTTTGTTTTATCTTTGGCAAAAGCAAAGAGAACAGGAGACATATTAGCAAATTTAATAAACCTTTGTTTGCTTGTCCTGTCATTTATGCTTCTTCGGTATGGGACTCTTGTTTATAAAATAGGCGGCTGGGAACCTGTTAATGGTATACCAATTGGAATATATTGGGTTAAGGACGGGTTTTCTACTCTTATGCTTATAATTGTAAATCTCGTTGCTTTAATGGCAACAATCTTTTCAATAAATTATATGGAAAAGTTTACTGTAAAAAATAAGTATTACTGTCTGTTTTTGCTTATGTTAGCTGGTATGAATGGGGTTATATTATCTGGCGATATGTTTAATTTATTCGTATTTTTAGAGGTTGCCGCTATTTCTTCTTATTCATTAGTTGCATTTGGAACCGAGGCTGAGGAGTTGGAAGCGGCTTTTAAATATCAGGTAATGGGAACAGTCGCCTCTGGTTTTATTCTTTTTGGAATTGCTCTCTTATATTCATATACGGGAACGCTTAATATGGCAGATATGGCAAGAGTAATTGGAGCCAAGAGTTTGAGATTGCCAATTTTTGTTAGCGGGCTATTTATAATGGGTTTTGGGATGAAATCAGCAATTATGCCATTTCATGCCTGGTTGCCTGATGCACACCCTTCGGCACCAGCTCCTATTTCGGCAATGCTTTCTGGAGTGTTGATAAAAGTTTTGGGAATTTATGCGCTGGTTCGTATTATGTATAATATCTTTGGAATGACTCCTGTGCTTTCTAATGTGTTGATGGTATTGGGCATTTTGTCCATAATGGTGGGAGGAGTTTTGGCTATAGGACAAGAAGATTTTAAGAGACTTCTTGCTTACTCCAGCATATCACAGATTGGATATATAATATTAGGATTTGGACTTGGCACGCCGTTGGGGATTTTGGGCGGATTGTTTCATCTGTTAAATCACTCGGTGTTCAAATCACTACTGTTTCTGAATTCTGGAGCAGTAGTGTATGCCACAGGGACCAGAGACCTCAGACGAATGGGGGGATTAAACAAAAAGATGCCAGTAACCGGAGGTAGTAGTTTTATTGCTTCTATGTCAGTTGCTGGAGTCCCACCATTTAGTGGATTCTGGAGCAAGTTAGTAATCATTTTAGCCTGTATTTTTGCTAATCGTATTGGGTTTGCTATCTGGGCTGTTATAGGGAGTATAATTACTTTAGCTTATTATATGAAACTTCAGAAAGAGGCATTCTTCGGCTCATTAAAAGAAGAATGGAAAAAAATAAAAGAAGTCCCCGGTTTTATGCGACTTTCTATGATACTTTTGGCTGTTCTGTGTTTAACAATGGGACTACTTCTTGTCCCACAAATAAAAGATGTTATTTTAACTCCTGCAGTTGAGGTTTTAAAAAATGGAATTGAGTATGGAAAATTGATATTATAACAACCGGGTAATTGGGTAATTAAATAACTCAATAACTTAATAACTCAATGACTTAATAACCATGAGGCGTTTTATATTATTTGTTGATGTGTTTATTCTGTGGTTATTGTTGACCAGGACATTTAATTATCAAAGTCTTATAGTAGGGAGTTGCGTCTCGGTGATTGTGGCACTGATTTTTGGGAAAGTATTCTCGCAAAAGCCACTTAAATGGTTTGAGCCTCAGAGGTATTTCTGGCTTATATGTTATTTTCCATTTTTCGCCTGGGAATGCATAAAAGCAAATTTAGATGTTACTTATAGAGTGCTTCATCCCAAAATGCCTATTGAACCGGGAATTGTGAAAGTCAAAACAAAACTAAAATCTGGCATAGGGAGAACAATTCTCGCTAATTCAATAACAATGACCCCTGGGACACTTTCTGTTGATATTAAAGATGAGTACTTGTATATACATTGGATAAAGGTAGAAGCTCAGGATGTTGAGACCGCTACACAAATTATTGTTAGGAAATTTGAAGGTTTGCTTATAAAAATATTTGAATAATGAATATTTTAATTATTATTTTGATAGGCTTATGCTTCTTGTGTCTGTTAAGGGCAGCACTTGGCCCAACACTTGCAGATAGAATGGTTGCAATAGATATATTGGGAATTTTGGTTGTTGGCATCTGTGCTCTTTTGTCAATAAAGACAGGAAGAGAGTTCTTAATTGATATTGCATTAGCTTGGATTTTCTTGTCATTTATTGGAACAATTGCACTTGCAAAATATTTGGAGGGGAAGAAATTTGATGAGTGACCAAATGAAAAATTCTAAATCCGACCCTGAACTTGCTTCAGGGCTAAATTCTAACCAAGCTCAAATGTCTCAAACTCCAAATCTCAAACAAAGGCATCATTATGACTTAGAAGAAAGAACCTTTCTTTTTGCCAAAAGAGTGAATAAATATGTGAACAAGCTTCCAAAAACGATTTCAAATATTGAGAATAGTAAGCAATTGGTAAAATCATCTGGTTCAGTAGGAGCAAATTATATCGAAGCAAATGAATCATTGAGTAAGAAAGACTTCAAAATGAGAATAAAAATTTCTAAGAAAGAAGATAAAGAAAGCCGTTACTGGTTGAGATTGACGGAACCTTTAAAGGAAGAAATTGAAGAAAAAGGAAAAGTAATTAGAGAATCTACGGAACTGATGAAAATTTTTGGTTCTATTTTAGAAAAGGCAAAATGAAAAATACTAAAATACCACGTGTTTGGGACATTGAAATTTAGGATTTGGAGTTTGTTTAGAATTTAGTGCTTAGTATTTAGGATTTATTAAGAGATGAGCGATATAATTGGGTTTATTATAATCTGCATTGGAATAGCATTTAATTTCTTTGGTTGTCTGGGGCTTTTAAGGCTTCCTGATGTATATAATAGACTGCAGGCAGCAACTAAGTGTGTAACTGTTGGAACCTGGGGTATATTGATAGGCGTTTGTGTAATTAGCGGATTAAACTCACTTGGAGTAAAGGCGCTATTGGCAGTAATTCTGATATTCTTCACTTCTGCAACTGCCTCTCATGCTCTGGCAAGGGGGGCGCACAAATTTGGCATAAAACTTTGGAAGAAATCAGTTTGTGATAAATACGAAGAAAAATCAAAAGTCAAAAATCAAAATGCAAAATGACAAAATATAAATTGAAGTAAAAGGCTATAGGTGAGGAAGCCCGTTTCGTAGTTCGGTTACGGCTTTCGTCACCCAAAGCCGATTGACGAAACGGGTCTCGTCACCGTAACCGATTGACGATTTTATATGTATTTTTGATATTTGATATTTAATTTTTGATTTGCTATGCGGTATCCAAAATTAAGAGAGTTAAAGGAGGCTATTAAATGTATATTTACAAAGCCCGCGACTACAAAATATCCCTTTGGGCCAGCAAAAATTCATCCAAGGTATCGTGGGAAACCTGAATTTCAGGATGAATGCCTGGGATGTGAAGCCTGTAAAGAAGTTTGTCCTTCAGGAGCGATTGAGGTTGTTGATGATGTAAAGAATAAGAAAAGAAAACTTATACGACGCTTTGATATGTGCATAACTTGTGGAGAATGTGAGAGGATTTGTACTTGTAAAGAAGGCGTAAAGATGGTGCCAGAGTTTGCTTTCGCTGTATTTAAGAAAGAAGATTTAACTGATATAATTGAAAGAGACTTAATTGTCTGCGAAAATTGTGGAAAAGTAATTGCTACCAAAAAACACATATTATGGCTTATGGAGAACTTAAAAGAGAAAGGAGCTTCTTATTTGCCTTTTGTAATTATGAGCTTGAAAGAGATAGGAATATATGAGAAAGTTGAGAAAAAGACAACCTTGGATAAAAGGCAAGCCCTATTTAGTATCTTGTGTCCAAGATGTCGGCATAAGATATTTTTGTATGATGCTCTTTGATAAATTAAAAAAACAGATAAGAGACAGTTTCTTGATAATGGGTGTCGGAAATGAACTCAAGGAATATGATAGGATAGGTGTTGACGTAGCAAAAATGGGGAAAGAGTTATTTCCAGAGGAATTCATAGTAGGTGGTCTTGCGCCTGAAAATTTCTTGGGCAAGATTATAAAGGCAAAAATTAGCACTTTGATAATCGTAGATGGGGTCTATTTTGATGGCACAGATAGTGTTAGACTTTTAAGTCCTGAGGATTTAACTTTGCAGGGTATTTCAACTCATTCCCTATCTCTAAAATTAATGGCAGAATATTTGAAAAATTATGATATTCAAACTGTAATAATTGGCATAAAGCCAACCTGCCTGCCCCGCTCCGACGAGCGAAGCGGGACGGAGACGACAAGGCAGGTTAACGATGACACAATGGAGGTTAAAAAGGAAGTTCTTTCTGCACTTATGGAGTTAATCAGGAATAAAAATAACACGAGCTAACTTTCGGGGCTTCCTACTTCCCACTTCCTACTTCCTACTTCCCACTTCCGGTGTATATTATATCTTATCCCTTCAGCAAAAAGCTTGACTTTCAATTTATTTTATGGTATTATATTTCAATGCGCCTGTAGCTCAATTGGATAGAGCACCGGATTTCTAATCCGGTTGTTGAGGGTTCAAGTCCCTCCAGGCGTGTTAGAAAAGCAAGAATTAAAAATAGAACATTAGATGAAAAAATTTGTTTTAATTCTTGGCTTTATAATCTTGGGTTGTGGAGGAATTAACTGGGTTGAAAAACTTGAAAAGGATAATTACTCTATGGTTGAGCTTGGCAAATATCCTTATACAACAAGGCAAATCAAGGAGGACAAAAAAATTGACAAGATAAAGGATAAAATTGATAAACAGAGAGAATTAATGAGCAAGTTTGTTTGCCACTTTTATCCTGAGTCATACAAGACACTTAATTTTAAATATAGGTTTGCAAGTTTGCATCAAGATAAGCTTATTTTAAGGTATTTTGCGATAGCACAAGATGAGGTATTTGCTGGATATTCAGTTCAATTTGTAATTCAAGGGGAAACAGTAAAAAAGATTTATCTTTCAAAAGTCCCTTTGGATAGGAAGTAACATGAGAATATTTTTGATTTTTGGGCTAATCTTAGGAGCTTGCCAGTTAGATGCTAAATCATTAGTAAGGATTTATTCTCCTTCCTCCCACTTAAAAGATTTAGATATAGCTGGAGCAAGTTTTGGTAAATGGATTGATGTTGTTGCGACACCTGAAGAATTAAGTATTATCAAAGCTAAAGCCTTAAACTATAAAGTCCTGGCTCCTGACATAGAAGAGCTTGAGCGAAGCGTAAAGGGCGATTATCATAATTATAATGATTTTGTGGCTGAGTTAACTGCACTTGCTATCAATTATCCTGAGATTGCAAAGCTTGACACTTTGGGAACAAGTTATGAAGGTAGGCCAATACTTAGTTTAAAGATTTCCGACAATGTGGGGATTGATGAAGATGAGCCGGAACTCCTTTTTTTAGGACTTCATCATGCCCGTGAATGGCCAACTCTTGAGATTTGCCTTTTTTATGCAGATACGCTTGTAAAAGGGTATGAATTTGATTTTGAGTCTCTTGTGGATTCGCGTGAAATTTGGATTGTCCCATGCGTAAATCCTGATGGCTATGTATATTGTCACGACCAGGGTCATGACTGGCGTAAGAATAGGCACTATTTTCCTGAATTTGGGACTTATGGGGTTGACCTGAACCGCAATTATGATGGTAGTTGTGATGGTAATCCACGGGGCGAATGGGGGTCAATAGGAGATGGGGCTCAATCTCATGGACCCTCTACTTCAGTTTATTGCGGGGAAAGTGCATTTTCAGAAGCAGAAACTCAAGCCATAAGGGAAATTGTTTTGGCTCATAATTTTGTTTTCTGCGTCTCTTATCATACTTATGGCGAGATGGTTATGTGGCCATGGGGCTATACTTTAGACCCTGCTCCTTGTTGGGATTTACTCTCACAAATTGGGATAAATATGGCAGGACTGATTGGGCGTCAAGGGGGTGGAACTTACGATGCTCATCAAAGTTGTGGCTTATATCCCACAACAGGGACCACTGATGATTGGCTTTATGGGTATGAACTTTATCTTAATGGACGAAATAGTCTTGGCTACACAGTTGAGGCTTGTAGCTCGTTTGCCCCACCAGCTGCTGGACTTGAGCAAGTGGTGAAGGAAAATTTTGATGGCGCTCTGTATCTTTGTGAGATAGCAGATTCAATAAGCTCTCTTTTGGTTCCAAGGGTGAAAACTCCTGTTATTGAAAAGATGGATTCAAGTTTTGGTAATTATATTATAAACTGGTCAAATGAAGGGGCGACAAAATATTGGCTTCAAGAGTTAAAAGGGCTGTCAATTTATGAAGATAGCGCTGAGACGGGGAGTTCTTTGTGGGAGCTTGATGGATTTAATTTAAGTACCGCAAGGGCTCATAGTGAGAGCCATAGCTATTTTGCTGGTTCAGGAGATACATTAGTAACAAGTATGACAAGCAAGTATCCTGTTCCCAGGGCTGATTCTTTAACCTTTTGGTGCTGGTATAATACCGAAAATAATTATGACTACGCATTTGTAGAAGTATCAAAGACTGGCAGAGAATGGGAAATCCTTGATTCATTTAATGGCTCATCAGATGGCTGGGTAAGAAAAGCTTATTTAGTTCATTATAAATCTTTTTTTATCAGGTTCAGATATACTACTGATGATTGGTATAGCTATGAAGGCTTTTATGTTGATGATATTAAACCTGTGAGTTCATTTGATTTAATAACCACGCTCTCAAATAATATCCAAGACACCTTTTATACTGTGGCTCATAAGTTGCCAGATACTTACTGGTATTGGGTCAAGGGTTATAATTTAAAGGGCTGGGCTGATTTTGGTGAGCCTGAAGAGATAGAGGTAAAGGAATTCAAAGATGTAGGAGTTGATACAATAATTTTGCCCCCGGATACTGTTTTTACAGATTCTATCCATACACCAAGTGCAAGGATAAAGAATTATGGGAATTTAGAAAGTATATTTAAGACCTTTTGTGAAATTAGAGGCTACGGGGATTCGTTAGAAATTGCTTTGCTTCCTTGGAAAGATACGCTTGTAAATTTTTTACCCTGGGTGGTCCCTGCTGAACCTGATACTTATTGTATGAAAGTTTATACATCATTGAGTGATATGGATTTGAGCAACAATCAACTAACTCGTGTAATAACAAGCATAAAATCTGGAGTAAGTGAATTAGAGAAAGATGAAATTTGCCCTTACCTGACTATTTCTTCAAATCCAGTTTCAAAGGATACAAGGATATTATATGGGCTTCCCGAGGCTCGCAAGATAAGTTTAAAAGTTTATGATGTTACAGGCAGGCTAATTAGTAGTCTTTTAGATAGGCACGAGAGTGCAGGGGAGCATCAATTTTTGTGGAGTCAGATGCTTCCAGCTGGAATTTACTTCCTCGTTTTAGATAGTTCTGATTTCAGGAAGAGTCTAAAAATCATCTTGCTTCATTAAATTGGAGTGCACTCTTTAGAGTGCATCATTGTAGCCGAACCCTTTAGGGTTCGCTAAATTCTTGTGTAGACAAGGCCTTCTTCTGGGATTTTTTCTGATTTTATTTTGCCAGACTTTTCAAGCTTATTTAAATTTTGTTCAAGAATAGGGTAAGGTAAGCCCGTGAGCGTGTGTAAATACTCGTAAGGGGTCTCAATTGTTATTTTTGATAGTAAATAGTCATCAATTGATATTGGTTCAAGAATGGGCAGTTTTTTTGCCATTTTTAAGTAAATCTTAAATTGGTCCTTTTTAGAGAGCAAATTACTTAATGCCTTAGCAAACTGGTGTGGGTCTTTGTTATAAGAGTGAATTAATAATTGGAAGTCAGCTTGCGTCTGGCGAAGACAGAGCATTTTTGGAATTAAGTTAAGGCCAGGACACTTAATTGCCTTTAAATCTGATTTAGAAAGCATATCATTTAAAATATCAGTCACTGGCACCTCTTTCCCATTCCATAAGAATATAGCTTGGAGTCCATATTTAGCGGCTCGCCATCTATTAAGGATTGATTCAATGTATTGTTCTTTGTTAAATGAGATTTCTTTTTTTATAAATGTAGATACAAAAGCAACGACAAATGCGACATATTCGTTGACAAATTGTTCTGATGAAGATGAGTCTCCTATTCTAAATTCTATTGTTGGGTGCATACCAATTTTTACAGACACATCATCCCCCCAGTGAAATTGAGCAATTTCAGGGTCGGTTATCACTCGTGCCACTGAACACCAGTCAGCAAATTTAAGCACACGATAACTTTTATATTCTCTTGATTCAAGTCCCCATACAGGAGAATTAGAAGAAAGTGCCGCAAAGCAAGGCGCATAGCGAGCAAGGGAATTTGCAAGGCAAGTGGCACTTTCAAATTTATTAATTGTCCCAATATGGACATGAAGACCAATAGCATTCCCAAATGCTGGATGTGAGCCACACGGAAAGAATGTCCAGTCTTTAAATTTTGCCATCTTTTTAATTAGCTGGACCTGTAAATGGGTTCTTTCTTTCATTTCGTCATAAGAAGACATAATTCCTGAACGTATTTCAAGTAGCCATGCATCAAATCCTGGCATATCATCAAGTCCTGTTCTTGACCAGGGGAGTTTTTCTCTAATTCTATTAGCCATCCATTCAATCTCCCTTTTATCAAGTGGCATAAGGTTTGGCTTTAAAAGTAAAGCCTCCCACTCATAACCAAAAGTTAAAGGCTCAAATTTCATCTTAATAAAAGGTTACGGTGACGACGCCCGTATCGTTAATCGGCTTTGGGTGACGAAAGCCGTAACCGAACTACGATACGGGCTTCCTCGCCCCCACCTGTAGCCTTTTCCCTGCATTTTACTCGCATATTACACGAGTTTCAAGTTTTTTCTTGAAATAGCTTCTTGAAGAATAAGTTGGCTCAATTTCAAGTTTAATTTTGTATTCTCCGGACTTAACTACATTGCCATCATTGTCTCTGCCATCCCAGATTATATAATTTTCAAAAGGTTCTTCCTTGTAAGGGGGTATAAAATCTCTAATTAGCTTGTTAGAGGAATCATATATCTTTCCAATTATGTGGGCTGGTTCTGTCAAATAAAGTGTAATGGTTGTTCCCTCTTTTTCTGGTTTAAAAATTGGCGGATAACAGCTCTCTACATAGCCATCTACTCCAATCCAGTAATAATCAATTACTTCTCTTTCAACAATAAACACCTGGCCAAATCGGCGCCAGATGGTAATGCCTCTTGGGGATTTAAATTTGCCAAATCTTACAATGCTTTTTAAATTGCGGTCAAATTTATGGATACACCCTTTTAGCTTGTCTGTTACCCAGATATTTTCATAATAATCAATAGCACAACTTGTAAAATTTGCATCCTCTTTTTCGTATCTTTTAAGTAATTTGCCATTTAAGGTGAATTTTTGAATCCTTTTGCCGTCATTGTCAATTACAACAATAAAGTTGTCTTTATAGTAAGACCAGCGGTCACTGTTATCTATAACAGCAATGCCCGTTGGTTTATTTAGACCAGAAATCTCCTGAATAAAGACAGTATCTTGTGAAATAATTTGTATCCTATCATTTTTACGGTCTGTGACATATAAATTACCTTTTGAATCAAGGGCTACTCCAAATGGCTCGTCAAATTCAAGCTTATCGCAGCCAAAACTTCCAATTGAACATACCCAAAGAAGTGAATCAATTGCATTTGAGTCACTTACAACTTTTAACTTAACGATTCTATTATTGCCTAAATCTGCCACATAGATATTGCCTTCCGGACTGACAACCACTCCATGGGGCCACCAGAACTCACCCCGAGAGAAGCCGAATTTGCCATAAACTCCAATCTTAGAAAGAGATTTATTATAAATAATTTGATTTGCCCAGGAATTGGCGCAACAAAGAATTAACTCGTCATCATCGTCAGAGCCTAATTTGTCAAGAGCTTTTAATTTACAACCCGAGATTCCATGTGGTTCTTGAAAGGAGAGTGATTTGCCAAAAATTAACTTGACTTCAAAAGGGGTTACCTGATGATAGCCTAAGCTGTGGCCAAATGGGGGTCTCACAAGAGTCGTCTCAGAAAGAAGTAAAAATAAGAGAATAATCATTTTTTCATCACTAAAGCGTTTTCGCCATCTGAATAATACTCTTTTTTTATCCTTAATTTATTAAAGCCAAATTTTTGATACAAATTTATCGTAGGAAGATTGCTAACTCTAACTTCAAGAGTTGTCTCTCTTTTACCACTCCGTGGCGAAGGTCGTGGTGAACCATTCAATTTGCCATAATCTAAAAGATTTTTAAGAATGGCACTGCCGATGCCTCTTTTTCTATAACCCATTTTTACTGCCAGGTTAGCTATATGAAGACTTGATTCTTCAATAAAAGCTATTCCATATCCAATTATTTGGTTAAATGGTGAATGGCGAGTGGTAATTGTATAAACAATGGCATAAGCGGGGTCCAAATTAAGAACTTGGACAAAGTCATCTCTTGCCCAAGGACAAGGGAAGCATTCATTTTCTATCTCTATCACCTCGTCAATGTCAGCCATTTGCATCTCACGAATCATATTTTAAATATAATACAAGGACCTTAAAAAGTCAATTATTTCTTGACAAGTAGATAAAAAAAATTATAATAATAAAAAAAGGAGGTGTGAGATGAGGAACTTTTTAACAAGCTTGGCAGCCTTGCTTATAATTGTTGGCTGCAAAGGCACACAAGGTCCAGCAGGACCACCAGGCACAGTTACACAAAAACCATATGTGATTGGAGGACTGTATAAAGGAATAGGTTATCCCTATCCACCAGTAGAATACAGTTATGCGTATGTTGAGGTCTACCACACATCCAGCATACCTGTAGTTACAATAAATGGTGATACGCTACCGCTTGAGCATTACTACTATGGCGGAGATATGTGGCGCTGTAGTTATGGGTGGTATACTTATTGGCGTGATGATACTATTTCCTTATTTGGTGACTCAACTTATGTTCTTGAAGTTATTCATTCTGAAGGGGTTGCACAAGCCGAAGTAAAGATGCCGGGAGAATTTGAGGTTATTGAGCCAGACACATCTGATACTTTACACAGAGGTGAAGACCTGAACATAATCTGGACAACTTCAAAAGGAGCAGAGTGGTATAAGATATACTTAAGTATCCATTACTCATATATTGACACCTCTGGAGAATACGAGTATTTTTGCAAGTACTTTGAACCTTTGCTCCAAGCTACTGATACTACTTACTTTGTTTCTGGGAGCGAGTTATTTCCAGCTGATATTGACTCTGTAAGATATGGGGATGGATATTTATATATCTATGCTGGAAGTGGTGATGCAATTGAACCCGGTGCTACTGGAAATATTACTGGCGATGGAGCTGGGTTCTTCTGGGGAAAATATAAAACTGAGAAGGTATATTTTGAAATAGAAAATAGTGGCAAAAAAGCTATCTCTCATAAAGAGGTTACACCTTATGAAGATTTTAAGAAAACTGTAGAGTTCTTAAAAACAAACGACGAAAGACTAATAAAGATTCTTGAAAATTAAGAGGAGTGCTCAGTCCCTATCGTCATCGTAACTCTGAAGAGTAGGAGCAACCTCCTGGTTGCGACCTAATGTTTTTTCGTCCCGATAAAATCGGGGCTCCTACCAAAGCTTTAGGTTATGTGACGAAAGTCGTAACCTAACTCCGATACGGGCATCCTCACCCTAACCTTCTAAAGAGAAGTTTATATTCTTTTATTATCTTTTTACCAATCTCTTCTGAGTCAAAGGACTTTAATCTATTATATGTGGTTGTCCGCCCAAGGGCATAAAGTAATTTTTGAGCAAGAGATACTGGGTCGCTAAACTTAGCATAGATACCCTCATCACCCAAAATTTCATAGTTTATTTTTGATTCAAAGGCAACTATCGGCAGTCCAATAGCCATATAATTTAATAGCTTGCCATTTCCTTCTGTCCTTGAAAGCTTTGGGGATACAGCAACATCTGCTAAAGAAAGATATTTATACGCCTCAAAATAAGAAATCCTGCCTAAGAAAGTTGCTGATTCCTCAAGACCGAGGGTTTTTGCTCTTTCACGATAATAGTCAACTCTTGGATAGCCGAGAATTAGAAAATGAATATCCCTTCTCTCTTTCAGGACAATTTTTGCCGCCTCAAGCAAAAGAGGTATTCCTTGATAATCGCTTAAATAGCCAAGATAAACAATTATTTTCTTGCCCTTTGGGATACCAATCTTTTTAAGGACAGGGATGAGCCCTGTCTCTACTCTTTTGAATGTTTTTAAGTCCACACAATCGTGAATAATTTTAATCTTAGCAGGAGACACTTTAAAATCATTTATTAAATCTCTTTTTGCTTTGTTTGAATTTGTAAAAATAACATCTGGCAGATTATCTATTTTTCTTTCCAAAAAGCGTATAAATTTTAATCCCCTTTTTACACCATGCTGGATGAGTTCGCTGCTCAAACTTCCTTGATAGTCAAAAATTAAAGGTATTTTAAATAATTTACTTAATATAGAGCCAATAAATGCCCCTTCATGCAAATGAGAATGAATAATTGTGGGCTTAAATGATTTCGCAACTTGAATTGACTTTAAGAGTATAAGGAAGTCAAGCCCAATCTTATGCAAAGAAGGACCTGCCTCATATTTTTTATACCATGGGATATATGGGATTCTCTCAATTTGTAGCCCCTTAATGTCTTTGCCAATATGATAAGTTATAATGACTACTTCCCCTGAACTTGTTTCAGGGCTAATTTTCTGTAATATCTTTGTTTGTTCATAAATTCTAACATGGCAACCTCTATCAGAAAAAAATGGAGTAGGTGCAAGAACAAGAATGCGATATGCGATATGGGATTTCACGCTTTTAATGCGTTGATTTTTGTCCCGCACTTATGTATAAGTGCGGGATGATTCTTGCATTAACATTCTGTGTCTATCTGCGTGCATCTGCGGTTAATATTTTTTTACTACATAAGTTGGTTTGTTTTGGGATTCATAATAGGTGCGGGATATTATTTCGCCTAAAAGTCCCAAAATGATGAACTGGATGCCAATAATTATAAGCAGGATGGTTAAATAAAGTAAAGGGTTGCCAGTAATGTCTACTTTGCGAGGTCCTATTTTCATTATTATTGTTATAATCCCTGAGATTAATGCTACAATAATGGAAATTATGCCCCATAGCCCAATTAGTTGAATTGGCGAACTGGCACTACTTAAGAAAAATCTTACCGCAATTACATCAAGAATTACCCTCGGCGTTCTTGAGAGTCCATATTTTGGGGTCCCAAATTTTCTCGGCTTATGGTTGACCTCAAGTTCTGTAATCCGTGCTCCTTTAAAGGAAAGGATGGCTGGAATAAATCTATGCATCTCACCATAAAGCTTTAGACCATTAAGTATAGTTTTGCGATAAGCCTTTAGAGTGCAACCAAAATCGTGAAGCCTCACTTTAGTTAAAGAAACTATTACTTTATTGGCAATAAAAGAGGGGATTTTCTTTGAAATAGGGTCACGCCTTTTCTTCCTCCAGCCTGATACTATATCATAGCCCTCATTAAGCTTATCAATTAGTTTTGGAATATCATTTGGGTCATTTTGTAAATCTCCGTCAAGGGTTATAATAATATCGCCATTTGCATTATCAAACCCAGCCTGAATAGCTTGAGTTTGCCCAAAATTCTTTGTGAATTGGATAACCTTAATTTCAGGGATTGCTTTTAATTTATCAAAAGTAGAATCAGTGCTTCCATCATCAATAAATATGATTTCATAGCTCCTATTTAAGCCATCAAGAACTGACTTTAATGCTTTATAAAGAGACAGAACATTCTCCTCTTCATTGAAAACAGGAATAACGCAAGAAATATCCACTTATTCTAATCTTATTGGCATTAAGAGGTAAGTGATTTCTTCGCCTTCTTCTTGCTTAACTGGCGTAATGAGAACCGCAGAAAGAGGGTCCTTGAATGCAAATTGGACTTCATCGCTGTCTATTTTGCTGAGCATCGAAAGAAGATACTGCCCGTTATAGCCTATCGCAAGTTGTTGCCCCTCATATTTACAAGATATCTTTTCTTTTGCTTCTCCATCTTCACTCGTCGCCTCTACGGAAAGACTTCCTGGTTTTATTATGAGTTTTACTAATCTTGAAATCTCAGGTGTAAAAACAAGTACCCTCCTTAATGAGGAGATTATCTCTTCTTTTGACGCAATAAGTAATTTGTCATTGTCTTTGGGAAGAACTGACTCATAAGGAGGAAACTCGCCTTCCATTAGCCTTGATGCTACGGTCATATCTTCTGATAAAAAGCCAACTTTGGTTTCATCAAAAACTATGTCTATGCCAGATGAGAAATTAGCAATTTCTTTCCACACTTTGTTTGGGATGACGAGATTTGCTATTTTGCCAAGCTTTATATTGCTCCTAAATAATGCTAATCTGTGACCATCAGTTGCTACAAGACTGACCTTATCCTGCTGTAAATCAAGAAGCCCGCCACTTAATACGGCATTTATATCACCCGGAGAAGCTGCAAATAAAGTCTTGTCAACTGCCCTCTGTAAAGTGGCATAAGGAATATTGACTTCTCGCTCCTTGGCAACAGTGAGTATTTTGGGATATTCTTCTTTCTCTATCCCTGACATAGAAAATCTGCCTTTCTTGTATTGAATAGTGGTTACAAGATTATCAACCTTAAACTCAAGACTGCAGGCAGGTAACTCTCTTACAATGTCATACAATTTTTTCCCATTAAGTGCTATCTCGCCTGGTGCTATAATTTCAGCAGTCCCTATCGCTGTTACAGATGTCTCAAGGTCTGTCGCTGTAATATGAACACGCCCTGCTTTTGCTTCTATGAGAATATTAGAAAGAGCAGTCATAGTAGTTTTGCCAGGAATGATTGGATGAACCTTGCTTAAAAGGTCAGATAAAACACTTTTCTCAATCTTTAATTCCATCAAACACCTCCCTTAAAAACCTAATTTATCACGGAATCACAGAAAAAAGAAAGAAACACAGAATCGTCTCTTTTGTTTAATCTGTGTCTATCTGTGTTCATCTGCGGTTACACCTTGAATTAAATATAAATTCCGTGTTTCCCTCATGGAGTTTATCCCGCAAAATGCGGGATGTTTCCGTGATTTCTTATTTCTAAACACCCTCTATCTTGCTGTGTTATCTTAATTTTATGAGCTTTACTGGCTCGTATCCCTTAACTTTCAAGAAATAGATGCCAGATTTAACTTCTTTGCCATCTTTGTCTTTGCCATCCCAAGAAACAGCAGTGGTTAGTGGTAAGTGATTAGTGTTAAAAGTTTTAATCAACCTGCCACTTAAATCGTAAACCTTTAAACTTACTTTTTGTCCTTCACTAATCCCTAAACACTTAACACTGACCACTGCAGTAAATGGGTTTGGATAAACTTTTAAATTTTGATTTTTAATATTTGATTTTTGATATTCTTCAACCCCGGTAAGCTCGCCTATTGCAAGTGAATGATACTCTCCTCCTGAAATTGCAATAACATCTGTTAAATTATGTGTCTTGACAGGCTCCCAGCGGCTGGTAGTAGTGCTATCTCCAAGCTCTCCATAGTAGTTGTCTCCCCAGCCCCATACAGTGCCGTTAGACTTTAAGGCAAGTGAATGACAATATCCTGCTGAAATTGCAATAACACCTGGTATATGTGTCTTGACAGGCTCCCAACGGTCAGTATTAGTGCTATCTCCAAGCTGTCCATAGTAGTTGCTTCCCCAAGCCCAGACGGTGCTATCAGACTTTAAAGCAAGTGAATGCCAACTTCCTCCTGTAATCGCAATAGCATCTGTTAAATTATGTGCCTGAACAGGCTCAAGACGAGTAGTATCAGTGCTATCTCCAATCTGTCCGTACAAGTTCCATCCCCAAGCCCAGACAGTAGAATCAGACTTTAAGGCAAGTGAATGATACCTTCCCGCTACAATTGCAATAGTATTTGTTATATGTGTCTGAACTGGTTCACAGCGGTCAATAGTAGTGCTATCTCCAAGCTGTCCGTAGCAGTTGTATCCCCAAGCCAAAACCTCTGCATCTGCGTGAAGTCTTCCTGCACCTGCCAATAAACACATCCCAATAAAAATTGGGACAATAAATGCATTAAATCTATTCATAATGCCTCCCTTCAAATTGTCATTCTACCCCAATTGTCATTCTACCCCAATTGTCATTCTGAACAATGTCATCCTGAACAGCCAATGTCATGCTGAACCGACTGTCATGCTGAACCCACTGTCATACTGAACTTGTTTCAGCATCTCTTGTTTCAGGATTGTTTCAGAATCTCCTAAACCTTAATAGAGATGCTGAAATAAACCTGTCCTGACGACAGGTCAGGATTCAGCATGACATTTCATTTTAAGGTTTCAGCATGACATTCTTTTTAGAAAAACTTGCCTTTTATAATCATATACTTGAATTTAAAGTTGTCAAGAAAAAAGTTTTTGCTTTTTTTAATAATTAATATACAATAAAGTAAAGAATTAATCGTTTATAATTATGAAAGTGAAAAGTGATGCAGAACTTATTAAAAATTATAAATTAGGTGATGAAGAAAGTTTTGAAAAGTTATTATGTAAGTATAAAGGGCCTTTGTTTAACTATATTTTAAAAATGATAGGCAATAAAACTATTAGCGAAGACATTTTTCAAGATGTATGGTTAAATATAATTAAATCATTACATAGATATAAAGAGAGAAATAAATTTTCAGCATATTTATTTAAATTGGCTCATTCAAGAACTATTGACCACCTGAGAAAACAGAAACATGAAATACAAGTAGCGCGGGGGTTTATCCCCCGCTATTCTCTATCGCCTCATGAAGCTATTTACAAGAAGGAACTTATTTCTATTTTAAATAATGCTGTTTCAAAATTATCTTTAAAAGAAAAGGAAGTATTTTTATTAAGACAACATACTGAAATGACTTTTAAGGAAATTGCATTAATGCTCAAGTGCCCGCTTAATACAGTTCTTGGGCGTATGCATAATGCTATCCTTAACTTAAGGAAGACTTTTAAAAATGCTGAATTATAAATTTGTTGGAGTGCATTACCTTGATAATGCTTTGGAGTGCAATAACGGTGTTATTGCGTCTTATGGAGTGCACTCCTTTAAAAATTAAATGAAGTGCAATAAGTTTTCTCAAGTTGGAATGCTCTATCTTTACAATGAGCTCCCTGAATTAGAAAAAAAGGAGTTTGAAAAACATTTAAAGAAATGCAAAGAATGCTCTACAAGACTTATGGAGGCAAAAGATGTTGTAAGGGCATATAAAAACTTGCCAAAAGAGGAGCCATCTCCTGAAACTATTATGTGGTTATGCCGTTCTGCTGTGATGCAGTTAAGAAAACAGCAAAACCGCAGAACCGCAGCACAGTTTATTAAAAGAAAGTTTGCCCACTTCTCACTTCCCACTTCTCACTTCCCACTTCTATTAAGACCAGTCCGCATTAGGCGGATTGCTTTTGCAGGTGGGATGGTGGTCCTCATATTTATTGGCTATCTTTTCTTTCAATCCCACTTCCTACTTCCCACTTCTCACTTCTCACTTCAATGGAGTAATGGAATAGACAAAAGAATTGAATCCCTTAGTGAACGTATTTCTCTATTACAAGAAGAAAAAGTTTCGTTTTCCATTGATGACCAGCTAACAGAAATCAGCTCCAGGATTAGTAATTTTAAAAAAGAGCTACAAAATGAACAAATATTTTAAACCACAGATTATGGGAAAATTCCAAAATCCAAATCACAAATTCCAAACAAATTCAAATGACCAAATTTTAAAATTCGAAACAAGTTTATATTTTGGGATTTGGGATTTATTTGAGATTTGGTGCTTGAGATTTGAGATTTTAGAAGAAAAGGAGGTGTGAGATGAGTAGAGAGAGGAGAGCAAGGTTTCAACCTTGCAAATATTTGCCCGCAGGCATTTTTATTATCCTGTTCTCCGGGATGCTGAACGCTCAGCCATTGCCATCTACCCCAGGTGGATTAGACCCAGAGGATGAAAAGGAGGCCATTGAGCTTCTTGGTAAACTTGCCCCTATGAGACTTAAGAGACTAAAAGAGATGAGACTCAAAAACCCCACGAAATATCAGCATTTTTTGCGGCAGACAATGAGAAGAAAAAAGAGACTTGAATTACTAAAGGAGATTGCGCCTGAAAGGTATGAGTTGCTCAAAAAACAACAAGAGCTGGAAGTAAAATCCTGGAAGTTGGCTGAGGACTATAAATCAGTTGAAACAGATGCTGAAAAGGAGAAAATCAAAAGCGATTTGAAGACTCTTCTTAATGAACTATTTGATTTAAAAGAGAAAGATAAAGAATTTGAGCTTCAAAGATTAGAAAAAGAGATTGCCAAGATAAAGGAACTCATAACCAAGCGTAAGGCTCATAAGAACGAGATAATTGAAAATCACTTTAACAGGTTGATTGGTGAAAAAGAATACCTTGAATGGTAAAAAATAAATCAAATACCTAAAAGTCCAAAACGCCTTAAAATTTAGGTGTTGGTGAATATAACCGCAGATGGACGCAGATATACGCGGATTATTTAAGAATAAATGAATTTTCTATTATCTGTGTTTATCAGCGTTTATCTGCGGTTTCAAAAATTTAGGTATTTCTCTTTGGCTTACATATTATAAGAAAGTCCAGCGTAAAATGCTTGATGGGAACCTGGCTCTTTGTATTCGCCCTTTTTTATAAAAGTATATCTCCAGGTCGCATCAATTGAAATTGGTGTCACAGGAGGCTTTAGCTTTAGCCCCAATAATATATGTCCCCCAGTCTTTGTGCTTGACTTAAGAAGTTTACCTATGTCAAATTTATAATTCGGAGGCTCAATTACATCATAAATTAAGAAACTGGATAAGACAGGCGTCATAAATTGCACATTGCCGCCAACTCCTGCATAGAAAAAGAACGCACTTACCTCTGGGGGAAAAGAGAAAAGGTCTTTCTTGAGAGTTAAAAAAAGACCAATCCTTATGAACCCCGCATCTCCACTTACCGTATCTTTAGCCGTGCCATAAGATTCATACTTATAATGATACTTTTTAAACCCCACATCTGCACCAATCTCTAAATCCAAAACTGGAATAACATCAAGACAAAACTTTGCCCCAACTAAAAGGGGGTCAAAAATCTCATCCCTGACTAAATTCATATAAGCAGTGTCAGCCACAGGACCTTGTAACCTAAATACATCAACTGAATCATAGTTTACTGTATAAAGGTCTTGCCCAACTGTTATGCCTACACTAAACATTCCATAAGAAACAACTGAACTGCAGCACAAAAGCACTGCAATTCCATACATAATTACTAATTTTGGAGTGCAAAAACGGTGTTTTTGCATGCAACGACATAGTAGTTGCACTCCATATAGCATTAACTTCTTCATCTCCCCTCCTTCCGCTGTTCTTTTCTCCGATTTGTTGGAGGATTTAGAACAGCGAGAACCCCGCCTGTCCCGATTCAATCGGGAATTCATCGGGGGAGTTAGAACATTGATAAAATCCTTTATCCTCCACTTTGAGTTTAAGATACACTTTTTTTCTTTGAATGTCAAGATAAAATGTATCGCATATTCCTATGATTTTCTATTTTAAAATAGCTCATAAATTAGACACAAGTTCACTTATACCAGATATTTTAAGACCCCGCTGTGATGTGGAGGTTCTTAATTACTTTTCACATTCACCGAGAGTCATAAGATTATATGTCTGCCCTGACTTAATCTCAATAGAGACCAGTTCTTGTGCGATTGCACTGCCTGCAAACAAAAGCAAGCACATTGCACCAGCAAGTATGCCAAATAGTCTTCTTCCTTTCATTCCCCCCCCTTTTTCATCACCTCCTTTCATCACAGTGGGGTTAAGGTAATAAACCATGGATTAAATCCAGGGCAATAAAGGTTTTAAATGTCCAAGCCCAACCACCAATACTTGTATCTTTATAGATAAACGGCTTTAGCTTAAGAGAAATACTTTTAATCAATGGTATCTTAAGTTCACCTTTTATCCTTACCGTATAATCGCCTTTTTCTGGCATTATTTCATTATAATTAACTTCACCAGGTTTTAGAATCATAAATGCGTGTCCCTCAAGACTAAGCCTAATCTTTTTAAATAGACGCATCTTGAAATTAGAGTTTAGATATAAACCATAGTTTTCGCCAGATATAAATAGTTTATTATCGCCACTTAATCCTCCAGATAGCCTAAAGTCGGAAGAAAACTCATAGCCAAGACCTACATTGGATGATATTGAGCCTTTCCTGAAATCTTCTTCTTCCTCAGGTGTAATCTCTAAATCACTCAGTTCTAATAGTACCTGGCCATAAAAATTGCTCGTTTCCCCCATAAATCTGCAATAATTTAAATCAGCTTCTACCCAATCTGCACTCTCTTGTGTATAAGCAGAATCCTTAACAAAAAATGTCCGTCTCCCATATTGAGGAATGACTGTTAGCCCAATTGTTTGTGCTTGAGACCAGCCCATTAAGCTAAAAACAGGACTCACCTTCCATTCATCAAATTCAGAGGAGCTGAACTCAGATATATTTCTATATGAGTCAGCATTTTTGCTTTTTGAAAAATTGCTCAATTCACTTGAAAATCCAATTTTATATTTCCAGAGAGTCCTTTCCAGCCAGCGACTAAGTTCAGATAGACTTATTTTTTGTCCTTTAAGAGTTCTTTCCTTTATGTAATCTAAGACAAGCCCTCGTATCTTCGTATCAGTTTCCTTGATGACCCGCACATCTTCAAACATCGTATAGCCCGCATATCGGTCTGCTAAATAGTTATTTACAGCAATGATATATTCCTCATCTATACCTATTTTTCTATTATTAATTTTTTTCAAATTCAGGTCTAAATTTGGCAAAAAGGCTAATTCTTTGGTTGTGCCCCTTTGTTCTTTATGATGAGAGATAATTCTTAATAGCTCCAAGCCTTCCATTTCCACGATGACTAAATTGTCATCAAAAGGTATCTCTCTGTCAATATCGCTTGCCTTAATCTTTCCTTGTAATTCAATATCTTTTAAAAACCATCCAAATAACCCACGGTCACAAAGTGCAAGCTCGGCATTGGATTGTTTTTGCATCAATGTCAAGACTAAATCAGTAAGTTTAATCACTTCGCCCTCTTCTACTTCACCAATTATCATTTCTTCTTTGGATTTCCAGCGCTCAATTATGTCTTTCTCAATAAATTCTTTAAACCCTGGTATCTCTTTTTCTATTTCCACAGAAGGGCAGGTTCGTTCATCTAAATAGAAGGAATTGAAGCCTATTTTGTGTATCTTGAATTTATTGTTATGCCTTTCTAACCTTATGTAAATGTCTCCTAAAGTTATACTGAGAGGAGTAGAATAAAATAGAGAAACGCCTTTATTAACGTCATGAGGTATTGACTGATAGACTCTTGAGGGGGATGCAGTCCTTACATTGCCCCCAATTATTATATCTATCTTAGGTATAGATTCTGCTAATTTCATATCTTCCTCTTGTCCCAGATTGCTCAGAACAATCACAAGGTCACAGCCCTCATCTTCTTTCATTATCTCTACTACGCCTCTCAAGTGATAGGCTGGGCAATCAACTTTAAGATTGCTAAACCCGTATGTAGAAAGAGGAATATCTATTTCAGTAACCGTAGTGATTCCAATCTTCACATTCTCAAAATTATAGATAAAATATGGCTCAACAAAATACTTTTCTGTCCCCTTATAGACCACATTTGCTGATAAAATTGGGAATTTAGCCTCCTTTATACATCTATTCAATGCTTCAGGCCCATACATAAATTCCATTTCGCCTAATCCCATTGCAGTGTAGCCAAGGCGGTTCATAATCTTAATCTGGTCTATACCATTAGTAAAGCGTGCAAATGGGTCTGGCCCTATTGTATTGCCCGCATCAAGTAGTAAAAAATTACCTATTTCTTTTCGCTTTAATGTTACTAAATAAGCCAGACACACCGCTCCACCAACAGACTTCCCATCCTCGTCCTGCGTCGCCTCAATCTGTCCTAAGATGTCATTAGTATGAAAAATGTGTATTTCTTTGGAGTGTAATAGTTCTTCACTATGGAGAGTAGAAGATAAAGTTAACAAAGCTATTACTGGAAGAATAAGCTTGAAATTCGTCATTTTGTTACTTCTTCGTCTTCGGGTTTCCAAGCCGGGTCTACAATACTCAAAAAAACTAAATCATTTACTCCAGTGTTTTTTATCCGTTGAATTGAGTTTTGGGGAATGTAAATCGCTTGCCCCTCAGATACTTTTTCCGTTTCGTTATCTATATGTATTTCACCTTCACCTTCCAATATATAATAGACTTCTGAACTCTTTAATTTATGTGCATAAGTCGTTTCGCCAGGTTTTACCTTTGCGTGAGCAAGACTATATCTTATGCTAATCTTTTCTTTTAGAGGATTTAATAATTCTTTTAAAGTCGTATTGTCGCCTGCAATTATTTCTTTACATTTATTCAAATCTTTTATAATCATAACCTTTCATATATGTTATTGGTTAAAAGTAATTCTGTCAAGTAAAAAGGAGAAATGGGAAATGTCCTTAACTTGTCAGATAGAAATTTGAGACAGAGCTTTTTCTCTGTCTCTATCTCAAGACTCATTCTTTCCCCTTTTCCCTATTCTTACACTTTTTTGACAACTTTCCCCTGAATATAAATCTTAAATTTAAGAGCCAGAAAAGAAATCCTACGCAAATCCAGGCAAACCAATCCCCATATCGCGCATAAAAAGTTAATCTTTTCCTTAATGGTATCTTGCTTACAATGACTTTTTGAGTAAAAATTTCAGTAACATCTCTTGTCTCGCCTCTTGGATTTACAAAATATGAAATGCCTGTATTGCCACATCTCACAACCGTAGTCCCGTATTCAATTGCCCTTAAAATTGCTTGATTTGCATGTTGATAAGGCCCAGCAGTCCTCCCAAACCAGCAATCCTCAGTTATGTTTACCAAGAACTCTGCACCCCCACGAACAAAACGCCTTGAAATGCGAGGGAAAATAGACTCAAAACAAATAAGACAGGAAAATTTAAACCCGGGCTTGCCTGCCGTCCCTGTCCCGATATAATCGGAATGTCTGGTAGGCCCGCCTGCCGTCTGTCGGGCAGGTAATTCAAATACAGTATACTCACTGCCCTTTGAAAAATCGCCTTGCCCAAAATTGGGCCTTCGTAAACCTGGAAAGAGCTCATCAAAAGGAAGACGTTCAGCAAATGGTACAAGATATATTTTATCGTAAAATTCTTTGATTCCCTCTCTCGGAACAACTAAAAAACAGGAATTGTAAATCTTCCTTCCGCCTATCCTTGTTGCCCCCATTATAGCAGGTATATTCAATGAATCAACTATTTTACAGACTTTTGATTGTAGGGGCGTATTGACTTCGGCGAGCTCATTCAAGCCGCTATGCGCCCCTCCAAGATAGCCTGGTATTGCTGTTTCAGGCCAGATTAGTAAATCGCATTTCCCAGCTTCCTTGCTTAAAGTATAAAGCGTAGAGAGCCTGAAATCTATCTCGCCATACCTCTTTATTTCAGGAAAAATATTTGGCTGAACCACCCCCACCTTAATGTACTTCCTACTTCTTCCGAAGGAATCCCGTTTCGGATTTCTTCGGAACGGGGCCACTTCTTCCGAAGTCCCGATAAATCGGGATTCGGAACGGGGCCACTTCCCACTTCTTAGTGTTATTTTGCCTTCAACATAAACCACACAGATTATAGCCACCGCCCCAATAAGATAGCTCAATTTTTTTCTCCATAGTGCATAAAAAAGGAGTGAGTTTATTAAAAGAATAAAAAATGTTATCCCCGGTAGTCCTATAAAGCGAGCAAACTGAATAAAGGGTAGCATAGGCATCTTGCCTGTGACCAGGGCATATCCTATGCTTCCCCACGGAAAGCCAATTTCGGGCGTAAGGGACCTTAAAAATTCAATCCCAGTCCATACAAGTGGTGGAATAATAAAACTTTTTACCCGCCTTGAAAACAAAATTGAAAATCCAAATACAAATCCATAATATATAAATAAAAGTAAAACTCCAAGCCATAACCATGTTCTCATAGGGACTTCAACAGCCAGAACCCAGTAAAGGAGCCCTGCACTGAAAACAAAGCCTGCTATAAAACCATATTTAAAAGCTCCTTTCTCATACATTACAAAAAATATAGGTATGAAACTCACAAAAATAAGCGCAGGAAGCCAGTAAAAAGAAATAAGAAGCAAAAAAGATGTGAGTAGACTTAAAAATATTTTAC
>JAGMCI010000025.1 GCA_023129325.1 Caldifarciminota bacterium
ATTTAAACAACTTCCGCCACTTAGTAAGCCATCTTTTACCGCTCGCTGAATAGTTATAGTTTTGCAATAATTCGTACCACTCAGTGCTGGATTGTAATTTACAATATTAGAATCAGGTATAATCACATCGTAAGCTGAATCAGGCACAGTCGGTAAGCTCCAATTATCACCTGAATTCCATGAAGCACTGCTACCACCCTGCCATACTCTTAAGTGACCTAACCTACTGGCAAAAAGACGAGCATTCTTTATCCGGACAGTCTGGTTGCCATTAGAGGTGCGATACCTAAGCATTATCTTATGTTCACTGGCATCAAACTTTTCGGCTCTAAATGAGATGAAGCACCTGTATTCATTTATATCTTTGGGCTCATATCCTTGATATGCACTTGTATCGCCATCTACATCAAGTTGACCTTCATACAGAGCAAGTCTATTACCCCCTTTTATCCTGGCATTGCAAATGACTATATAGTCAGCCTCTTCAGAGGGAGTAAATTTTAACGAATCCTTATCTTGAAAGTTTGAACTTCCAGTATAGGAGGACTCAACTTCACTACTGTCATACTCATAGGTATGATAACCCGTAAGCCTCATTACTGTAATTCTCGGTCTTCTTATCTTGTATGTCCCGTTAGTGCCACCATTTTGAGCCGCTATCTGGATAGTATGAGAGGCGGCTGTAAAGTTATGCGCCTTCATGGCACCAAACATATGCCAGCTCTTAGTATCCTTTCCTTCCTTCAGGTCTTCGTCTGTAACCGCACCATCTACCTTTAACCGAATGTATATCTGGTCACCTGCCGATGCCTTATACTCCGTAGTCGCAAAAATAAGGTAATCACCAGCAGTGGGTGGAGTGAATATTACTTCACAATAAACAGTCTCAGTATTGCCAACATCTTTCTCAGTGGCACCACTATCTGTGTACTCATATGTGATAAGCTTAAGAATGATAACCCTTGCTCTGCGAATGTAGGCATCGTACTTATCATTTTCAGTACAATATTGGATTTGAACTGAACAGGGCGAAGCTGTAAAAGCAGTGTCCTTGTGTGTAATAAAGGGTTGGTATTCCTCACCACTTTCTTTGGGCTCCCAATGCCCTATGGCACAAGCATTACCATTGATGAGCATCTTACACTTCGTCTCATAGCTCGCCTCATTTGAGAGCTCTGCTGTCCCAATAATCATATAGTTGCCGGCTTCAGGGATAAACCTCAGCTTTAACTTATCCACAAAGCTCTCACTTATAGTGGTATCTTCTTTTTCGCTTACTTTATAATTGTAATACTTGAAATCAGCCCATAATTTTGTTGAACTGAGGAATAGAAATATTATAAGTCCCTTACGAATTAAGTTCATTTCTTCCCCTTTCTAATCTCGCCGTATTACTCCTGATGCAAGAGCTTTAGCATAGTTCTTCGAAATCTTACTATAATCTCCCCTATCTATAATCTCTACTAATTCTTTGAAATCACAAATCTTAGCCGTCTCTCTGACCCCATTCTTGTCGGACATATTGGTGGAGCCTAATCTTCTAATTGCTTCGTACTGTTGGAAAACGCTCTTGTCAATCCCACCAATCTTCATTCCTTGCCTCCTTTCTTGTTTTCTCTTACCTCCATTGTTTCTTTTAATTCTTCAAAATTAAATGGTTTTATAAAAAGCCTTGAAACTCCGGATTTCATAATAGCTTGCCTCATTTTGAAAGATGAATCAGATGTCGTAGCAATAATAGGAATATCAGGCTTTATATGATGAATAATAGATATTATCCTTAATCCATTTAGCCCATTCAGGTCTTTAACATCCACAATCACCCTATCCCAGTGATTATCCATCATCTTCCGAACCCCATCTCCATTATGTCCACTAAACTCAACCCGATGCTCATGTAGGCACAATTTCAAATTGTGCTTCCAAACTTTATCTTCTTCAATTATTAAAATACCCGCCATCTTACTTCCCCACCTAAAAACAGCACACAGATTTACACAGATTGAAAAGATAAGCACAGATTTGTCTGTGAAAATCTGTGTTATCTGTGAATATCTGTGGTTAAAGTTAAAATTATACCTTTTTGTTGTTTTCAGGCTGTGTAAATAAACAAAAAAGGGGCACTCACATTGCCCAGCCATAGACAAAGTCCATGGCTACCTCTACCAAGATTTAAGAGCAACAGAATGCCCCGAGCTATCGGGGCAACTCACTCGACTTGGTAAAGGTTTTAAAAACAAGTGAATTGCTTAATTAGATTTCAAAGAGCAAGTTTATAATTTATATATAAATTAAATCTTCAAAATGTCAAGTTTTTCTTCAAATTTTCTCTTTATATATACTCCAAACTAATCTCATACAGTTTCCGGAACTCTTACCACTTTCCCTATAGGTTGAAGGTTTGCTACATTAGTCCTTATTTCCTTCTCAATTTTCTCTAACTTCCTTATTGTTTTTCTATCGTAATATCTCTCTCCACATTGTAGACACACATGAACCTTTACAGGAATGAGAACAATATCATTCTCAATCTGAATCTCTTCCTCTACTTCTTTTATTTCAATATTGGGGCTGTTACAAATGACACATTTCATCCTTTCCTCCTTATATAACCGACCCAAAGTTCTGGATCGGGTTGATAAGTTGTTATTACAATTGTTAAATCTTCCTCTTCTGAATATGCACAAACAATATGCAAGGGTCTTTTTTTCTTCGTCGTCCCATATATGAGTATGCTCGGGTATGGTTTATCATCCGGATATGATTCAATGACTTTGCCACTTGCCACTGCTTCAAAGACCTCACTTTCATAAATTTTACCAAACTTGTCTATTACCATTTCATCCTTGGCGTGTTCCGAGTAAAATACCCGATTAGCCAGAAAGCCCCTTTTGATACTATTTAATATCTCTATATCCCTCATCCTACTTTAATATAAATTAAGGTTCTTAAAATGTCAAGTTTTTTCTGTATATTCTGTGGTCTCTATAGTTTCGTTGTCTTTATCTTTCTTTGTGCTCTTTGTGGTTAACAATCTGTGTAAATCTGTTTCTATCTGTGAGAATCTGTGTGCTTCTTTATCAAGAAGGCAAGATTATCTTCGTGACCTTGGGCAGCTTGCCGAAGATTTCTTTATATACTTTTGGATAGTTATCTTTTCCTCCAATAAATAAGAGAGTAAGGGGCATAACATTTTGGGCTGATTTGACCATTTTATTTGTTAATTTTTGTATATCCCACTGTGCAGCAGTATCTTCTCTTAATCTTGAAATATGATAAAGTTCTCTGGCATTCACTCTGAGCAATACTCTCTTTCTATGAGCATTTGTTAAAATATATTGAGCCACTGTTGGAGATATTGAAGTCAACTTATAGTAAACTTCATTTGTCTTATCAATTAAATCATTGAATTCTTTTATCATTTTTATTTCTTTTATAGATTCGGGGATTGTAATTCCAAATTCCGGGTCATATCTCTGGCAAGTTATACTTGCCATTCTATGGCGTTTAAGTTGGGCAAAACAAGTAGCAGAAACAACTAAATTATATGTCAAATTAACATACTCAAATTCCCTTAAAACAGTGTCATAAAGCTCCATATACTGGCAAGCCTTTTTAATTACTTCTTTCTTTTTCTCAAAGGTCAATTCTTTTACAAACTTAAGACATTCATTAAATGACATTTTAGAAGATGAATGTAATATTACTGCAGTTGTTATATCATCAGCATTGGGAGTAAAGTCTACTAATTGAACTGTAGAAGTATCTTCTATTGATTCGTAATCTTTTAGCAATTTATTTGAAAATTCTTCAAGCTCTTTATATGTTTTTTTATCATAATCATTTGCTTTAAAGAAAAGGATTATAGAGGGCGCAATTTCAGCCACCAGCCCGTGCATCTTTTTGCCAAGCTCTCTTATTTCACTTAATTCACAAGAAGCAAATCTTCTAATCATAAGTTCAAGATTGCGGGCATTTACTGTTTCTCCTAATTGACCTGAAGTTGCTAAAGCTATGATATAGCGAGCATCTTCTTTTGATAAATTATCAATGTCCTGCTTGCTTTTATCAGGATATTTCTTAGACAAATAATCTCTTAATTTATTGTAAAGTTTATGATAAAATTTATTCTGGGAGTGAATAGTATTTATAAAAAGTTTATCATATTTAGAATTCTTTATCTCATCTGATATTATAAAATCATCACTTAATGTAATATATCTTTGTGATTTTTCAGTGTAAGAAGATAATCTAAATTTCTCAATTTCTTCAATTGCAAGTCGTGATACCTCAATTATGTCAAAATTAAACACAGCATGTTCAGCTATAGAATGATGTCCCATATTGAATATAATATTTTTATTTGATTTACGCGCTTTTTCTACTTCCCTGCAGGCAATTTTTCTAAGTTTATTTACTGGTCTTGGGTCACGACTTATTCTGGCATAAGCAGCTGAAATGGTCTCTGGGGTTATATCTTTACGGGCCTGTTTTTTAAGTTCTTCTATAACTTCTGTATCAATATTATAGCCAGCCAAAATAACTTTCATCATCCTTATTATAAACCAAATAAGAAACTTGTCAATTTATTTTTCAAGATTACAAAACAAATATTTCACAACTTTGCCAAAAAAACGCACACGGATTCTCACAGATTTAACCGCAGATAACCACAGATTTTTCAGTATCAATCTATTCAATCTGTGTAAATCTGTGTTCATCTGCGGTTCCATTTAGTGTATAATTTTCTTTTTTCTGTGTTTTCTGTGTCTTTGCCTTCGGCGACTCATCAGTTCAGTAGCTTGTGTTAATTCGTGGTTTAATTAACCGCACCTGCCTGCCGTTAGGCAGGTAAGATGAAATATTTCTCTGTAAACTCTGTGTTCTCTGTGGTTCTATTATCTTTTCTTTCGTGTTTTCGTGGTTAAAAATCTTGTGAAATTCTGTGTAATCTGTGGCTGTTTTTTCTTGACATAGAGCAAAAATATTATATAATCAACCCGTGCAACTTAGTTTTGAATTATCAAGAAAAGGTAGAAAAGCTTATACCTTGCCAGATTTAGATGTTCCTGAAATCACTATTCCAAAAGAATATTTAAGAGAGGAACTACCACAGCTCCCTGAGCTCTCTGAGCCTGATGTTATAAGACATTTTATCAATCTTTCTACTTTAAATCATCATATAGAAAGCGGTTTCTATCCATTGGGCTCTTGCACTATGAAATATAATCCGAAAGTAAACGAGTATTTAGCCCGACTACCTGGTTTTGCCGAACTACATCCTTTGCAATCTGAAGAAACTATTCAGGGAGCGCTTGAAATTCTTTATGAGCTTGAAAATTTATTTATTGAACTAAGCGGGATGGATGCTGTATCCTTGCAACCTGTAGCTGGCGCTCATTCAGAATTAGCTTCACTTCTCATTATGCGTAAATATTTTGATAAAAAGAACGAAAAGAGAACCAAAATTCTTGTTCCTGATTCAGCTCATGGAACAAATCCGGCTTCCACTATATTGGCTGGATTTGAGCCTGTTGAAGTAAGGTCAAATGAAAAAGGACTTGTTGATATAGGTCATTTGAATGAACTTATGGATGAAAAGGTTGTCGGTCTTATGCTCACTGTGCCAAATACATTGGGGCTCTTTGAATCCCAGATAGTTGAAATTGCAAAAATTGTGCATAAAAAAGGAGGTATTTTATACCTTGACGGTGCTAATTTTAATGCATTTTTAGGAATTATAAAACCAGGGGATATGGGATTTGATATAATGCATTTCAATTTACATAAGACATTTGGCACTCCTCACGGAGCAGGTGGACCTGGAGGTGGAGGAGTAGGAGTAAAAAATGAGCTTTCGCCATTTCTGCCTGTCCCAAGAGTGATAAAAAAAATCAAAAATAAATATAGGTTATCTTATAATTTTCCAGATTCTATTGGTAGAGTCCATAGTTTTTATGGGAATTTTGGAGTTTGTGTAAAGGCGTATGCTTATATAAGGATGCTTGGTGCAGAAGGAATGAGAAGGGTGGCAGAAAATGCCGTCATAAATGCGAATTATCTTATGTCTGAATTAAAGGACTACTACGATTTACCCTATTCTGGTCCTTGTATGCATGAATTTGTTCTCTCCGGAGACAGACAACTTAAGTTTGGTGTAAGGACACTTGATATTGCAAAAAGACTACTTGACTATGGATTTCATCCGCCAACTATTTATTTTCCCTTGATAGTTCATGAAGCTCTGATGATTGAACCAACAGAAACAGAAAGCCTTGAAACTTTGGATAGTTTTAAAGACGCTTTAATAAAAATTAATCAAGAAGCCGAGAAAGAGCCAGAGATTTTAAAAGAAGCTCCTCATAAAACTCCTGTATCAAGGCTTAACGAACTCAAAGCCGCAAAAGATTTGGATACAAACTTTTACAAATGATAGCCACATATTACACGGAAAGTAGCGCCGAGGCTTGTCCTCGGCAAATGAAAATACAAAGAGTGAAATATCACAAGAAAATCAGGTTGAACGGTGAGATATATAGCACTCCGAATCAACCCTGTTCCATAACGATTTGCACAGTGAATAAGGAAAGTATCTTTGCCAATAAAAGTCTATCTCTTGAAACTGTAAACTTGCTAAAACAACACGCTGATAGATATGAAATCCCCATATATGCCTATTGTATTATGCCAGACCATATTCATTTACTCACCAGTGGTTCCTCAAAAAAAGGAATCATTGAATTTATAAGAGAAATAAAAAGCCTCTCTACAAAAATCTCTTGGAAGTATGGCTACAAAGGAAAAATCTGGCAAACAAGTTTTTATGACCATTTTCTTAGAAAAGCTGAAGATTTAGAAAAAACAGCAAGATACATATTAAACAATCCTGTTAGAAGAAAATTAGTAGATAAGTGGCGAGATTACGGATTGTGCGGCTCGTTTATTTTTGATTTATAAATGGCGCCGAGGTTCATCCTCGGCTAAAATGGGATGCGGGGGATGAACCCCCGCGCTACAGGATTTGAGAGGAGTTATGAGTATTCGCGAGGGCTTAAAACAAGCTTTTACAATTCCTGAGGAAGAAAAAAAACTTACTTCTGAAGAAGAAGAATTGCTTAATAAGATTGCTAAAGGTGTTACTGATAGGAAACTTGAGCCTATAGCTATAGCTTTTCTTGAGTCTGTTAAATATTTAAATTTCATTGGTTCTCAGACAATGTTGTTCTTTAAACCTATAGTCCAGAGCATTTTTCCAACTAAAACATACGGGAAAATACAGGAAGTATTAGAAAAGAGAATAAGTATTGAATATTTAATAACGGCAATAGAAAGAAAAAGTTGACAAACTCTCACTATTATGATATAAAGAAAACATGGAATTTACAAAAATTGTTAGGCTTATAAATAAGAATAAGAAAGTTTTAAGTAAAAATTATAAAGTAAAGAGTATAGGAATATTTGGTTCTTTTGTTAGAAACGAACAAAGAGAAGATAGCGATATAGATATTTTAGTTGAATTTTCAGAACCTATAGGATTAAAATTTTTCACACTTGAAAATTCCCTCAGCGAAATTCTCGGGATGAAAGTTGACCTTGTAACAAAAGGCGCACTTAAACCAATAATTAGAGAAGATATTTTGAAAGAGGTAATAGAGATATGAAAAGAACACCCAAACTTTTTATAAAATATTATATTGGAGGTAGATTATGCTGAGCGAGAGAGATAAAGGGATAATTATTCAATGTGCCAAAAAATACGATGTTTCTTCTATTTACCTATTTGGCTCTTCTGTTGAGAGGGAAGATGCAAATGATATAGACATTGGTATAAAGGGGATAGAACCTGCGCATTTCTTTGAGTTTTATGGAGAATTATTACTTTCACTTTCAAAAAGAATAGATATAATTGACTTAAGTAAAGAAAATTCTTTCAGTAAATTGATAGAAAAAGAGGGGATAAAATTATATGGCTGATTTAATAGACAGGGTTAATGTTGAAATGGAAAATATATCTGCTGTTCTTGAGGAATTGAAAAAGGTTAAAGATAAACCTCACAAGAGTGTGGTTGAATTGGCTGGCATGGGCACATTTTTACACAATATTTATACAGGGATTGAAAATATACTTAAACAAGTTTTAAGTGATAAAAGTATATCTATTCCGACCTCAGATTCATGGCACAGTGATTTGCTAATATTGGCAACGGATAAGGGAATTATTACTGAGACTACAAAGAAGCGATTGGCGAAATACTTAGCATTTCGCCACTTCTTTATACATGCTTATGGGTTTCTATTAGATGAAGAAGAGTTGAAATTATTGGTTGATAATGTATTTGATGCCTATTCATCATTTAAGACAGAGATTGATGCTTTGATAGTTAAATAGTCCTTCAAGATGGACTTTGGCTAACGGTAGGTTTACGGCGTTATCGCTAAATCCCGTCTTGGTGGGGCTTGACTATAAACAGAGCACTAAACAAAAATTGTTCTGTGTGCGATACTACTTAAATAAAAAAGAGATTTTGACTTTAAAAACAAGTTGAGAAAGTAAACAGATACTGTTAATAAATCTTGATAATAAAATTGCGGCTTAGATAACTATAAACTCTTAATTAAGCCGAATGGTTGAAAAGGAAGTAAGATGCAAAAGTTGTTACTTTTTGTAGGGTTGTTTGTTTTTGCAATTCCTGCATCTGCTGATAATCTTCTCATTAATCCAGGATTTGATGAAACTCCTTGGGATACTGGATGGACGGTAACAACGCATGTAGACGAAGGGGCAGAAGGTAGTGTAAGTCCATGTACTACTGTATACCGTTCAGCCCCACGCAGCTGCAGTCTATATGCATATGGAGTAGGTGCAGGTGGTAGTATCTACTACAATAGCGAGGTAAGTATTTCCCCAATAATATCATCTGTAATTTCTTGTACATGCAGAGTATACTTTCAACGTTATGGCTCTGGCTATGCTTTAGTCTGGCTTCAAGTAAATAAAGATACTCTGTGGTATTGGATAAACCCGGAAAGCACTTGGACAAAGTGGGAGCAAGTCTATAGCGACACTGACACAGTGAGTGGCATTACATTTTTAGCAGCAGCATACCCTCCGATGGCAGGCTGTACCCAGGAAGTAATATTTTTGATTGATGATGTTCATATTTCAGGTGAGTTAGTGGGGGTTGAAGAAAAACTCAAAGTTCAAAACTCAAAGTTAAAAGCATACCCAAATCCATTCAGAGGGAAAACAGCTATTCAATTTCAGATTAGGGATGTGCAATTAAAGATTTACGACCTCTCTGGCAGAGTTGTTCGTATATTCCCAATTTCTAATAACCAATCACCAATTATCGAAATAACATGGGATGGGACTGATAAGGAAGGGAAAATTTTGCCAAGCGGTATATATTTTGCAAAATTAATTGGGAAAAAAGGAGAATATCAAAGTTTAAAGCTTATTTCAATTAGGTAAAAATGGAACTTAAAACTATTCTTGCCACTGATTGTGGTAGCACGACAACTAAGGCAATTTTGATATAATGGAAAAAGGCTTGGGAAAAATAATAAAAAGGATTGTTGAAGAAGTTGACCCAGATAAAATTATTCTCTTTGGTTCAAGAGCAAGAAGTGAAAACAAAAAATGGAGTGACTATGATATATGTGTTCTGAAAAAAGATGTGGAACATAGAAGAAAACTTGCTCAGCAGATTTACCGTAAACTTTTTGGCGTTGATGCATCTGTTGATGTCATTGTGGAGACACCAGAGAAATTTGACAAATTGAAAGATAAATGGTTTTTGGTATATAGTGAGATTGCAAAGTATGGGGAGACAGTATATGAAAAAGGTAAACAAAATAATTAAGTAGAAGGGGCTAATGGAGATTAGGACAATTCTTGCTACTGATTGTGGTAGCACAACAACTAAGGCAATTTTAATTGAAAAGAAAGGCGAAGAATATAGGTTGGTTGTGCGAGGTGAAGCTCCTACAACAGTTGAGGCACCATTTGAAGATGTAACAAGAGGGGTCCTTAATTCAATCCGAGAGGTTGAAGAATTGACGGGCAAGAAAATTCTTGACAAGGAAAAAATTATAAAGCCTTGCAAGAATGATAAAGAGGGAGTAGATATATATATATCCACATCATCAGCTGGTGGTGGCTTGCAGATGATGGTAGCAGGTGTTGTCAAATCAATGACTGCCGAATCTGCGGCTCGTGCCGCTCTTGGAGCAGGAGCAATTGTGATGGAAACAATTGCCTCAAATGATGGCAGACTCCCATATCAACGGATAGAAATAATTCGTGAACTCAGACCTGATATGATTTTGCTTTCCGGTGGCATTGATGGCGGGACTATATCTCATGTGGCAGAACTTGCAGAGTTAATAGGAGCTGCAGAGCCAAGACCAAGATTTGGGGCAGATTATTCACTCCCTGTAGTATATGCGGGTAATAAAGATGCAAGAAAACCGGTAAGTGAAGTTTTGGAGAAAAAAACAGCATTCTCCATAGTAGATAATATCCGCCCAGTCCTTGAACGAGAAAATCTTGTCCCAGCAAGAAATAAAATTCACGAACTCTATATGGAACATGTGATGGCTCATGCCCCAGGATACAAAAAGTTAATGGGATGGACAGATGCCCCTATAATGCCCACTCCAGGAGCTGTTGGCTCATTGGTGGAAATGGTTGGTAAAAGTCAAAACATAGGAGCTATGGGAGTGGATATTGGAGGGGCAACAACAGATGTCTTTTCTGTATTTCAAGGAGTTTTTAACCGAACAGTCTCGGCAAACCTTGGAATGAGTTATTCAATATCCAATGTATTGGCTGAAGCGGGTATAAATAATATAATGCGATGGATACCTTTTGAAATGCCTGAAAAAGATTTGAGGAATCGTATCCGTAACAAAATGATAAGACCAACTACTATACCTCAGACCCTTGAAGAACTGAAGATAGAACAAGCAATAGCCCGAGAAGCATTGAGATTAGCTTTCAAGCATCATAAGAGTATGGCAGTGGGGTTAAAAGGAGTTCAACAAGCTCGCACTATTTCTGATACCTTTGCACAAGCAGTAACAGGCGAATCTCTTATTAATATGCAGACTTTAAATTTAATAATTGGTTCAGGCGGAGCTCTTTCTCATGCACCTAAAAGGACTCAAGCTTCTCTTATGATTATAGATTCATTCCTGCCTGAAGGAACAACAATGCTTACTGTTGATTCAATCTTTATGATGCCTCATCTTGGAGTCCTATCAGCAGTGAATAAGAAAGCTGCTATGGATGTATTCTGGAAGGATTGTCTTGTCAGGCTTGGCACTTGTATAGCTCCTGCGGGAACAGGAAAAGAGGGAAAACTTTGTGTAACTGTAAAAATACCTGCCCAACAAACGGCAGGCGGGAAAGATATAGAAAAGAATGTAAATTTTGGCGATATGGTCCTTATCCCATTTAAAGGAAAAGGAGAAGCAGAAATTATTCCTGAAAGGGGCTTTGATGTGGGAGAAGGGAGAGGGAAGAAAGTAACAAAGGAAATAGAAGGTGGAGAAGTGGGGATTGTAATAGATGCAAGAGGTAGACCATTTAAACTTTCCGAGGATTCAAAGAAGCGAATTGAAAGTCTCAATAAATGGTTTACTGCCCTTGAGGTCTATTAATAACTAATAACTAATGACTAATTAACTAACTTAATATGGCACATGCATATACACCCGGTTTAAAAGTTACATCAAGAACCCGTATCCGTAAAGAACGAAGACTTCCTCTTAAAGGACAGGTAGTAGCTAAGATAACAGGTAAAGTAAGTGCGGATACAATTGTTGCCCGAACTCAGCTCCCGGGGGATGTTGAACCTCTCAATATTGGTGGGCTTTTAGGCGTTCCTCCTGAAGATGTTGAGTCTTACCTTTTAAAGCATTCTGGTGACTCGTTAAAGAAGGGCGAAATAATTGCTCAAAGCAAAGGATTATTTGGTTTGTTCAAAACTGCTGTGACTTCTCCTGTAGATGGAGTCCTTGAAAGCATATCCAAAATTACAGGGCAAGCTATTTTAAGGCACCCTCCAACTCGTGTAGAAATAAATGCTTATATAGATGGGGTGGTAGCTGAGATTTTTGAAAATGAAGGAGTTGCCGTTGAGACAACAGGCGCCTTTGTTCAAGGAATCTTTGGAATTGGTGGAGAAACAAATGGAATACTTAAAAGAGTAGCGAAAGACCCCTCAGTTGTTTTAACCCCAGATGACATAACTGATGACCTTAAAGGTAAAGTAATTATAGGAGGTTCGCTTGTAACGTATGAAACTTTGCAAAAAGCAGTTAAGTGTGGATGCAAGGGAATTGTTGTCGGAGGGATATCAGATAAAGATTTGAAAGACTTCTTGGGTTACGAGATTGGAGTTGCTATAACAGGCTCAGAGCGCAAGGGTATAACAGTTGTTGTAACTGAGGGTTTTGGTCCTATGAATATGGCTCAAAGGACATTTGAACTCTTGTGTGCTAATGAAGGAAAAAAGGTAAGTATAAATGGTGCCACTCAGATAAGAGCAGGTGTCTTAAGACCCGAAGTAATTATACCACTTGAAGAAGAGATAGGTGAAATTAAGGAAGAGGTAAGATTAAAGGGCGTGGAGGCTGGCTCTAAAGTTCGCATAATTCGGGAACCTCATTTTGGTGAAATTGGTAAAGTAACAGCCTTGCCTTCAGAACTTCAGCTAATAGAAACAGGTGCTAAAGTTAGAGTCCTTGAGGTAGAACTCACAGGTGGAAAGCGTGTTATACTTCCACGTGCAAATATTGAAATGATTGAAGAATGAAAATGAATAGAATTGGAGCTATAGTTTTAAGTATTGTAGTAATTACCCTTCCTTCTTATGCCAGGATAACGGCTAAAGAAATTATTGCTAATGTAAAACAGAGCTATGGAAAACAATTAAAAAGGATTAAGGATATAACGATTACATCTGATAAAGGTAATGTTTATCAAAAAAGGGTAAAGATAGATGGTAAACTTGTATATAAAATTCACAGTGAGTTAAAGGATATAGATTTAGGCTGGGGTGAAGATTTTGTATCAGGAGATGTTAGTTTTGACATAGATGATTTACGAGAGAAGATAGTTCAGGCAAAGGATATTAGATACCTGGGAACTGAAGAGATAGACAAACAAAAGACATATGTTTTAGGTACCAGTAATATAGCTAAGCTAATAGGAGCCAGTGAGGATGCATTTCCTGCATCAGGTAAAGTCTGGATAGATGCAGATAACTGGGTAGTATTGAAAGCAGAGATATCAAGCTCACAAGAAAATGAAAAAGAAATGAAAATGGTGATTAAACTCAGGGATTACCACTCAATCCAAGATGTGTTGATTCCTTATAAATTAGGAATATATGTAGAAATGGATTTGAGTTCTCTCTCAACAGACCAGAAGGAGTCAATGAAAGAAATACTGAGTATGCATGTAGAAATAAATATTAAGGAAGTCAAAATAAATACTGGAATCCCAGACGAGCTATTTAACCCCACTGAATCAGACTCTACAGAAACACATCATTAAAAATCCCAAGTCCCAAAAACATTAGCACGCAGATTTTCACGGATGATATAGATAAACACTGAATATACAAAATTTTCTTAAAAATATCTGTGTGAATCTCTCGTATCTGTGATAATCTGTGTGCGTCTGAGATTTTACTTGACATTCACGAAAATTACTATAAGATAATTTCAAGCGCCGCTAGCTCAATTAGGTAGAGCAACGGACTCTTAATCCGTAGGTTCAGGGTTCAATTCCCTGGCGGCGTATACTGCAGTGAGAAGTGGATAGGGATAAGTGAAGATAGATATGGAGAAAAAGATACAGTATTTTACTGATTTAATAGCATGGAAAGTGAGCCATCAGCTTTTTCTTGATGCTTTAAAAGATATAAAACATTTCCCAAAAAGCATAGAAGGAAGAATATTAGCTGCTCAATTGATTAGAGCTATTGGTTCTATAGGTGCAAATATAGCAGAAGGATTTAACTCAAGAACTACAAAACAATACATTAATTATTTAGATATATCAAGGAATTCCAGCTCAGAAGCAGAAAACTGGTATTATAAGGTAAGAGATGCACATTGGTTAGAGAGAAGCATCGCAAATCAGCGTTCAGCGTATAGTAATATGCATAGAAATATGCAAAATGCTGCAAAGTATGATAAATAAACTTACGAGAAAAACAGCAAGGTAATAGTGAAGAATAAGAGAAACACACTACTCACTTACCACTGCTCACTTACCACTACTGTACATGGGCTTGTAGCTCAATTGGATAGAGCAGCGGACTACGAATCCGAAGGTTGGGGGTTCGACTCCCCCCAAGCCTATTAAAATATCAATCCGAGATAATACGTTAATTCCTAAAACTGCAGACTCGCCTGTCGAAGTGAAGCGGCGGGCAGGTAAGCGCTGATATTTTACTCTGTGTAATCCGTGAGTTTCTTTTTAACGCAGATTTCGTGTTTCCACATTTCCGTGTTTTTGTGATACTTTATTAGAACGCTTAAAAATCTATAAACTCTGCGTCCTCTGTGGTTATTTTTTTCTTCATCAGGCTGGCGGATATGTAGTGCATAAGGCTTAGTTCTGCGTAGCCTTGGCGAAGCAGAACGGAGAGGGTGGGTCTACTGCGCTTCTCAATAGAAGCTTCGAAGACCTACGGATTCTCTTCCCAAAAGTGCCTTTTTGCAAAAGCATGACCTGAACCTTGTTTCAGATAAGTTTCAAACTTCTTAGCTTTATTTTTATTCTTAAATGCTATATATACTTCCAATAGCCAAGGAGAGAGAAGCTTTGTATGTAGAGATTTACCTTTGTTATGTTCTTCTATCCGTCTTTTCAAATTATTGGTAAATCCAATATATGTCTTTGAAGTGTCTTTCTGGCTGCGAAGTAAATATATGTAATACATAAGGCTTAGTTCTGCGTAGCCTTGGCGAAGCAGAACGGAGAGGGTGGGATTCGAACCCACGTTTCCGATTTCTCAGAAAAAACGATTAGCAATCGTTTGCCTTCAACCACTCGGCCACCTCTCCATAAACAACAGTGAATAGTGTTAAGTGTCCAGTGTTTTTCCCTTATCCCTATTCACTTGCCACTGCCTTTCCACGGAGGGCGAGGGATTCGAACCCCCAAGGGATTTCTCCCGGCGGATTTCAAGTCCGCTGCCTTACCAATTAGGACTAGCCCTCCAGAATAATGCATTAACCACAGATGAATCCGTCAGCTGACGGAATAGACCCAGAAACCACGGATACAAGTGATATTAAATATCAAAAATAAAAAAGAGCCACACACTACACAGATTATGTCCATCATTTATTATGTGAACTCCGTGTTCTCTGTGGTTCAATCTGTAGTGTATTTTTGCATTTTGAAATGAGCGATAAAATCTTTTATAAAATTATAATATGAAAAGGAAAGATGTCAAGCAAAAAAAGAAACCACAGAGCGTAATGAGTATATTAGAGGACCAGAGTATCAGCAGGAAGAATATCAGGACATCAGGGTATCAGGAAAAGCCACAACTCGCCTCGCTGAAGCTTCGGCGAAGCGGGTATGAGAATAATCTGATATTCTGGTATGCTGATATTCTACTAACTGATAGTCTGATATGCTTAACAATTATCTGTGAACTTGTAAAACGAGAGCTTTTCTACTCTTCTGTGCGTAAGTATTTATCAATTGAGCGAGCAGCAATCCTGCCAGCTCCCATTGCCAGGATAACAGTTGCCGCTCCTGTTGAAATATCACCACCTGCAAATACGCCACGCTTGGAGGTCTTGCCTGTTTGTTCATCAGTTATTATGTTGCCATATTTTCCAGTTTCAAGACCAGAAGTGGTTGATGGGACTAAGGGATTTGGTGATTGTCCTATAGCTACGACTACTGCATCTACAGGAATTTTGAAATTAGACCCTTCTATAGGAACAGGACGTCTCCTGCCAGATGCATCAGGCTCCCCTAATCTCATTTTCAGGCATTCCATCTCCTTGACCCAGCCTTTACTATCAGCATGGTATCCGACAGGAAGGGTTAAAAAGTTAAATTCAACTCCTTCTTCTTCAGCATGTTCTATCTCTTCAATTCTGGCTGGCATCTCAACTCTTGAGCGGCGATAAATAATCATTGAGTGGCGAGCCCCAAGTCTCAATGCAGTTCTGGCTGAATCCATAGCAACATTACCACCCCCAATTACAGCTACCTGCTTGCCACGCACGATTGGAGTATCGTATTCTGGAAAAAGATAAGCCCCCATTAAATTAGACCTCGTTAGATATTCATTAGCCGAATATATGCCATTATAATTCTCACCCGGTATATTCATAAACCAGGGAAGTCCAGCTCCAGTGCCAATAAAGACAGCATCAAACTCCTTAAGCAATTCATCAACTGTTTTTAATTTCCCAACTACAAATGAAAGCGTAAGTTTAGCACCCAATTTCTTGACATAATCCACTTCCCTCATCACGATAGCTTTGGGCAGCCTGAATTCAGGAATTCCATAAATCAAGACACCGCCAGGTTTATGGAGTGCTTCAAATATGGTTACTGAATGCCCAAGTTTAACAAGATCGCCTGCTACTGTGAGACCTGCGGGTCCAGACCCAACTACGGCAACTTTTTTATTAGTTGATTGGGGACGCTTCGGAATTTCAATTTTGCCATGCTCTGCTTCCCAATCAGCAGCAAAGCGTTCAAGCCTCCCTATAGCCACAGGTTCGCCAATTTTTGCCAAGGTACACACCTTTTCACATTGGTCTTCCTGGGGGCATACACGCCCACAAATAGCAGGTAAGATATTCTTTTCCTTTAAAATCTTTATAGATTTTAAAAAATCACCTTCTGCAATTGCCTTTATAAATCCTGATATATCTACTTCAACAGGACAGCCTTTAACACAGGGCTTATTCTTGCATTGCAAACATCGCTTGGCTTCAAGAATAGCTTCCTCGGGCGAATAGCCAAAAGGAACTTCGTTGAAATTTTTTATCCGCTCCTTTGGAGATTGCTCACGAATAGGAGTTTTTTCAGGCGATGGCTTCCCCATATTAAAATTAAAAATTAAATATCAAAATGCAAAATTATGGTCAATTTTTAAAGTGAGTGTTCCCCACACTAAACTTCAAAACTTATGACATTGCAGGTAACAGTTTCCTCTATCCCTTTGATAGGACGGACTTTTTTTAAAACTATCTGGCTAATAGTATTAAAGTCTGTCCCTTGAAGCGCAGCAATAAGGTCAAAAGGACCTGTAACAGCATCTATATGCTGTATATCCTTGAGTTTTAGAAGTTCATTATATACTTCTTTCCCTTTCCCTGCCTCTACTTTTATAAGAACATAAGCAGTAGCAATCATACACCCTCCTTTTTAAATTTTGCAAAAGACTCTTCTTCTTCTTTTAAATATATTGCCTGGCGTTTCATTAAAAGGTCAAAATTTACTAAATGCCCATCAAACTCTGGTCCATCTACACAGGCAAATTTTGTCTCTCCTCCTATTTCAACTCTGCAACCACCGCACATCCCTGTTCCGTCAATCATTATTGGATTCAATGAGACAATGGTCTTAATCTCATAAGGACCTGTAACTTCAGCTACTACTTTCATCATTATTGAAGGTCCAATTGCAACAACACGGTCAATTTTCCTTCCCTCATTGATAAGTCTTTTAAGTTCATCAGAAACAAAACCCTTCTTCCCATACGAACCATCATCTGTAGTTATGTAAAGTTCATCTGAAAATTTTTTAATTTCATTCTCCAGTATTAAAAGTTCTTTATTCCTTGCTCCAAGGATGGAAATTATTCTATTTCCTTTTTTCTTTAATGCTTTTATTATAGGATAAACAGGTGCAATCCCAACTCCTCCGCCTATACAAACAACTGTCCCAAATATCTTAATTTCCGACGGCTTACCAAGCGGACCAATGACATCGATGATTTCGTCCCCTTTTTTTAAAGTCCCAAGATAAGCAGTTGATTTACCAACTTCTTGGAATATTATGATAATAGAACCGTGTTCCTTATTAACATCAGCCACAGTCAATGGAATTCTTTCTCCCTTTTCGTAACTTCTTATAACGACGAATTGCCCTGGTAATATTTTAGCAGCAATGAGTGGACACTCAAGCTCAAATAATTTTATTTCTGGTGTTAAGACTTCTTTTCTCAAGATGTTGTTCATTTTACAAATCTGCCACAGCAATTTTTATATTTCTTGCCTGAGCCACAAGGACAAGGGTCGTTTCTTCCTATTTTTTTGTCTCCTCTTTTATAAGTTGTTATTACTGGTCGTTCCTGAGGAACATCATAAGGTCGTCCAAGAACAGATGGACCCTGCTGAGTAGCCCCTACAGGAATTCCTGGTGCTTGAGCCATAGCAGGCTCCGGGGTAGGCTGACCCGCCTGCCGTCTGTCGGGCAGGGGAGCAGCAGAACGGGTAACATCAGGTTGAAAAGCCTTTACTTTTGTGCCAGCTGATTCGCGCTCACGCTCTTCTTTGCTTACAAATCTTAAACCAAAAAGATTCCTCACTGCTTCACGGTCTATTATATCAAGGAGTTCTTCAAACAATCCATAAGATTCCTTTTTATATTCAACCAGTGGGTCACGCTGGGCATAACCACGAAGACCTATTCCTTCTTTTAATGCATCAAGTTCATATAAATGGTCTTTCCAGTTTTTATCTAACACATGCAACATAACCTGACGCTCAAGGTCTCTCATCGTTTCAGAACTTATTTGTTCCTCCCTGTATTTGTAAAGACTCATAATGGCTTCCATTAGCTTATCCTCTAATTCCTCCTTTTTAATACTTGTCCTTTCTTCTTCTGATATGTTAAAAGCAAGCAGAAAAGTATCCCTAATTTCTGATAACAGGCTATCCCAGTTCCAATTTTCTGAATAGCCTTCTGTATAAGTATCCACAATTCCAGCAACCACATTGTTTATCATTTCTTTTACCTTTTCCGAAACATCTTTGCCATCCAGGATTTCATTCCTTATACTATATATTGCTTCGCGTTGTTTGTTCATTATATCATCATATTCAAGTAAATGTTTCCTGATGTCAAAATTAAAGCGCTCAACCCTTTTTTGAGCCCCTTCTATGGCACGGGTTACAAGCTTATGCTGTATTGGCTCTCCATCTGGAGGTCCAAAACGGCTCATTGCCCCAGCAATGCGGTCTGACCCAAATAATCTCATCAAATTATCTTCAAGTGAAAGATAAAATCTGGCAGACCCAGGGTCCCCTTGCCTGGCACATCTACCCCGAAGCTGTCTGTCAATTCGTCTTGCCTCGTGCCTCTCGGTGCCAAGTATGTGTAAACCACAAGGTGGATTAGTAAGACATTCTTTCTTTTCCGGCGAACAGCCTTCAGGTGACTTTATGCAACATTTTTCACATTTTACAACCCCTTTGCCAAGTTTTATGTCCGTTCCCCTACCAGCCATATTTGTAGCTATAGTGACTTTGCCGGGCTGACCCGCAAGAGCAACTACTTCTGCCTCTTTTTGATGATATTTGGCATTTAATACTTGATGTGGAATCCCTTTCCGCCCAAGCATCCTGGATAAAGTCTCTGAAACATCAACTGAGACAGTGCCAACCAGAATAGGCCTGCCTGCTTTATGCATTTCTTCAATCTCTTCCATTATTGCATCATACTTTTCCTTCTTTGTCTTATAAATAACATCATCATATTCTACTCTCCTTACTGGCTTATTCGTCGGAATTACAACTACCTCAAGCTTATAAATGTCCCAGAACTCAGATGCCTCTGTCTCGGCTGTTCCTGTCATACCAGAAAGCTTTTCATACATTCTAAAATAATTTTGGATAGTTATAGTAGCAAGAGTCTGAGTTTCAGATTCTACCTGAACCCCTTCTTTGGCTTCAAGTGCCTGATGTAAACCATCTGAATATCGTCTACCAGGCATAAGCCGACCAGTAAATTCATCAACAATCATTACCTTGCCCTGTTGGATAACATATTCAACATCCTTATTAAAAAGCGAAAAAGCCTTAAAGAGTTGATTTATGGCGTGGAGTTTTCCTGATTTTTCGGCATATTCTCGCTCAATTGCTTGTTTGGCGACAAATTTCTCGCGAGGTGAAAGACTGGTATCTTTATCAATTTTTGGCAATTCTTGTGATAAGTCTGGAAGTTGGAAAAAATCAGGCTTTCCAGGTGCAAGTGCTTCCCTTCCTCGCTCTGTGATATTGACAATGTTAGATTTCTCATCAATGGTATAATAAAGCTCTTCCTGAAGTTTGTGGAGCTCGCTTTCTTCTTTCTTTAAACCCATCTTACCACTTAATTCGGCAGCCATTAGCTCTTTTTCTGTTTGCTCTATTAGTTTCAAAATATTTGGCTCTTTTTTGAGTTTCATTAATCTTCGGTTCTTTGGTGCACCTTTTGCGGCTTGAACAAGGTTTTTGCCTGCTGCTTCTTCTTTGTCTTCCTTGATTAATTTTTCAGCTTCAGCTATTTTGCTATTAATAAGTAAAGTTTGCTGACTAACAACTCGAGCAACAGTTGGCTTGAGGCGCGCATATTCACGATTTATGACCCTCTCAACCGCACCAGATATTATTAGAGGCGTTCTTGCTTCATCAATGAGGGCAGAATCAACTTCATCAACTATGGCATAATAATGAGTTCTTTGAACCCTGTCCTCTGGCTTCCATTGCATATTATCTCTTAAGTAATCAAAACCAAATTCTTGATTAGTTCCATAAGTTATATTGCACTTATATTGTGGTTTTCTCTCTTCAGGTGTCATTCCTGTTTGTATACAACCAACTGTTACGCCAAGAAAATTATAAATTCCTCCCATCCAATCACGGTCACGACTGGCAAGATAATCATTTACTGTTATAAGATGACAGCCCTTGCCAGTAAGTGAATTGAGATAAAGTGGCATTGTGGCAACAAGAGTCTTGCCTTCTCCAGTCGCCATTTCAGCTATCTTGCTTTGATAAAGAACTATTGCGCCAATAAGCTGAACATCAAAGGGTACATCTTTCCATTTCCACTCATGACCTGTGACAGTCCAGCTTTTGCCTACAAGTCTCCTGCAAACTTCCTTGACTACTGCAAAAGCTTCCGGTGAAAGTTCATCAAGAATTTGCTGTTCGGCATCCTCAAATCTCTCTTTTGCCTGTTTTATTTGCTCAGGAGAAGTATCAGGAGAGGACTCTAAATTCTTAAGTTCTTTTTCTAAATCTTTTGTCTTTTCTTTTATTCTATTTTTAAATTCTTGTGTCTTTTCCTTAAGTTCATCATCAGAGATAGCACCACGCTCAGTTGATAGCTTATTCATCTCATCTATAATCTCTTGAGCTTTATTCCAATCTTGAGTTCGGGCTAAAATCTCAATGAATCTATTCTGAAAATTACGCATCTCACTGGCTTTGAGGCCACTATATTTTTCAAAGTAGTAGTTAATCTTGCCTACAATAGGCTGAAGTTTCTTGAGAGTCCTTGCATTGGCTGAGCCAAATACTTTTGTTATCACATTAGCCATTCTATATTAAATATACAAAAAATTATCTATTTGTCAAGTTTTTTATCTTATGCTAATTGGAACAGGGATAAAGGTAAGAATAAATATAAGTAAGGCTATTAAACCGATAATTTTATGCTGTAAGTCTAATGGTGTAACATCATTTAAAGGCGGAGGATGTTTGAGTTTAAGAACAATAACAATAAGTATTACCCAGAGAAGCCATCCTTGCCAGTAAATCCCAAGTCCTATCATTATCCCAATTAGGGGCCAGGCTATAAATTTAGTATTTTTACCTAATAAAGCATAAGCGATATGCCCACCATCAAGTTGTCCCAATGGCAAAAGGTTTAAAGCAGTAATAAACATACCTACCCATCCAGAAAAAGCTACTGGATGAAGAGCAAGGTCATAGCCAGGTGGTGGTGGAGCAACAAACAATTTTGAAAGGAGATAGAAGAGAAGTGAATTTCCAAGAAATATTTGTCCCTCTCCAGGAGTAATGAGCATAATTTTTGATAGTCTTAAGCCAATAATAGTAATTGGAATAGCAAGTATAAACCCAATAATTGGTCCAGCAGCCCCAACTTCAACTAACTCCTTTTTATTTGATATTGGAGATTTTATTCTTATAACTGCTCCAAATGTCCCAAGCGGCAAGATAGGTGGCGGGACTGGGAGAAAGTATGGCAAAGTTGCTTTTATACCCCTGAATTTACAGGCAAAGTAATGCCCAAGTTCATGTGAACCAAGTATTAAAAGGAGAGTAAAAGAAAAAGGTATGCCAGAAATTAAGGTAGAAGGATTTTTAAAAGGATTTTTACCTGACAAGAAACTTCCTGCCAAAATAGTTGTAAAAATAGTGGCAATAAGAAGCAAAAGGTTGACCCATTTTTTCTCCTCTTTTATAATAGGAGTTTTACCAATTTTAAGTTCAATTTTATCATCACTTTTTCTCAAGACCGGAAATAAGCCAAGCTCCTTAAGTCGCTCCCTTATTGTCTTAAAAGCAACTTCCGAGTCCATAAGCAAAGTACCACGAATTACAGGAACTCCCTTTTGGTATGAAGATTCTTCTATGCTTATACAATCAGAGACAAGCGATTCTATGTCATCCATTTTTAGCCACGGATTACACGGATTTGATAATCTGTAAAATCATTTAAAATCAGTGCAATCTGTATTGCTGGAATTAATATATGATTCGTTTCCATTCTAAACTACTCCTTCCAAAATTTAACAAAAGACCAACATGAAGACCAGTTGCTTTGAGATAATTAATTATCTGTGCTTCATCCACTTCCGTTAACTTGCTTATCCCTTTTATCTCGATAAGCACTTTCCCATCTATAATGAAATCTGCTCTGTATGTACCTTCATACTAATACCAATTATTTTGTAAGTGAGTTCTTCGTAGAGAAGTTGTCCCATTTTCTTTTCCATCTTAATTTTTTAATAAATTACACAGATAAAATTAATCAGTGAAATCTGTGGCTTCATTTTATTTCAGGAATAATTACTTACGATAGATTTACATTTTTTAAGAATAAGTGATGTATCTTGGGAAGCCACATATTGCTTTAGTTCAATAAAGTCTTTGTTCAATTTAGAAAGAGGAATATGATTGCTTGACTTAACGATAAGTATTTTCTCATCAGATGTTACTTGAACTTTTTCCCCTTTTCCAATAAGCTCTTCTTCAAGCTTTTCACCTGGCCTCAAACCTGTAAAAGAGAATTTAACATTTTCTTTTGGAATACCAGAAAGGGTAACAAGGTCTTGCGCTAAATTAAGAACATTTATCGGTTCTCCCATTTTTAATATAAATATTTCGCCCCCCTGTCCCATAGCCCCAGCTTGAATAATGAGCTGCCCGGCTTCAGGTAAGGTCATAAAATATCTTTTAGCATCACGGTGGGTAATAGTAATAGGTTCCCAGGCTTTTATTTGGTGTTTAAATATTGGAACACAACTTCCGCTTGAGTCAAGCACATTACCAAACCGGACAGACACAAATTTTGTGCCTGATTCTTCTGATAAAGATTGAATATAGATTTCATTTATTCGCTTGGAAATGCCCATAAAACTCTTCGGATTAACCGCCTTGTCTGTTGAAACCATGACAAATTCTTCTACACCATATTGAGAAGCAAGGTCTGCGAGAGTCTTGGTGCCAAATATATTATTTTTTATACCTTCAAGAATGTTTTTTTCTAAAACAGGAACATGTTTATAAGCAGCGGCGTGGTAAATTATTTGAGGAGAAGTTGATTTTATTATCTCCTCAAGCCTCAAACTATCTTTTACATCACTCAGAAATGAAGTAATCTTTAAATTTGGAAACTTTTGTCTAAAGAACAGTTCAATAAAGAAAAGAGGCGTTTCTGCCATATCCAATAATATAAGTTCTTGAGGGTTAAACTTTGCTATCTGACGGCAAAGCTCTGAACCAATAGAACCACCTGCGCCAGTAACCATAATTCTTTTACCAGATAAATGACGGGAAATAAACTCGGTATCAAGCTCTATAGGCTCACGCCTGAGTAAATCTGAGACATCAACATCCTTAATCTGAGATATTGATACAGTTCCATTTATCACATCACCAAGCACTGGCAAAGTTTTAAACTTTACTCCAGAAACCTCACATTGTTTTACAATCTCTCGCATCTCATCTCCAGAAGCAGATGGTATAGCAATAATAATTTCAGCTATCCTTTGTTGACGAACAAGTCTTGGGATATCAGTTTGCCTACCAAGCACATGAATGCCCTGAATAGTCCTTCCTTGTTTTGTAGTGTCATCATCAATAAATCCAATTGGATTATAACCAATTTGAGGATTAGTTTTCATTTCTTTTAGAATCATTATTCCTGCATCACCAGCTCCAATAATTAAGGTCCTTTTAGAGCCAGGAGCTGGAGGTTGTGCTCTTTCCTTCCTTATTCTTATAGAAAATCTCAATCCTCCTATAAATATTACAGTAAGGAACCAATCTATAATTGGGACAGAACGAGGATAACCTTCTCCCCGAGATAAAGTAAATATTACAAAGATTATTATTGAAGTGCTAATGGTAGCGGCTTTAAGGATATCAAGCAAGTCTTTTATAGATGCATATCTCCAGATTCCTTTATAGACCTTAAAATAGGTAAAAGCAAAAAACTTTATTAGAAGGACAATAGGCAGAGTTTTCAAAAAAATAAGAAAGTCATGTGGAAAAGTGAAACTTGAAAACCTTAAGGCAAAGGACAGATAATATACAAGTCCAGCAATTCCAACATCAAATAAAGATATAATTATTTCTCTCTTTGACACTTATAAAAATTTAGCACAAAATTCAGAAAAGTCAATTAAAAAACTTGACAATAGATAAATAAGGTGTTATATTTACCAAAAGGAGATTGATATGGCACATAAAAAGGGACTTGGTTCTTCAAGGAACGGCAGAGATAGTGGGCCGCAATACCTTGGAGTTAAAAGGTATGGCGGGGAACTTATCAATGCTGGAACAATCATTATCCGTCAACGGGGAACAAGAATACATCCAGGGATTAATGTGGGGAGAGGAAAAGATGATACTCTCTTTGCCACTGCCGCAGGAATGGTTGAGTTCAAAACCACACGGGGTGGCAGAAAAGTTGTAAATATCCTCCCCTCATAGAGAACAAAAATACCGACTGTTCTTAATATTGTAAATCCTTAATCAAAAATGTTATTGATATTTATTACATTATTAGTTCAAGATTATTACCCAGACAGATTGTTAGTATGTTTTAAACCAAGCATAGAGCTTGCCACGATTAATCAAACTAAATCTCAGATAATAACAGGCCTTCCTTCCTTTGATAAGTTGTGTAAGGAACATGGTATTTACAAAATTGAGAGATGGTTAACATCTGCTGACCAGAACGACCATTGGGGCAATATTTATCTATCTAAAATTTATCGTCTATATTTTAGTAAAAAAGAAAATGTGAAAGAAATAGCCTTGAAATTTGAAGAAAACGAGAACTTGATTTACGCAGAACCAGAACCTGTATGTCATCCTTACTATGCTCCTAACGACTCTTTATATTCTCTACAATGGCACCTCGTGCAAGTAAAGGCTCCTGAAGCTTGGGACCTGTGGGATATACCAAATGAATATCCATGTGATACAAGCATTATTATTGGGATTATTGACGATGGTGTTGACTGGCATCACCCAGATTTAATTGATAATATCTGGCAAAATTCAGGAGAAGACGCTGATGGAGACGGGCATACAATAGAATACATAGGTGGAGAATGGGTTTTTGACCCTGGAGACTTAAATGGTGTTGATAATGATTCAAATGGCTATGTTGATGACCTTATAGGATATGACTTGGCTGATGGGAACAATAATCCTGAACCGTCTGATTCACTGTATGCTGGGCACGGAACTGCTGTTGCTGGAGTTGCCTCTGCAGTCACTAATAATGAGATAGGAGTTGCTTCAGTAGCCTGGAAAGCAAGGCTTATGCCTGTAAAATGTTCATATGACACTGAGCCCGGATATATTCCTTATGGCTATGCTGGCATTCTTTATGCAGCAAAAGCAGGGGCCAATATTATAAATTGCAGCTGGGGTAGCACTTATGGAGGCTCAGCAGGGCAGGCTGTGGTTAATGTAGCTCACGATAGTTATGGGGCTATAATTTGTGCCTCAGCCGGGCATGATGTGACTTCGGAGCCTAAGTATCCTGCAGCTTATAAAAATGTTATTGCAGTTACTGCTACAACTATAGGCGATATAAAGTGGGGATGTGCAGATTATGGGGACTGGATTGATTGTTGCGCACCAGGAACCAATATCTGGACCACAGTTCCAGACAGTGGATATGCAAGTTTAGATGGAATTTCCCTCTCATCGGCTCTTGTTGCAGGTTGTTATGGATTACTTTGGGCTTGGTATCGGGATTCGTCAAATATATGGATTGAACAGGAACTTCTGGATAACTGTGATAACATAGATTCACTTAACCCATTATATGCAGGACAACTTGGATATGGTAGAGTCAATATCTACAAAGCAATAGCAAATAATATTCTACCAAATCTATCTTATATCTCGCATACTGTTATAGAAACTGAGGGCGATGGCGATAGTATCATAAATCCTGACGAATCGGCTGAAGTCAGAATTTTAGTAAAAAATGAAGCTGGCTGGTCAACTGCATATGGAGTGACAGGAAAAATTACATCACCAGATTCAGCAATCATAATTACAGATTCTATTGCTTCTTACAACGATATTCATAGTGGCTCTATAGGCATAAATATTAAACCCTTTAAATTTCAAATCTCCTCTGATGCTGGGGAGTGTGATATTCCTCTCACTCTAATCCTATCTGCTAACCAGACAACCCCATATCCTTATTCAGTAAATATAAGTTTTGAAATTGAAGTAAGTATGAATCAGATTGGCTGGCCAGTGGATATCTCTTCACAGGTTAGTGCATCACCAATAATTATTGATATAGATAATGACGGCGAGATGGAAGTTATTGCAGGTGACCATAACGGTCGACTTTGGGTATGGAATAAGGATGCCTCTGTGTATCTTGGTTTCCCATTTAATACAGGAGATCAAATCAGGAGCTCGTCAGCAATCGGGGATGTGGACGGGAATGGGGATTTAGAAATTGTATTTGGCTCAAAGGATATGAATTTATATATTGTTAATCATGACGCAAGTCTACTCTTAAAATTTAGAGCCAAAAACTATATTACCGGGACACCCGTCCTCAAAGACCTTAATAAAGATGGAGACTTAGAAATAATATTTGGCGACTATTCTGGAAATCTTTATGTAATAAACCACGATAGTACTCTCTTTAAAACATTTCCCTATAGTATAGGTGAAAAAATTTATTCTGGAGCTGGCGTTGGTGATGTTGATGGAGACAGTATCTTTGATATTGTGGTTGGAACATATGGACACGAGCTATATGTAATATCAAGCAATGGGAATGTTCTTTTTGGCTGGCCTCAAGAAGTTGGGGGTAGCATACACTGCGCCCCGTCACTGGCAGATTTGGATAACGATGGAAAGTTAGAAATTGTGTGTGGGAGTGATGATGGGAAACTTTATGTCTTTAATTGTCAAGGAGTTCTCTTGGATACTATTCAAACAGGAAATCGTATCCGCAGTTCACCTTCGTTTTGTGACATTGATAAAGATGGTAATGTTGAAATCTTTTTCGGGTCTGATGATGGAAATCTTTATGGTATTCATTGTGATGGAAGTCCAGTGGCAGGATTTCCTTACTCAACTGGTGCAGAGATAAGTTCATCACCAGTTTTTTCTGATATCAATGGAGATGGGTATCCGGAAATCGTATTTGCTTCTCAAGATGGAAAAGTCTATGCTCTTGACCGAAAGGGAGTAATGATAAAGAGTTTCCCTATTAGCACCAAAACTTCAATTAAATCTTCTCCCTGTATTGCAGACCTGGATAAAGATGGTGATTTAGAAATAGCAATTGGTAATGGAAATGGGGTAGAAATGATTGATTTTAGTTTATCTCCTGGCACTAACAACTATTGGAATATGTATCGTGGGAATCCATATCGGACAGGAAATTATGTGGATGTTGTTATCGGGATAGAGGAAGAAGAAATTAAAAAGTTGCAAAATGCAAAATTAGAAGTCTGTCCTAATCCATTTGGTCTGAAGACAGTCATTAATTATCGGATGCCAGTTGTTAGTAGAGTTTCTTTAAAGATTTACAATGTATCAGGTAAATTAGTAAAAATACTGGTAAACGAAAGAAAAGAACCAGGATATTATACTGTAAGATGGAATACTAAAGAATTTTCATCTGGAGTTTATTTCGCTAAATTCATAACTGGAAATTATAAAACTACAAAAAAATTGATATTGTTGAAGTAATGTAAACCATATCCTTCCTACTGACAGAGAACTTATTTAGATGAGAAAAAGATTAGGAGATTATTATCCTATATGGTTAGAATTTGTAATCCTTTTTATAATATTACTTGGCTTTTATTTTGTAATTACTGCTTATCCTGGCTTACCTGAAAAGGTTCCAACCCATTTTGGCGCCTCTGGTAAACCTGATGCATGGACGACAAAATCATGGAAAGAAGTGCTTATTTTACCACTTACCCAGACAGGACTATATGTTTTAATAACAGTAGTAAGCTTAATTACAGTCGGAATTAAAAATCCATTAAGATTTATTAATTTACCTATTTCAAAAAAACGATTGCAGGTCTTAAATGAATTAGGTGTTGAGAAAATAAGAAAATTAGTAATTCATGGTGCTCTTGTTATAAAAGGTATCCTATCGGCAATGTTCACATATCTCATCTATGCATCTAATCAGGTTGCTATGGGACGCTGGAAGGGGTTAGGGCAGATGATGTGGGTTTTTATTGCTATTTTATTTGTTACTGTGGGCATTATGACCTTCAATGCCTACCGTGTTGTCTGGGAAGCAGAATCAAAATACAAACCCTCATAATAGCTACAGATGAACAGAAAACAGAAGACAGAGAACAGATAATTTCTGACTTCTGACATCTGATTTCTGTATTCTGCCCTTTCTGTGTCCTCTGTGGTTAATTTTCCTTGACAAACAGATAAAAAAGGATAAGATGGAGTTAATATGTTCTGGTTAAAGGTCAAAATGGGGCTTTTGGTCATTGGACTTTTTGCTATCCTTTTTGCTATTGTCTCACTTATTGCTTTTGCCTGTGGAGTCACAAGTTTTGCGTTTTATTTTATATTTTCATTAATACTTATGGGAATTCAATATATGGTAGGTCCAAGAATTGTAGAGTGGTCAATGAGGGTGAAATATGTTACAGAAAAGGAATATTCGGAATTACATAATATGGTCTCTGAGCTTGCCAAGAAGGCTAATATTCCAAAACCCAAGGTTGGAGTCGCCCAAATCCCAATTCCTAATGCCTTTGCCTTTGGAAGATGGAGGTCTGATGGTAGAGTGTGCGTTACGCAAGGCATAACAAGATTATTAAGCCATAATGAGTTAAGAGCCGTTTTGGGACACGAATTATCACATCTAAAAAATAGGGATGTATTAACCATTACTTTGCTTTCAGTCATACCAATAGTTCTATATCGGATTGCATGGGGATTATTACTTTTTGGGAGTCTTGGCAGAAGAAGGGAAGGCGGAGCAGCCCTGGCAATGGTTGGTATGATTTCCTTTCTCTTTTATTTTATTACTAATTTACTTGTCCTTTATGCTTCAAGGATAAGGGAATATTTTGCTGATAGAGGTTCAATTGAGCTTGGCAACCGCCCTGATTGGTTGGCTTCAGCATTATATAAATTGGTCTATGGAAATGCCCGAATACCAAAAGCTCAGCTTCGTCAAGTTGAAGGTCTAAAGGCTTTCTTTATTAATGATTGTTCAAGAGCATCCCAAGAACTGAGAGAACTTAAGGATTTAGACCTAAATCGTGATGGTATCATTGAAGCTGATGAATTAAGCATTTTAAAGCGAAAGCGCGTAAAAGTAAGCTTTACTGACCGCTGTTTAGAACTCTTAAGCACCCATCCCAACATGCTCACCCGCATAAAACAACTCTCAAGTTACGAATAAAGTAAAGGGACCCTTTTTTCACAAAAATCCTTGCTATTAAATTGCAGTTGGGTGTGACATCGGTTCTCTAAAATGGGATGCAAAAGATTTTTCATCCGGATTCTATTTTGGTTGTTGTGAATGGGTTATAGTGTGTCTGTTAATCCCAAAAAAGTATTGACATTTTAAAAGATTGGTGGTAATCTGTAATTGAAATGGTAATTGTATTGGTCTTGCTGATGGCTCTTTCTTCAGAGGGATTTTATAGAGACGCAAGGAATGCTTATAAAAAGGGAAGTTTTGATAATGCAAGGAAAAAGTTTGAAAGGTTCTTAATTAAGTATCCTAAAAGCTCACTTACTCCTTATGCTCTTTACTGGGCTGGAAGATTAAGAGAAAAGCCTGAAAAAGCTATAGAATGTTATGAGAAAATTTTAAATTTATATCTTGAAAGTAAGGTGGCTGATAATGCTTTGTATAGACTGGCACAATATTATTATATAAAGGAAGATTACAAAAAAGCACTTAAAAATTATAAGAAAATTATTTCTTCTTATCCTGAAGGAGATTGTGCTGAGGATGCTAAAAAATGGATTTCTATAATTTTCTCTTTTGTCCCTGAATATGCACATCAAGAGTCGGGATACACTATTCAAGTTGGTGCCTTCCTTAAAAAGGAACGTGCGGAAAGACTTAAGAAAGAATTAGCAAAGTTCAATCCTTACATTATTAAACAAGGTAAATATTATAAGATTAGATTAGGCAACTTTCGTTCACTAAAATTAGCTAAAGAGTTTATGCTTGAAAAAGAACTAAAAGGCTTTGTAGTGAAACAATAAAATGTATTCAGATTTGTGTAATGAAAGGAAAAAGGGGAAACAGGGCAAGAGGGGAAAAATTAATATATTTTATTCCCTTCCCTTTTCCCAAATTTTCCATTTTCCCTTATTTACACAAATTTTGAAATGAATTTTACCCCTCTTTTGCAACAATATTCAAGGATAAAGAAAAAATACAAAGATGCAATTCTTCTTTTCAGGATAGGTGATTTTTACGAAACTTTGTATGAAGATGCTAAGTTAGTTTCCAAAGTTCTTGGCATTGCTCTCACTCAACGCCAAAAAGGAGTTCCTCTGGCAGGTGTGCCTCATCATGCTGTTCGTCCTTATATTGCTAAACTTGTTAAGGCAGGCTATAAAGTAGCTATCTGTGAACAGCTTGAAGAGCCAAAACCAGGAAAACTGGTTAAAAGAGATGTTATAGAGGTAATGACCAAAGGTACTCTACTTGACGACTCTCTGCTTGAATCCAAAAAGAATAACTATTTAGCTTCAGTTTCATCAGATGGTAAGAGATATGGACTTGCTTTTATTGACCTATCTACGGGCGACTTTAAAATTACGGAACTTGAGCTTGAAGAACTTATTGATGAGCTTAAAAAAATTAATCCTGCTGAAGTCATTGTTCCAGAAAATCTTTCCACCAAAGGTACCCGCCTGCCAAGCGTCGGGCAGGAATGTGCCTCTGGCACAGAACTCAAAATTGATAATATTGAGTTTACTCCAAGAGATTCTTATGAATTTTTGTATGATTTTGCAAGTCGTGAGCTTCTTGAATATTTTAAAGTAGCTTCTCTTGATGGTTTTGGATGCAAAGATTTAAAGCTTGGTGTTTCTGCTGGCGGCGCAGCTTTGGCTTATGTTAAAGATACTAAAAAGAAGGAGCTCGCTTATATAAAGCATATTACCCCTTACTCACTTTCCAAACATCTAATTCTTGACGAGCCTACAAGAAAAAATCTTGAACTTATTAACAAAATTGGTGGAACTGAAGGTGAAGGGACTCTATTATGGGTTCTTGACTATACCTGTACTCCAATGGGGGGGAGGCTTTTAAGAAGCTTTATATTGTTCCCATTGATTGATGTTCGTGAAATAAATTCAAGACTTGATAAGGTTGAAGAATTTGTAAGTTCTTCTACAATACTTGATAATGTGAGGCTTCTTATTTCAAAAATCCCTGACCTTGAACGTCTTATAGCAAGAATATCTGGTGAGCGTGCCAATGCGAGAGACCTTAAAGCTCTTGCAAAGGCACTTAAGGTTTTGCCTGATTTAAATTCTGTATTGCCAGAAAGATTTAAGAATTATAAATTTCCTAATTTTGAAGCCACTATTTCTCTTGTTGATAAGGCAATTGTAGATAATCCACCTATAACTATTCAAGAAGGTAATATAATAAAAACTGGCTTTAATAAAGAGCTTGATGAACTTCAGAAATTAGCTTTTTCTGGCAAACAATGGATTTCAAATTTTGAAGCTAAGGAAAGACAAAGAATTGGAATTAAGTCTCTAAAAGTTGGGTTTAATTCAGTCTTTGGGTATTATATTGAAATTACAAGACCAAATCTTAAACTTGTTCCTTCAACTTACATAAGAAAACAGACTCTGGTGAATGCAGAAAGGTTTATTACTCAGGAACTTAAAGAATATGAATCTAAGGTTCTATCAGCTGAAGAAAGGATAAAGAGGCTTGAATATGAGCTTTTCTGTGAACTAAGGGGAAAAGTTGCCACAAAGACACCTGATATTCAAGAAACGGCTCAAAAGATTGCTGAGCTTGATATATTTGCTTCATTTGCCCGTATGGCAAGAGAAAATAGATATGTAAAACCCATTGTAGATAATAGTGACAACATAGTGATTAAAAATGGTAGGCATCCGGTTGTTGAGCAATTACTACAAGAAGGTGATTTTGTCCCAAATCCAACGAGCTTGAACTTAGAACAAGAGATTTATATAATAACAGGTCCAAATATGTCCGGTAAATCAACTTATCTGCGTCAGGTTGGCTTAATTGTCCTTATGGCTCAAATTGGCTCCTTTGTCCCAGCTTCTGAAGCTCATATTGGGGTTTGTGACCGCCTGTTTACAAGAATTGGAGCCTCAGATGACCTGGCACGAGGAGTGTCCACTTTTTTAGCTGAAATGAACGAGACTGCTAATATATTAAATAATGCCAGTTCAAGGAGTCTTGTCTTACTTGATGAAATTGGCAGAGGGACAAGCACTTTTGACGGTATGTCAATTGCTTGGGCAACTATTGAATACCTATCAAGGCATATTGAGTGCAAGGTCCTTTTTGCTACTCATTATCATGAATTAACAGAATTAGCCACTCTCTCGTCAAAGATAAAGAATTATCAAATTGCTGTAAAAAGGTATGAAGATGAGATAATATTTTTGCGTCAACTAAGGCCTGGTGGTTGTGACGAATCCTACGGTATAGATGTAGCTAAACTTGCTGGTTTGCCAGAAAATGTAATTAAAAGAGCAAAAGAAATCTTGTCTTCCCTTAAAGTAAATGAACAAAAGGCAAGCAAATTACGGGCAAAATCAAAGCAAAGAGATTTATTTGAGCCAACTGTCAGGAGTGAGAAGCCATCCCCTGTTTTAAAGGAACTTGAAAAAGTAGACTCTGACAAACTAACCCCAATAGATGCCCTATTATTAATCAAAAAGCTCAAAACCCTTCAAAAATAAAAAATAAGCCACAGATTAAAATATAAACCACAGAGGGCACAAAGTTTTTTAGCCACACCTGCCTCGCCCAGCACATAAATCCAAAAATTCATTGTAGCAATTATGTGCTGGATGCGGGGGAATTTCACAGAAAAGTAAATAAGAAATTAAAAATGAATTATAAATATGGGCTCTGTTCCCATATTCACCTATATTCACTGTCCGGATTTTGTTTACTGAATTTTGTATCCAATATCACGGAGGAATTTTTTGCGAGCTTTTATATCCTTTTTACTTTCAATTTCAATAGAGGATAAGCCATCTACAACTCCAAGTATTGCTCTTCCTTGTTTGGTCTCACCTATGATGACTTGAGTTGGATTTGAGGTGGCACAAAATATGTTGCATACTTCTGGAATGGCTTTTATTCCGGGTAATAAGTTTATTGGAAAGGCATTTTTTATGAAGATGATAAACGTATGCCCAGCCCCGATGTTTAAGGCATTAGTTTTAGCCAATTCTATGAGTTCATTATCGTTTCCGGAAAACCTTACAAGTCGTGGTCCTGATGACTCACAAAAAGCTATTCCAAATTTAATTTTAGGGACGCTTGATACAAGAGCTTCCTGAAGGTCTTCAACAGTCTTTATAAAGTGAGCCTGCCCAAGGATAAAATTTATATCCCCTGGCTTTTTAATTTTAATGACTTTAAATTCCATAATTCCCCCTTTTATAAAATTAAATATCAAATATTAAAATCAACTGTTTTATTTTACACTATTTTTCAAATAAGTCAAATTATTTATATTTAAATGATTACTGCCGCTGAAGGCAAGGTCATAGAATTTCGCAGAAGAGATAAAAAAAGAAATTTTTGTATTTTTCTATGTGATTCTGTGGCTTGTTTTTGACACAGATTAACGCAGATTAGCACAGAGCCCTACAGAATTTTATTTTTTCTATGTGATTCTGTGGCTGTTTTTCTCTGTGTCCTCTGTGAACTCTGCGGTTGCAAGTTTTTTCTTGACTTTTGGGGTATAAATTTGTATAATAGTGTCTATGGATTATAAAAATACTATTCAACTTCCACACACTGACTTTTCTATGCGTGCCAATCTTCCTAAAACAGAGCCTGAGATATTGAAATTTTGGGATGAGATGAAGATTTATAATAAGTTACACAAATCTCGTAAAGGAAGAGAGAAATATGTTCTTCATGACGGCCCTCCTTATGCAAATGGTCACACACATATAGGGACAGCATTAAATAAGATATTGAAGGATATAGTTATAAAATATAAAGCAATGAAGGGTTTTGATACTCCCTGTATTCTGGGTTGGGATTGCCATGGTATGCCTATTGAGTATGAAGTCGTAAAGTCGTTGGGTAAAAAGAACTTTTCAAGGGCTGAAATAATGAGAAGTTGTAGAAATTACGCAAAGAAGTTTGTAGATATACAGAAAGAAGAATTTAAACGAATGGGGATTTTTGGGGACTGGTCTCATCCATATTTGACAATGGATAAAAACTATGAATCAAAGATTGTAGAGAATTTTGGCAAAATGGTGGATAAAGGTTATATCTATAGGGCTCTCCGACCAATTTATTGGTGCTTTTATTGTCAGACAGCTCTTTCTGAGCATGAGGTTGAATATAGGGACTCTAAATCTCCATCTATATATGTCAAATTTAGAGTTAAAGATAGCTTTCCTGGTATAAAAGAGACAGTGAATTTTATTATCTGGACAACGACACCTTGGACTCTTCCAGCAAATGTTGGTATTGCATTAAATCCAAATTATGAATATAGTTTTGTTCTTGCTAATAAGGAAGTATATATCATTGCCAAAGATTTAGTTAAAAACATTATGTCAGATATTGGGTTTAATAGTTATAAAGTAATCAAGAATGTTTCTGGCAAGAAACTTGAAAATCTGCATTGTTCAAATCCATTAGTTAAAAGAGATTCTTTAGTTATATTAGCTGATTTTGTCACCCTTGAGCAAGGGACAGGATGTGTGCATATTGCTCCAGGACATGGATATGAAGATTATCAGGTCGGCATTAAATATAAACTTCCTATTATCTCTCCAGTAGATAAATTAGGTCGTTTCACAAAAGAGGTTCCAGAATTTGCAGGTAAGCAAGTATTTGATGCTGATTTGCATATTATTGAAACCCTAAAGAAAGAAGGAAATCTGCTCTATGAGGGAGAACTTATACATTCCTACCCGCATTGTTGGAGATGTCATAAACCTCTTATATTCAGGGCAACCCAGCAGTGGTTCTTGGCAGTTGACCATAATGATTTGAGAAAGAAATGCCTAAATGAGATAGATAATATAAACTGGATTCCCTCTTGGAGCAAAGAGCGTATCCGCAATATGGTTCTTGAAAGACCTGATTGGTGTCTTTCAAGGCAAAAATTCTGGGGTGTTCCTATTCCCGTGCTCTATTGTAAAAAATGCAAGTATCCTATTTTGGAACAAGATGTTATTAAAAGGGCACAAGCAATTATTAAGAAAGGTGGGGTGGAGGCGTGGTTTAGTTGTGATTTGCAAGAATTAGTGCCAGATTCCAAAGTCTGTCCACAATGTGGTGCAAAAGAATTTGAAAGAGAAACAGATGTCCTTGATGTCTGGTTTGATTCATCTGCCTCTTATGATGCTGTTTTGAAAGAGAATAATGACTTAAAATATCCTGCAGACTTATACCTTGAAGCAACAGAGCAAGCAAGAGGCTGGTTTCAATTATCACTTCTTGAATCATTTATTACTGATGAAAAAGCACCTTATAAATCAGTAGTCTCGCATGGTCTTATACTTGATAGCTCTCGTAGAAAGATGTCAAAGTCACTTGGAAATGTGATTTCACCTCAAGAAATGTGGGAAAAGTATGGTGCTGATATATTAAGATTACAGCTCTCATCTGTGGATTATACACAGGATTTTCCATTTGGCGAGGAGCTATTTCCACCAGTAATAGACTCGTATCGTAAGATTAGGAATACATTTAAGTTTTTGCTTGGTAATCTTTCTGATTTTGACCCTGAAAAAGATAAAGTTAAGCACGAGGCACTTTTGGAAATTGATAAGTTAATCCTTCATCGGCTCCAGAAGCTCATTAAGAGAGTAACTATTGCTTATAAAGAATTTGCATTTTATAAAGTATGTTATTCATTTCATAATTTTTGTGTAGTTGACTTATCTAAATTTTATCTTGATATTTTAAAAGATAGGCTTTATACTTATGGGCGTTCATCTATAGAAAGAAAGTCTGCTCAGACAGTTCTTTATGAGCTTGCAAGTATGTTAGTTAGACTAATAGCTCCTATTTTACCCTTTACTGCTGAAGAGGTATGGAGAAATTTATACTCTGGCAAACCTGCCCGACAAATGGCTCGCCTCGCTGGAGCTTTGGCGAAGCGGGCAGACGGGCGAGAGGAATCCGTTCATCTTTCCTTTATGCCAGAGCCAAATGAGACATGGCTTGATAATAAGATTTGCACAAGATGGGAGAAGCTTAACTTAGTGAGAGATAAAGTTCTTCTTGCGCTGGAAGCTGCAAGAAAGAGCAAATTCATTGGGAACCCCCTTGAAGCTAAAGTGGTGATATGGACAGAGAATAAAGGATTAATGAAGCTCCTTAATGAATATCTTCCTCAGCTTTCAAGTATTTTTATTGTCTCTCAAGTTAGCATTAGTAAAACTAATGATATGTTTAATGGCGAAAAAATAAGTGTAAAAATACAGAAGGCGGAGGGCAAAAAGTGTGAGAGATGCTGGATTTTCTCATCAGAAGTTGGTAAAGATGCAAGGTTTCCTACCCTTTGCCAGAAATGTGTCGGGATATTAAAGAGAGGTGATTATGGAGAAGAAAAAGCTTAAATTCTTCAAAAAACTCCTTCTGAAAAAGAAAAAAGAACTTGAAAACCGTTTAGCCGGGCTTGAAGAGAAACTTAAGAACTCCCAGCAAGAAGCCTCGAGCGACCTTTCTGCTTATCCAATACATGTGGCTGATATAGGAACTGATGCAGAACTTAGAGAGGAAGAGTCTATACTTATAGAGTCTGTTGTTAAAGAACTCAGCAGAGTTAATAAAGCACTTACTAAGATATATTCTCATACCTGCCCGACGGATGGCAGACGGGCTTATGGAATATGTGAAAAATGCAAAAGCGAGATACCCGACTCTCGGCTTAAACTAATTCCTCATAGTGAATTTTGTATTAAATGTCTTCAAAAGGTAAAAAAATAATAATTGTAACCCTGATTATACTGGGTATTGACCAATTAACGAAATGGTTGGTTCTTAAGCACTTATCTATGCATTCTATCCCGGTTATAGGAAATTTTATGAGATTTACTCTTGTTCAAAATTTCTATGGTATTTTTGGGCTAAAATTTAAAATTCCATTTATCCCACTCACAATTTTAGCAGTTTGTGTTCTTTATGTAATATTATGCAAGTTCAAGGTTTTAGCTCTCTCCCTTATATTGGGAGGAGCTTTAGGCAATCTTATAGATAGAATAAGATTTGGGGCAGTTATTGATTTTCTTGACTTTGGTATAGGTAAGCTTAGATGGTTTACTTTCAATGTTGCAGATGCAGCCATAACAATTGGGATTTTATGGCTTCTTATTGCAAGTTTCAAGAAGAAAAATAAGAGCTACATTTCTGGGGCAAGTTAATTTTTAGGAGGTAAATTATGGTAATGCGAAAACTTAGAACCAAGATGACCGTCTTCCTCTGGTTTGCAATGTTTGTGTTTGTGGGCTTTATATTTCTTAGTTGGGGAATGCAGGCTACGCGCTCACGAAAGTTAACTCCACTTGAGAGGGGAATAGTAGGCATGGTTAATGGCAGACCGCTCTCTTACAGGGCGTATAACAATTTTGTTGGACACTATAGGGAGCAAGGAATTGAGCCTTTTAAGTGTAGAGAGTTTGCTTTTAATACACTGATAGAAGAAGCATTACTTGATGATGTTTTCAAAGAAAGAGGACTTAAGCTCACAGATGAGAAAGTTATTGAGATTATCAAAAATAGTCCTCCTCCTGAGATGTTGGAGGATACCTTGCTTCAGACTAACGGCAAGTTTGATTATCAAAAGTATCTTGCCATTATATCTAATCCAGCAAATATCAGATGGCTCAGGTCTTACGAGGCGATTATAAGGTCTCAAGTCCCAAGACAGCTTTTATATCAAGAAATATCAAGTAATGTAAGACCAACTACAATTGACCTTATTGAGGGATATATGCAGGGGCACTTGAAGCTTAAACTTGAATATGTATTATTTGAGCCAGATAAATTTGATGCAAGCATAGAAAAGATAAGAGAATATTATGACAATCATCGTGAGGAATTTAAGGTCTCCGAAAGACCTAAATTAAAATATGTGCGGTTTCCAGTAATTCCGACATTAAGAGACGAAGCTTTTATAAAAGATGAAGCCCAGGAAATTTTTGAGCGTGCCAAACAAGGAGTTTCGCTTGATAGTTTGGTAATAGAATACAAATGCGAACTCTCAACAATTGAGAAGTCGGTAAAAGGAATTCATAAACCTATAAAGCGAGATGATGGATATCATATTATAGCTATGGATAAAGATTTACTCTTGCCTATTCGTCCATCAGATGAAACTGTGGCAGGCGTGGAGGATAGGGTAAGGAGTTTCATAGAGGCGGCAAAATCTGGCTTTGATGAAGCAGTTCTTGCTTATGAATTGAAAGTTGAAGAAGGTTATAACATTATAGAAGAGCTTAATATTTCTTTCCTCAATCTTAAAAAGTCTGATAAACTGATAGGTCCTGTTGAAGGGCAGCAGTGTTTTTATGTTCTTTATACTCTTGGATACCAACCAGCTCATATTCCTGATTTTTCCGAAGTAGAGGAAAAAGTACGTGATAAGTACTTAAATTTCCTTGCGAAAACTAAAGCTCAAAAATTGTATCAAGAAGTTACCCGCCTGCCATCCGTCGGGCAGGAAGGGGAGAAATTCAGAAAGCTTTTATCACAAAAAGGCTGGAAAGTTATTACCACAAGCCTGGAGACACTTAAGGATTCAAAAGGAGAAGCTTTTTTCCTTCAAGCCTCAAACATTCCGGAGGATGATATTGGGTTAGCAGTTACTGACAAAGGTTATTATCTCATTCATTGTTTAAAGAGAATTGAGCCATCCCAGGAGCAAATCAGAACTGGGATTCCCGATTTTCAAGCTCAGTGGATGCAAGAGGAAACTCAAAGACTTTATACAGAATGGTTTAACAATTTAAAGGCAAGTGCCAAAATAGAAGACTACAGGTATGAACTCCACTAACTGGCGGCGTAGCTCAGTTGGTTAGAGCAGAGGAATCATAATCCTCGTGTCGGGGGTTCGAGTCCCTCCGCCGCTATTTCCTTGTAAATAAAAAAAAGAGAAACCACGAATTACATTCACCCTGTACTCACCTGCCCGCCGCTTCGCTATGGCAGGCGGGTGCATAAGTGCAGGGAACTTATAAAGGTAAGGGTTCAAAATTTTGAACCCCTACTTCTATCACTTTAGTGATGTCCCATAGGGAATACAACTATAAAACGAGGGTTATTTTAAGACTGAGGTTGAAAACTCTGTGGGTTAAAAATATCCTGATAAATTAGAGTAGATGTAAAAACCTCAGACAGGCATTACTAAATAGTTTTAGAGATTAAGTAGAAGCAATACTCTATCGTTGAAAGAAAAGTCGGTTTCCTCTTAATTTATAAAGAGTTATTTAATTATAATTACTACTCTTCTGTTCTCTATTCCTACTTTTCCTGGACCCGTTTTATGAGTAAGGATTTCTGCCTCTCCTTTTGCCACAACAACAAG
>JAGMCI010000026.1 GCA_023129325.1 Caldifarciminota bacterium
TCTTTTCCACATTTTGGACACTTCATCTCCCATTCTCTTGCACTCAATTGTTCCTTTGGTCTCAATTTTGGATAAACGACTCCACACTCTTCACAGATATATTTACCTTCGCCATAAACGCTCATTGATGATGCCACAACGAGTTTTTTAACGCTGTGCTCCGTATTAACAAGGATGTCAAGTAGCTTTGCGGTACCAAATGTATTTACATCCATATATTTCTCGATTTGATACATGGATTGCCCAATACCGACCACGGCTGCTTGATGAAACACAATGTCTACATCCATGACAACTTCTTTTAGCTTGTTCTTGTCTCTGACATCGCTTCTAACAAACTCAGCACGTTTGTTAAGATAGCCCGGTATCTTTTTCTTTTGGTGCACTTGTGGCACCAAAGTATCATAAATCACCACCTCATGCCCCCTCTCTACCAATGCATCAACTAAATGCGAACCTATAAATCCCGCTCCTCCTGTTACCAGTATTTTCATTCGATCACCCTTTTTTCGTTTCATGTTTTTGATATAACTTCTCACATATCTCAACAAACTGAGCAGCTAATTTCTCCCATTCGTATTTATCCTTTACCGTCTTTATTCCATTATTTCCCCTTCTTTGTCTCATTTTTTTATCTTCAATAAGCGAATTTATCGTATCAGCAAGATTCCTGAAATTTCCTGGTTCATAAAACATGCCAGTCTTCCCCTCTTCAACCACTTCTTCAAGCGCAGGAAGACATGGAACGATAGCAGGTACACCACATGCCCAATATTCGAACTCTTTGAGTGTAAGTCTGCCTCTGGCAGATAAAATATCTGGAAGAATCACAAGTCCGATGTCACTTGCTGAAATGTATTTGTGAACGTCTTCCAGTCTAACCCAGCCAAAGAAATGGAATTTATCATTTAAATCGTATCTAGATACTTTTTTCTTGAGTCCCGGAATGGCAGTTCCATCCCCTACAATCCAAAACATTGTGTCTGGATGCATTTTCAATACAAGTTGAGCAGCATCTACTATTAGTTCTGGATGGTCCTGAGGGTCAATAACGCCTTGAAATATCACAATATTTTCAGCATTATTGCCAAACTTTTGCCTGAGACCAGTCGACTCTATCGGTTTAAATATTTTAGTATCCACCCCATCAAAAACAATATCAATATTATCTGCCTTAACACCCGGATCTAAATCTAAAAGAATATTCTTCATAGAGTTACTGATAGTAATTATTTTATCCGACTCAAGAATGGTTTTCATTTCTATTTTCCTTCCCACTTTTTGAATATATTTCATCCAATTCCCGTACTCTTCCAAATATTCAAATAAAAGGTCAGTTAAATCCAAAACCGTTATGCATTTTTTGTTCATTTTTTTTGTTAACAATGCACTAAATCCTGCTATTGAGTTATGTGAAACAATCATGTCCGGTTTTAATCTATTAGCGTATCTAACAAGTCGTAGTATGTTTAGTGGATGAGTATACATATATTTAATCATTTTTCTCTCACTCATACGATTAACCTTAAATAGCGGCTTAATATCAACGCAACCCAACTGTTCAATAGCATCTGTCTTTTCCACACCAATTGATGCAGCAACATATACTTCATGACCTTTTTTTACAAAATCTTTTACAATATTCGATATTCTCGGTGTGCCTCCACCACTTAACGGGATCAACTCCTCAAAAATTGTTATTAGAACTCTCAATCTAAACCCCCTCCCATTCGCTCATATCTAACTCCTTTAATCTATTATTTCCCTTATAGCATACATCGGCTTATTTTGTACTTCATAATATACCCTGGCCATAACTTCACCAAGCAAGCCCATTGTGATGAATTGCGCTCCTAAGAATATAAGCAACACAGCCAGTAAAAGCAGTGGTCGATGTCCTATGCCCATACCGAAAACCAGCCGATCGATGGCGAGGTGTGCTCCGATAACAAATCCTATAAAAAATGATATCACGCCCGGTATTCCAAACAATTGCAGCGGTCTTGTTGAATAACTCAGCAAAAACTTAATCGTAATCAAATCAAAAGTTCCACGCACCAAACGTCCTACTTTATACTTACTTTCGCCATGTATACGCGGATGATGCTTTATCTCTATCTCAGCTATTGATACCCCCCACATACTTGCAAGCACCGGTATGTATCGGTGTAACTCACCGTAAATAGTGATGTTTTCAACAACTTCCCGCCGATATGCATTGAGCGCACATACAAAGTCATGTAACTTAACGCCCGTTATTCTTGATGTAAGCCAGTTGAAGATTTTTGATGGCAGTTTCTTTGAGAAAAAAGGGTCCTTTCTATTCACGCGCCACCCCTTCACGATATCGTAGCCTTCGTCAAGCTTATCCAATAGCCTTGGGATGTCTTCAGGGTCATTCTGCAAATCACCATCCATCGTAATTATCACATCGCCCTTCGAATGGTCAAATCCAGCAGAAAATGCGAGAGCTTTTCCGAAGTTGCGGCGGAATCTGATTATCTTGGCATTCTTGTTTATCTTGTGGATGTCTTTCAAGATGTCGAATGTGTTGTCTGTGGAGCCGTCATCTATAAAGATAATTTCATAAGGTTTGTTTAGCTTCGCCAGAACAGCCTCTAGTTTTGTGTATAATTGCTGGATGTTTTCTTCTTCGTTCAACAAAGGTATTACTACCGAGACTTCCATAAATTACCTCCTGGAACAAACATTTCCCCATGAGTATACCTCAATTGTTTCATCGCTCCCTTCTGGATAGTATGTCATATTATTCCTTATATAATCTCGCACTTTTGGGTCGGGGAAATGATAGCCCAGCCTGTACTGGTCCGCAATCAACCATCCTTTTTCCGTCCTTACTTTTTGCATGAACAAATCATAGTTATCAAGTATAATAACACCGGTATACCAATCAACTGCCGCTCCATCACTGCTTGTATAATTGCCACAATCATATTGACAAATCCTATAATCCACCCGTCCAACGTAGTATAAGGCTATTAGTGGTGCTGTCGTTGCGACTTTATCATCTTCATCAAGATGTTCTTTCACAAATCCGCCTGCTTTTTTCCAATCGTCATGAGTACCAAGTTTATTGGCAAAATTCTCCTGAGAATTAAGATAAATGTCTGAAGATACTTGTATAAATAACAACAAAATTAATATTATTATAATAACATTTTTCATATTAGTTAACAATTCCCCACTTAATTTGAGTTTACTTAATACTTTTTCACACACATAATTGAGACCATTTCGTAAAGCGTAGAAATCAATAGCATGGGATGCCAAAATTACAAGAAATGGAAAAATGAAAAACGCATATCGATTGCGTGTCCAAGGGTATAGGCTTAAAAAAATAAATGGTATAAAAAAGTTTAATGTAAAATATAAATATGTTCTATCTCTGTATATCTCAAATTTCCACAATATTATTGAAATCGTACTGCTAATAGATACCAAGATGAACAATGTGGAAAGCACGTCTGCGAAGACGTAATGAAGGCATGTATGTTGTAACCGCACTGGCACTCCTGTTAAATGCGGCATGTAATCAAGCGGTGTTTTGCCTGTCACCATCATGTACACGAAAGCAAGCCCCGTGATCCCTAAGATTGCATATATAAAATATTTGTTCTTCAAAAATTCCCTTCTTTTATATAATAATATGCACGCCGCTGCTACAGGTATAAAACATAGACTGAGTACATGAGAATACCATGCAAAAATAAATGGTACCACTGACAATAAAAATAGTTTGCTATTATCCTTCTTTAAACTTATATAAAATAGGTACGCGGTAAGTAAATAAAAAAATTGAAATTGAGCGTACATTCTAGCTTCTTGAGCGAAGAAAATCTCAAATGCCGAAAAGGTTATTATTAATGCTGCAATAAGCCCTGTACGTTTTCCGAGTTCCTTTCCCATTAGATATACAAGAGGTATTGATAACGTGCCGAAAATAACACTAACAAATCTTGCGGAAAACTCACTTATCCCAAATGTTTTAAAAGATAGCGCAATCAAATAAGAATTCAGAAAAGCACGGTTATAGCCTACTCCAGAGGGTAGAACAGGTGTCCCATGCTCCAGTAAACCAATCGCAGCATAAGAAGTAATTGCCTCATCAAACGAAAAAGCTTTATCTCCCAGGTTGTTAAAACGTAAATAAAAACCTATTGCAGTCAGTGCAAAGATTATAAGAAGAGTAGATTTAGGTGTTAATCTGTCAGTTACCTGAATTAACCGATATCTAAACCTGGAAGCTATATAATCAACTTGTTTGGGTATAAAATCGTATATAACCAAGCCTGTTCCCAACACGATAAAGATGGCATCAATAAGAGGGAGATCATATTTAGCCAATCTTTGAACAAATTTTGGTAATAGATTAACTATCAGGTAAAAGAGAAACATCAGTAGGCCAAATAGTCCAACAAAATGTGCCTCTATGAAATGTTCAATCTTATTGTCCATGACCAACCATTCTTAATATCCCAAATATCTCGACTTTATTCCCTTCAAGAACAGCTATTAACCACCCTTTGAGTATTAATCGGTAAAAAACGTCTATTCCTACTACGTCATACCCCTGTTCTAACAACCCCTCCTCCAAATGGCTCCCAATAAATCCCGAACGGCCTGTCACAAGTGCTTTTCTATTCATCTCCTCTCACGTAGATGTCCTTCAATTTCTTCTTTTAAAGCCTCTCTTTCCAAAGCAAAATCTATTATTGCTAACATATTTCCGGTGTTAAAATATACCTCCCCACGGTTCCTATATTTGACGGTGCTTCCTCTAAAGACGGCTTTTCAATTATTTCTTCAACAATGAATTGAATGACAGGTTTATCTATAATAGGCAACATCTCCTTCGGCATTGTCTTTGTAGCTGGAAGGAATCTCGTTCCCAACCCTGCTGCGGGTATCACCGCTTTTCTTATCATTTCCATTCCCGCACTCCATATTTCTTTTTCATTTCTTCATTTATATTATCAACGGCTTTTAATAGTTTTGTCTTATGATAGTTCTCAGCAAAAGCAATAAACGCCTTCAAGTCCTTAGGAAGGCATTTACCACCAAATGCTTTTCCATGAACAGTTC
>JAGMCI010000027.1 GCA_023129325.1 Caldifarciminota bacterium
GAAGGGTCTGGAGTGCCTTGAATGCCGTGTAGAAAAATAATGGGACAATCTGCACCAAACACTGGCAAAGAAAGTAAAACACCAATTCCAAATGTCACTGCCGATTTAAATAATGTTTTATATCGCATTTCACACCTCCTCATTTTAAAAATTATAACCTATCACTCCTCCAAAACTTATAATTCCCCAACCCAATACTTGTTTTACAAAAGGGCGATCCTGTATTGCTTCAGGCAGCTCAGCTTGAGCAATAGCACCTAATATAAACATTCCAACTACTTCACCTATTAAGGCATACAAAAAATTCCCTTTTTCGTGTGTTATCTGAGCTATAGCATGTATGCCTAAAGATGAAATTGATACAGCAACAGGCAATACATAATAACTTGCATAAAGAGATTCCAACGTATTGTCAGTCCGAGGTGTCAGCAAGCGAAGAGTAGAAACTCCACATACAGTGCCTCCAAGCCATTCCAACATCATTGCCTTTGCATTACTCCCAGTTTTTTTAGTCTTGGAGTTATAACTACTGTTATTAAGTATTCTTTGTGCCCCAAACATATCTGTCTCTATATACCGTATAGTGGGACTATACCCAACACCCACACTCCACCTATCCCCAAAACTAAATTTCGGACTTTCTTCTATTTTCTCCTCCGCAGTTCCTAAAGAAGCTTGCAACAAAATCAAAACAATAATCCCTGGACAATACATATTTAACGATATGTGAGAGAAAGGATTAAATTTGTCTCTTTCTTCTCTTTGGGGTTAATCAATCTACTACTTGCTAAGGCTGTATTAAACTCAAAATGTTTATGCTTTACTCCTATGCCACATGTCAAAAATACTTGACCTCTATCTGCACCAGTAGTAAAAAGCGACGGTTCGTTGTATAGCCCAATCCTTAAGGCAATATTCTCTTTTACAAAATATTCAACCCCTATTCTCTGTTGAAGCATATCTTGTACATTCTCAGGATTATCTAACTCTCCTCCCCACTTAAAACTTATTCCATTCCATTTTGTAAAATTAATGTCAGCATTAAGTAATATTTTTGGTGATGCCCTCGCAGATATCCCAATCCCTACAAACAAAGGAAGAGTCTCCTCTACCTTGGTTCCTCCAATTATGCCTCCTATTGGAAGAAAATTGTATTTCGTAACAAGGCCAACTCCTAAATTCTTGTGAGGCTTATACAAAATCCCTATATCTCCTCCAAAGCCATGCCCACTCTCTATCAAGTAAGTATGTTCTTCACCATCTTCATAAATGTTAACTATTCCGTATCGTTTTAAAAAATAATTTAAATTTATACCCATTGAAAGGTATGGATTCATTTTGTAAGCCATAGAAACAGTTGTGGTGTAAAATCTTCTGTAATCTATGACATCAAATTTTCTAAGACACTCATTTTCAACATATTCCTCCAAACCCTTACATATTGCATAAAAATCATAAGGAATATACTCACTTATGCACCATGTTACCTTTTCAGTCGGCAAGACAACGTTGATTAAGGAATAAAAATAATGTGAGGTCTCATAGAATAACTCTGGTATTGTATCCCATTCCCATGTAAAATACACTTCCCCTTTTGAAAATTCTCCTGTGGCTAAAACTGTCAACTTATCAATTTGTGTGAGACCTGCTGGATTCCAGTAAACAGCAGTTGGGTCGTCAGCTACGGATATGAAAGCTCCTCCCATTCCTAAAGCTTTTGCTCCAATATCATTACGATTATAAAAAGACCAGTTAGAAGCAGCTCCCACTGACCCTTGCAACAATCCTATAACAACAAAACTCAATACTATTTTATTCCTCATCATTTTTATTATGACATATTTTCTCTTAAAAGTTAAACAAATTCAAGCACCAAAGTTCAAAACCACAAATTAAAATTCAAGAAGTTTAACACGAATGTTTTAAATTACACGAATTGTCCATCATCCGTTAGTTGACGGAGACAGGATTGAACTATTTTTATTCACGGCTATTCGTTTTTGCCTGAAAGTAGGTTTTTCAAATTTCCGATACCGAATCCAACTTTTTGTTGCATTAGGGTTTGGGCTTCTTTTTGTGCTTTTTGCATAGCTTCATTCACAGCGGATTTTACAAGGTCTTCAAGCAATTTAGCATCTTTCATTTGTATGAGTTCTGGGTCGATATGGATTTCTATAATTTCTTGAGTTCCATTTACTACGATTTTTACCAATCCTGCTCCTGTCTCTACTTCAATGCGTTTATTTTTAAGTTCGGTTTGGACTTCGGCAAATATATGTCGTGCATCCTTAATTTTTTCAAATACTTGTTTCAGGTTATCTTGCATAGATTATCTATTACTTATTGGTTCAGCATTAAATATTTCCATTGCTTTTTGGACTATTGGTTCTTCCAATAAACTTTTAGGTTTTTCCTGGATTTTAAATATAATTTGGCACGGTTTATGCACGAGTTCTGACAGTTCGTGTTCAATGAGTTTAAGATTTTCCTCTATTTTGGATTTAAAAAATTCATTTTTACACTCAAGGAGAAGTTTTTCTTGTTCTAAGTTAGCTGGATTGCATTGGATTAGGAAACTTGCGAGGGAAGGATTTTCATTACTTATATTTTCGGTCAGTGATTTCCAGAGTATTTGAGAAGGTGATTTTTCAGCGGGCGATAGTTGAGGTTCTATTTTTTCTATTTTTGGTTCTGATGATTTTTCTACTATTTGTTCTTGGGGTTGTTCCGATAGAATTGGGGCGGCGTCAGATTTTTCAATTTTAGCAAGTATTTCGTCTATTGATACTTGAGTATAAATTGAGGCTCTAACGAGAGCTTGTTCTAAATAAGTTTCAGATGAAAGGGCATCTCTCATTTTCTTTTCTGTATCAAACAAGAAATTTAAGATTTTTAACAGGTGTTGTGATTTAAATTTAGAAGCTTGTTGTTTATAAGCTTCGGGCAATTCAATTTCAATTGGCAATTCATTTTTAAGATTAAAGAGGGTATACAGATGATTAATAAGTCCTACGATAAACTCTTTTGGGTCTATACCTTGATTTACAGTTTCTCTGATTAAGGAAAGTGTGGGACCTGTTTCTTTTTTCAGCATATAATCAGTAATTTTCAAAAATATATCAGATTGAGGCAGTCCCAATAATTCTCTTATATGTTCTTCTTTTATTTTACCTTGAGCATAAGGAATGAGCTGGTCGAACATTGACAAAGCGTCTCGGAGCGAGCCATCCACTTTTTGAGCAATTAAGAAGATAGCTTTTTCTTCAATATCTACTTTTTCAAGTTGAGCAATTTTTTGTATACGGCTTATAATTTCTTTAATACTAATTTTTCTAAAATTAAATCTCTGGCATCTTGAGAGTATTGTTAATGGTATTTTGTAAGGAGCGGTAGTGGCAAATATAAAGACTACTTTTTTAGGAGGTTCTTCAAGGGTTTTAAGCAAAGCATTAAAAGCGTGTTCTGTCAGCATATGGACTTCATCAATTATGTATATTTTATATCTTGCTCTGGATGGCACATATTTTACCCTTTCTCTAAGTTCTCTAATTTCATCAATTCCTCTATTAGAGGCACCGTCGATTTCAATAACATCAAGCGAGCTTCCTTTTTTTATTTCCTGGCAGAAATCACATAAGTTACAGGGTTCTTTGGTTGGTCCTTTAACACAATTTATAGCTTTAGCCAATATTCTTGCGGTTGTAGTTTTTCCTGTTCCTCTTGGTCCAGCGAATAGGTAGGCATTAGAAATTCTTCCTTTATCAATTCCATTTTTAAGGGTTTGAGTGATATAAGTTTGTCCGATTATATCATCAAATGTTTGGGGTCTGTATTTAAGAGCAAAGACTTGATACATGGATTATCCGTTAGCTAACAGATTGGAGGCGAGCGGGTTTGAACCGCTGACCTTCCCGATGCGAACGGGATGCTCTCCCGACTGAGCTACGCCCCCATATAATAAGCTGAAATTGAGAAAACTAAAAATTGAACTATAAAGTTATTTCCTCAGGATTTTTTATAATAACATGAGGTTATCTATTTGTCAAGTTTTTTTTAAAAAAATTAAAGAATAATTTTGATATAAGAACTTTTATAAACTTCATCGGTAAATCCAGAGATGTGGATAATTGAAGACTTTGGCACAATTATTTTAGTAAAAAGCCAGTTGGCTATGATATCTGCTCTATTATTAGAGAGTTCTTCGTTCCTTGAATAGACCTGGACTGTGAGTTTTCTTGTATAAAGCTGTTTTATAATATCAGCTGTTTCTTGCAGTAATTGTTCTCCTTGCTCAGTTATTTTTGTAGAACCTTCAGATTCCCAGACTCTATCGCCTTTTAATGTGATTAGCCACTCTCCTGCTTCCTTATATAAAATGCCCTTTACTATGAGCGTTCGTCCTACGAGGCGTGATATATTGCCAAGTGAGTCTGTGGCTTCTGCGGAATAAAAATAAGTAATTCCTGGGTTCATCATCTTGCCATCATCCCCTCTACCGTTCCAGTAAATATTTTTAGGTGGTGGTCCTTTTGATGCATGAAGTTTAAATAAATTGCCCTTTTCGTCTGTTATAAAGAGTTTCCATGAAAGGACATCATATCCATACATTGGATGAAAAAGGGCTATATAATCTCTAACAATGCCGTGGAGCCAGGGCTTTACAAGCTGTTCGGAAGAAAATGTAGGGAATGGGGAGGAGGCAATATTTGAATTAACTATGAGCTGGTTATCATAAATATATTCACCTTTTTTCATATAGGAAGCGGCTGCTTCAAATGGGTTAAAACTCAACTTAATATAAGGTTTTTTTTCAATTATTCGACCCTTAAACTTACCCTTGATTTCCTTTGCCTCTTCTTTTGGTTCTTCTTGGGCGAAAAGGGAGATGCTTAAAAAAAATACAAAAATTATTCCAAGTAAGCGTTTCATTTAACCAAGTATAAATCTGAAAGATATAATCCCTGATGTTGTTATTGGAAGAGTTTTCCACTTCCACTTATTTTTAAGCCAATTTTTTACTGCATTATCCCATTCTGGGTAACCTGTTGTGGTTAGCACTATAATTCTTCCTTTTATCTTGCCATTTGGTCCCACTTTTAACTGGAGTTGCAGGATTGCTGATATACCCTGTGTTAAAGCCCAATCAGGATAATGGGGAAGAGGGGATTTGAGTGCTTTTCTGTCCTTTAGCGCTCCTGATATTTGAACCTCTGTCTTTGGTTTTGGTTTTTTAATTGGCGCTGCTTTCAGGGTCTGTGTCTTTTTGGACTCAGAAAAAGCACGTTTGAAAGCTTCTTTTTCTTTACGAATATCCTCTGCTTTAACGGTCTCAAGTTTTATTGCTTCTTTGTCTCCACTGCCAGAAACACCAACACCGGGAGTAGTGAAAAGACCGATCTTTCCTTTTAAAGTTGCTGCTTTTGGAAGGACAATTTTGTCTTCCTGTAAAATTTCTTGAGTTGATTTTCCTGTCCCAACTCTTATAACTTCTATCTCACCGGCTTCTCCAATATCAAGTTTTTCATATTGGTCCATATCCATAGCTACCTGGGTTTTATGAAGTTCTAACATCTTTGCTATATCTATCTTTTGGTCAGGTTGAGCTACTTCCAAAGGTCTAGCGATTTTAGCTAATTTCCTTAAATCTTCATCAGATATTTTATCTTGAAGCTTTTCTTTTTTCTCAAACATTGACTTTAATTTTTCTTTCACTCCTATAGTTGGAGTTTTGGGAGTAGGAAGTTTTTTCTTCTCCTGCTCCTCACGATACTCCACACCGTATATTTGTCTTGCACGGCGTTCTTGAATCTCTTTTTGAAATTGGAAAAAGAATATCCCTGCTCCATGAAGGAAAGCAATAATTGATATACATATAAGATATCGTTTGTCCATTATTCTTCTTCTTTTTCTTGCCCTTTTTGGGAAGTGGCAATTGCTACATGCTTGGCACCCAAAATTTTAGCTGTCCTCAGGAGGTCAAGCACTATGCCATGACGAACATATTTATCTGCTCTTATAAGAACCATCTTTTCAGGGTCCTCTTTTATTTTTTCTTTTAAGATTTCTATTACACCCTCAAAAGTTGTATCTATATCGCAGATTGCCATTTGACCTGTGGGAGTAATAGTTATGCTTGTATTATCTTCTACTCGTTGCTCAACTGTGTGAGCTTCAGGGAGGTCTACTTTTATTTTGCCAGATATTGCCATTATTGGAACTGTTACCATTAAGGTCATAAGGATAGTGAAAGCTATATCAGATAAGGGAGACATATTCATAACGGCTTTATTGACTTTCATTTTGGCGGTTTCCTCCGTTTAAGCAGACAGACCTTTGTTGCCCCACATTGGGTGACCCGGTCTATCATATCAACTACATGGTAATGATAGATGTCTTCATCTGCAGATATTATGGCTAATCTGTCTAAGCTTCTAAGCAATAGTTGGCGTATAAGTTCGTTTTGAATTTCTATATCAGGGGGCATCTTTTCATTATTTATATATACTGCTCCATCTTTAGCAATGTAAATATTAAGCTTAAGCTCGGTCTTCTTTTCTTGCTTTTGTTCTTTTTTGGCTTTTGCGAGAGCAGGAGCTGAGACTGTAATATTATTTTGATACATATTAGGGATGTATACCATGAAGACGCAAATGAGAAGCAAAGCAACATTTATCCCAGGGGTCATAGCCTCTGAAGCTTCTGAAGGGTCTGCTCTCTCTTTAGCAATAATCTTTTTTCTTATCTTTTCGACTACTGTTTTATCCATCATTCCGACCTCTGAGAGTGTTCTTAATACAGAGCTACTTGTCATTTTCATCTCATCTTCTACAGCATCTACTTTACCAGAAAAGAGTCCAAAAGTAATAGCCGATGGGACAGCAACAATAATTCCAATTGCAGTGGTTAACAAGGCAATTGCTATTCCACTCATCATATCACTTGGTGTTCCACCACCAGCTGTAGCCATAGCTGAAAAAGCTCCTACAATACCAACAACTGTTCCTAATAACCCAAGTAATGGTGCAATGAAAGAGATTATTGAAAGGACACCAACATGTGATTCAAGAACAGCTCTTTCTCTTATTTGTGCTTTTTCAATGGATGCGTAAATCCCGCCTCTTGGGAGTCCAGCAGATTGAATTATATCTCTTGTCATTCTTCCAATAGGATGATGCACTGTACTACATATCCGAACGGCTTCACTTATTTGTCCCTTTTTAATTAAGTTCTTTATCTGTTTAGCGAAAAGAGAACCCTTTAATTTAAGCCTTCCAAAATAAACAAATCTGTCCAGCATAGTCCCTATTGAAACTATTGATACAAGAATAAGTATGAGAATAAACGGATTTGTTACTAACTTTAAAAAGGGAATTCCAAGCATTATTCCCCCTGATTAGTCTTTCCTGTCCCGACTGCTGTCGGGATTTTTTGTTTTCCAGATATGTTCAGAAAGTGCAATAACAAGCTCTTTGGAACCCATCTCCAATTCTGAACTAATTGCATCTACTCTTCCTGAAAACATCCCAAATGTAATAGCTGCAGGAACAGCAATAATAATTCCAACAGCCGTGGTAAGGAGGGCAATTGCAATTCCAGAAAGCATTGCTGTTGGGTCTGCACCACCAACTGCAGCCATAGTAGAGAATGCTTGAATGATGCCTACAACTGTGCCTAAAAGTCCAAGAAGAGGACCAATGAAAGCAATTATAGAAAGAATGCCAACTCTTTTCTCTAATATTCCACGCTCTCTTATCTGTCCTTCTTCAAGGGCGTCATAAACATCATCACGCCCAAGTTCAGCATTCCTAAGACCATCTACAATTACATTGGCAAGTGGGTGATGCTCGGATTCACAAAGTTTTACAGCCTTTTCAACTCCACCTTCAGCAAGAGAGGATTTTATGTCTTTTGCAAATTTTTTAGTGTCAAATTTTACCTTTCTTAAATTAAACCATCTCTCAAGAACAACAACGATAAAGACTAATGCCACAAGCTCAAGGACAGCGATAAAGGGATTTAGTGCTAACTCTAATATTGGAATACCGATAATTTCCATTATTCCTCCTTTTCTTTTAATATATATCACAAAAATAACAGTTGTCAAGTAAAAAAATCACTTTTTTGTTTTTCTTAACCCTTCGCAAGTTCAAAGTCATCCCGTTGAACGGGACAGGAA
>JAGMCI010000028.1 GCA_023129325.1 Caldifarciminota bacterium
TGGTTCGAATCCACTCGCCCCGATATAAAGCAGTGAATAGTGGTAAGTGAAAAACAAGTATTTTTCTCATTGACTGGTATCGTTTATGGTATGGTTTTATTGGATAACTGCTTTTTTATCACATCTTGTCCCACGAAAATGGGCTATTTTTATTACAGAAAGGATAGGAGATTTTATATATTCCATACAGCGAGAAAGAAAGCAATGGGTAATCTTAAATTTAAAGGAAATCCGAGAAAGTATTGAACCCATAGAAGCAAAAAGATTAGTTCTGAAAATTTACAGGAATTTTGGGAAGTTTGTCTACGAGTTTCTTATACTTCCGAGACTTAACAAAACAAATTTATTTGAGTTTTTAAGCATTGAGCATAAAGAAAGACTTGATAATGCTTTAAAAAAGGGAAAAGGGGTAATAGTTCTCACATCGCATCTTGGGAATTGGGAGCTTGGAGCAGCGATGTTAGGAATTTTAGGTTATTCTCCAACAGTGATTGCACTTTCGCATAGGTCTCGGTGTGTTAGAGCCTTTTTTACCAACCGCCGAAAATCAGTTGGAATGAAAGTTGTCTATTTGGAAGAGGGATTAAGACCAGCGATTTCTACTTTAAAGCGAGGTAATGTAGTAGCTATTCTCGGAGACCGCAAATATTTGGGTAAAGGGATAGAAGCTCAATTCTTTGGTAAACCATTTTCTTTTCCTGCTGGAGTTTTTGAGCTTGCAGCACACACTGGAGCTCCTATTCTCCCCGCATTTTGTATAAGGGGGAAAAATAAGTACAGGGTTTACTTTGAACCTGAACTTAAAGATGGAGTAAAAGAATGGGCTCAAATTCTTGAAAGATATGTAAGACATTATGTAACTCAATGGTATGTATTTGATTCGTTATGGACATGAAAATTATGTTTCTTATTCCTGTATATAATGAAGAAAAACACATAGGTAACTTACTGCAAGAATTAAATTATGACAAAAAAGACATAATCGTGGTAGATGATGGCTCAACAGACAGGACAGCAGAAATTGTTAAAAAGAAGGGAGTAGTTTTACTTAAGCATCCAAATAATCTTGGAAAAGGATATGCTCATCGGACTGGATTTAAATATGCAGTAGCACAAAATTATGATTATGTAATTACACTTGATGGAGATGGGCAGCACAATCCAGAAGAGCTTTTATTATTTATTAAAAAAATAAACGAAACCGCAGAAGATATAATAATAGGAACCAGGAAATTCTCATTAAAAAATATGCCTCTAATTAGGTTACTTACTAATCTTACAACTTCTTTTATTGTCTCTCTTTTTTCTCATAAAAGGGTAAAAGATTCTCAATCTGGATACAGGGCAATTTCCAAAAGGGTGCTTGAAAAAGTTCGGCTTACTACTTGTAATTTTCAGACTGAGTCTGAAATGATTATAAAAGCCGCAAGACTTGGTTATCATCTATCTTCTGTCCCAATTTCTACTCTTTATAGTGAAGAAAAAAGTAAAATAATACCATTTTTAGATACGATAAGATTTGTAAAATTGGCACTTAAAAGTATTTGGAGATGAGAATCCTTTTAACAAATGATGATGGGGTGCGCTCTAAAGGTATAAAAACTCTATTTGATGCTTTATCAGTTAAACATCAAGTGGCAATTGTTGCTCCAGCCAAGGAGATGAATGCTGTATCGCATTCCCTAACATTGAAGAAACCTTTGAAAATAAAGAAACTAAGTCCGGGTATAATAGGTGTTTATGGTACGCCTACAGATTGTGTAATATTGGCTGTTTACAATCTATTAGATGATTTTCCAGAATTGCTTTTTTCGGGAATAAATTTAGGACCCAATCTTGGAGAGGATGTTACTTATTCCGGGACAATAGGAGCGGCACTTGAGGGGGCAATTATTGGTATCCCCTCCATTGCTATGTCTTTTTACGATGCAGAACATCCTGATTTTGATGCTGGAGCAGAATGTGCTTTAAAATTAGTAAAAATTGTAACTAAGGTAAAATTCCTTAAAAATGTAGTTTTGAATGTAAATATTCCTTGGCACCCCAAAGGAATAAAAGTTACTAAGTTAGGGAAAAGAATTTACGAGGATGTTGTAAAAGAGAAAAAGGGGAAATATTTAATTGGTGGAATGCCAAAATATTTTGGCGAGTGTGGGACAGACCTTGAAGCATGTGAACAAGGCTATATCTCAATTACACCACTTAATATTGATTTAACTCATTATGAGGTTATTAAGAAGATTAAAGAATGGGAAAAATTCTTTTGAATCTCTGAGACATAGGATGGTGGAGGAACAAATTGTTTTCAGAGGTATTAAATCTCAACAGGTAATATCTGCTATGCTAAAAGTCCCAAGACATCTCTTTGTCCCACTCTCTTTAAGATACGAGGCTTATGGAGATTATCCCCTTCCAGTTGGAGAAGGACAAACAATTTCGCAACCTTATATGGTAGCTGAAATGACAGCCGACCTTGAACTCAAATCTGAAGATAAGGTTCTTGAAATAGGCACAGGTTCAGGTTATCAATCTGCTGTGCTTGCTGAGATTGTAAAAAAAGTCTTTACAATTGAAAAAATAGTTTCACTTGCCAATAAAGCTGAACTTTTATTACAAAAACTTGGTTATAAAAATGTATTTATAGAAGTTGGCGATGGGTCTCAAGGGCTTCAAGCTCATGCTCCTTATGATGGTATATTAGTGACAGCTGGAGCTCCTCAGATTCCAGAGCCATTATTTAAGCAGTTAAAAGAAGAAGGGCGACTTATAATCCCTATCGGTGATAGAATATTTCAGACCCTTACAAAAGTAAAAAAAATTAAAGGAAAATTAATTAAAGAGAAGCTCTTTGATTGTATGTTTGTCCCTTTATTAGGAACATACGGCTGGAGAAATGGCAGTGAATAGGGGTTAGGGGTTAGTGGCAAGTGAAAAACAAAGGAATCACTAACCACTTATCACTAATCACTGATGTTTAACGGGGGGTGGCGCAGTTTGGTAGCG
>JAGMCI010000029.1 GCA_023129325.1 Caldifarciminota bacterium
GCTTGGTTCGGGACCAAGAGGTCGCTGGTTCAAATCCAGTTCCCCCGATGTAAAATGAATAAAATTATTGGAGTTATAGGTGGGTCTTCTTGTTCAAAGGAGATTAAAAAAATTGCTTTTGAAGTTGGGTGTGAGATTGCAAAAAAGAAAGCTTTACTTATATGTGGGGGATTATCAGGCGTTATGGAAGCAGTTTGTAAAGGCGCCAAAAGTAAAGATGGGATTACTATAGGAGTTTTGCCAGGTAAATTAAAGAGCGAAGCTAATAAATGGGTAGATATTCCAATAGTGACAGGAATTGGAGTTGCGAGAAATGTTATCATTGTTCGCTCATCAGATTCAATAATTGCCATAAATGGGAGATATGGAACATTATCGGAACTTGCTATTGCATCAAACTTAGGAATCCCAATTGTAGGCTTAAAGACATGGGATGTAGATTTACCTATAAAAAGAGTTAATACTCCAAAAGAAGCAGTGGAATTAGCTATTAAGTTATCAAGAAATCAAGCTCTTACAAATCAAAGAACAATAATATAAATTAAGTTAAAATAAAGTGTTAATTTCTGAAACCGCGGATAAACGCTGATGAACGCAGATAATCAAAGAACCAATACGGGTTCATTTAGACAGGCAAAAATTAAAAAAATCTATGTTTATCCTTGAATAATCTGTGCGTATTTGCGTCCATCTGCGGTTAATACATTATTTGATATTTGATTTTTGCATTTTTATATGTTGACAAGGGCTCATATATTGGTGTCTGGCTTTGTGCAAGGGGTTAATTATCGTTGGTTTACTGAAAAAAAGGCAATAGAATACAGACTTAAAGGGTGGGTAAAAAATCTCTGGGATGGTAGAGTTGAAATTGTATGCGAAGGCGAAAAAGGACTTATCATAGATTTTGTTCGTGAACTCCGTATAGGTCCTACGAGTGCGGATGCTAAAGGAGTGCAAATTAAGTGGAAAAAATACACAGGAGAATTTGATGATTTTGAAATAAAATTTTAAGGAGGGATTATGAATGCTATAGAAAGTGAGTTAAAGAAGTTTATTCGCTCTATACCTGATTTCCCCAAAAAGGGAATCTTGTTCCGAGATATTACAACCCTTATAAAAGATAAAGATGCTTTTAAACTTGCAATTGATGCTATTTACACACGATATAAAGATAAACAAATTGATAAAGTCGTCTCAACTGAAGCCAGGGGTTTTTTGTTTGGCGGAACCCTATCTTATCTTTTAGGAAGTGGACTCATCCCTGTCAGAAAGCCTGGAAAATTACCAGCTCCCACTCTCCGAGAAGAGTATGCACTTGAATATGGAACAGATGCTCTTGAAATCCATCGTGATGCCATAAAGCCGGGAGAAAGGATTTTAGTATTTGATGACCTTTTAGCTACAGGAGGAACGGCACTTGCAACCTGTAAATTGGTGGAAAAGTTGGGCGGTAAAGTAATTGAAGTTGCCTTCTTAATTGAACTTGTTGACCTAAAAGGAAGGGAAAAGTTAAAACAATATAAAGTATTCTCATTGATAAAATATGAATAAAAATGAGCCACAGATTGTACGGATTAAAAACAGTGACAAGGTTTTCCTGGCAAAGAGCATTTTTATCATAGCCCTACCATTCATTTTACTCCAAGGAGTCTATGCTCAGGATATTGCGAATATGACAAAAGAGCAATTTGATTCTATCCCTTATATAGGAAAATCTTACAGGATGATTATAAGCAAAAGTCGGTGCGATTTTCCTCATAAACATGAGTGGCGAGGACTCGCAACCGGAACTGGAAAAGGAGCGTCACGCATTGGGACGATAGTTGAAGTGCTAAAAGAGTATAATGAATACTTTTTTGTAAAGACATTAAGAGGTGGATTTGGTTGGATAAGAAAAGATTGCCTTAAGAAGCCCTCAAATTCTAATAGGCGTTTTTGCTTAGAATTCACCATTGGTGATTCATTGGGTAGAGGTATTTTGGCAAGCTCTGTGCATGTTTCGAGTGATGTTAAGGGGAATATTTACATTCTGGAGGTTACCAGTGAGCTTAAATATAGATTACATAAATATGACGCGCATGGTAATTTCGTTCGATTCATACCAATACCTCTTCAGCCTAGAAAAGGAAGAGAGATTAAGCACTGGGTCAAGGACTGGAGCTGGGTTATTCGAGAGACTGCTTTTATGAAAGTCACTGGAATGGGTACTATATTTATTCTAACGAAGGAAGGCATAGGTGAATTTTCACAAGATGGAGAAAAGCTTTTGGAAATCAAGCAAAATTCGAACTATCCAATTATTCTCGACATTTCTGAAAATGAAGATATTTATGTATTGGAGTATTGTAAAATAGGGAGACATGCAAATGAGAGACAAGACATTCGGATTAAGATTTTTTCAAGAGAGGGAAAGTTCATAGACTCATTGATTATAGAAAATCTTCAAAATCCTACGGACTTGAAAGTAAGAAATGGCAAAATCTATGTTGTAGGAGAAAGAATCAAGCCGTTTGAACATTTCTCTTTAAGGCACAATGGAGATAGCGCATTTGAAAAAGAGATGGATAATTACACATTAAATGTTATTGAAGACGGATTAAAGAATTATAGTAAAAATGTCGTAAGAATATATTCATTCAATAAGGAATTCGTTCGTGAGATATCTATAAAAAATATGTTTAAAAAGGTCGAGGATTTAGCTCCTTACGAAGCTAAGTTTTTTAAAGGTTATGGAATTGGTGACGATTTTAGAATACGCTGGGCAAATATTGCGGTAGGCAGATTTGGAAATATTTATATCTTTATCAGTGTAGTTAGTGAAGACTGCAGTGCATCGTACATAATGGAATATGATTCGCTTGGTCACTTTAAAAAGAAATTACCGTACAGTCGAGAAGGATGTGCTTACGGAGGAAGTTGGCGAAGTCCAGCTTATTGGCCAAATCAAAGGGACCTTGAAATTTATATTGATAATTCTATCCTTTTTACATCCGGAGGATGGATTTATCGGTTAAAGGACGATTCTCTTTTTAGAGCTGTCAAGCACACACCGGGGAAGGAATATTTTATTAATCCAACCGCTGTCGCCATTGATGGAAAAGGTAACATCCTTGTATCTGATATCAGACTAAATGAATTAAAGAAATTTGAGCCTAATGGTTGTCTCTTGTGGTCGGTTGGTGGGTTCGGAAGAGAAGAGGGTAAGTTCAGTTATATAGGCGATTTGTGTGTAGATAAGTTAAACAATGTTTATGTTGCAGACAACAACAATGGACGGGTTCAAAAATTCGATAAGGACGGTAACTTTATTCTATCGTTTAAGTTACCTAAACTTCATAGGGCTGTGAGTGGCGCTCTCTTCGATGTATACATTGGCGAAGATGGAAATATATACACCAAAGGAAGGATTCAAGTATTCACACCTGATGGAGAATTTATTAAAGAATCAAAATTTCGCCCGTCTATACGTCCCGCTGATATTTCTGATAGGATAAGTCCATGCGTTACTTTTGATAAATATGGAAATATATGGAAATTTGTTGTACCAGGCAGACCGGGTTTAATTCCGATTAAGATTTATGTATTTGATGAATTGGGCGAAATTCTTGATGTTTACACTGCTGAAAACTTCGATAAGCCACCTCGTATAATATCCGATATTGAATTTGATAAAGATGGCAATCTATGGATAACCGATCCCGGTGCTTATCAGGTCAAAAAATATGTCATAAAATGAAATTTTCTTGCAATTTGAATAAAATATGATAAATTTAACCGCAGATGAATGCAGATAGACGCAGATATTTTTTTCTTCAGTGGGATTCTGTGTCTTTCTGTGGCTAATTTTTTAAAATGATTGAATTTGTGATTCTTGGAATATTAGTGGTGCTTATCATCATATTTTTATTCTATATGTCTCATACAAAGCGTGCCATAGAGGATTTAAAGAATAATCCAACACTGAATTTAATGCAACAACAACTTCAAGGCACAACTCAGCAAATTAATTTAAGGCTTGATAATACAGCTAAGACAATAAAGGATATGGCTCTGGCAGCACAAAGAGTCTCTGATATAGGAGCTAATATTGCCAGTCTTCAAGAATTGCTCAAGCCCCCAAAATTTAGAGGAGAGTTGGGAGAATTCTTTTTAGAAAATCTTTTGGCTCAAATTCTGCCTCATAGTCATTATGAAACTCAATATGTTTTTAAAAGTGGAAATAAGGTAGATGCAGTAATTCATCTTGGAGAAAAGCTTGTTCCAGTTGATTCAAAATTCCCCTTGGAAGATTTTGAAAGAGTAATAAAAAGTGCCCCTGACTCGGAACATACAGCCCATCGTAGAAATTTTATAAAAACTGTCAAAAAGCACATTGATGATATTGCAAGTAAATATATTCTCCCAGATGAAGGCACTTATGACTTTGCCTTGATGTATATTCCGGCTGAAAATGTATATTATGAAACAATCATTAAAGATACAGAGCCTAAGGAAAGTAGTATCTTTTCTTATGCCATGGAGAAAAAAGTTATCCCTGTCTCGCCTAATTCATTTTATGCTTATTTGCAGGTAATTATTGAAGGCTTACGAGGCTTCCATATAGAGAAAAAAATACAAGAGGTTATTCAATCAATTTCAAGATTACAGGGTGATTTTAATAGATTTAGGGAAGACTTTGATACAGCTAACAGGCATCTAACTAATGCTAAAAATAAATTTGATGAAGCAGAGCGTAAATTACTCCAGCTTGGAGATAAATTAACTTCTGTCAGTAAGCTCCCGGAAAGAGAAACCAAAACCCTCCCCGATAAATAAATTCAAAAATTAAATATCAAATATCAAAATTACATATCAAAAAGCAGAAATCATAAACACGAATATTACAAATTAGACGAATATCCACGAATAAAAAAGGTAGTTTAAGGTTTTATTCGTGTAATTTGTGTTAAACTTTTTAATTTTTTATTTGTCATTTTAATTTTTGCATTTTGATTTTTAATCTTTTTTCAGTTCCACGGTTGTTATTGGAAATGGGATTACAATGCCCTCTTTTTTCATGAGCCACATAATATCAATAACTTACAAATTTTCTCTTTCTCTTCTCTCATTCCTTTTTTGCAAAAAACTTGACAAGCTTTGAAATAGTATATATATTATTAGTCTTAGAATAAGTGTTTTAGCAAAGAAATTTCAAGATGCGACCCATCGACATATTAGGAGATAGATAATGAAATTCTTAAAACAAAAAAGAGGAGGTGGACTTATATTTTTCATGCTTTTCGCAGTTGTAATAGCGTTAGTTTCTATCTTATGGAAACCGTGGGGACGCGTAATTTTTTATGGTTTATGTGGAGTAATGTCATTAAGGGAAGCAATGGTGCTTTGGCGAAGAACTAAAATGATTTACATGGCCATATTCATGACAATCGGTTCAATAACATCTTGGGTCTTTTTTGTGCTAATTTTGGTTATGCCTGAAAGCTACGAGTCGTGGCGTCAGATATGGCTTCCTGTGGCAATTGTTATGCTTATTCTGCTTACAATTGAAAGGAAAAAGAACCCAGATAAAATGAAGAAATGGAACTCAGTTGGGATGAAAGCATCCTTTTTTGAATTCATATCATTCAAATACATTGCGGATTTAGAGGATTAGGGAAGAAACTAATCTTGGTAAGGCAGAATGTCCTGTTCAAGAATTTCTTGAATTAAAAGGAGAAAGTAGTGCGAAAATTACTACATTTTGGAGATAAATTAACTTCTGTCAGTAAGCTCCCGGAAAGAGAAACCAAACCCCTCCCCGATAAATAAATTCAAAAATTAAATATCAAATATCAAAATTACATATCAAAAAGCAGAAATCATAAACACGAATATTACAAATTAGACGAATATCCACGAATAAAAAAGGTAGTTTAAGGTTTTATTCGTGTAATTTGTGTTAAACTTTTTAATTTTTTATTTGTCATTTTAATTTTTGCATTTTGATTTTTAATCTTTTTTCAGTTCCACAGTTGTTATTGGAAATGGAATTACAATGCCCTCTTTCTTATATCTTTTATGAAGGCGCTTTATAAATTCATGAGTCACAAGATATTTGTCCACATATTCTTTTACTCGTAAAATAACAGTAAAATTGACGCTAAAGTCACCAAAAGTTTTATACCTTATAAGTGGCTCAAATTCTGTGATGCCACCTGTCATTTCAGTTAGCACATTCTTGCCTACATCAATGGTCACCTTTTCTACATACTCAAGGTCCGAATCATAGCTCACACCTACATCTATGTATATAGAAAGCTCCGGTTTTGGAGAGCAAAAATTAGTTATCAGAGTGTTAGCGAACTTTGAATTTGGGAGGATAAGCTCATTGTTTGATAGCATTCTCACCCTTGTGCTTCGCCACCCAATTTGTGTCACATAACCTTCCTCACCGGATTCAAGTTTTATATAATCACCAACCTTAACAGGCTTATCAATTAAGATATGAATTCCTGAAAAAAAGTTTGATAAAGTATCTTGTAAAGCCAAAGCAACTGCTAATCCACCTACCCCTAAGCTTGCCACTAAAGGTGTAATAGATATACCTAATGAATCAAGTATAATCAAACCGGCAATTGCTAATAGAATTATGCGAAAGAGTGTCTTTAAAACATTTCCAGATGTCTTTACAAATTCTACACGCTTAGAATACATATTAATCCAGTTTAAGAGTAATTTATCAAGAAAAAGGATTATCCCAAAAATAAAGAAAACAATTACTATAATCTGTGTATATTCGCTTGCTTTTGCTGGTAAAGGCACAGCACCCATCCAGAACTTAATTCCAGCAGCTAATAGAATTAAAACAAGTGGAGTATGAATAGAGTCCGCTACTATATCATCAAGTTTGTTTCGTGTCTTTTTAGCTAATCTTTTTAATACTTTAATAACAATTGAAGTAACAATAAAAATTACTACTATCCATATACAAAGTAAAATAGATGGTAATAACCACACACTTAACTTCATTTTTCACCCCCCTTCTCTAAAGAGGCCGTTTAGCATTTGTAGAGCCTTGCTAATAAAGAGTCTGTGAATGTCCTAAAAAATGCTATTACCTCCTTGAGTCTCATGCTGAAACAAATGTCATGCTAAACCGACCGTCATGCTAAACCGACTGTCATGCTGAACTTGTTTCAGCATCTCTCGTTTTAGCATCTCTAGACAGTAATCCTGCCCGGCACCCCGCAGGCGGGTAAGTAATTATGTAATTGAGTAAATAACCCAATAACTTAATAACTTAATAACCCTTTTATTTGTTCATCCGTTCTTCATACCATTCTTTAAATTCTTTGACTCCTTTTAATATTCCTTGTGCAAGTTGCTTTTGAAACTCCTTAGTCTTTAATCTCTTTTCACCTTTCAGATTTGATAAAAATTCAAGTTCTAATAAACAAGCTGGCATATAAGCACCACGGAGGACAAAAAAATTTGCCTGTCTGACTCCTCTATCCTTAGTATTCGCAGATTCTAAAATTGATTTTAATAACTTGCCTGATAAAGTATTTGATTCCTTAAGGAACTCTGTTTGTGCCATATCCCATAAAATGCCTTTAACTTTATCTTCCCAATCCGGAGTTTCATACTTTAAAGATGCATTTTCGCGTGCCTCAACAGCCCTTGCCCAGGTAGTCTTGGCAGGTGAGAGAAAATACATCTCAGTCCCGTGATGCCTTCTGGACCTTGCGGCATTGCAATGGATGGATAAAAAAAGGTCTGCTTCTTCATCATTTGCAAGCTTGGTTCGCTCGTTTAAAGGAATGAAAATGTCTTTGTCCCTCGTGAGAATACATTTAACTCCAAGCTCTGATTCAATAAGTTTAGTGACGAGTTTGGCAATCTTAAGAACAATGTCTTTTTCATAAGTGCCATTGTGGCCAATAGCTCCAGGGTCTTTGCCGCCATGTCCTGGGTCAATTACAATTTTCTTTATCCGTATCCCAGTTTCATAAACAATAAGCTTTTTCCCTTTTATCTTTATATTCTTTTTTAAAAAGTATTCCAATATCTTATTTAACATAGGAAGAGGAACATAGAGTTCTGTCCCCCTGAGTTCTGAAGAAAGAGGAAGATTTAAAATTTTATCCCCTAACTTTATCCAGGGATTATCAGGAATTAAAATTATATCCTTTTCTTTAAATTTAAGGACAAATCTTTTAGTCTTTGTATTTTCCGAGACTGTAAAATCAAATACAGGTTGAAGGTCTTTTAAACTTAAATAAGTGAACTTATCAATGATTTGACAATTAATTTTATAGGATTTACCATTATATTCAATCTTCAACTTCGGAGCAGAAACTAAAAAAGCTATTATTAACACACTTAACATTATTGTTTTCTAAAATTTTTATTTGGAGTGCAAAATCGGTGATTTTGCATGCAACAACATCGTTGTTGCACTCCATATTTTAAAAATCATCTTTCACCTTCACTTTATTAAATGGATATTCTTTTTCTATTCTATTTGCTCCCCCAGGGTCTATTTTGCAAAACTTTAAATAACTGCTGAAATTCCAATCCTGGGGAGTAGCTACATACCCATGTTTGACAGGATTGTAATGTATATAATTTAATCTTGCAAAGTATGAACTTTCAAAAGTAATACAAGCATCCCAATAATTCCACCATACTTTTCTACCTGCCACATTATCTTCCTTATTGAACTGGATTGCTGTAAATTTGTGTATTTCTTTAATTATAGCAGATAATGAAGATGCATTGTGGGGAGCCTGTGCAAGTAAATGATAATGGTTATCTAATATAACCCATGCATCAATCTTCCAGTCAGCTTGTGTGAATTTATTGTAGAGCAAATCTAATAGATAAGATTTATTGGGGTTACTTTTAAAGTATGGTATTTTTTGATAAGTCGCCGCCGTTATCATATAAACTTGATTGCTATCAAAATAATGAGGTGGCGAATGTTTATAGATTTTATAATTCTTCATTTCACTTTGGAGTGCAAAATCGGTGATTTTGCATGCAACAACATCGTTGTTGCACTCAGATTATTTGATTTATAATACTACACATTTTACAAAAATCAACAAAAAACTTTAACATAGTACACAGATTTACACAGATATTTCTTGTAAATAGCTCTTCAGATTTTCTCCTTGTAGCCGAACCCCTGTCTCGATGAAAACGGGGCTTTAGGGTTCGCTCTGCGAGGACTGAAGCCCTGCACTATATCTTTCTATAATCTGCGTAAATCAGCGTCCGATTTAAATCTGTGTAATCTGTGGTTTCGTCTCTTTGATTTTTGATGTCTAATCTCGCCTTCCTAATTAACCAATTAACTAATTAACTAATTAACTTGTTATTTCTCCGTGCTCTCTGTGGTTAAAATCTTTGATATGGAATTTTTTTTAATTTTTTTAATTTTTTTACTTGACAAAACAAAAAAATGTAATATAATATATATAATGAAACTTGATATGACGAATCCATTTGGTGAGATAAGGGGCAAGCTTAGTCTTAATAAAAAGGAGGCATTAGAGATGTTTGGTTTTAAAATGAGAGACGATGCAAGGGGAGTTATATTTAGAAGAACAAGATGGGGTAATTTAATAATAGCAAACTGGATAAATCCTAATGACCGTAAAACTAAAAAGCAATTAAAACAACGCAAGTTATTTAAAAGACTTACACATATGGTAAAACATCATAAAAAAGACATTATATGGCCCATATGGAATAAAAGAGCTTCCTATACTGGACATACGCTATTTATGGGCACTAACTTAAAGAAAGTTGGGAATAATATGAATTTTGAAAATATGCTTATCTCTCTGGGTGAAATTGAACCCCCAAATCTTATATATGCAAAAGTGGAAAATGGAATATTAGAACTCAAAATTAGTAACTTAAATAATCAAGAAATAGGTATAGCTGTGTTGACGAGAAAGTATAAATTATATCATTTTAAACCAACTCATTATCCCAACCCTCGTAAAATAAAAATTAAGCTGATAGGTAGAGTGAAATCTCCTCCCCTTGTATATGTTTATTTTAAGGTGGGAGATAAATATTCTAATTCAGTTTCAAGGAGGATAAAATGGCAACATATTTTAAATAAAGCCACTGATTTCACAGATTCAAAACAGAGTATATAAATTAGGGAAATCTATCAAAAATCTGTGTAATTTTGTAGTTAAAGATGAAAGAGTCTTGATTCATTGAATATCACAAATTCATGAATATTAACAGGGATTTCAAGAGATTAAAAGAGATTTGTTCCAATTTATCTGGATTCTTCAAGCCCGCTTCCTATTTTTATCTCTTGGATTCTCTTCTAATCCCTGTTATTTTATAATTAAGAAAAAATCCGTGTAATCTGTGGCTATTTTTCAAGGAGGATAAAATGGCTAAATATTACAACTCCCCATGGGGAACAATAATAGGTAAATTAGGATATGCTATAGGAAGTGTTTATAGAGGTAGACAAATTTTAAGAGTCTATCGTAAACCAAAAGATACAGGTAACCCTGAACTTATTAAATCTGCATTAAGGGGTGAAATTGATAAGAAAGAAATTTCAATAAGTTCAATGAACCAGCGACGAATGATATTTGGTATGATAAATCGTATAGCTTATCAAAACTTAAGTTCCCTGATTTATCCTGTTTGGGAACCATCAGCTCGACGCAAAGGTATAACAGGAATTAACTTATTTGCTAAATATAATATCCCTTCATTTTATGACTCTATGCCAGATAAAGAAAAAATTTATTCTTATAAAAATAAGCCAAGTCTAAGCTCTATTGTTTTGACTGAAGGAAATTTAGAACCTGCTATTATAAAAGAAACTCATTATAATAAAAAAACAGGAAGACTCACTGTCATCTGGGACACTCATTGTTATTCTTGTGGCGCTCCTTCTGATTTTGCTTATATAATGGCAATTTACTGGTATATGCCTAAAAAAGCTTTTTACAAAGATACTGTAGGTTTAATTAAATGCTGGGGTAATGCTAAGGAGCCTATAGGTAAAAGGGAAGAGGGGGAGGGTGAAATTTTTATTAAAGAGAACTTAAACCCAAGATATTTAACTGCGTTCCTGTTTTTTAAGACCCCAAAAATTGGCTATTCACCAAGTGAATCCTCCCAAGTCACAAAATAGCCACATCTGCCCCGCACATAACTTATGTGCGGGGGAACTCCACAGAAAAACAGAGAAAGGTTTTTATTTGGGATTTTTTTAAAAAACTTGACAAGGCTATCTTTTAGGTATATAACAATTAAAAATGGGATTTACATATGTAAACTTATGAATAAGGCTCTTATTAATAAGCTCAGAAATTTTTGTAGGATGAACGGCATAACTTATTGTGCTCTCTTTGGCTCAAGGGCACGAAATGACAACAAGAAGGATAGCGACTTGGATTTGCTAATTGGTTTAAAAGAAGAAATTTCTGGATTCAAATTTGTGAGGCTCATGAGAGAGATAGAGGAATATCTTGGGGAAAAGATAGATGTTGTGACAAAAGATGGTCTTTCCCATCCAAGGGGAGAGGCAGGAAAAATCTTCCGAGAGGAGATTGAAAAAGACCTGAAAGTCATCTATGAAGAGAGGAAATAAAGCATACTTAATGGATATTCTCAATTCCGCAGAGGAGATTGGGGAGTTTACAAAAGGCATGAGCTATGAGAATTTCGTTCAAGACGAAAAGACTCAAAGAGCAGTTGAAAGAGAGTTAGAGATAATTGGTGAAGCTTCAAAGAGAGTCTCGCAAGAGCTTAAGGATAAGCATCCAAAATTACTATGGAAAGATATGGCTGGAATGAGAGATTTTGTGATACATGATTACCCTGAGATTGAATTGAAGAAGATATGGAAAACAGTGGAAGAGGATATTCCACAATTGAAAAGACAGGTAAATGGAATTTTAAAAAGAGGGTTCTGATAAGAAGACATAAAAAATTTCTTTACATTCAGGATACTGTTAGATTTTTTTTAAAAAACTTGACAAAACTATTTTAATATTTATAATAAAATATAGACGACATTTTGCCCGGGAGAATGTAGGCACGATTTTAAATCGTGCTATGGAGTGCAACAACGGTGTTGTTGCATGCATTAACATAGTTAATGCACTCCAAAAAGTAAAGGAGGTGTTATGGTAAAAGTATTAAGAAGTAGCGGAGTGGTAGCCCTTCTTGGGCTATTCGTTTTGATGCTCTCCGGCTGTGCTGGTATACCAAAGGTAGAAGTGCCAGGAGCAAAAAAAGTAGTCAAGAAAGCAGTTGCGGAAGCTACAGTTGAAGTGCTGGAAGTCAAGATGGAGAAAATAGCAGAGGGGGCTTCAGAAGAATACGGCACTATTAAGATAACCGGCAAAGCTGTATATCATCCTGCTAAGGTTGGTGGCAAGGCTTTTAAAGATATGGCAAGTGACCCAAGGTTCAATCTTTTAGATGCCGCTGGTAGGAAGGTACAGACCTTTAATGTACCTCTTGACTGTGGTGAATATGGTAAAGCCGAGAATGTTGTCGCTGGTGAGCCATTTCCATTTGAAGGTGAAAATAGTATGGTGAAAAAGGCTAATTGGCTAATAATAGAGTCTGTTAAGTTAAACGAGTGGAAGGTCTTTTAATTTTTCATTTCAACCTTCCAGGCAAAATGTCGCCTAACAGGATTTTAGATTTGGAAATTGGGATTTGTTTAGGATTTAGTGCTTGTGATTTGGAATTTTTAAGAAAGGGGGGGTAAGATGCGTAAGTTTTGGATAGTTTTTGTGGTCCTTAGCTTGGCTCTCGGAATGAGTTGTAAGAAAAAATCCGAGAAAGCTAAAGAAGCTCCAAAAGTTGAGGAAAAGGCAGAGGTCAAAGAAGCTACAGAAAAAGAGGTGACAACTGGCAAGATGACAGATGATATATGGGTGGAGATGTTTGCATACACTACCTATATAACAGGTAAATATGCTGCTAAGGCTGAGAAAGTTAAAACTACAGCTGGTACGATTCGGCTTGGTGAAGAAATGGGTAAAGAAATGGAAAATGTATATAAAAAATTCGGGGTTACAGGAGATGAATTCAGTGCTTATACGGAGAAACTGGGAGAAAATCCTGAGTATTATGTAAAACTGATGGAAAGGGTCGGAAAGCAAATAGAGGAGTTACAAAAAGAAGGGAAGTAAATAACCACACGGGGTGTCTACAATTTCGGGCACCCCGTGCAACAGATTAAACAAAAAGCAATATTATCACAAAAACGAGAAGTCTTTTAAATATTGTAGGTGCAAATTCAATTTGTGCAAGCATGATTTAAAATCGTGCTTTATTTTGGAGTGCAAAATCGGTGATTTTGCAATAAATTAGGTTAAAATGAAAATTTGTAAATATTTTATAATATTGTTTGCTTTGGAATTTGCAAGCCAGAGCTTGGCTGGTAAACTTACTATTGGGGTAAAGGCTTCTATATATGACCCTCCTGGCGCTCCTGGACCTACTCCTATGGTCGGTGGGTATGTAAGTTATAGTATTGGTAAATATCTAAATATAGAAGGAGCAGTAGAATGGAGTAATTATGATAATACTACCTTTATGCCCATAACTGTTAATACAGTATATCATCCATTAGGAAGGAAGGTTTTTAATCCATATATTGGTGGAGGAATTGGATATTACTATAAAAAGGTTAATGATGCGCCAGAATCCACCATTGGCTGCCAATTGCTTCTTGGTCTGAACTGGAATCCACCTCAGGCTTTTGGATTAAGTTTAGAAATAAAATACATCATCCCAGACATCAAAAATACAAGTGAAAGTGGATTTTCCTATGGTGGTGCAATAACAGGAACAATGATAATGGAGTTATGAATAAACATTTAATAAAAACTTTTCTTATTTTGGCAATCTTAATTTTGGGCTTTTCTTCAGCCTTTGCACAAGTTGAGAATTATGAAAGTTATTTGGAAGAAATGCTTCAACAACGAAAAGCAAAAAGTAAGAAGTTATCAGGATGGATAGAAAAGCGAAGCTCAGAGTACAGTGCTCCCACAGAGATGGGTGGAGGTAATAAAGGAGAAGACTTTGTACGAATAGAAATAATAAGTATATATGATTATAAACAAGGAAACGAACATACTTTTTATGATGGCTGGTATACTATTGAAGGAACCGCACATGGCATTAGTTGCATCGTTCCCGTTGAGGAGTGTAAAACGAAAGAATGGAGACATGAATGTCCCAAAATAACAGCAAAATGCGAAGGACGCTGGGACGAAGACGGAGGATTAGATATTGACTTTGACTTTCCAGATATAGTAAACGTAGAATACCCTTTTCTTCACGGTCTACTATCCGTGGATGCAACATCAGTTAAGTGTGAGGATTCTAAAGTAATTAAAATAAATTGGAAAAAAGACGCATCAGAAGGGCCTGGTCATGAATCTAAGATTAATATTACTGGTGAACTTTACAGGATTGGAACAAAAAAGGATACTCTTGGGAAGACTGTTAAAGTAAATGAACCAATAAAAACTGACAAATATACCCAAAGGGATATTGTTGTTCCAAGTGTAGGCGAGGTTTTTGTTAATACAAATTCAGAATGCGTGTTTGAAACAGAAGCTTCAATTGAACAGGCTATGGGCGAATTATTCAATAGAGTTAAGCAAGGGGTTGATTACAGGGCTCGTTCACCTGTAGCAGCATGGTCTGTTCGGGGTACTCAATTTATAACAAAGGTAAAAAAAGATGGGACTACCACATTAACGGTGCTTGATGGTGTAGTAGAGTTTTTAGATATAAATAAGAAGAAAACGGTAATTGTAAAAAAGAATCAGAAATCAGTTGTTGAGCTTGGAGAATTGCCTTCCGAGCCAGTTTCCATTGACCCTACCTATATTCCCAGATGGTGGGAATAGCAAAGCCGTAGCCACAGATTACACAGAACTTCCTAAAAAGAGATGGATAAGGGTGAGTTATGAGTAGTGTGTCGAGTTGTGAGTTGATAGGATGGGGGAAAATCTCACAACTCATTCACATAACCCGACTCACAACCCACAACTCATTCCAAGTCCCTTTCTGTGAAGTTCTGTGGCTGTTTTTCTCTGTGTCCATGTGCGGTTATTCGTGAAATTCGTGGTTATAAATTCTGTGTTATTCTGTGGCTTGAGACCGCATTTCGCGTTCAAGGTCTCTCTTTTTTATGACTTCGCGTTTTTCGTATTTCCTTTTTCCAGAACAAAGGGCAATTTGAAGCTTTACTTTACCCCTTTTATTAAAATATAGAGAAAGAGGAATAAGGGTAAATCCCCTTTCAGTAACTTTACCAGTTAAGCGGTGTATTTCACTCCGATTAAGCAATAATTTTCTTCTGCGTTTTGGGTTAAGTTTCTCTCTTGCCTTTTCGTAAGCCGAGATATGCATATTTTCAAGGAAAATTTCGTTTTCAAGAATTCTACAAAAGCTATCAGAAAGTGATACTTCTCCTTCCCGTATAGATTTAACTTCCTGGCCTTTAAGCACAATTCCTGCCTCATATTGCTCAAGGATATTATATTCATACCTTGCTTTCCTGTTCTCAACCCTCATAACAAAAATAAAAAATTATCACGAAGCCACGAAAGGGCGAAATCACGAAAAATTTTCACCACAAAGGGCACAAAGAAAATAAAAAGTATCTTTCAATCTTTGGTTTTTTCTCTGTGGTTCTTTATATCCTTCCTTCGTGTTTTCGTGATAAATTATTAGAGTTCTATTTAATCTGTGTCTATCTGCGTTTATCTGCGGTTACATTTATTTATTCTTCGTCTCCAAAGATTTCTGCTTGAAATTTGTAAACTTTAGCATCTTTCCATGCATCAGATTGAAGCCCAGCTTTCCAGCAAGTTTGTTCAAGAAATTCTTCCCTTCCCCATCCCTGTTCTGTGGCTACTTGAGGTAATAATAGGCCAGAAGATTCGCCCTTTTTTATATAAAGCCCATCACTCCCTATCTCAATTTCATCTATAGATTTTACAAGCTGAAGGGGCGAAAGGATTGATATTTCAAGTTTAAGTTCAGGAATCTCTTCTACTTCTACTGGTGGAAATCTTGGGTCATGTAAAGCAGCTTCAACAGCCATCTCAGAAACTGCTTGATAAAGTGGTTTTACAGGTAAAATATAACCAATACATCCACGAAGCTCATTTTTTTTCTTAATGGTTACAAAACAGCCTCTTTTTTCCATTAGTATTTGAGATTCTGGGGGCTTTGTTTTTTGTGGTTTTCCTATTACAGAGTTTGTTATTGAATTTCTGGCAATCTCAAGAAGGTCATTCCTATCCTCTTTTGAAAGGGAAACTCTGCCTGGATTTGTAAGGATGAAGCTTGCATATCCAACTATATAGCCGCTTTTCATTCCTGTAACATCTCCAGAATTTGTGGAATGTGCAAGGGTAGCTTTCTTAGTTCCGAATTTCTGTGCCGCAAGCATACAAGTTGTAATACAACCACCACCACAAGCGGACTGATGTTCATTAAAAGCTCTATGAAAACCCTTTATGTCATAATTAGATATTAAAGAAATTGACTCTTTTAAACTGCGGTCACATTCATTATAATCAGAGCCGTGATAAAAATCAGATGAAGCAAGTATAAGTATATTTTTATCTTTTATTGATTTAAATATAGCATCAGCAAGAATTTCACACATTTCAAAAGACTGGTCCATCATACAGATAGGGACGATTTTGAAATTCTTAAGCACGGTTTGAAGAAATGGTATTTCAACTTCTAATGAGTGTTCTGGGATATGAGGTTCTATCATATCATTGATATATTTATTTTGTGAAATAATCTCTTTTGCAAGAGAACTATTTATCTCCACATTTCCAAGCGGTGTCTTGAAAAAGCCTTCAGGATAAATAGCTATACCTTTAAATGGGACTTGATGAGAAGGACCAATAATTATAATTGTATCATACTCTTTGTCGGCAATTTGTTTAAAAGCATAAGCGGCTGTCTGTCCTGAGTATTCATATCCTGCGTGAGGAACAATGATTCCGCGTATCTTGCCTTCAATCTTGGTTTCTGGAACATTCTTGAGAAATCCTTTTATCATATTAGTAATAGATTTCGGGTCTCCGGGATAAAATTGCCCAGCAACCGCTGGTTCCCTAACTTTCATCTCCTCCTCCTGGTATAATATCCATTATACCTGATTACACAGATTAACAAATCTGGTATATACTTGCTAACCTCTTGCCCTTCGTATATTACAGAAAATGCTTTTTAAACAGGGATTTTAAGAGATTGAAAGAGTTTTCTCATCTCTTAACTTCTCTTTCAATCCCTGTTAATTTTATTTTCTGTTTGGGCAACCGCAAGGGTTGCCCCTACCTTTGTAGGGGCAGGGCTTGTCCCTGCCCTCACTCTTCTGTCTCTATAGCAACAAGCTATTATTCGTTCTGCAAGAGGGTCTCTATGTTTCATAATCTGTGTAATCAGTTTTTGTAATCTGAGTAATCAGACATCCTAATCTTTATAGGATGTCTATTCGCTAAATACTTGTGTTCTATAGACATAAAACTTTGCTCCTTCTTTCCAGGCATCCTGTGGCAAGCCTGCTTTTTGACAAAGATGAGCAAGTGTTTCTTCTTTTGACCAGCCGACTTCAAGAGGGACTTCTGGAAGATATGTTGCGCCTCTGCCATCTTTTATCATAATAATGCCATGAACTCCAACCTTAAACTCGCTTATATCTATTTCATGAACTTCACATAAATAAACTGAAAGCTTTATCTTGATATTTTTAAGTTCATTAAGAGAAACAGGTAAGAACCTGGAATCCTGAAATGCAGATGCAAATGCCATTTTAGGAACTAATTTATAAAGTGGAGTATCAGCTTTATGATGTCCTATACAACCACGAAGTTGCCCATTTTTAGTCAAAGTAACAAAGACTCCTCTTTTTTCATTAAGCACAGTCCCTTTCGGCTTAAATTCAGGGACTTTGCGGGATTTGGCATAACTTTCAATAGATAGTCTGGCAATTTTTAAAAGCTCCTTTTGAACAGATTCTCCAAGAGGTTCAAATTCAGTCTTTTCCATTTTTCCCTCCTTACAAAAGGCAACAGCCCCATACCCAACAACCCTGTCTTTATCGCCTATAGATATATCTCCAGAGTTTGCATAATGTAAGGTCTTTACCTTATTTGCTCCTAAGGCTTTAACAATTTCCATAGCTATGATTACAGGGAATTTGCCACATAATGTGCAATTTAAATTTGGAATACCTTGAGAGAGTTGTTGGTTGCTTACACGAATGACTTCTTTTGGGTCAAGAGATTCAATTGAAGTTAGTGTGCGTCTATCAACTTCACAAGCATTTTCATAATTTGGGTAATGGGACATATCTGATGATGCAACAATTAATACATCTTCTCGACCCTTAATATGCTTTATGATAGCAGATGCAAGTTGATTACAAATATCAGGCGTCACCTGCCCAACAACAATAGGGACTATTTTAAAGTCTTTAAGCACCTGCTGTAAAAATGGCAGTTCTGCTTCAAGTGAATGCTCCTTGAGATGAGCTTTTTCTATAAAGGAAAAATTTTTATTCTCATTTATTATTTTTTTTGCTAACTTCTCGTTAATTGGTATATCTCCTAATGGAGTGTGATAGTGACCTTTTGAATAAATTGAGGCTCCTTTAAAGAAGGCACGATGGGTAGGTCCCAGTAAAATGATGTCCTTATAATGATGTCCTGTGAGTTGCTTAAATGCATAAGCTGCTGTTTGTCCTGAATAAACATAACCTGCATGAGGGGCTATGATTCCATAAATCTTGCCTTCAATTTTAGGTTCCTTTACATTGCTGAAAAATCCTTGAATCATATTCTGCAATTCTACCTTATCAGCTGGATACCAGGTCCCGGCAACAGCAGGTTCTCTAATATTATTAGAACTACAACCTGCTAATAAAATAAATCCAGAAATTAATAAAGTAACCATAAATTGCATTTTACTCTATTTTAAAAGCATAGTTAAACTATTTAAAAAGTCAAGAAAATCTTTCTGATGACCTCAATTTTATTGAGGTCTAATGATTAGAATTTCTGACCCCGCACAAATGTATTTTGTGCGGTGGTCAAGAAAAAAAACATTTTAACCACAGAGAACACAGAGGTAATAAGAGAAAGTTCGTGTAGTGTTCGTAAATGTTCGTGATAAGTTCGTGTTAAAAATTTGTTTATGCTTCCATAGTATATTAATCAAAAGGCTTAAGAGCCATATCATAGTATGGATTTAATATATTTAAGGTCATCAAGGCTTTGCCCCCAGGCATCTTTTCCTGACTTTATCTGATTGCCAACAATTAAGAGTCTTTGCTTAATTTTTGTTGCTCTTCCAAGTGTTCGATATTCAACTTCTTCAAGACTTTCTGAAATGCCCCATAAATAAGGAAAAAGGCCGGTTGCTTTTAAAACATTGAAAAAATAATCCTCTGTTTGCTTCATATTGATTTGTATCGCAAGTGAAGACCATTTTTTGGGAGGAGATATTCCAGGTGATAAAGAATATAAAATCCCAGTATCTACTTTTTGTGAATCAGTAAATGAATCAAGTAAATCAACTGCAATCAAACTGCTTCTATACAAAGAATGATTATCATCTTTCATCTTTTGAGTTGCGTGCGATTGCCAGCCAGCATAAAGTTGTAGTTTTGTTTTTTTATCTAAATAACTCATATCTGCTGGATGAGTATCATCTACAATAACTTTATACATAGACGGAATAAGTGTTTTAAATACAGGAAAATTATATCCTCTGAGAGATATGGAACTCGGAAAACTACCATATTTCATTATAGCTTTGTTTAAAGACCTATCAAATTCTTTCCTTATATTAAAATTTTTCTCAATTTCTTTTTCCTGCGGTAATCCGTCAGCCGACGGAGAACCTGGTGGATAAAAAAATCTTGTTTCCTTAATTGGCGATTTTGAACGTTTGTTATATTTTTTCCTATACCAGCTTTTAAAATCTAACTCAACATAATTTAAACCAAAATCTTTAAATTCTCTAAATATAGTTCTTGCATTAGATGCAGTTTTATTGGTAACTACAAGTTTATATTCAATAGGTGACCAGCCTAAATCATTTTTAATTTCTCTTGCATACTCTAATTCTTTTCTCCCTGTTAGAAAACTGCCTGAACCAAATATTGCACAAGAAAGAACTTCATTCTTTTTAAGTGTATAAAGAGGAATAAATTTAGTTTTTTTGCTTGTTTTATTCCACTCAAATTTTAACTTTTGCTGTAGTTCATAAGGAGAATAATTTCGCCATATCAATCTCGCAAGAGATTTTATAGCTTTTACCCTCTCATCACTTATTGCCTTAACTTTCATACCCTGACTACTAACTATCCCATTCTTGTTCAAATCTCTGATTTGAATACAAAAATGAGGATCCCGATTTCATATCGGGACTTCTCACTTCCCACTTCTTTTATATTTCTTTTGTGAGTTCAACAAAGCGTTTGTAAGGAATGGCAGTCCAGCTCTCCGCCTTCACAGCACCCAATGATAAACTTATCATTGAAACTTTAGATGCTACTTCCTCATCTGGTGCTTCATAGATATCAAGAAAGTCATAGGGACCCAAAAGTGCATAATGGGAGATAAATTTTACCTCTGGACACTTTTCTTTAACAACTTTTCGCCACTTCTCACCAATTATTGCTCTTTCCTTCATTCGCTTTGATACTTCAGTAGAAAGCTTTGTCATTAAAATAAATGTCGCCATAACCCCCCCCTTAGAATATCAAATATTAAAAATTAAATATCAAAATTACATATCAAAAAGCAAAATTGTTTAAAGAAACCACAGATTGGCACAAGATTCTCACGAGAGGAGAATATAAAATCTGGTGCTAATCTCGTGAAATCTTGTGGTTGCAGATTTGTCATTTTGATTTTTGATCCGCCTAAGGCGGATTGATTTTTGCATTAACATTCTGTGTCTATTTGCGTTCATCTGTGGTTACACACTTTTTAAAAATACTTACCTATTACCTTATCTTAATCATTTACAAAAATCAAGTAAATTTATAATTTTTCTTAAGTCCCTTCTTGCCTATGTCTTTTCTGTGATACATACCATCAAATCGGATATGCTTTATTTCTTTATAAGTTGTTTCTATTGATTCCTCTAAAGAACGCCCAATCCCAGTTACTCCAAGAACCCTGCCACCATTAGTGAGAATTTTATCCCCTTCTTTTTTGGTCCCTGCATGGAAAACCAAAGCATTGCTTATTTCATTAAGTCCCATAATTTCTTTGCCTTTCTCATACTTAACAGGATATCCCCGAGATGATAAAATTACACAAGTTGCGTAATCAGATTTCCATTTCAATGAGATAGATTTTAAATTTTCTTCTATGGTTGCAAGTATTGGTTCCATTATATCAGTTTCAAGTAATGGTAAGACTGGTTGAGTTTCAGGGTCGCCAAATCTACAGTTAAATTCAAGAACTTTTATGCCTTCACGAGTCCTAATAAGTCCTGCATACAATATGCCTTTATAAGTTATCCCTTCCTTTTTAAGCCCCCATACACAGGGCTCAAAGATTTGTTCAATTACATTTTCAATTTCCAATTTAGTTAAAATTGCCGGTGCGTATGCACCCATCCCACCCGTGTTCGGACCTTTTTCGCCATCAAGTAGCTTCTTGTGGTCCTGACATGGGAGTAGTGGAATAAAATCTTTTCCATCTGTAAAGGCAATTACAGAAACCTCTTCTCCTTCAAGGTATTCTTCTATAACTATTTTATTTCCTGATTCACCAAATGCTCGCTCAATCATTATCTCATTTAATACAGATTTAGCCTCTTCTTTATCTTTAATAATAAATACTCCCTTGCCAGCCGCTAATCCTGAGACCTTTATGACAATAGCCTCTTTGGCATTCTCAATATAAGCACTCGCAGATTCATAAGATTTAAATACCTTAAACTCAGCACTCGGGATACCAACCTTTTTCATTAATTCTTTGGCAAATGATTTATCAGATTCTATTGTTGCACCTTCTTTTGTAGGACCAAATGCTTTTCCTTTTGGGAGTTCGTTTATAATTCCATCAGCAAGTGGAACTTCGGGACCCACTACCACAAGGTCTACATTTTTTGCAAATTTAATGAGCCCGCCAATATCTTCAGCTGAAATTGGTAAGCATTCAGCAATCTCAGCTATTCCTCCATTCCCGGGAGCCGCATAAATTTTATCAACAAGAGGTGACTTTGCTATTTTCCAAATAAGTGTGTGTTCTCTACCGCCACCCCCTACAACAAGAACTTTCATATTTCCCCCCGCAATATCTTTTTTAACATTTCTATATCTTCAAGGTCTTTTGGTCTGTCTAAATATTTCTTGGTCTCAATTAAATCCTCAATTGAGATGACATTAATTTTTACATTTCTCAGATATTTTATAGCTCTGCGTTCCCACATATCATTAAAATCAGTCATCCTTGCTCCTGCTTGAATATCTACATTTATGTAGTCTACAATTGAATACATAGTTGCTTCTAAAATAACTTCAGGTGCTAATTTACCAGCCCTCTTAAGTCCAGCTTCCTTCAACGCTTTTAGAGTTTTACGACAATTTTCCAAGGTCGGTTCTATTAGTATATCCAAATCCAGAGTAAATCTCGGAATTCCATGTGCCATAACTGCAATTCCGCCTATTACAAGGTATTTTACCCTATTTCTGTTTAGTGCCTTGTATACCTCTCTGTGTTCTTCTAAGATTGACATCTCTTTTCTTCCCCTTTTGGATATCTCTATAAAACTGCATAAAACTTGCAAACATCTCGTATTTACGGGTAAATGATAATGGCAAAAACCATTTTATTTTATATTCCATTGGTTCATACTTTATATTATCAAATTTACCCAATCTGACCCCCCTAAAGTGTCATTCTGAACTTGGTTCAGAATCTCTTAACATCTTTACATAGATATTTTCATTTTACAATTTGAACAACTTTATCTCTTGATTTCTCACCTTTTATAATTTTAATATTTGATTTTTTTATATCAAAATGCTTGGCTAAAACCTTTATAAGCAACTTATTTGCCTTCCCCTCAACAGGTGGTGCAGTGAGCCAAACTTTAATCCGCCTAAGGCGGATACCATCTTCTTCCTTAACCTCATTTTTCCTTGCATTTGGTACTACCCTGACCTGTATAACTTGTTTCTTATTCACCTTCTCATCTTTTACTTACAATAACTTTACAAACTCATCTACTGTTAAACCAGAGTGGCGGATAATAGAACGCAATGTTCCACGGTCCAATTCTTTATGTAAAGGGACAACTACTTGAGCAAAAGGAGTATCACAGCGAAGGGTTACATGGCTACCTTCCTGTCTCTTAAAATAAAAACCAGCCCTTTTTAGAGCCTTGATACACTCCTTACCTGATAAGACAGGAAGCTTACTCATACTGCTACCACTTTGGTCTCAAATTTTTCTTCAGGAATTGGTAAATTATCTTCTTCAAGAGCATGGATATAGCAATTTATAGCCTCTTTAATATTCTTGAGTGCTTCCTCCTCTGTCTTACCCTGACTGACACATCCGCGTAAGCTTGGGCATTCAGCTACCCAATAACCATCTTCACCTGGATATAACATAACTTCTCTCATTTCTCACCTCCTGCGACTACTTTTTTATCTTAATATAAAATTTATAATTTGTCAAGTCCAATATACTTCTATCTTAAAAATCAAACCCGACATCAAATTTTCAACTTAAAAGAGAGCCATCCCCTCTTGCGTGCAATTTGCGTGCAATTTTATTTTAACCTGTACTTTATAATGGTCATTTATCTTATTAGTTATGGTAAATTTAGGCTTAAACATCTTTACCTGAAAATCAAACCTGACATTAAATTGTTATGGTTTAGCGTCTCCTAAATGCATTGACGTAGCGCGGGGGTTTATCCCCCGCCTAATTATTTGCCGAGGACAAGCCTCGGCGCTACTATAATTTATTTGTATTATCCCAAAAGAAAGGAAATTGATGTCAGGGCTCATTTTTGCTTATGTTAATTCTTGCCTGCGGCAAGCAGGTTTGAGGTTGACATTTTCTGATTCTTGAATTCCAGCCTGACCCCATTTTTTAAATACAATCCCTTTAACTTTTAGGTGCCAAGCATATAGATATCTTATGTATCCTTAGGAACCAATCTTCTTTGTCTACGACTCCTGCAATAAATTTAAGAACAAACCTTAGTTTCGATACACCTTCGTCAAACTCTACTCTCTTTTGGGTGTCTAATGCAGAAGACTGAAAATATCTCCACTTTTCATGCCATTGTCCCGGGTCACATAGATGCTCATATTCCAAAATGCCATTACAGATTCCATGATTATAGTATAAGGAGACAAAAAATTCTACCCATGCTATTTCTTTATCTTTAGGGCATTGGTAGGAAAATTCTGCGTAATTCCCAGGATGATAGTGTTCCTTTGAGATTTCAATTGTGAGGTCTTTAGTGTTTTCATGTTTCCATGCCCTTTCTGGTTTATCTTTATGTAATTCTTTATCATGTGAGAAAATCCAATCTTTCCAATTATTTTCTATTACAGCAAACCTGTCAAGATAAGAAAGTATTGACGAAGGATGAGCATACTCATCAGGGAAAGTAGATTTGAGAGTGTTAAGGAAAATCTTATCTCTGCGTTTCCCTTTCCCCATGATGAAGCCTAGCATCTGGTATAACTGAATTGTTAAAGTTAACCTAAAGGCATCTCTCGTTGATTTGGCAGTATTTCTTATTTCTATCCAAAGTCTAATAGTAAAAACCACATACACACAGGTAGCAACTGCGATTATAGCAGTAAAGAAAATCATTGTTTTACTCATTTAAATTTTTTTGATGATTTCTCTCTCCTTTTTTGTAAGCCCGTAAAGGTTGTAAACGAGGAAGTTGATTTGATTGTCAAGGGCATCTATGCGGGTTTTATACATCTTTTTATCACTCTCCAATTTAGCAGAATGAAACTTTTCCTGTAATTCTAACATTTTATCCACCATCGCCACTAATTTATCATGCATTGCCTTCTCAGATGGATTGGTAAAATCAATAGTGCGAATGGGAAGTTGTTCTAAATGTCCCGATTTGACTATGGGAAAAGCATCTCTGTAATCAGTGAATACTTGTCTAAAATAGAAATTCAATAATTTGGAATTTAAGAGAGCAAGAATATATTTGATTTTTTCAGATGTTTGCTGAAGAGGAAATATAACGCAAGTAGTATTTAATGTATAGAGTTTCCTATTATCATATGATAACTCTAAATTTTTACACACAAACTTACTAATCAATTTTTCTTCTATTTCGAATATTCTTGGCTGCCTTGCACGATCAAGTTGATTGACAATATAATGAACGTAAAGTTTGCTATCTTCAGTATAATATCGGTGAATTTGTTTCCCTTGAACTATTTTTTTATATTTCTCATTCACTTTCTTTTTGGTGATAAACCTCTTGTCATCACCAGTGGTAAGTCCCCTCCAAACCTCACACAATTCTTTAAGCGGTCTTGTATTTCTTAAACACTTACTGATTAATTTTGTAGAAGTTTCCGTCAAATGAATTAAGAATCTTGAACGATAAAAGCTCGAGAGTATAGCTTGATCTATATGATTAGTCTGACCTGCAAACTTTATAGTAATCCTATTTCCATTTCCAATGTCTTTCTTATATACAATTACCAAACCTTCAACAACAGCATTTTCAAACACTCTGCCTTCGTTATTCAGGAAAAGTATTTTGGTATTGTGTAAAAAGAACTGCCTTATCGTCTCGCAATAATCATTTGTCAAAAGTGTATTGGGGACAATCATACCTCCGAAACCATTTTTCTTGAGGATATTGTAACTTAATTCTAAAAAAGCAACGTATATGTTTACTTGTTGTTGAACATATTTATACTTTCGTTTATAGTAATCTATAACCAATTTAGATTCCTCAAAACCTGTGTATCTCCCACCTTTAACCACGACATACGGGGGATTTCCTATTACTACATCAAACCCATCGTTATGAAAAATGTCGGGGAAGGCGGTTTTCCAATCAAAAACATTGATGCGCCTCATCTCGGCTTCATCAAAAAGAGTTGTTTGTTGTGTCCCGTAAAAATCAGGACCAATGAGAGAGTTGCCACATTTGATGTTATTTGATAAATCGGGCAAGAGCTTTAGCTGGGTATATCTAAATAGTTGCCTGGTTGACTCTTCAGTTTCTCCCTCCAAGAGTTTAAGAAGAAGGGAAAGTTTAGATACTTCTACTGCCTGAGTATCTATATCGACTCCAAATATATTATTAAGAAGAATTCTCTGTTTCTCTGCAATAGTTAATTGAAAACTATCTTTTCCTGTCTGTATAATTTGCCCTTTCTTCAATGCTTTCTTGTAATTTGTGTCTTTGGAATACCAATCCAGATGATAGTTTAAGAGACATTGATACGCACCAAGAAGAAAACTCCCTGAGCCACAGGCAGGGTCAAGGATTTTGAGCTTATCAATCTGTTTTGGTGTTTTGCCTTTTATAATTTCTCCGACAGTGTTTTTAACAATGTAATCAACAATATATTTTGGTGTGTAATATACACCACCTGCCTTTTTTACTTCTAACTTTTCTTCTACCTTTACCTGATGGGCTGGAGTCAGGCGAATGGTCTTGCCTAAAAATTGTTCATAAATGTTGCTAAGAATTTCTACACCTAAAACAGAAAATTCATAAGGGGATTCCGGATAGTATACAGATTTTAGAATTTCCTTTATTATTTTATCATCAACAGAGATACCCGGAGTAATCTTGTCTTTATCAAAATCAAATAATCCACTGTTATATTTTTCATCGGAGTGAAGGAATATTTCCCTTAATCTTTTATATGTATTAGTCCCGTTTAAGAGATTCTGAAGTTTCCCGTAATCCTCAATCTGTCTATCTTCTGCTATACGCAGGAATATAATTCTATCAATGATTTTTTGGATAGCAAAGTTCAGTTCATACAAGGATAACCGTTTATTCCGAAGGGCAATATTCTTTGCAAGTTTCTCACGCCACTTATCAATAAGTTTTAAAAATTCTTTGTCTACCTCTGATGTGCCTTTTTTATTCTTAGTTGATTCTACATATCGGTCAAAACTGCCTTTTAAAATGCCATCTTTTGAAAATGTATTATGTATGAAATCAAAATTTTTAAGATAATCTTTGTAGGTGCAGTAGAAAATGCGGGCACAGGAAGCCAAATCTTTTGGTGTAGGTTTAATTCTGGTATCATATACGGAGAATTCCTCAAAGTCTGTGAGAATAGAGAGGGGTAATTTGGCAGTATAAGCATATCGCCTTAATTGGTATGCAGATGATATCTGCTGCTTGAGGTCAACAGCTGGCTTTTTTGCCTCCACAAAGAACTTTCGGATTCCACCGATACGAAAGGAATAATCAGGCGCCTTGTGTTTTCCGGCAATAATAACCTCGGCTTCTCTTACAACCTCACGATACTGCTCAGCATAACCCTGTTTATTGGCAACATCCCAGCCCAGATTTTCGAAGAAAGGGTCTATAAAGTCGGTTCGGGTATTTGCCTCATCATAATCCGCTTTCTTGTATTGAGAAATATTCTCTTCAAATCTCTCTACCAACTTTTTAATCTGTTCTTTTACCTCTATTTTCTTATCCATCTCTACATATTTTCTTTATTACTAACCTTACTCACTCATCTTTACTAATCAACTTTTTAATGCCCCTCGTGGGGTAAAGCCACGACCTAATACTTCATATACATCTGTTATTATCATAAAACATTCCGGGTCAATCTCTTTAACAAGTTCACGGAGCTGAGGTATTTCCCTTTTTGTAACTACGCAGAATAGAGTGGTTTTTTCTTCTCCTTTATACATACCACGACTCTTAAATTCAGTGACTCCTCTTTGCATTTTTTTAGCAATAACATCTGATATTTTATCAGGAATTTCTGAAAATATAAACGCCGCTCTCACATAACTTGTGCCTTCAATTACATAATCAATTACTTTAGCTGCTATGAACATAGTAATAAAACCATAAAAAATGGCATCAAATGAATGAAAACAAAGCCCGGCTCCTATAATGATTATAGCATCTACAATCATAATGCCTGTCCCTGTGGAAAAATTGGTGTATCGTCCTGTAATTCTACCTATAATATCTGTCCCTCCTGTAGAACCTCCTCCTCTAAATACAAGCCCTAATCCAATACCTACCATTAATCCACCAAATATAGAACCAATGAGTATATTTTCTGTTAAAGGAGGTATCTTTAACCCATAGACAAAGAAATCGGAAAAAGCAGAAAGCAAAATAAATCCCACGGCAGTTCGTAAGCCAAAAACCTTACCCAAGAATTTGAGTCCTGCCAAGAAAAGAGGTATATTGAGTCCAAGCATTACAAGCCCGAAAGGTGTATTAAAGAACTTATTAAATATGATTGAGATTCCACTCATGCCTCCTGGCACGATATGTAATGGTATGAGAAAGAAAACAAACGATAGGGCACCAATTATAGTTCCCAGCACAATAAGTATGTAATCCCTGATAAGACGCCTGTTCAATCTATTAGAAAAGAATCTCCGAATCTTACTCATTTTTTATTTTCTTTTATTGACAGTGATTTAATTTGACAGGATTTACAGGATTTTTATTTAATTTCTTACCCGCCTTGACTCGCAGGCCCGCTTCGCCAAAGCTCCAGCGAGGCGAGCGAGACAGGTAATCCTGTTAATCTTGTCCGTCATTGCTTTTTATTTTTATCTCTTATCCCGCACATAATTTATGTGCGGGACTCTTTCAATCCCTGTTGATTTAGCAGATTCTTTTAACCTTTCTAAAACCTTATAAGGCACTGTAAAATCCCCAATTTGAGTATAGCCTGGTCTTGTGCCATGCGAATCGGAACCACCAGTTGGAATTAGTTTATATTCTTCTGCTATTTTTAAATATTTTTTTATTTGAGCTTTAGAATGTGAAGGATACCAGGTCTCTATTCCTAAAAGTCCTTCATTGACAAAATCAGGAATCCATTCGTCTCTGTTAAGTAAGCCAGGATGAGCCAGAACAGGAATGCCTCCTGTGTTAAGTATAAGTTCTATAGTTGAACGGGTAGGCATATTTGACTTTGATACATAACAGGGTTTACCGTCCCCAAGATATTTTGAAAATACTTCACGAAAATCTTTAACTAATCCTTTATCCACAAGTGTTTCTGCTATATGAGGTCTGCCAATGCCTCCAAGTCCTGAATGTTCTTTTATATCATCAAGAGTTATGTGAATGTTATACTCCTTAAATTTTAAGATAATTTTTTCCGCTCTTACAAGTCTCGCTTGTTTCATTTCTTGAAGAAAATTAAGTAATGTTTGATTATGTATGTCTATAAAATAACCAAGCAGATGGATACTTTTATTCTCCCTTTTAGCTGAAAGCTCAACTCCCGGAATTATATCAATACCAAGTTTTTTACCAATCTTGGTTGCCTCAGAAATGCCAGCTATCTCATCGTGGTCAGTTATAGAAATTGCAGAAATTCCGTTCAGTTTTGCAAGCTTAACCACTTCTTGAGGTGTCAAATTTCCATCAGAAAAAATAGTATGAGTATGTAAATCAACGACTTTCATGCCCCTTAGGTCCCACTCATCACTCTGTGTCAATCTTGTATCCCATTTTTAATGTTCTCTTTAATGGCTCTACTACAATTTGTGGCACAAACTGGGAGATGTCACCGCCACTGAAGGCAATTTCTTTGATGGTACTGGAAGATAGGGGGAAATATTCTTCACCCGCCATAATAAATATAGTTTCCAGTTCCGGGTAAAGCCTCCTGTTCAGCTGGCACATCTGGAATTCATAATCAAAGTCAGATACAGCACGTAGTCCCCGAATGATTATTTTAGCACCCTTTTTCTTGAGATAATTGGCAAGCAAACCATCCCAGGCATCAACTTCTATTCCTTTTAGCCCTTTTGTGGCTTCACGTGCAAATCTGATACGCTCTTCCATGCTGAACAGAGGAGCCTTCTCACGATGTTTGACAACAAGGACAATGATATGCTTAAAGAGTCGCTGTGCCCTGGAAAGTATGTCTAAATGACCATTAGTAATGGGGTCAAAAGTCCCAGGATATACTACAAACTCACTCATATTTGTTCCCTCCCTTTAATTTTATCCATAATTTCCTTTACAAGATTTAAAAACCTCTCTTTTAATTCTTTAACCTTTACCTCAAGGACCATCTCAACAGGCCATCCCTTTATATCATCTGGAAAATTTCTTACTTTTTCCAATGCCACTGCTAACCAGTAAAGGTCAAACCCAGTATCCTTTTTGGAAGCAAGTTTTACAAGTTCCCATAAATCCTTTTTCTTCAATATAAAGAATAAATCCACGGCATCTCTTGGTTCAGCTCGCCCAAAGAAGGTAAGGAGTTTATCTGCTATGATGTCTTTATAGTCATTTACTTTGACACCGAGGTCTGAATCCTCAGGTTCAGCAAATCTGAAGGGTGAATCATAAGCCAATTGGAGTTTGGTTCTTTCGTCTTTTTTGCCCAATTCAAACTCTATAAATGTTTGAAATCTGCGAATAACACTTACCGATAACCCTTCTTTTTTAAATCCGTCCTCCATTACTCTGGAAAATGGCAGGACAAGTTCTCCTTCCGAAGTAAACAAGTCCAAATCGTAGGATAGTCTGTGGCCTATGTAAAATTCTGCTAAAGCAGTTCCACCGGTAAGATAAAAATATTGAGAATCAGTAAGTTTGGAGAAAGAAAGTAAAAGTTTTCTCTGAAAATTTGTTATGAGTCCTTTACTTTTTAGCATTAAAATAGCTCTCCCAGAGCATTCTCACATCCTCAGGTAAATCTAATTCAAAAAGAAGTAGCCTTACTTCTTTCCAATTAAGTTGACTAATATCCTCTGCTCTGCCGTAAGTCAATATCTGTTTGATATACCACTTTCTTTGCCAAGGGTCTTTTAAATCAATCTCATTTTTAGACCACACAATATATCTTTTAGGTTGCATATCTTAAAACTTACTGTATCTTTAACTAAATTGCAAGAAAAAAATCAAACCATAGATTACACTGATTATGTTCATGCTTCAAAAATTAAACCCAAATATCAATCTTCGCTATGCCTTTTTAAATTACTTAATTACTCAATAACTTAATTACTGTCTTTTTATATTATCCGTGGTTTCCTTCATTCTATGCCGAATTTTTCACGAGCCGCCTTCTTTATATATTCTGGGTCATTCTCCAGCAATTTGGTCTCACGCTCAAGGACAGCTTCTTTTGCTTGAAGAATCTTTATTTCCTCCTGTACCCTCCAGATATTGAGTTTAAGCTGGACTATCTTTACAAGCCCATAAGGACTAAGTATAAGAAAATAAACAGCTACAATCAAAAATAGAATACCAAGTATCTTTTTTATCCTCATTGCCTGAAAACACTGATTCCCGGATACTTAGCTGACTCACCAAGTTCTTCTTCTATTCTCAGGAGTTCATTATATTTTGCTATTCTCTCCGACCTTGACATTGAGCCAGATTTTATAAGTCCAACCCCAGTACCAACTGCAAGATGTGCTATAAATGTTGATTCTGTCTCTCCTGAGCGGTGTGAGATTACGCACTTATAGCCAGCACGCTTGGCAAATTTTATACAGTCAAGCGTTTCTGTGAGCGTCCCTATCTGGTTTGGTTTAATTAAAATAGCATTTGAAGCCTTAAGTTCTATCCCCTTCTTGAGCCTGGATATATTTGTTACATAAAGGTCATCTCCAATTATCAAAATCTTATCCCCAAGTTTCCTTGTGAGTTCCTGCCAGCCCTCCCAGTCATCTTCTGCGAGTCCATCTTCAATTGATATGATTGGAAATTTATTTACCCAATCAGCATAAAAATCTATAAGCTCTGCACTTGAGAGTGTTTTCCCCTCAATTACATATTTCCCATCCTTGTAAAAGCTTGATGCCGCAGAATCAATTGCAAGCCATATATCTTTACCTGGTTTATAACCCGCCGTTTCTATTGCCCTGACAATAAATTCACATGCCTCCTTATTTGACTCAAAATTTGGAGCAAATCCACCCTCGTCTCCTACTCCAGTGAAATGTCCAGCATCTATAAGTAATTTCTTTAGAGTATGAAAAACTTCTGCTCCCATTCTCACTGCCTCTTTGAAGTAAGTAGCTCCTACTGGAACAATCATAAATTCCTGAATGTCAAGATTGTTATCTGCATGTAGGCCACCATTCACAACATTTAGCATTGGGACAGGTAAAATTTTAGCCTCCGCTTCCCCAAGATACTTGTAGAGTGGTATTCCACGCTCCATAGCCCCTGCACTTGCAACTGCAAGAGATACCCCTATGCAAGCATTGGCACCAAGATTTGATTTATTTGGGGTCCCATCAAGTTCAATTAATAATTGGTCAATCTTTTGTTGCTCAAAAGCACCGTATCCAATAATCTTTTTGGCAATTTTAGAATTGACATTCTCAACTGCTTTAAGAACCCCTTTCCCATTATATCTTTTTTCATCGTCTCTTAGTTCAAGAGCCTCATAAGTCCCTTTTGATGCTCCTGAAGGAACAGATACCCTTCCACAGAATCCAGATTCAAGCTTGCAATCTACCTCAATTGTTGGATTACCCCTTGAATCAAGAATCTCCCTTGCATGTAAATCTATAATTTTACTCATAATCCCCCCTTTTTATCATTTTGCAATTTGCACTTTACATTTTGAATTTGTGGTTATACCCATCCTCTAAATTTACGTTTTTTAAACCATCTTACCCAAAAAAGTCCAACAAAGAATCCTCCGATATGAGCAAAGAAAGCAATACTTGAACCTCCGGCAAAAGTAACCATTGATGAAAAGAGTTGCCATACTATCCAGAATCCAAGAAATAAAAAGGCAGGAAGTGCAATAATCCTGAAGAAAAAGAAAATTGGAATAAGACAAAGCACTTTTGCTCTTGGATAAAGGATGAGATAAGCTCCCATAATTCCGGCAATTGCTCCTGAGGCACCAACTGTCGGAATTTTAGATGTCCAGTGAAATAATATCTGTATAAGGCTTGCCGCAATCCCACAACCTAAATAAAATAAAATGAATCTCTTGTGTCCAAGCCAATCTTCAATATTGTCACCAAATATGAATAAAAACCACATATTGCCTAAAATATGCCACCATGAACCGTGAAGAAATATTGAAGTAATCAAAGTAAGGTATACCGGAAAATCAATATGTGGATATAAATCTATTGCATGTGTAATTTCATAAGGCGTGCACCCAAATCTTCTTATGAAAATTCCTAATCCTTTTCCCAAGTGAAGCTCATAACCAAATAAAAATACATTAAGCGCTATGATAAAAATTGTAAATATAGGAAATGTTTTTACTGGAATATTGTCTTTTAAAGGAAGCATTTCTTAAAAAGTATACCTAAATTTTTTTCTTTTGCAAGAAAAAAACTTGACTTTTTAAAATCATAGGATAAAAATGAAGAAGTATTTAATAACAACTTAATATCATGAATTTGAGTTTTGTCTCATTAGTTCTACTTTTTCTACAATTCCAGCCACCGCAGTTTGATTCTCTTCATAAGAATATAAAATTTACAAATGAGAAAAGACTTAAAGTATGGGTTGAACTTGAAAATTTTAAATTTAAACTCAAAAAGGGTAATACCTTGATTGAGACAAGAATGAAATATAATTCAAAAACTCTCTCTCCTGTATTTAAATATGAAAAGAAAGGAAGAGTTGGGGAAGTGATTATTAAAGAAAAAAGGGAAAAAAGCAAGGAACTGTTTGGCTCAAGGAATGAGTGTGACCTGGAACTTACTTCAAAAATCCCATTAGATTTAGACCTTTCCTTTAGTTCATCTTTTGTAAACATTGATTGTTCAGGATTGAAAATAGAGGGATTACAGCTCTCTGTTCCTGCAGGAAAAACCTTGCTTTGTTTTAATTCTCCAAATTCTGTAAACTGCAAGGATTTAAATATTTTTGCCGGATTATCAAGTTTTAATGGAAAATACTTAGGAAATGCTTGTTTTGAAAAATTTTATTTTAAAGGAACAGCAGGATTTTATACACTTGATTTTAGAGGAGAATTTACAGGTAAAAAAAGAGTAGAAATAACTATGGGAGTGGGAAAATTAAAACTTATTTTACCCAAAGATACTGGTATAAGACTAAAATTAACAGGTGCTAATTTAAAATTTATTCGTGGATTAAAGCTTGACAATGAAGGTTGGTGGCTATCTTCAAATTTAAGAACTGCTAAAAGAGAACTCATAATTCATATTGATACCAGCTTTGGAATACTTGAAGTTGAAATTTTATAGTTGACAAATACTTAAAAGATGTTATAATTAAAACCTATGGATAAAAAGTCTATTATAGGTATTTTGCTTATCTTTTTAGTTCTTATACTCTGGCAGTCACTGATGGTTCGTAAGGCACCAAAGGAAGAAAGTAAAGGAGTAGAGGAACAAAGGAGAAAAGAAATACCTCAGGAAATTGTTAAGCCCCCTGAAATGAAATTGCCTGAAAGTGTAAGCTTAAAACTTGATACTGTGGATACTCCATTATTTCGTATTGTCTTAACCTCGCTTGGAGCAAGTGCCCAATCAATAAAACTTAAAAAATATGAATCAGCTCTTCCTGAAGACAAAAACTTACCTGAACCTTGGGTTGAACTTATCCCTCCAGAAAAAAAGGTACTTGAAGATATAATAATTGTTGATGGAAAAGGATTTAATTTATCTAATGAAGTTTTTAACTTAGTTTCAAAAACACCAACTCAATTGATTTATGAATTTGTTCTCCCTTCTAAAAAGAAGATTCAGAAGATTTATACCTTTTCAGATTCAAGTTATATTTTTGACCTTAAGCTCAATATCCCAAATGCTGATAGATACGAAATTTTATGGCAAGCTGGCGTTAAATCAACTGAGAAAAATGAAGCTATGGGACTCAGATATTTTGGAGGACTTGTAAGTTTAGGAGGTATTACAGTGCTCAAGAGTTTAAATAAGCTTGATACTATACCAAAAGGAGAGCAAGGAGACATAGACTGGATAGGAGTAAAGAATAAATACTTTTTAGCAGCTATTGTTCCAAGAGTTGAAACTGAAAGCTATTCAATGAAAAGATTTGCACTTGGCAATGTGGGAGGTGGTTGCGCAATGGCTTGTGCACCTGCCGTAAAAGACCCAGAGGCAAAGAGGGTGGGAATATCCCTTCTTACACGGTCAAGTGGTGCTTATAATTTCAAGATTTATACAGGACCTCTTGATTATGACAAGCTTTTAGGACTTGGGCTTGGACTACAAGAAGCGTGTTACCTTGGCATGAAGTGGATAAGACCTATATCCAGATTTTTCCTTAAGTTATTTAAAGTATTGAATAAAGGAATATCAAATTATGGATTGGTAATAATAGTATTTTCTTTAATGATGACAATAGTTTTCTATCCCTTAACAAGGATAAGTCATAAGTCTATGCATGCGATGCAGCAGATTCAACCAAAGCTCAAGGAGTTGCAGAAGAGATATAAAAAGGATTCTAAAAAGTTAAGTCAAGAGACAATGGCTTTATATCGGAAGCATGGTGTAAGTCCATTGTCAGGCTGTTTGCCTATGTTAATTCAGTTGCCGGTTTTCTTTGCTTTATATGCAATTCTTGATACGACAATAGCTTTGAGGGGAGCTGTGTTTATCCCACACTGGATAGAGGATTTATCACAAAGCGACCCTTATTTTGCTCTGCCAATTTTGATGGGGGGGACGATGTTTTTGCAACAAAAAATTCAGGGTTCAAGTATGAGCATGGGGCAGGGTTCACAGCAAAAGATGATGGCTTATTTTATGCCAATTATGATGACAGTGATATTTTTAAGATTTCCAGCTGGATTAGTGCTTTACTGGTTTATGTACAATATTTTTGCCATGATTCAAACTTACATGATTAAGAAAGAAACGGCTAATAAGACAAGTTTTCCTTCACTATCAAGACCCAAGTTGCTACACTCTCAAACAAAAAAATAAGTTTAAAGGAGGTATGATATGAAACAAATTTCAAAATGGTTAATGGGCATATTATTTCTATTTCCTATACTGGTATGCCCGCCTTGCCTTGACGAGGCAGGTGGAGAGCCACCGAATTTATGGAGGCAAGAGACTCAGACCGAAGTCCAGGAGGAGCAGACAAAAACCACTTTCCCCCTGACATCGGAAGGAAAGAGCCCGTTTGTAAGGATAGCTAAAGAGTTGATGTCGACAGTGGTAAGTATATCAGCCGAGCAGACTGTGGAGGTGGTATCGCCATTTTCAGATTTCTTTGAAGACCCGTTTTTCAAACACTTTTTTCCGGAGTTCAAGCAAAAAGCAAAGAGACCTATTTTGGGTTCTGGATTTATAATCTCGGAGAATGGTTATATTTTAACTAATAATCATGTAATTGCTCATGCATCAAAAATAGTGGTGAAGACAATGGATAAGAAGGAATATGAAGCTAAAGTGATTGGAGCAGACCAAATGACAGATGTAGGTTTGATAAAAATTAAAGCACAGAGCCTGCCATACGCAAAGCTTGGTGATTCAGACGAAATCGAAGCAGGTGATTGGGTGATGGCGATTGGTAATCCATTTCAGTTAATGGGAACCGTGACAGTAGGGGTAATATCGGCAAAAGAAAGAACAAATTTATCAATTGGTGGTGGGGGACCACAAATTCAGAATTTTATTCAGACCGATGCAGCTATAAATCCTGGCAATTCAGGTGGACCTCTTGTGAATTTAAATGGGGAAGTAATTGGAATAAATACAGCTATCAAAACAGCTGGTTATTATCCTTCCGGGAATATAGGAATTGGTTTTGCTATTCCAATAAATCTTGCTAAGAAGGTAAAAGAAGATTTAATCAAATATAAGGAAGTAAAAAGAGGATGGCTTGGTGTAAGATATCAAGACTTGACTCCAGAGTTAGGAGAAGCTTACGGTTTAGAAAAGGCTCAGGGTGTTCTGGTGGGAGAAGTGTTGCCAAATTCACCTGCATTAAGAGCTGGGATAAAAGAAGAGGATGTAATCCTTGAATGGAATAGCAAGAAGGTATCATATAGTAACTTTCCTGTTCTCGTGGCTCAAACATCAATTGGCAAGAAAGTAAAGGTAAAAGTGTTCAGAAACCACAAGACTTATATTTTATGGGTAAAGGTGGGAAAACGACCTACTGAGGTATCGGGAGCTTCCACTGTATCTGAAGAATGGCTTGGACTTCAAGTAAATTTTAGAACAAGTAAAGGAATTGTTGTAACTAAAGTAAATCCAAGCTCGCCTGCGGCTGATGCAGGAATCCGTGTCGACGACATAATTGAAAGAATTGGCAAAAAGAAGATAGGAGATTTAAAAGATTATAAGGAAGCGCAGTTAAGATATAAAGGACAAAAATCTTCTCTTTTATTTAAGCTTAAACGAGAAAATATGATAATTTATACAGCTGTGAGACCAGAATGAGGAATAATGTTCTCAATCTTTATCTCAAAGAAATTGAAAAAATCCCCCCCTTATCCACGGAAGAAGAACAGAAACTTTTTGAAAAAATAAAACTTGGTGACAGGAAAGCCAGAGAGCGATTAATCCTTCGGCATCTTAGGTCGGTGGTAAAAATAGCCAAATTGTATTATAGAAGAGGCATTCCGCTTGATGATTTGATAAATGAAGGAAATTTAGGGTTATTAAGAGCACTCAAAACTTATGATTTAAGCCGTGGGGTAAAGTTTATATCTTATGCAAGTTGGTGGATAAAACAACGTATTTTGAATATAATTTATAAACAATCTAAAACAGTAAAAATTCCTGTGCAAAAGTTTGCTAAGAGGAAAATAATAATAAAAATAGAAGAAGAGTTAACCCAAAAACTTGGCCGACTACCAAAAACTGAGGAAATAGCGAGAGTAATTGGAGTTTCGCCTCATGAGATAGCTCAATCAATGGAAATAGCTCAAAGTGACTTTTCTCTCGATGCTTCGATGGGAGATTCGGAGGTCTCATTACTTGACTTTATAAAGGCAAATCCAGAACAACTTGAAGATTATATAATTAAGGAGCTTCTTGAAGGTGAATTGTGGGAGGAACTAAAAAAACTGGAAGAACGAGAAAAAATGATAATTACTTTATATTTTGGCCTGAACGGTAATCGACATCATACTTTAACAGAAATAGGGGAAATACTTGAGCTCTCAAGAGAAAGGGTTAGACAAATAAAAGAAAAAAGTTTAATAAAATTAAAGGCAAGGGCAGGATGAAGGTGACAATAATTCCTCATAATACCTCCAGAATTAAGATAGTTTCAATCAATAAATTTTTAATTGGTGGATTTATCTTGATTATCTTAATTCCTCTTTTGAGTAGATATCTCAGATCAAAAGAATTCATAAAAAGCTCTACTTCTAAATTGGAAGTTGCCAACCAACAATTAGAAAAAGATTTAGGACATTTTCAACAAGAATACGAGGCTCTTGATAATAAATATAAAACACTCTTAATTCAAGCCAAGAAACTTCAGAGTTCAACTTTTTTAAAACCTCAAGACAAAGAACTCCCGGTCACTGAGTCCATTGATGGGCTATTAGGTGATATGCAGGAATCCAAGCAGGTATTACAAAATATTCAACTTGAGATTAAGCATAATAAAGAGCTTGTGAAATTTACTCCTTCTATTTTTCCTGTAAATGGATATGTGACCCAGCCTTTTGGCCCAACACAGGATATATTTACAGGGGAACAACGATTTTGCCAGGGAATTGATATTACTGCTCCTAAAGGGAGTAAAGTTTATGCTACAGCTGATGGAGTAGTAAAATTTGCTGGATACCACAGACATTCCGGTCTTGAAGTCATAATTAATCATAAAAATAGATTTGAAACCAGATACTCTCATTTAGCATTTATAAAGACACGGAAATATCAAATAGTCAAAAGAGGAGATGTAATTGGATTTGTCGGAACAACTGGAAAAACAATAGGTCCGAGACTACATTATGAAATATGGATAAATGGAGAACCTAAAAACCCCCTTGATTTTATCTTAACTAAAGTAAATTTCTTTTGAATTATGGTTGAGAAAACTCTCTTTATCATAAAACCTGATGCTACAAAACGTGGCATTATAGGTAAAATACTCGCACGAATAGAAAATGAAGATTTTAAGATTGTAGAATTAAAATCCTTGAAGCTTTCTAAAAAGAAAGCAGAAAAATTTTATAAAATCCATCAAGGAAAACCATTTTATCCTGAACTAACAGACTTTATGAGCTCCGGGAAAATTATTGTCTGCCTTTTGGCTCGTGAAAAGGGAGTAAAATATTTAAGAGAAGTGGTTGGAGCAACTGACCCTGAGCTCGCTAAGCCAAATACCTTGAGGAATTTGTTTGGTACATCTATCAGGGAGAATGCTGTCCATGCCTCGGATTCAAAGAAAACAGCAGATTGGGAAATATCCTTCTTCTTTTAAATTACAAATTCCCGTTTAAAAAAAGTTTAAAAAAAACTTGACAAAGTATAAATTTAATGATATATATATTATAGTTCTTTGATAATTATATATGGATTGGTAATTTAGTGGTCTAAAAGATAAGCTACTAAGGGTATATGGTGGATGCCTTGGCACTGGAAAGCGATGAAGGACGTGGTAAGCTGCGATAAGCCTCGGTGAGGTGCAAACAACCTTTAACCCGGGGATTTCCGAATGGGGAAACCCATCTTGACTAATATCAAGATATTCTGAGTTTTTCTCAGGAGGTTAACCTGGAAAAGTGAAACATCTCAGTACCCAGAG
>JAGMCI010000003.1 GCA_023129325.1 Caldifarciminota bacterium
TAAATCAGTTAAATCCGATTACTAACGATGACAAATGGACTAATTTATGAAGACCTCACATATGTAATTAGGGGTTGTTTAATGGAAGTTTATAATAGACTTGGACCGGGTTTCAAGGAAGAGACTTACAAAAGGGCGGTGGTTGAAGAATTGAGATTAAAGGGTCTATCCTGCTCAAGAGAGCAGATTATTGAGATTAAATATCGAGATAAGGCGATAAATGAATATCGGTTAGACCTGATAGTTGAGGGAAAAGTAATTTTAGAACTAAAGGCAGTTGGAGAGATGCACTCTAAATTTGAGGCTCAACTTTTAAGTTATCTAAAGGCATCAGAGTTAAAAGTTGGGTTTTTAGTGAATTTTGGTTCAAATGAACTATATATTAAACGGTTGGTTAATCCTCATATTAAGTAAGCGGATTCAACGGATAAAGCGGATAAATCAGTTAAATCCGCTAAATCCGATTACCAAATATTAAGTAAGCAGATTCAACGGATAAAGCAGATTAAATCAGTTAAATCCGCTATTTTAGATGTTAGAAAAAGTGAGTTATCTTAACATATCCCGGTTGGGCAGATTTATCTTACTGCAGGCTGGGGTATTTTTGTAAAGGAGGGATAATGTTTTGTAAAAATAGTAGTTTTTTGACAGGCAAGATGCCTGTCCTACAATTTGGTATGAGAAAAAGATTAAGCCTGGTTATTATAGCTCTGATAGGGTTAGCATTTTTGTCCGTTCCACAGGCTTATGCGGATTGGGCAACGGCAACTGTTTGGGCTGGAACTGGCCCCTGGGCAATCTGTGTCAACCCCATCACAAATAAGACTTATGTAGCAAATCGGTCCAGTAACGATGTAACGGTAATAGATGGTTCAGATAATTCCACGACCACTGTGGTGGTTGGAACTAACCCTGAGGGCATCTGTGTCAATCCGAACACAAATATGATTTATGTGGCAAATACTGGGAGTAACAATGTGACGGTAATAGATGGTTCAGATAATTCCACTGTCTTTGTTCCGGTGGGAAATTACCCCGAGGCTATCTGTGTCAACCCAAACACAAATATGATTTATGTGGCAAATCAGTTCAGTAACGATGTGACGGTAATAGATGGTTCAGATAATTCCATCACCGCTACTGTGACAGTTGGAAACTTTCCTGTTGCCATCTGTGTCAACCCGAACACAGACAAGATTTATGTGGCAAATAGGAATAGTAACACTGTGACGGTAATAGATGGTTCAGATAATTCCACTGTCTTTGTTCCGGTGGGAAATGACCCCGAGGCTATCTGTGTCAACCCGAATACAAATAAGATTTATGTGGCAAATGAGAATTGGATCTTTGTAACGGTAATAGATGGTTCAGATAATACCACCGCCGATGTGGGGGTTGGTGGATTCAATCCTGTTGCCATCTGTGTCAACCCGAACACAAATAAAATTTATACGGCAAATCGGGGCAGTGACAATGTTACGGTGATAGATGGTTCAGATAATTCCATGACCACTGTGACGGTTGGAACCGGGCCTAGGGCAATCTGTGTCAACCCGAACACAAATAAAATTTATGTGGCAAATAGGCTTAGTAACGATATGACTGTAATAGATGGTGCAACTCATGCCACCACCACTGTGCCAGGTGGAGCCTGGCCTTATGCCATCTGTGTCAACCCCATCACGAATAAGATTTATGTAGCCAATTGGGGTAGTGACGATGTGACGGTAATTGATGGTTCAGATAATTTCACTGCCACTGTGGCGGTTGGAACTGAGCCTGAGGGCATCTGTGTCAACCCCCAGACAAATATGATTTATGTGACAAATTGGAATAGTGACGATGTGACGGTGATAGATGGTGCCACTAATGTAGCCATCGCTACTGTTCCAGTTGGAACTAACCCTTATGACATCTGTGTCAACCCGAACACAAACATGATTTATGTGGCAAATTATTGGAGTGACGATGTGACGGTGATAGATGGTTCAGATAATTCCATCACCGCTACTGTGGCGGTTGGAGCCGGGCCTGGTGCCATCTGTGTCAACCCGAACACCAATAAGATTTATGTAGCCAATGATGGTAGTAACGATGTGACGGTAATAGATGGTTCAGATAATACCACCGCCACTGTTCCAGTTGGAACTATACCTATTGGTATCTGTGTCAACCCGAACACAAATAAGATTTATGTAGCCAATCGGGGTAGTGACGATGTGACGGTGATAGATGGTTCAGATAATACCATCACCGCTACTGTGCCAGTTGGAACCATGCCTTATGGCATCTGTATCAACCCGCACACCAACAAGATTTATGTAGCAAATATGGGTAGTGCCGATGTGACGGTAATAGACGGTTCAGATAATTCCATCATCGCCACTGTTCCAGTTGGAACCTGGCCTTATGGCATCTGTATCAACCCGAACACAAATAAGATTTATGTAGCCAATTGGGGTAGTGACGATGTGACGGTAATAGATGGTGCCACTGATGTAGCCATCGCCGTTGTGGCAGCTGGAACTGACCCTGAAGCCATCTGCGTCAACCTGAACACAAACAAGATTTATGTGTCAAATAGGAATAGTGATAATGTGACGGTTATAGATGGCGCAACTAATTCAACGGCTACTGTGGCGGCTGGAATTGACCCCTGGGCCATCTGTGTCAATCCAAGCACCAACAAGGTTTATGTGACAAATGATGTTAGTGATGATGTAACGGTAATTGAAGAGGTCGGACTTTATAGTCCTCTTCCACTGGTATCATCTATTACGCCTTTCCCGACTCATATTACGACTAACCCCCTGCCTGTATTTACCGGAAATACAGTCAACTCACGCAGTCCCACGAACTGTGATATTATGAAGGTAATTTACAAATTTGATAACACCCAGGAGCCCTGGCAAGAGGCTTTGATTACCTCAGGTAGTGGTACCCCCAGTGTCACCTATCAGGCACAGGCAATGGACTCCCTGGTAATTGGATTCCATTCTATTTATGTTGTGGGTTTGGATATGACATCGGCGACTATCAATATGACAGAGAATTTTGCAGGTTCAATTGAGCCCTATTATTTCTTTGTAATGTCATCATCTGATAGTGAGGGCATTGCAGTGACACCAGATGTAGAGGTGGACAGCGTAAACCACGGGACATTTGTAATGGACAGCTTTAGTGTCAAAAATACGGGAAATGTTGATTTGTATGGTATTATTTTTGAGGCGACTACTTTTCAGGATACTCTGGGACATATGATTAGTCCGGATAATATCTATTTTGACCCACCGCAAATAACCGAGCTTCTTGCTGGAGATAATACATTTGTTATAAAAAAAATATTTGCACCTGCGGGTACGTATACGGGCTGGTACACGGGCACAATAATAGTGAAGGATGACGATGCCTATCCCTCTGATGTGCTTGCCTGCAGCCTGTATGTGAAGCCGGCTTATGACCTGGACATTTCTGACAATACAGGTAACCTGGTAGGCAACAAGATGTCAATTGCTGTGGCTCCAGATGATAGTGCTTTTGGCAAATTTCAGCTGATTAACCCCAATACTGGTGACCTTAATGTAGACCCTGATGCGTTTGGGAATGCTGACCTTGACTCTCTTTTCTTCGGGTTGCCGGTGCTTTATGATGGTGCTGATACTATAGATTTGTCTTTAACTAATTTATCAGTTGGAGATACTTTAGGCTCAGGACTATCTATACTGGTAACTCTTAAGGTGGTTCCAGCTGATAGCCAATATTCTAAGACCTATACTGGCAAGGTATGGGTAGCTGATAAGAGTGGTAAAGCCGATACCTTTGACTTAGAAGTCACTGTGGGTGCGAATGAGAGCATTAGCGTGATACCCAGTGTGGAGGTAGACAGTATTGAACATGGTGGAGTTGTGGTTGGTTCTTTCTATGTCAAGAATACAGGTAATGCAGACCTATATAATATAACCTTTGACCCTACCCATCTATATGGTGCCACTTATCCTCACTTAATTACTTCCGACAACATAAGCTTTATTCCACCACAGATACCCGAACTTGCAATGGGCGATTCCCTTGAAGTTTATAAGGCAATAAATGTACCAGAGGGAACATACTCTGAATGGTATTATGGCGAGATATTGATAAAGGATGATGATGGCTATCCATCTACGTCGTTACTCTGCAACCTGTATGTCAACCCGGACTATGATGTAGATATTTCTGACAATACAGGTAACCTGGTGGGCAACAAGATGTCAATTGCTGTAGCTCCAGATGATAGTGCTTTTGGCAAATTTCAGCTGATTAACCCCAATACTGGTGACCTTAATGTAGACCCTGATGCGTTTGGGAATGCTGACCTTGACTCTCTTTTCTTCGGGTTGCCGGTGCTTTATGATGGTGCTGATACTATAGATTTGTCTTTAACTAATTTATCAGTTGGAGATACTTTAGGCTCAGGACTATCTATACTGGTAACTCTTAAGGTGGTTCCAGCTGATAGCCAATATTCTAAAACTTATACGGGTGAGATATGGGTAGCTGATAAGAGTGGTAAAGCCGATACCTTTGACTTAGAAGTCACTGTGGGTGCGAATGAGAGCATTAGCGTGATAAATATCGCGCCAGTGGATTCTGTGAATCATGGTACGATTGCCTTTGGCGGTTTCACGGTTGAAAATACCGGCAATGCTGATCTTGATAACATCGTCTTTGAAATCACTGACCTATTTGGATTGACCCTCTTTAATGTTATCCCAAAAGTTAATGTATCCTTTCTCCCAGCGTCTATCAGCCAGCTGCTAATGAGTGATACGGAAGGGGCTGGAGTGATTATCGTTGTACCGCCAGGCACTCAAACCGACACCTACAAGGGTTGGCTTACAGTAAAAGATGATGACGGGTATCCATTAGATACTACTTTTATAGAAATTTATGTGGAACCATCCTATGATGTAGATATCTCTGATAATGAGCAGAACTTAATTGGCAATACAATGACTCTTGGCGCTGACCTTGGTGCGGCAACTGAGACAAAGACTTTCCTCACCATTAACCCATCAAGTGAGGCAATGAATGTGGACCCAGATATATTTGGTAATGCAGGTTATAATGTAACATATCACTCAAGTGATGTCATATTTGGTGTTGATACCATACCACAGGACTCAGTTACGATTACACCTAATACTTCATCACTTGGACTTGGTGGCTCTGAGGTAATATCACTTTATGTAACAGTACCCAATGATACCACGCTTGATGAAGGTAAGTATACAGGTAAGATATGGGTAATTGCAGATACAGGTGGTGCTTTGGTATCTTCTGATACATTTGATTTAGAGGTATATGTGGGAACTGCAGAGGCAATAGATGTAGCCAATGCCTCACACGATACGGTATATCATAATGAGACAGCTCAAGATACATTTACAGTTGAAAACACAGGTAATACAGACCTTTATAATATCATTTATTCAAGCACTGACTTTGTTGGAGTTACAGATAATTCTTATATAATACCCGCTTCAAGCATCACATTTGACCCAGCGACTATAAGTGAGCTCTTGATAGATGATACCACGACAGTTAAAGTTAATGTCCCTGTACCTTTTGGGATGCTTGCCCAAAATTATCAAGGCACAATTACTGTTAAGGATGATGATGGTTATCCACTTGAGACAATCCAGTTAACAATAACAGTATTACCTGATTATGATGTGGACATATCTGATAATGAGCAGAACTTAATTGGCAATACAATGACTCTTGGCGCAAATCTCGGTGAAGTGACTGAGACAAAGAGATTCCTTACCATTAACCCATCAAGTGAGGCAATGAATGTGGACCCAGATATATTTGGTAATGCAGGTTATAATGTAACATATCACTCAAGTGATGTCATATTTGGTGTTGATACCATACCACAGGACTCAGTTACGATTACACCTAATACTTCATCTCTTGGACTTGGTGGCTCTGAGGTAATATCACTTTATGTAACAGTACCCAATGATACTACGCTTGATGAAGGTAAATATACAGGTAAGATATGGGTAATTGCAGATACAGGTGGTGCTTTGGTATCTTCTGATACATTTGATTTAGAGGTATATGTGGGAACTGCAGAGGCAATAGATGTAGCCAATGCCTCACACGATACTGTATATCATAATGAGACAGCTCAAGATACCTTTACAGTTGAAAACACAGGTAATACAGACCTTTATAATATCATTTATTCAAGCACTGATTTTGTTGGAGTTACGGATAATTCTTATATAATACCCGCTTCAAGCATCACATTTGACCCAGCGACTATAAGTGAGCTCTTGATAGATGATACCACGACAGTTAAAGTTAATATACCTGTGCCTTTTGGAATGCTTGCCCAAAATTATCAAGGCACAATTACTGTTAAGGATGATGATGGTTATCCACTTGAGACAATACAATTAACAATAACAGCATTACCTAAATATGATGTGGACATATCTGACAATGAGGCTAACTTGGTAAGCAACAAGATGTCACTGTCTGGTGCGGTGAATGAAACTATAAGTGGTAAGTTCAGGCTGATTAACCCAAACAGTAGTGATTTGAATGTTGACCCTGATGCATTTGGGAATGCCAATTGGGGTTCAGTTTCTTGGTCTATAGATACTCTTACATATAATGGTTACTTCATACCAACAGACTCAGTCAAAATGACTCCCCCTGTTCTTGCATCAGGTGGAACTCAAGATGTAGCAATTCAAGTTGCAATACCTTCTAATCAATATGCTGCTACTTATGCGGGTAAAGTGAGTGTTACTGCTGAAACATCAGGAGTGGCGGTCTCTACTGATACATTCTTACTAAATGTTACTGTGGGAACTGCAGAAGCTATTGCACTTAATAATATAGCACCTATAGACTCAGCTGACCATGGCACTTATGCTGTTGACAGTATTACAGTTAAAAACATTGGTAATGCCGACCTTGACAATATCGTATTTGAGACTTCAGATTTAGTGGGCACTTTAGGTGGTATTATACCTGAAGCTAATGTTTCATTTATACCCACTTCTATCTCTCAACTAAATAAGGATGTTACTGACACTATTGGAGTTAAGATATTTGTGCCTCTTGGGACATTAACTGATACTTATACAGGGCCCATAACTGTAAAGGATGATGATGGTTATCCATTAGAAACTGTAAATATAATTATTACAGTTAATCCATCTTATGACCTTGATATTTCTGATAATGGGCAGAACCTTGTGGGCAACATTATGTCGCTCACCGGAGATGTAAACACCACTGTAAGTGCGAAGTTCTTGCTCATTAACCCCAACAGTGGTGATTTGAATGTTGACCCAGATTCTTTTGGTAACGCTGGCCTATCTAATATAACTTATGTATCTACATACCTTGTCTGTGGAACTGATACTATACCAGCTGACTCAGTTACATTCCCTGGTGCCCCAACATCACTTGCGTCAGGCATAGGTCAGAATGTTACTACTCAGGTTGCTATACCTTTTAATCAGCAAACAGGGACTTATACAGGAACTGTGACAGCTAATGATGCTGTTGCCGGTGTGAGTGATAACTTTATTTTAAATGTAACAGTTGGTGCAGTTGAGGATATTGACATTACTACGATGCCATCAAATTCCGGAAACCACGGAGAAGTAATTAATGCAACATTCACAGTACTCAATTCAGATGCAGCTACTAATACTGATGCTGATGGGCCTGGCAATACTTCACTTGACAATTTGCAGATTTCATGCACTAATCTAACAGATACCCTTGGACTTAATAAGTCTATACTGAACAGCAATATTACTTTTGAACCAAGTGCTATAAGCTATCTTGAATCTGGGGATTCTATTGATGTGACAGCTAAAGTAAATGTGCCGCTTGGAACTTATGCAACTACTTATAAAGGTCTAATCACTGTAAATGACGATGACGGCTTGCCCAAAGATACTGTCTCAATCCTCATTACAGTTAACCCATCTTATGACCTTGATATAAAGGAAGTGGTTGTAGACCTTGGCAAAGGAGCAATGGGTGATACTTTGAAGGGCACATTCAGACTCATTAATCCAAATTGCGAAGACATGAATGTTGACCCAGACCAGTTTGGAAACACAGACCTTGATAGCATAGTGGTGAGCTATAAATCAAACTTGAGTCATATTGGTATCAAGATAGTAGTAGGAGAGATTAACTCTACTTATATTGACATTATACCATTGCCGCTGACACTCGGCTCTGGTGCAGGAATGGATGTGCCTGTATCAGTGCGTATTCCTGATATTTCTGATACTCTAATTTTATCTGGTATCTATGAAGGACAAATAATAGTAAAGAACCTATTCTCAATTCCAACTGCTCCTGTTGAAGATACATTTAAGTTAAGGCTACAAGTAATACCAGCAGAAAAAATTGATATAGCTGAGACTACAATATCTGATAGTGCAAATCATGGAGAAACTGCAACTACTACATTTAAAGTAGCTAATATAGGAAATATAGATTTGAATAATATAAAATTTGAAGCAACTAACTTAACTTATGGAACTCACATTATTCCTGATAATTATGTAACATTTATTCCTACGAGTGTTTCTATAATACCAGTTGATGATACTACTACTGTTACTGTAAATGTAGATATACCGCTTGGCACTTACGCAGGGATTTATACAGGTATTCTTACGGCAACTGATGATAAAGTATCCGATAGGACAACAATTAATATTACAGTTAATCCATCTTACGACCTTGATATTGCTGATAACTTGTGGCAAAATATCGCAGGCAATGTTATGGAATACACTGGTGGAGTTGGTGATACTTTAGAAGGCAAGTTCTTCAGAGTTATCAACCCAAATAATCCAGACCTTAATGTTGACCCTGATGATTTTGGAAACGCAGACCTAAATGATGTGACCTACAGCGTGGATACTCTTAAGACAACCGAAGGAATAATCTTTAATGGTACAGTTGAACTCATAGGACTCACTAAAGGCACACTCCTTTCAGGAGAGTCTAAGGACGTGGGTGTTAAAGTCACTATATCTGATGCTCAGCAAACAGGGACCTATGAAGGAATTGTGAGAGTATGGGATAATACACACAATGAAGCCACAGACCAATTTAAGATTAAAGTCAGGGTTACAGCAAATGAGAATGTTAATATTGTAGAAGGGGTACTTGCAGATACGGTTAATGCCGGAGCAATTGCAATACTACCATTTAATGTCAAGAATGATGGTAGTAATGTAACACTCTATAATCTTGACTTAATACCATTAGGTGACCTTATATCTATCACAGGTGGAAGGATACCAAGAAAGAATATTAACTTCACTAAGCCTGTGATTGATTCGCTGTCAATTAATGCCACCACCCTGATTAACCTTGAAGTAAAGGTCCCGAATGGTATGCCTAAGGGGACATATACTGGCTGGATAGAGGTAAGAGACCATATCAAGGGTGTTCCAAACGACAGTGCATTTGTCTCACTTAATGTCCTTTCGGAAGAGGGTATCACAGTTGATAATAACCCTGTAACTGCTGCTGCAAAGGAGGCTAATATTAACTTCCTTTGCGACAATGACTATACTCCAACATTGACTATCATAAATATGGCTGGCACTAAAGTGATTGAGAAATCATTTACTCCCAAAAGTGGAGCGGTAGATTATACTTGGTATCTCAAGAATGAAGCTGGTAAGAATATAGCTTCTGGACTTTATATTGTGATTATCAAGACAAAAACAGATGGTAAAGAAGAAATTTACAGGAAGAAACTATTAGTAATTAGATAAAACGGATGACCCCGTCCCGCACTTATGCATAAGTGCGGGACGAGGTTCTCAATACTCTAAATTCCGACTAAAGTCGGAAAAGAGCATTGGAAAAAGGAGGATTTATGAAAAAGCTATTGCTTGGAGGAACAGGGATAGTCCTTTTAATGGGCTCTACTCTCTTTGCAGATATTAGTGACAAGGCTGGAACAGCTTTTGTTACACCATTTGAGGTCCCATTTACGGCACGGCAGATGGCAATGGGTGAGGTATCAGTGGCAATGAGTGATTTGAACTCAATGCTTTATAATCCAGCAACCCTTGCTTTTATTGGAAAGCCATTCTTTACAGTATCTCATTTAAGATATTTTCTTGATTGCTATAAGAGTTATGCTGCATTTGGAAGTCCAACACAACTTGGCTACTTTAGTGGAGGAATAGTGTATAATAATATGGGAAGAATAGATTTATGGGACCATGGCACACCTACTGGATCGGGTAGTATTTACGATATGGCATTTATTATGGGTTATGGGGGAAGATTTCATAAATATTTATCTCTTGGAATAAATGCAAAATTTCTGATGTTTGATTATGCAACTCATACTGCAAGTGCTATTGCCACAGATTTGGGAGTCTTTGTTCCTTACATACCTGTGTTTAATAATAAAGGATTCTTCTCAACAGGATTGACAATACAAAATATTGGAACAAAGATAAAGCTTAGTGGCGGAGAAGAAGATTGTCCTCAGCCGCTAAATACGAGACTCGGACTTTCATTGATGTTGCCTGATGTAAAAATGTTTGACATTAATCTTGGAATGGATATACAATTTCCGAATGACCAAGACTTTAAATTCAACATAGGAAGCGAACTCTGGATTAATAAACTGCTTGCTCTACGAATTGGATACAGAGTTGGTGGTTATGACTTTGATGAAGAAAAATTCACTTATGGATTTGGGGCAAGAGTTGGGAATTTTCTGATAGACTATGCTTATGTTAGCAATGGTGAACTTCTTGAATCTAACCATCGTCTTACTGCATCCGTTGAAATTGGAACCAAGAAGAGACCTGGACCAGCAATAATAGTGAAAGACCAATGGGATGAGCTTATGAAAAAACTTGATGGGATTAAGAAAGATATAACAGATTTGAAATTGACTATTGAGGAGGTAAAAGATGAGCTCAAAACTGCAATAAAGACAGTGATAACAGAAATTGAAATAATGCATCTACCTAAGATACATTTTGTATTCAATAAAGCTGCGGTTCCTGCTGACGAGTATGCAAAAGTAGGTGAAATTGCTGAACTTATCCAAAGACATTATAAAGACAAAGTAATTACACTTGAAGGGCATTGTGATGAGGCAGGAACTCCCAATTACAACATGGAACTCTCAAGAAAGAGAGCACAATCAATTAAGAAGGCATTAGTGGAAATGGGTATCTCAGCAGATAACCTTGTTGTTGTGGCAAAAGGAGAGGCAGAAATCCTTACTCATAAAACGGGTCCAGGAAAGTCAGGAATAGAGAACAGGAGAGTTATAATTATAATCAAATAATTTTATCTGAATTTATATCATTTGTAATTCATATTTTTTATTTACAGAGAAATAATAACAAAGAGGTTTAAACTCTTCCACCTATAAAGGGCATAGTCCTTCAAGCAGTTGTATCTTTGAAGTTTCGCTGAAATTTATAGGGTAAATCTCAACCGCAGAGTTCGCAGAGAGATTTAGTTGATTAGTCATTAGTTAATTAGTTAATTCACTAATTAACTATGGCTTATTTTTTTACTTGACATTTACAGATTTAGATATATTTTAAAAGTAAAAGGGGGTAAGATGAATAAATTTTTATTTTCTTTATTTTTCTTTATAAGCACAATTGGAAGTGCATCCGCCTTAGGCGGAGAGGTAAAGGTTGGGGCAATTCTTCCCCTAAACGGGACTATATCAAGTTATGGCAGGGACTGTTTATTAGGTATTAAGATGGCTATAGATGAGGTAAATGCGAAGGAGGAGAAGATTTCATTTATTGTGAAGGATAATTACGGGGAGGAGAACGAGACGATATCTAAATTTAAAGAGTTAGTAGACGAAGGGGTAAATTTAATTATTGGGCCTATAATCAGTTCAAATGTAATTGCTATTGCTCCTTATACAGAGAGATTCAATATTCCAATGATTGTTCCATCTGCAACATCACCTGTTGTAACGAAAGCTTCAAAGTTAATATTCAGGCTTTGCTATACGGATGAGTTTCAAGGTGAGGCTATAGCGAGGTTTATACATCATATTATTGGCAAGAGGATGCCTGCTATTCTGATTGATGAATCTCAAATATATTCAATAGGACTTGCAAAGTCATTCAAGAAATATGTAGAAAAGTTAGGCTTACAGGTTGTGGCTGAGGAGTATTATAATTCTACAGTTTTCGACTTTAAGCCACAGTTATTAGCAATAATGGAAAAGAAGCCCGATTGCATATTTGTTCCTGGGTATTATCAAGAAGCCAGTGTAATAATTAATCAGGCAAGGGGACTTGGAATTGATATTCCATTTTTGGGTGGCGATGGCTGGGATTCACCAAGATTACTCAATTATACTGGCAGAGTGACTGGGACAAACTTTTACTGTGTACATTTCTATAGTAAAGACCCTGGTGTAGCGACATTTAGGAATAATTATATAGACAGATTTGTTCTTGAGCCCACATCATTTAGTGCACTTGGGTATGATGGCATAAAACTTATTGATTATTTAGAATTAAAGGACACTACCCCAACAGCTATTATCCAGGCATTGAGTGAAGTAAGCAACTTTAAAGGGATAACCGGCATTTTAGATTTTACCAAAGGAAGGGACCCCCGTAAAAATGTTCTGATAGTGCGAATGGAAGATGGAATACTATCTTTAGAACAAAAAATAGACCCTGGTATTTAGAGGGTGTTTAGAAACAAGAAATCACAGAAACATCCCAATAATATCGGGATAAACTCCATGACAGAAACACAGAATCTGTATTTAATTCAAAAACAAGGATTGTAGCTCTCCCGATAAATCGGGATTCTCGCTGTTCTAATTCCACCTGTAGCGGAAAGAACAGCGGAAAAGGAGGGGATATGCTTTTTATGACAACGCTTGACATCATCCCGGGCAAGGCTGAAGATATGTTTTATTTGATTAAAAAGACCAAGCCACCCGAGGAGATAAAGGTAAGGGAATTTTTACAGCTCTTTGGAAAGCCTGATTTTGTGATTATATACGATGCACCAACTGAAAATGAGGCTATGAATTTTGTGTTAAAATTTTCTTCTTGTTCAACACCAAAGACATCACTCTGTAATCCTGTAGAGAACTATGAGAAATAGGGAATTGGCTATCATATTTAGTAAAATCGCTGATGCCTTTGAACTCAAGGGTGAACTTCCATTTAAAATCTTAGCTTATCGTAAAGTGGCACGGATTTTAGAAGATTTAACTGAAGATATAGAGATTATCTGGAAAAAAGGAGACCTTCGTAAAATCCCAGGTGTCGGTGAGGGTATTGCTAAAAAGATTGATGAATATCTGCATACAGGTGAGATGAGAAAATATGAAGAGACTATGCGGGATATTCCTGAAGGATTATTAAGTTTACTTTCAATTCAAGGGGTAGGGGCAAAGACTTTAAAATTAGCACATAGGGAACTTAAAGTAAATAATAAGGCTGACCTTGCGAGAGTCTTAAATGATGGCTCTCTGTCAATGCTTCCCGGGATGGGAGACAAGAAAGTAGAGAACATTAAGAAGGGGCTTGAGATTTTCAGCATTGAGGAGAAGCGTATTTCAATTGGTGTTGCCCTTCCCCTGGTTGAAGAAATAATTAACTGGATGGGGAAAAGTGAGATATCAAATATCTCACCAGCTGGCTCTTTGAGGAGGATGAAGGAAACTATCGGGGATATAGATATTTTAGTAGCTGGTGAAAGGGGGGTTGAGGTAATTGAACACTTTACTAAATTCCCACGGGTGGAGAGAATTCTTGCCAAGGGTTCAACAAAAGGCTCAATTATGGTTCGTGAGGGGCATCAAATTGATTTAAGAGTTGTGCCTCTTGATTGCTATGGAGCGGCTTTACAATATTTTACAGGTTCAAAGGCTCATAATATTAAACTTAGAGCTATTGCAAGAAAACGAGGATTAAAACTATCAGAATACGGAGTATTTAGGGGAGGTAAAAAGATTGCAGGAGCTAAAGAAGAAGATGTTTATGCAAGTTTAGGAATTCCCTGGATACCACCAGAATTGCGCGAGGATAGGGGAGAAATTGAATTCGTCTCAGACGGAAAGGAATTACCAGATATTATAAATTATGATGAATTAAAGGGAGACTTACATATTCATTCAAACTATTCTGATGGTTCTAATTCAATTCGTGAATTAGCAAAGTATGCTAAAAAAATGGGTTATGAGTATATAGCCATCACCGACCATTCAAGGTCTGATAGCTATGCCGGAGGGATTGGTAAAAAGAAGCTTTTGGAGCAAGCTAAAGAAATAGAAAAAGTTGAGAATGAAGTTGGAATAAAGATTTTAAAGGGCATAGAACTTAAGATTAAAAAAGATGGTGAGCTTGATTTCCCAGATTCTGTTTTAAAGAACCTTGATATAGTGATAGGTGCCATTCACACTTTTCCAAAGGAAATAGATATGACCCCAGCTTTAATTTCAGCTTGCAAAAATCCCTGGGTTGATGTAATTGCTCATCCAACTGGCAGGCTTATTTCAAGGCGTGCAGGTTATAAAGTAAACATTGAAAAGCTAATAAAAGCCGCAAAAGACACTCACACTTTTTTAGAAATAAACTGCTATCCCGACAGGCTTGACCTTTCTGACATAAATGCCACCCGAGCCAAAGAATCTGGTGTAAAGCTCACACTTGGTTCTGATGCTCATAACATTGGGATGCTAAACTCAATTAGGTTTGGTATTGGTGTAGCTCGTAGAGCCTGGTGTTCCAAAGATGATATAATTAACACTTCCAAAGAGCCTTGGAAACTCCTGAAACATAGTAAAAAATAGCCACAGAATTACACAGAAAAAACACAGAAATAACAGAAAATAACAGGGATTGCCCCGATAAATCGGGACAGGAAAGAGAATATAAGAGATAAAAATAAATTACATTTCAAAGCACTACCGAGGTTTCGCCCTTGAGGGCTCAAGCCCGAAGGGTTATTATTTAGGCAATTCGTGTAATTTATAATTAAATTAGAAAATAAGCAAAAGAAGGGTCCCCGCAGAATAAAGCGGATTAAGCCTTCAGACAGGAGTTCCAGAAGATAATAAAATCACAAATTTTGTTTTGAAGCCTTCTTTTAATATCTTCTTAAGTATTCCAATACAAATTAATCTTTTGAATCTTGCTTTCTCAACCTATGAAGCTCGCGCTTTTTAATATAGACCCTTCGAGCAAATTCTCCTATAAGAAAAGTTACCATAAACCACATACCACTCATAGATTCATTTTTAGATAGAAAATAGACCAAAAAATAAACTAATATGCTTATAACAAACTGTAAAATAACCAGAAAAGGATGCTTCTTTACCATAGCAAGATTTTTTCGAGGGGGAATAAACTTAAAATAATTGATTTTAAATACTCTTTTCCCCAGTATGTGCAACAGTACCGCAACTATAATAACGACAACAATAGATATTTCTTGCCCCTTGCTCATTCGGCTGGAGTTGGTGTTATAAACAACTCAGAAACAATATGAGCTCCTATAGTGACTAATATACTTCCTGTTAAGTCGGTAAGAGATGCACCTATATGGTCAAGAAGATCGCCTAACCAAAAAAGCTCTATAGGAGTTGTGGGGTCTGAAATTTGCCTACTGTACGAAACCAATTCTTCGAGGGATTCTAATGCAGCATATGTTAATTCGTTGTAAAAGAGCGCCTCATTTAGGGGGATAATTACTTGCGGTTCCTTATCGGCGGCTTCCACAATTGCAAAATAATTTGGAAGTAATGTAGGGTCTATATCAACTATTGATACCCACCCAGTAACACTCTGATTATTAAATTCTATTGTCACATCAAATTTTTTAGCAAAGCATAAAGGAATACTTGGATCAGGGTCTTCTACTTCTATTTTCACATTGTATGATTCATCTGGAAAGTATTTTAAGAGGAATACCATTCTCTCGTGTGGGCGTTTATAATAATGCCCATAGATGCCAAACATTCTTTTATTGTTATGGTAGAATATTTCCTTGACAAACTTATGATACCGGCTCTCATTCTGTACAATATATTCAACTCTCACAGGCTCTTCACTTGATGTAACTCCAGAAACGATAAACAATTCGTTTTCTGAGACCCAAGAAGCTGTAACATTTGTTATGGGCTCTTGTATATTAGGTAAATATAAATTTGCTGAAATAATGGGATTATGATACCAAGCAAAGAGTTCTTCCAATAAGGATGTAAATTCTTCGTAAATGGAAGTATCAGCAGATGAAGATGTAAGAAGAGGAATAGGAATAGGAGATTTCTGCAGCTCTGCACTTGTTGGGGCAGTGCTCTCTTTTCCACAGCCCCAAGCCACGAGGAGAAGCAATGCCGTGCCTCCCCACCTTAATTTAGAAAAATACTTCATAATAGCACCTCCTGTTAAGAGGATAAAAGAAATCTTTTAAAAGTCAAGGAATTGTTTTTTTTTTTATGGTTATTAACAAGAAAACTTGCTTCTATACTTTCTCATATATTCTTGCATATATTTATTATATCTTTCTCTATTTTTGCTATGCCACTCTTTATGATATTCGTGTCTTTTCTTTTCTCTATTCTTGTAATAATCTGGATTTCTCTTTACCCACTCCTTAAAGTAATTTCTGTGTATTTCTCTCCATCTTTTAAAGTAATCCAGATGCTCTTCACGCCAGTTTTTAAAATAATTAGGATGATTGTTGAGCCATCTCTCTTGCTGATTTAAAATTTTTATGTTACCATTCCTATAGTCACGGCGGTATTCCTTTCTGTTATTCATTTACATTACAATTATTACAACTTTTTTCAAAATGTCAAGTTTTTTTGACAGGGAAATGGATTTAGGTTAGCGGGGCATAAAGCCCCGCACTACATATATTACGAGGGCTAAAGCCCTCGGCTACAAACTCTTATTGGATAGGAATAAGCTCTGTCCCTATATTCTATGAGATTCTTCGGCTTCGCCTTCCCGACCCGCTCCCGCTTGTCGGGACGGGCAGAATGACAATTTTTGTGCTAATCTGTGAAATCTGTGGTTGTTTTTCTTGACCCCGCAAAAACGGGATTAAGCAAACTCTAAGCATAAGCCCCGCACCTATACACAGGTGCGGGGCATTAGCAAGATTTTCCTTGACAGAAGATTAAATTTTAGTTATAATAAATTAGTGATTATAAAACATAGGGGGATAAAATGAGAAGATTGCCATTTTTATGTCTTTTAGTTATAAGCACAGTGATTTCTTTTGGAGTTAATGCTTGGAATGGTTATTATGGGCCACCTAAAGTTAGCGCTGAAACCTCATTAAGAATTGCAAGTATGGGAAAACAACTTAGTGGAATTGTTGCTGACCCTGTCACTGATATGCTCTGGAACCCAGCAAGACTTTCTCCGGAGAGTTTTTTGCTTTTCCAACTCCCAAATAAGTTATTTACAACATTTCCAGGTCCCAAGAATACCAGATGGGGGCTTTTTCTTAAAGGTGATTACAGCAGTTCAACCTCTGAGTCTGAAGATACTGGCCTCCCTAACCCAGATTACACCTCCTATATCAACAGGAGTAAATCCGAAAATTCATCCAAGATATACAAGGGCATTCTTTTGGGGTCCAGTAAAGTATCCTCAAATACTTGTATAGGAATGAGGTTTAAATATGAGTCCAGACCTTCTCAACATATAAGCGACTACTACCACCAGTCCACCTATGAATATGAGTATGATGATGGCTCATACAGGCGTCTTCAAACACACGAGAGCACTAATAAAAATAGGAGGGGCAATACCTTTTCTTCTTATTCCTTAAGATTAGGTTCCTTTTCTGAACTTGGGAATACTGATTTAGAATTCTTTCTGAAATTTGATTCGCAAGGAGATACAAGTTACAATTTTAGCTCTTACTCTTCAGGAAACTACCGTGAATATGAGCGTACCTATGATAGCACAACACATATAAACATTGATGATGATGCATACGAGAGATTAACGGATGAGGGAAATGGTTCAAAGCCAAGAATATTTGGCTGTGGCATAAAACTCTCAAGGCATTTTTCTCCAAGTTCAGTCTTAAGGGCAATTGGGACATTTCATATTGGGAGTGGAAATGCAAAAGTAGATAGAAGAGATAGAAACTACTATTTACATGAATACTCCCATAGTTATTCAAGCCCGGATACTTCTTATATAATAGCTGATACTTCTGAAAGCATAGACGAGGAACAAGATTTACTTGACGGTTCCGAAAGACTTATAGAAGGTTCATTTATATTAGGACAGGAACTTCTTATTACGCCTCAACTGTTGGTTGGAGTTGGTGCCAAGGTTTATTACTATAATAGTGAACTCAGGGTTGAGGGAACCAGAGACGAAATAGAAGATACATCCAGTTCACATACTAATATTAAAGAGAAAGATATACACACCGATATTGATATATATCTACCTTTGGGCATAGAATACAAACCTATTAAGCCATTTTCAATTAGGTTTGGGGTGACCATTTACGGCAAATATGATTTTTCAGACAGAAAAACAGATGGGCATTATCATTCATCAAAGTCCACATCAGGTCCTGATTACACCCTTAATTTTGGACTGGGCTATAATTGGCGAAGATTCAACATTAGTATCTATACCTACGATATTACTAATATTTACTCCTGGAATACGGAAGCAAGCTATGATTTCTAATCCTTTCCAACTTAGAAGAGAATTATAGAAATTTCTAAAATACAACGAAAGGGAATAAATTCCATTTTTTATTTGACTTTTAACAACTATATGTTATCATAGAGGAACTATGAGACAAATTACAGAGAGTCTAATTCAAGAAATAAGAGACAAAATAGTTAAGAATGTATCACCTTTAAAGATAATTCTCTTCGGTTCGTATGCCTATGGTGGACCACGCAAAGGTAGCGACATTGACTTACTTATAGTAAAGCACTCAAATCTCCCAAGGCGAAAAAGGACAAAGGAGATAAGACATTTATTCAGGGATTATTTTATTTCCATGGATATAATCGTCTATACACCTGAGGAAATAGAAAGATTTAAAGATGTAAAAAGTGCCTTTGTTCGGACAGTTTTAAAAAAGGGCAGGGTTCTTTATGGATAAAAATACTCTATCAAAAGGATGGTTTAAAAAAGCAGAAAACGACCTCAGAGCAGCTGAGCATCTCATTACTATTGACAACCCTCCCACCGATACCGTTTGTTTTCACTGTGAGCAGTGCGCTGAAAAGTATTTAAAAGGTTACCTTACACTTAAAGAAGTTGAGTTTGAGAAAAGTCACGACCTTGACTACCTTCTTGATGAGTGCAAGAAATTTGACCCTCAATTTGAACGATTAAGGGATATAGCCGAAGATTTGTCCCCCTATGCAGTGGAAATAAGGTATCCAGACGATTTTGTCTCTATACCAATCAACGAAGCTCAAGGAGCAATCAATAAAGCAAAAGCAGTAAAAGACCTGGTCCTGGGCAAAAGTCATAGTGAGAAGTAAAAATAGCCACAGAATTACACAGAAAAATAGGCAACCCCTGAAGCCTCATTATAGAGCAGGATGCTCTACCTGTTTCTCTATATTGATTTGCAATTTTAACGAACCCTGAAGGGTTCGGCTACAAGTTTATGGCAGAGTTTACTCTGCCACTACAATTATATACTCTACGAACTCTGTGTTCTCTGTGGTTGCAAGATTTTCCTTGACAGAAGAGTAAATTTAAGCTATAATAAAGTTGTGGAAATTTCTAAAACATATAATCCAAAGTCGACAGAGGCTAAGTGGTATAAATTTTGGCTTGAGAATGGCTATTTTAAAGCTTCACCTAATGAAGCCCGTAAGCCATTTACTATTGTTATTCCGCTTCCAAATGTAACTGATGTTTTGCATATGGGACATGCTTTAAATGCTACAATTCAAGATATATTTACGCGTTGGAGAAGAATGCAGGGTTTTGAAGCAGAGTGGCTACCCGGAACAGACCATGCTGGCATTGCCACACAGGTAATCGTTGAAAGAGAATTGTTAAAAGATATACCTAAAGAGGAACTTGGGCGTGAAAAATTCGTTGAGTTGGTCTGGGAATGGGTTGGTGAAAAGAAAAATACTATTTTAGAGCAACTCAAAGAGCTTGGCTGTTCATGTGACTGGGACCGCACAAGATTTACTCTTGACCCAAACTTATCTCAAGCGGTAAATGAAGCTTTTATCAGACTATATAAAAAGGGTCTTATTTATAAAGGCGATTACATTGTAAATTGGTGTCCGAGGTGTGAGACGGCGATTGCTGATGAAGAAGTAGAACACGAGGAACTTAATGGCAAGCTTTATTATATTAAATACCCAATAAAGACCAAAGACTACAGACCAAAGACTAAAAACTATGTTGTTGTGGCAACAACGAGACCAGAGACTATGCTTGGTGATACTGCTTGTGCAATAAATCCAAAGGATAAAAAGAATGCTAAATTTATTGGGGAGACAGCAATTCTTCCTCTTATAGAGCGAGAGATTCCTATCATCCCTGATTCTGCGGTTGACCCTAATTTTGGGACAGGAATAGTTAAAGTCACGCCAGCTCATGACCCAGCTGATTTTGAGATTGCAGAGAGACACGATTTGCCCAAAATCCTGATTATGGATACTCATGGTGTGATTAACGAGAGCGGAGGCGACTATAGTGGATTATCAAGGTTTGAGGCACGGGAAAAAATTATCCTTGACCTCAAGAAATTAGGCTTATTTGTGAAGACTACATCTCATCGTTATTCTGTTGGTCATTGTTACAGATGCAAGACATTAGTTGAGCCCCTTCTTTCCAAACAATGGTTTGTAAAGCAAAAGGAACTTGCAAAGCCAGCCATAGAGGCTGTTGAGCGAGGGGAGATTAAATTTTATCCCGACAGGTGGAAAGGTGTTTATTTGAACTGGATGTATAATATTAAGGATTGGTGCATTTCAAGACAAATATGGTGGGGACATCGCATTCCAGTGTGGTATTGCAAAGAAATGCGAAATGCAAAATGCAAAAGGCGAGATGGTAGTGTTGTTTCTATTGAGAAGCCTGAAATCTGTCCTTACTGCAATTCAAAAGTCTTATTTCAAGACCCAGATGTTCTTGACACCTGGTTTTCGTCCTGGCTCTGGCCATTTTCTGTATTTGGATGGCCCAAGGAGACAGAAGACAGAGGTCAGAAGTCAGAAATCAGTCCGTCAGCTGACGGACAGAAATCAGATTTGGATTACTTTTATCCCACTTCTCTTTTGACCACAGCATCAGAGATAATATTTTTCTGGGTTGCCAGAATGATTATGGCTGGCTATGAATTTATGGGCAAAGCGCCATTTAAGGATGTTTATATACATGGAACAGTCCGTGATTCTCGGGGTGTAAAGATGTCCAAATCCTTGGGTAATGGTATAGACCCAAGAGAAATTATCAAGGACTACGGGACTGATGCTTTAAGATTTTCATTAATAACAACGGCTGGAGAGGGGCAAGACCCACGCATTGCCCCTAACACCTTTGAATCTGGAAGGAATTTTACAAACAAAATTTGGAATGCTTATAGACTTATAACATCTTTATCTGTCGGGAGGGAACTCCCGACAGCACAGAGTAGGGAACTCCCAACAGCACAGAATCCTAAATCACTTGATTTTGGTGATAGGTGGATTTTAGCACGTCAGCAAAGACTCATAAAAGAAGTAACTAAATCACTCAGTAAGTATAGACTTCAAGGACCACTGATGCAGATTTATGACTTTTTCTGGCATGAATTTTGTGATTGGTATCTTGAGATCATTAAGTTAAAGAAGACTCAAGGAGTGGCAATTGAGATTTTGCATAATACTTTAAAGCTTTTACATCCTTTTATGCCATTTATAACTGAAGAGATATGGCAAAAGATACCTCATCAAGAGACATCAATTATGATTAGCCACTGGCCTTCTCCAGATATGAACTTGTTTGACGAGACTGTAGAATCTGAATTTGAGCTTATTAAAAGTATTATTGTGAACTGCAGAAATACAAGAGCCGATTTAGGAATTCCAAAAACGAAGCTAATTAAAGTTCTAATAAGATGTACGCCTCGTGAACGCTTAGTTATTGAAGAAAACGAATTATACATTCAGAGATTAGGGAAGACTGAATCTCCAGAATTTACAAAGACTATTCCCAAAGGTTGTGGGGTTAAACTTACGCGTGGGGTAGAGATATTTTTTCCAATGTCTGGCATTGTAGACCTTGCCCCAGAGCTTAAGAAACTGGAATCTGAATACATTAAAGTCAGCTTACTTTTAAAGAACATTGAAATCAGGCTTGCTTCTTCTGATTTCCTTTCCAAAGCTCCATCTGATGTAATAAGAGCTACAAGAGACAAGGCGGCTCTATATGAGCAAAAACTGACCAGTCTCAAATCAAGCATCAACTTAATCAAGCACCAGCTATCGAGTGATAGTGTTTAGAGATATGTTACGAAGAAATTCCAAATACCAAGCACCAAATAACAAACAATATCCAAATTCCAATGTTCTAAATTCAAAACTCTATTAGAATCCATGGTTCCAGTGAAGTTGGATATGTTTGGGATTTTGGAAATTGGGATTTATTTGGGATTTGGTGCTTGGAATTTAGGATTTTATTGTAAAAAGAAGCCATCCCGCACTTATGCATAAGTGCGGGATTCTCAATGTTCTAGTCCCCGACTACGTCAGGGAAAGAACATTGGAAAGGGGGTGAAATGATTAGTTTATTTATTTTCATTTCTATTTTATCTATTTCGTCACAAATTGAAGAAAAGCTCAAGACACAAGATTTTGTAATTCTGCCGACCAAAGAAAAGAATATTTATGACATCTATGAAGGTTGTAAAAAATCAGGTGAGCCAATTCTTGTGACTCAAGATGTTGTTTTACATACTACTCATATTTTATTTGACTACACGCTCAGGGTTCTTGAAATTGAAGACCTGCTTCCTAATCTTGAGACACTTACCATCAGGATGTTGGAGGCAAGCATATCTCAAGCCAAGGATGCCCGGGATAAAGTCATTAAAGAGGCGTTGTTTGATAATATTGGTTTCTTTGGTGTAGCGGCAAAATTGCTCTGCCGAGGACAAGCCTCGGCGCTACTTGATGCTATTAACAAAATTCCTGAAACCATAAGGCAGAAGATTGGGAATGAGCTTAAGTTAATTGAAGCTCATCAAGGAATAACTCCTTCGCCAATTTTTGGCTATTATGAGGACTATACTCAGTATATACCTCGTGGTCATTATACAAGGAATAAGGATTTTGAAAGATATTTTAAGGCTATGATGTGGTATGGGAGGATAGGTTTTTATCTTAGACCTAATCCAACTATGTATCCTGACAAGATAGACCCTATCAAGGAAGGGATAAGATTAACACGCCGTGCTATTCTGATTACGAAAATTATTACGAGCGCCCCAGACTTAACTGAACTATGGGACGAAATATATAAGCCAACTACCTTTTTTGTTGGGAAAGCTGAAGACTTTACCATTCAGGATTACGCACCCTTAATTAAGGGAATCAATCCTTCTTTAAATTCATTAGTTCTCTCATTTATAGAGAAAGCGTGCCAGCTCCCAAAACCTAAAATTATATCAACTCCAACAGCTGATACTCTTGGGCTAATGGGGTTTAGATTTATGGGGCAGAGGTTTATTCCGGATTCTTATATCTTCCAAAATTTAGTTTATCCGTATGTTAAGAAATATACGGGCAAATCGCATCCCTTTACTCTTGAAAACACCATACTTGGGCCCCTAAGATGTTTTCCGCGGGGGCTTGATGTAATGTATGTTTTTGGAAGCGAAGCAGCTGGAGATATATTAAAGGAAGAAGGGGATACAGATTATGAAGATTATTTTAAACAAGTTAAAAAGCTTAAAGAAGAGTTTGCAGGACTTCCTCAAACTCAATGGAATGAAAATCTTTACTGGCGGTGGTTGTGTGCGCTTAAGAGCTTGATAACTCATACTCACCAGAATTATCCTAAGTTTATGCAATCAAGGGACTGGCTATTAAAAGAGCTTAACACTGCCCTGGGTTCTTGGGCAGAACTAAGGCATGACACCATTCTTTATGCCAAACAAAGTTATACAATGGTGACATTAGCTGCGCCAAGACCTATAGAGTTAACCAAGGGATTTGTTGAGCCATATCCAGAAATTTATAATCAGCTAAGTGAACTGATAAAAGAATTATTAAAAGTTAGCGAATATCCGACTGAAGTCAAAAACAAATTAACAGATTTTTCCAAACTTTTAGTCAAATTGAGCGATATATCAACTAAAGAACTTGAATTGCAAGAACTTTCTAATGAAGATTACAATCTTATCTGGAATATCGGGGCTACTCTTAAGAGCTTGACTTATTTTTCTCCTGAACTTATGTCCAAAATAACTTCTGGCACAGACGAGGAGATGGCAATTATTGCAGATGTTCACACAGACCCAAATTCCCAAAAAGTGCTTGAAGAAGCTGTTGGCTATCCATCAATCATTTATGTTAAGCTTTCTAATTCTCGGATAGTAAAGGGAGCTATTTTTTCATATTATGAATTCAAATCTCCTATGGCGAGTCGTCTTACAGATGAACAGTGGCAAGCCAAACTCAAAGAGAAGCCCCCAGAATTACAATCCTGGTTCCTTCCTCTTTTAAAGTGAAACCACAGATTAGACGGATTAAACGGATTATGTGAAAAAGGTGGTAAGAATTAATCACGAAAACACGAAAGTATGAAAACACCCCGATAATATCGGGATAAACTCCATGACGGAAGCACGAAAATTAAAGATAATAAAGCCACAGAATCACATTCACCCCGTTAGATAGTAAACATCTAACGGGGCAGGGAAACAACAGAAAATAACAGGGATTGCCCCGATAAATCGGGACAGGAAAGAGAATCAAAGAGATAAAAATAAAAAGCAATGACGGACAAGATTAACAGGATTAAAGAATATAAGAAATTAAATAAAAATCCTGTAAATCCTGTCAAATTAAATCAACAGGGATTGGAAGAGACCTTAAGAGATAAAAAATAAGACACAGAATATCAATACAAAATGTAAAATTAGCAATTAGCAATGCAAAATTAAGCCATAGAACTAATGAGTCGCCGAAGGCAACTTCACGGGAAAACAGGCGGATAAAAGATTATCAGGAGAAAATTTAAAAAACTTGACATCTTTAACTTATTCATTATAATATTTATTGAAGAGTATTTTTGAATTTAGGCAAGGTTACCGATATAAGCTTATGTGCTATTTAGATAAAATTTTAAAAATAAGCGAGCCCTACTTATTAAAAACTTTTTCCAAGAGTCGTTTAGACGAATTTTTAAAAGAAATTGCGTATTTACGTAGATTAAAAAATCGTGATGAAATAATTAAATTATTTTCTGAAACACACATACGATTTATCAAAGAAGATTTTCAAAGACAATACCAATATGTTAATAATAAATTGTCAAAATTTATAGAGAAACCAGATGGTGGAGTAAAAATAATTTGGGGGGATTGTTTGAAGGTTTTAAAAGGAATGAAATCAGAATCGATCCATGTTATGGTTACTTCTCCACCATATTATAATGCTCGTAAGTATTCTCAATGGAAGAATCTCAATGAATATTTAGAAGATATGCATAAAATCATTCATGAGTCTTATCGAGTATTAGATAATCATAGAGTATTTGTTTTTAATGTTGGCGATATTTTTGACAATGATAATTTGACAACTAAATCTGTTTGGGGTAAAAGAAGGTTACCTCTTAGTGCATATTTTATAAAAATTTTTGAAGAAGAAGGATTTACATTTGTAGATGATTTTATTTGGGACAAGGGCGAAGTTCAAAGTGAGAGATATAAAAATGGAAACCGTCCTTATCCATTTTATCAATATCCTATCAATTGTTATGAACATATTTTAGTATTTCACAAACATAGGTTGGATAATACTCGCTATCCATGTCCTATCTGTGGGACGCTAAAAGTTAATAGCAATACACAATCAGAAATTGGCTTAATGAGTTGGGAATGTAAAAATTTAGAATGTTTTCAAAGGAGTAAAAGTAATAGAGGAAAAAGATTTTCTTTAAAAACATTAATGACGCAATCTCATCACTCTAAAGAACATGAAATCCCAAAGGATTTTATTAAAAAATGGCGTAGAGATGTTTTAAAATTTCCTCCTGTTATTAAAATAAATAGTAAAGGTAAAAATGTTCTTGGGCACACAGCCCCTTTTCCAGAAGATATACCTGAATTTGCAGTAAGAATGTTCACTTATAAAGGAGAAAAAGTTTTAGACCCTTTTGCAGGAAGTTTTACTTCTGTAATAGTGGCAAAAAAGTTAAATAGAATTGGTATAGGTATTGAAATTAACAAAGAAATGTTTCGTGAAATAAGTTTAAAAAATATTAAAAGGCATTTTGAACTTGGCTTGTTTGATAAGACACCGTTAAATATCTCAGAGTTTGAGTATGAGTAAGAAAAAAACAACAACAGATTTGAGCACAAAGCATTTTTCTCGTTATGGAGAGTTCTTGGTATCTTTTGAATTATCCAAGCATGGATGGAATGTATATAACCCTGTTTATGATGAATATATAGACCTTATAATCCATAAACATGTTTGTAAAGATTGTGGAAGAAATTGGAATTTAACTCCTGCTTTGGTATGTAAAAAATGTGGTAAAGATTTTCCCAAAACTCAGAAAAATAAAATCATTGCTAAAAAGATATGTAATGATTGTAAACATGAGATGATTGGCAACAAAACCAAATGCGAAAAATGTGGAAGTAAAAATTTGATTAATAGACCTACTTGTGATAAATGTGGTGGAGAAGTAGAAATGATTGCTCACTCTTGTGATTGTGGAAGTAAAAATTACACGACTAAATTTTGCAGTATACAGGTGAAAAGTTCAAGAATTGAATATAAGAATGAAAAATCAAAGAATACTTATGCGGTGGATATGAAACCGCGAGATTTAATCAAAGATAAATACCATTTTTATATTTGGTGTTTAATTGATAGTAATGACAAGCCTCATTTCTTAGTTATGTCTGTAAATGATTTTAAAAGAGTTATGGGTAATTCTTTAAAAGGCATTTCTTTTTTTAAAGATCAAGACAGGCAACATTTTAGTGCAAAAGATTTTGGTAAGTGGAAGGAATTTATAAATAAATTTGATAAGTTAGAGTGATTTTTTCACCTCATTGTTAGATACAATTAATAGGAAATTAGCGTCAATTCTTGTAAGTTCTTATATTTCATAAAATCAGGGACGGACTACTAATTATTTTACCATAGAGGACACAGAGTAGTTAAAAATAAAATAGAAAATGAAGCCGCAGATTAAAAAATGAGGGAAGAGGAGTTTTGGGATAATTTAGCTCAAACGCTGACTGAGATTTCTTTTGAGCCGGGTGTTTATGAAAAAACAGGTATTTCTGCACTTGGAAATATAAATGATAAACTTATTCTTGATTGCGGTATAGGAACCGGGAAAAGCAGTTATCTCCTTTCCAAAAGAGGTGCAAATGTAGTTGGGTTTGATATTTCGTTATCTATGCTGAAGTTAGCAAAAACTAAAATAAAGGGTGTAAGCCCTGCACCTAAGTGGTGCAGGGTAAATTTTTTAAAAATGAGCAGTGACAGGATTGGCTTTAAAAAGGAGAAATTTGATATAGTATTTGGTGCTTATTTTCTTCATCACACCAGGATAAAAGATTCTATACTTGAAATCAAAAGGGTATTAAAAAAGGGAGGCAAGGGAGTTTTTGTTGAAACTTTTGGAGTCAATCCTTTGCTTAATTTTTGTCGGTCTCATATTGCTGGTAAATTTGGTATTCCTAAATATGGGAGTCCAGAAGAACATCCTTTAACTGGAAAGGATTTAATAGATATAAAATCACATTTTAAGACAGTGAAAATATTGGTTCCTGATGTGCTTTTTATGAAACTATTGGCTCGTCAGGTATTTCATTTTAAGAGCAGGTTAATAAACTTTTTGTGCTCTTTTTTTGACAGGTGGATTTATAAAGGATTTCCTGGGTTAAGGAAATATTCTTATGCTCAGGTAATTATAGTTGAAAATGAAGTTCAAAACAGCACACACCCGCTTCGCCAGAGCTTCAGCGAGGCGAGGATTCACACAGATGAAAAAGATAAACACAGAATGTAATGAGTATATCAGGTGACCAGAGTATCAGCAAGAAGAATATCAGGACATCGGAATACAGATTTGTGTAAATAAGGGAAAATGGAAAAATTGGGAAAAGGGGAAGGAATAAACAATTGCATTAACCGCGGATGGACACAGATAGACGCAGAAGAGCATTGCAAAATTAAACCACAAAGGACACAAAGAAAAGAATCAATCACGAAACCACGAAAGGACGAAATCACGAAACTCTATGAAACCACAGATGAACACAGATAGACACAGAATGTTAATGCAAAAATCAATCCGCCTTAGGCGGATCAAAAATCAAAATGACAAATAAAAAATTTAAAAGTTTAACACCAATTACACAAAATATTTTGAACTACATAAACAAAGCTTTAAGCTACTTTTTATTCGTGTTTATATTTTTGCTTTTTGATATGTAATTTTAATATTTGATTTTTAATCTTTGATATTCTATGTGGTATCTGTGGTTTTAAAAATTAACGCATTATAAAAGAAATCTATGGTTCGTATTTTTATACTAGTAGCGGGTTTGGTATTTTTATGGTTTTTTATAAAATACTTTGAACAAAAAAGTGTCTACTTTCCAACAAAAGGGATTGAAGCGACTCCAGAAGATATTGGATTAGAATATGAAGATGTCTTTTTTAAAACTACAGATGGTGTAAGACTTAATGGCTGGTTTATTTCAAATCCAAAAGCTAAAGCCACTCTTATTTTCTGTCATGGAAATGGGGGCAATATAAGTCATCGGCTTGAGAGCATTAGCGGATTTCACAAAATAGGGCTTAATATATTTATCTTTGATTACAGAGGCTATGGTAGAAGCGGGGGCAGAATTTCAGAAGAGGGGACTTACTTAGATGCTGTAGCGGCTTATAATTATATTATATCAAGAGAGGATGTAAATAAAGATGCCATTATTGCTTTTGGAAGGTCACTTGGTTGTCCAATTGTTATTGAGTTAGCTAACAGGGTAAAAGTGGCGGCACTCATATGTGAGAGTTCTTTTACATCTATAATGGATATGACAAAGAAGATATACAAAGTGCGTATCCCAAGATATTTCCTATTTTACAAGTATGATGCTTTATCTAAGATTAAGAGCGTGGATGTGCCAAAATTGATAATTCACAGCAAGGATGATGAAATGATACCATTTTATCACGGTGAGCAATTATTTCAGGCATCCAAAGAGCCAAAAGAGTTGTATGCACTAACAGGTAGCCACAATGAAGGTTTTCTAATAGCAAGTTATGAGTATTTAGAGAATATAAAAGCATTTATAGAGAGGATAATTAAGGGGAAATGAAGCCACAGATTACACGGATTAACACATTGAGGTAAACAGAGGGAAATTGATTTAGACAGAGTTTTTAGGAGATGCTGAAACGAGTTCAGCATGACATTTTTTCAGTTTACATCAATGCTGTAAATCTGTGAAATCAGTGGCTAAAGAGGAGGGGGTATGAGAGAAGAGGAACTTAAAGCAAAAGGTGTAAAGTGGGATTTGTCCTGCTTTTATTCTTCTGCTAAGGATAGTGCAATTCAAAAGACTATCAAGGACGCAGAAAAGAGGACTGATGATTTTGTAAAGAAATTTAAGACAAAGATTGAGAGCAAGACACTTACTGCAGGATTTTTAAAAGAGGCGGTTGAGACTTATGAGGGTTTGTATAACACAATTCTTAAACCTATGTTTTATTCAAGTCTTTTATTTGCAGGAGACTGTTTGAATCAGGAGTATCAAGATTTTTATCAAAGGATGCAAACAATTTTGGCCAACTTTTCAGCAAAAACCACATTCTTTGAGCTTGAGATAACCGGCATACAGGATGGGTTATTTAAAAAGCTACTAAAAGATGATAGTCTTTCTTCTTATCGGCACTGGCTTGAGAAGGTGCGTGTTTTTAAGCCCTATCTCTTGTCTGAGAAGGAAGAGCAAGTTATTATAAAGAAAGATTTGGCTGGTAAGGAAGCATTTGTGAGGCTTTTTGATGAGTATACTTCTTCTTTTAGTTTTGATTTAGAGGTAGCTGGGAAGAAGAAAACGCTTACAGGACCTGAGATAAGGAGTCTTTTTCAAAGTCCTGATAGAAAGACAAGAAAAAAGGCAGTAATGATATATTATGCGAAATACAAAGAGAATTCACTTGTTTTGAAAGCCATATTGAATGACATAATCAAGGACCATTCCATAGATTGCGAAATGAGGAAGTATCCTGACCCAATTTTGCCAACACATTTATCCAATGAAGTTACTCGTGAGATTATAGATACTATGATGGATGTTGTTCAAAAGAATTACGGTATAGTCAAGGAATATTATAAAGTAAAGGCAAAGCTTCTTAAGCTTAATAAACTTGCTGGCTATGACTTAAGGGCTCCTGTTGGAAAGACTCCCAAGAGACGCACCTGGGGTGAGGCGAAGAAAATGATAATAGAGACCTTTAGTTCATTTGATAAAGAATTTGGGGAATCAGCCAGGCTCTTTTTTGACAAAAAATGGATAGATGCTGAAGTAAGGAAGGGCAAACGGGGTGGTGCTTTTTGTGCCGGCACATCTCCAGACCTTCATCCCTTTATTCTTGCATCGTATATGGGAAATATGAGTGATATTTATACTGTAACTCATGAACTCGGGCATGGCATTCATGATTTATTTGCAGGGAGGGAACAATCTTTATTAAACTATCATCCGCCTCTTGTGATGGCAGAGACTGCATCTGTATTTGCAGAGATGATTTTGACAGATAGGCTATTAAAGGAGCTTACTTCCAAGGACGAGAAAATATTTGTTTTGACACATAGTTTGGAGGACATTTTTGGCACAGCTTTCAGGCAGACGATGTATACATTATTTGAGCTTGATATTCATAAAATGGGAAAAGAGAAACAGATGTCAGCAAATGAGTTTTCAAAGCTCTGGATTAAAAGAAGGGATGAGATGTATGGGGATAGTGTTGATTTTACTGAGGAGCAAGAGTATTTCTGGTCTATAGTGCCACATTTTATTCACACCAGATTTTACTGTTATGCCTATTCATTTGCCGAGCTTTTTGTATTAGCACTTTATCAAGAATACAGGAAAGGTAGGTCTGCATTTATTCCGAAATACAAAAACCTCTTATTCAAGGGAGGCTCAGACAAAGTAACGGATGTAGCAAAAGAGCTTGGATTTGATATAACGAGGCGAGATTTTTGGCAAGGGGGATTTGATTTTATAAGTTCTCTATTAAATGAGTTAAAGGGAATTGTGTAAAATAAGCCACAGATTACACGGAACAAATTGCAAAATGACAAATCAATCCGCCTTAGGCGGATCAAAAATGGAATACGAATTTTACGAATTAAGAACATAGGAACCGCAGATGAACGCCCGCCTTGACTGGCGAGGCAGGCAGATAGACGCAGAATTTCAGGGTAAAAGGAAACCACGGATTAGACGGATTAAACGGATTATGTGAAAAAGGTGGTAAGAATTAATCACGAAAACACGGAATCTGTAAAACATGAAAGAAAGATAACAGAACCATCCGTCTCGCCTTGCCTGTCTCGCCGAGCCAAGGCGGGCGAGTCAAGGCAGGCGGGTTAGAAAAAACCGACACCAATTATCCCAATCCGTGCGATTCGTGTTCATCTATGGTTACAAGATTTTGCTTGACAAATTTAATTTTATAGCTATAGTTATTTCTATAAATAATAATTTTTTATAACTTACGGAAATGAAATATTTAGAATTTAAGGATGCTGTTAGGGAGTTTCCGCTCATTTCATCAACTCATATCTCTAATGTTAGTAAGAAACCTCAAACTCTTAAAGTTCAGTTGAGTGGATGGCAGAAGAAGGGATTGGTTATTAAGTTAAAACGGGGACTGTATATTTTAAATGAGAGCGATAGGAAAATTGAGCCATCCAGAATCTTCTTATCTAATGCACTATATTCACCATCTTATGTGAGCACTGAATACGCTTTTGGCCACTATGATTTAATCCCTGAAAAGGTAGCGGATGTCACATCTATTACTACAAAAAAGACTGCTAAATTTACAAATCCTTTTGGCACTTTTCTTTATCAACATCTGAAAACTAATTTATTTTTTGGCTTCAAAGAGATAGAAGATGAGAATGGATTTCCCGTATTTATTGCAGAACCAGAAAAGGCGGTGCTTGATTTTATTTACTTGAACTTAGGAGATTTTAAAGGCAAAAAGAAAGATGTCTTTAGTCTCTCATACAGGTTTCAAAATTTAGACATACTAAAAAAGAAAAAACTTACGGATTTTGCCAAAAAATACGAAAATAAAGGAGTTATTGATGTGGTGAAGAATTTATTAAGTTTTATGAAAGGAGAAAGGTAACTCCCGCACCAATTCTGGTACGGGATGCACGCCATTCTGATATCCCGATAAATCGGGATAAGAATAGTCGGCACATGTTGGATTTAATTAAGAAAAACATTTCGGGCATCTCGGGTCGTGAAGCAAAGACTCACATAACAAGGGAGTTTTTGCAATTACTTATATTAAAAATTCTTTATGATAAGGGCTATTTTAAAAATCTTGCCTTTGTTGGGGGGACAGCATTAAGATTTCTATATGGCTTACGGAGGTTTTCAGAGAACCTTGATTTTTCACTTATTAGTGGAAAGGGTTATAAGTTTGATATTTTTTTAGAAAGAGTTGCTTATGAATTAGGAAAGGCGGGCTTTTCTTTAGAAGTTAAGAAAAGCATGGAGAGACCTGTTCAATCAGCTATGTTTAAATTTAAGGACATTCTATATCTCTTAGGGTTATCTAATCAAAGGGGTCAAAAACTCTTCATTAAGCTTGAGGTGGATTCAAATCCACCAAAGGGTTGGAATACGGAGCTCTCTTTAGTGAGTAAACATTTTGTTTTTACCGTAACACATTTTGACATTTCTTCTCTTTATGCCACGAAACTCCATGCTTGTTTTTTTAGAAAATACATCAAGGGAAGAGACTTTTACGACCTCATCTGGTATTTTGGGAAAAAGTCCATTCCCAATTTTGAGCTTCTCAATAATGCCATAGAACAGACAGAGCACAGAAGAATAAATTTAAATGCAGAGAACTTCAATAACTTTTTAAAAGAAAAGTTAGCCAGCGTTGATTTTGTAAAAGTCAGGAAAGATGTGGAAAGATTTATAGAGGACAAGAATGAACTCAAACTATTGGATAAGGATTTGATTTTGAAAGTTCTCTCTTAAATGAGTTAAGGGGAATTGTGTAAAATAAGCCACAGATTACACGGAACAAATTGCAAAATGACAAATCAAAATTCAAAAATGGAATACGAATTTTACGAATTAAGAACATAGGAACCGCAGATGAATCCGCCTGAGGCGGAATAGACGCAGAATTTCAGGGTAAAAGGAAACCACGGATTAGACGGATTAAACGGATTATGTGAAAAAGGTGGTAAGAATTAATCACGAAAACACGGAAGTATGAAAACACGGAATTTTAACCACGGATTGCACGAATAGACACGAATTAGTTATTGAGTTATTTTATAAATAGGACGCAGATTGGCGCAGAAAAACACAGAAAACTTTAACCACAGAGTTCACAGAGGAGACAGAGGGTGTGAGAAAGCTGAAAATTTAAAAAAACTTGACATCGGATAAATTTTGTGATACTTTTTATTGTATAAATGAAAATCAGGAGGTGATAAATTATGAGTGCAACTAAAGCAGAATTAAAAAATACCCTAAAAGGGCTCTCTGGTGAGAGCACAAGGATAGTGCTTAAGTTTGCGAGGTGGTTGGCTGAACAGGAAGATGAACTCACAAAAGAAGAGCTATCTCTACTTATGAAAGGTGAAAAGGAATTTGAGAAGGGAGAATATGTCTGGTGGAGAGATGTCAAACGAACGGAAATTTAGAGTTGCATTATCCAATGGAGCATTCAAATATTATCAAAAAGTTGACCTCAGCCAAAGGAGATAAAAAATAATTGACAAAGATGCAATTTACTCTTAATATTAAAATTAAAGATTATGAAGACAAAGGGGTTTAATAGAACCCATTTCTTAGATTACTATAAACGGGCTGATGAATTCTTTAAGGCAATGAGTGATGAAGTAAACTTCGGAAGGTATAATGCGTCAGCTCTTCTTGGTATCCATGCTTCAATTGCGCTTACAGACTCGCTGACAATCTATGAAAGTGAGAAACGAGCTTCTGATGAACAACACATGGATGCAGTGAAACTCCTCAAGAGCGTTTGTAATACAAAAGGTATTAGCAAAGATGGTCCCAATAGATTAGGAAAAATTTTATCAAAGAAGAGTTTTATTGCTTATGGGGAACGCTTTAGAGCAATGGATACAGAAAAATTGAAAAGTATTCGTTTAAATGTGGAACGTTTTTTTACATGGGCATATAGAAACTTTGAATATTTAAAGGGAGGGTGAAAATGGAAGATAAAGATTCTAAAATTATAAATCAGCGGAGGAATGTACCAATGCGTGAGGAGAGGTGCTATGAACCTGTTGCGAGGTGCCTAATTCGTGCTCTCATAGTTCCTAAGATTTACTTTGAACGAGTTTGGCCCAAGTCAGACCATTCACGAATTGATATAGTTGTTGTAGACCGCGCTGGGACCGGGGATATTCATGTAGTAGAAGTATGCAGAACACTGAATGAAGCACTCACTAAAGGTGTTCGTGCCATCTGTAATGTTCCGACTCATTATCGTTGGGTAGCATTTCAAGGAGAAGGGATTCTTCCACATAATGAAGAGGCAGAACTGAAATTGCTCTCTGAAGAGCCGCTTCTTCCCGAATCAGGAATGGGACGAATTGGAGTGATTGAGGTGATTCGGACAGGATTGGCAGGAAATGACCTGGGAGCAAATATTAAAGTAGGGGCTGAGCGCTTTAGAGTAGGAGATATTTCTACGCTGGTTGAAGAATTCGTGAACCATGAGAAAGCAGACATTGAATTCAAGGAATAAAGTTGTGGACAGTCTAACAACTAACAACCAAAAACTAACGACTGCCCTTCGGGGCAAAGGAGGTGTCAGATGAAACGCTTTATTAGCATATTTGTAACTATGACCTTAGTCTTCACTGTCCTATCCCTTGGCTGTGCAAGAAAACCTGAGAAAGTGAGAATAGGATACTTACCCATCACCCTAACTTTACCATTCTTTGTGGCAATGGAAAAAGGGTACTTCACTGAAGCTGGTATTGAAGTAGAAGCTACTAAATATATGACTGCTGATCAACTTACTAATGCTCTTCTTGCTGGTAATCTCGAAATTACTGCTAATACTTCTATGTCTACTTTCATGACTACTGTCGAAGAGTCTCCAGATTTTGCCAAGATCTATATGGTCAGTATACACGATCCTGAAAACTATTTGGATGCCTTGTTAGCAAAAAAGGGCTCAGGAATAGAAAGTATAGAGGACCTGAAAGGCAAGAAAATAGGTATGTTTCCAGGTTCTACAAATATTATTTACCTTTCGATTGCTTTGAGTAATTATCTGGACCCCAAAGAGGATGTAGAGATGCTACAATTACCACCTCAGACGCACATTGAGGCATTTGCTTCAGGTCAAGTGGATGCTCTCTATACCTTAGAGCCTTTAGTAACAGTGGCGTTAATGAAAGGAATAGGAGAAATGCTAATTCAAGGCTCAAATTCGACATACATCGTAAATCCTTTTCCTGGAGGAACCTACATTGTATCCACCGAGTTTTACAGAAAACATCCCAAGACTGCAAGAAAGGTTATAAGTGCACTCTATAAGGGAGTGGAGTTTATAAGAAAAAATGAAGAAGAGTCTCGGAAGTATTATGAGAAGTACACTCCTATTAAAGGTGAAGTAGCTATACAAACACATATCGGCGCTTGGTGGAAATTAGAGGAAGTAGAGAAGGATAAGGTTCAGGAACTCGCTGATATTCTCTATGAGAATAAAATCTTGAAAAAACATGCAGAAACAGAAAATTACTATTTAAGATAATGATTAAAGGAGACCTATAATGGAAGAAAGAATTTTAAATTATCTCGCTGGAAAGGTTATGGATGATCTAAGAATAGGTATAGAGTTCAGCGATGAACTCATTCAAGGCCTGAATAAATATCCATTTATTGACTACATTCGCAAGCAAGTGACCAAAGAGGATATACATATAATTAAGAAAATGGCACAATCTGAGAAGCTAACTACCCGCCGGTTTGGCATAAGTCTGACTCGTAAATTACTCAGAGACCGAGAAATTCAAAAAAACCTTTTTAATATGTGGAAATCTATGGATGAATACGAAATATTACGAGCGCTGATGTTTCAGCTTCTCAGCTTAGATGATTTGCCTTTTGAGATGCACAACGAAATTTATAATTTTGTACGAAAGAACTGGACCCGTTGGAGAATAGATGCCGCTAACTGGTATGGCGGTAAAGAAAGAATATTCTCTGCTTGCCTTAACAGACTTAAAGATCCTTCTCAGTGCCCGGAATCCAAATCGTGGGTGTATTTATGTATGGCTACTTTGTCTCCAGAAAAGGATAAGGTAAAAGAACTTATCTCACGATATTTATTCTCTAAGGAATCGATCAATGCAAAGGTGGCAGCGGATTTAGTTAAAGAGTTGGAAGACAAATAAAAAGGCTAATGAAGATAGAAATCTATAGTAAGAAATTCATGCAAGAAAATGCTGAAATAGAAGTGCTAAAGAATATCAATTTAGAAATTCAAGAAGGTGAGTTTTTCTGTATTTACGGACCCAACGCCTGTGGCAAGACAACACTGTTGAAGATTATTGTTGGTCTGGATAATGAGTTTGTCGGTGAGTCAAATCACACAAAAGACATTAGTGATGTTGGCTTTATCTTTCAAAATTACAAAGAGTCTCTTTTCCCTTGGATGGATAACTTGGATAATATTTCCTATTTCTTTATGTTAAACGGGCTGCGGAAAGAAGAACGACTTAAGAAAGTCAACTCTTTTTTGGAAGAATACGGTCTGGGAATAGATTTGAAAGCATATCCTTATCAGCAAAGCGGTGGGCAACAGCAACTTGTTTCCACACTCAGGGCGATGGTCTATAAGCCAAAACTCTTGATTATGGATGAGCCTTTTGGTTCATTGGATCAACGCTTGAGGCTCAAGATGTCTGATATTATTCAACAATATTGGAAGGATGTTGGGGGAACGATTTTATTTATATCTCACGATTTGGATGAATCACTCTTACTGGCAGAAAGGATTATGGTAATGAGAAAATTGAACGAAGTCAATAAGGATAGTATCTTGGGAATTTTCAAGGTAGAGTTTGCGAGACCCAGACAGGTTGAATTGGTCGAATCTTTGGACCTTTTCAATCTAAAATCGAAAATCCTTACTTTAATGCGGAAGGATTTAGAAAATGAATAAACGGCTTGGACATGGAATCATACTCATTGGACCCTTAATTATAGTAGCTCTCTGGTATATCTTGCCAAGACTTGGGGTGATAAAAGAATTCTTTCTTCCCACTCCGATAAGGGTGGGTAAAGAAGTCTTGAATCTTTTTGGGACAAAGAATGTTTTGACAGATATTGGTTATACCTTATACCGAACAGTAGTGGGCTTTTTTCTTGCAGGTCTATGGGGTATTCCTGCTGGCTTAGTCTTGGGGTACTATGCAAAGTTATACAGAATGTTTGAAGTAGTAATAGACTTTTTCCGATCACTGCCAGCTACTGCTTTGATTCCATTGGCGTTGATTGTATTCGCGATAGGCGAGACTGCAAGGATTTTTATTGTCCTTTTTTCCTGCGGCTTAGTGCTCATAATAAATTCAGCCTATGGTGTAAAAAGTTGTAATATTACAAGACTACAGGTAGCTGAAATAACAGGGGCAAGCACCAGACAAAAATTCTCTACAGTTATTTTCAGAGAAGCTTTGCCCGAAATATTTGCTGGGCTACGGATAAGTCTATCTCTATCCTTAATTTTGGTTGTGGTAAGTGAAATGTTTATTGGAACAACAGTCGGCTTGGGGCAGAAAATATTTGACGCTCAATTGATGAATCATATTGCAGAAATGTATGGGTTAATACTTATTACTGGGCTATTAGGTTATGGTCTAAATAAGTTGTTCGTTCTATTTGAAAGACATATTATCCACTGGGGAGGAAAATGAACAGACTGCCCAAAATAATCGGTTATAGAATTAAGAGGTTTCTGGACTATAAGACTAATGCTGTTACACAGGTTTTAAGTGTTGCCTTTTTGTCTTTTTGTGCCATTATTCTGGTTATTTATATAGGGTATCATTACAACTTTCTCACTACAATTGATAATCAGTTTAAGATATCTGTGATATTTACATTCGTTCTAGGTATATTTTCGATGTTAGCATTCTACTTTGTAAGGAAGCTTGAAAAGTCGATTAGAGAAAGAATTGAATCTTTCGCAGAATTTATCGAGAAGGCTAATAAAGTATTCTCTGATTACTCTACCTCTTATCAAATAATGGTAATTTATCCATATTTTGGACTTATAAAAAGTGTGAAGAATAAAATAAGTCAGGGAGCGAGAAAAAGAGGCGAGATTGATATTCATAATAAGGTAGCTAAATATTTAGAAGATAATATTAAAATCACTTTCATTATTCCGAATGAAACATCAAGGAGTGACTTTCTCAACAAAATAAAATCTCATCCAGATAGAGATGAAACAGAAATTAGGACTAATGTAGAAAATACTAATTGGGTAGATGAGTGGGAAAAAAGAGGGGCGATAGTTCATCAACTAGGACACGATAATCCCCTTCACATGGTTATATCAGATAGGTCTGTAGTATGGGGAAGTGTGGGAAATCCAGGTGAATGTACCGGTTTTTACAGCAGTGATATAGAAGTGGTATCCTCATTTGGGAAGCTATTCAATTGCTTTTTGCCTTCTGATAAAAAAGATTGATGCTTATGAAGTTCAGTCTTCTGATTATTGACATGCAAAATGATTTCGTTTCTCCAAGAGGTACTTTTGCACAAATGGGATTTGAGGTTAAAAATTTACAGAAAGTTATACCAGCAATTAGGAAGTTTAAAGAATCGCTTAAAAATATAGGTATTCCAGCTATTTATGTGGTTTCCCATTATGACAAAATCTATCTTACAAACTCTATAAAGGAGCGCTATAAAAGAAATGGTTATAATATTCCTTTCTGCATAAGTGGAACTTGGGGAGCTCAAATAGTGGATGAATTAAAGCCTGAAAAGAGTGATATAACAGTTATAAAGCATAGATATAATGGTTTCTTAGGAACAAATTTAGAGCTTATACTTAAAGGTACGAACATTGATACCCTAATTTTCACAGGAGTGGAAACGCATGTATGCGTTCAGCAAACCGCAATATATGGATATATGTTAGGATATAATGTAATTCTCGTTGAAGATTGCACTGCCTCAATAAATGAAACCGATAAAAGATATGCTCTTGAATATTGCAGAAAATACTATGGACTTGTCAAACCTTCAATAGAAGTTTTGCCGATTATGAAGGAAAAATAAACGAGCAAGGCTAAAGGTTTGCCCTATATTGCCAAGCAAATCCCAAAAACATTAGCACGCAGATTCAATGGATTTACGCAGAAAAATTAAAGGGGCAAGGCGACCTCGCTCCTACAAATTGCAAAAACATCGTTTCCCGAAATAAATTCGGGACAAGTTTTGCACCCCAAATGGTTGGTCTAAATTTAACGGACAGGGGGCAATCCGTTAGCTAACGGGTTGCACTCCAAAATAGTGAATATCAACCCTAAAGGGTTGAGTTACAGATTTGGGTTAAGAAAGCGGGGCATAAAGCCCCGCGCTACATATATTTGCAAAATCACCGATTTTGCACTCCAAATATATTTAAACTGAATTTGTGAATCTTTTGTTTGTGGTGGGGGAGTAGCCGGAGGGTTCGTTTTTAAAGAATAAAAATACTACTCCGTATTTTGGGTCAAGGTTTTTTGATATAAAGATATGTGCTTCACCGTCGCCTCTTTTGGCTACCGGATTTATGGCATCGCCCCAATATTTCATTGTTTTATATAGTTTTGGTTTTTGTTCATTGGGTTCTGGCATTTTCCAATGTATGGCAAAGATGTAAGTGTTGTCTTCGGGGTGTCCATTAAAAAAGCATTTTTTGTCCCATTTTATAGTAAGTTTTCCATTTTTTCTATTATATGAAGCATTTAATATATTAGCAGGTTCCAGGTCTCCTTCTGTTAAATATAATTGTGTAAGGTCGGGCATATTAATAGGTGAGAAGATTTTATCTTTATTGGGTATTGATTTATACAGGATTCGTGCATTATATTTCATAAATAGGTTTTGGGGCATCATTTTATATTTTCTTTTGGTACATATTTTGTTCCATGCCGGGAGTATCAGGTTTTCATAATTTTCTTTTGCAAAGTAAACGAGGGGTGCGAATATTGCATATCTTATGTGTATGCTTTTTATTGAGACTGTTCCTTTTTCTACTTCACCTCTTTTTTCTTTTTCAAAGTAATAGATAGTTCCTCTATCAATTTTTTTCTTTGCGACATAAGCTCTTAAGATTTTTTTGCCGTGCTGGACATATCCGACGCCTTCTCCGACTTTGCCGCGTATTTCACCCCAAACTGAATTTGTATAAATAGCCATAATATCCCTTTACAGGGAAATCCCAAATCTCAAGCACCAAATCCCAAATAAATATCAAATTCCAAATTCAAAACAATTTGGCGCAATAACACCGTTAGGGAAATCCCAAATCTCAAGCACCAAATCCCAAATAAATATCAAATTCCAAATTCAAAACAATTTGGCGCAATAACACCGTTATTGCACTCCATATATTAATCTGTGGCTTCATTTCTAAATACTTTTGGTACTCTTGGGATAGAGTTTGAATATATATTACCCACTTTTGTATAAATAAAGGCTACTGGGCTTTTGGGTGCTTTTTCAAGTTTTATTTTTATTTGTTTTTGTTTATATATTCTTGGATTTATGTTAAATACTTCTTTTGTTTTTCGGTCAAGTATTATAACTCCTATAGGTATGGTATGTATTTTTCTTAATTTTATAGATATTATATTGTCTTTAATTATTGTTCCTTTTTTACAAATTCTTGGTATTTTTCCAGGACCGATGGTCATTTGCATTTTTTTCCAGTCGGGTGGCAATTTTATTTTTGAAGCATTAATAGATATAAAGTAATGGTAACCTGAGTATTTTTCATAAGGTGCGGCGGGGTTCCAGCAATCTTTGATTAGGTCTTTAATTTGTTTAACGATTATCTGGATGTCTATTATTCTTTTATGTATTCTTTTTAATTTTTTTGTTTCGGTGGGTTTGCAGGGCATAAGGTTACGGACGATAATTCGCCCTCCTTTTTTATTTCTTTGAAGGATTACACCTTTTGCGTTTTTTTTCATTTTAAAGCCAAGCATTTTTTGAGCTTGTGAGGGGGTGAGTGATAGTTTACCTCTTATTTCGCCCCAGGGGAGTGATTTATTGAGAAACATATCCTTTAAAATCCCAAATCCCAATCCGTCAGCTGACGGACCAAATCTCAAACAAATCCCAAATTCCAAATCCAAAAACATTAGCACACAGATACAATTAAAAAATCAAATATTGAAATTCCATATTAAAATGCAAAATTATCTATATAATATATACTTTTGACAGTTTTTGACTGCAATTGTAATCTTTTGTAATCGTTTGACAGTCTTTGACAAGCTTTGACAAACAATTTTATAGATTCAAGTCAGTAACTAATTCAGGGAGATTAAGAGGGTATGAATACGAATTTTAAATTTTAAATTGCAGATTGCAAATTGAGAAATAAAACAAAAATAGCCACAGAAGGACACAGAAAGGCACAGAGAATAACAGGGATTGAAAGAGAATTAAAGAGATAAAAAATAGATACAGAATATCAATGCAAAATGCAAAATTAACAATTAGCAATGCAAAATGGGAACACGAATTTCACGAATTAGGCGAAAAAATTAAGCCACAGAAAGACACAGAATACGCAAAATATCAATGCAAAATGGGAACACGAATTACAAATAATAACCACAAAAGACACAAAATATAGAGTTAATTAAGTTAATTAGTTAATTGGTTAATTAGCAAGGCAAAATTAAACATTAAAAATCAAAAATCAAAATGACAAATTAAAAATCAAAAATATGGAACTACTCCGTCAGCTGACGGACTGTCCCTACCGTATATTTGCAATAACACCGTTATTGCACTCCAAATGGTTGGTCTAAATTTGACGAACAGGGGCCCCGCCGAGTCCCCGATTGAATCGGGACAGGCGGGATTTCGCCCCGACATATCGGGATTTCCACTTCGTTCCAACAGGCTCAACAAGCCCTGTCCCTACATTTTGGCATATTGAGTGCGGAATGAGAGCACCCGCCTACCGGATGTCGGGCAGGGAGGCTCTTATCTACCCGGTATTTGGTGCTATCTTTATACATCTGTAATAAATAAACGAGGGCTAAAGCCCTCGGCTACAAACATGGGTTTAGATGAGAAGGAGGAAATCAATAAGGTAAAAGACTTGACATTTAAGATAATTTAGGATAAAATTAAGAGAAACAGAGAGAATGGAAAATGCAATAGAAGTTAAGGACTTAGAGAAATACTATGGCACTCTCAAAGCTATTAATGGTGTATCTTTTAATGTAAATGAGGGCGAGATATTCGGATTAATTGGGCCTAACGGAGCGGGAAAGACAACCATATTACGCATTATTTCTACTTTACTTCAGATAACTTCAGGGAGTATAAAAGTATTTAAGCACGATGTGACTAAAGAAGCTCCTTATATTAGAAAGTTAATAAGTTATTTACCTGAAGAGGCGGGTGCGTATAAGAATCTATCAGGGAAAGGATATTTGGAATTCATAGCTGGATTTTACTCGGATAATGAAGAGATGGTAAATAAAGGCGTAGAAATAGCACAATTAGGAGAAAGGATAACTGATAAAGTGAGTAGTTATAGCAAAGGGATGACAAGGAGATTATTAGTTGCAAGGGCTTTAATGGTGGCTCCAAGGTTAGCCATTTTAGACGAGCCAACTGTTGGATTAGATGTTATAAATTCACAGGAAATAAGAAGAATAATAAAAGATTTTGTCAAGAAGGGGACAACTGTTTTATTATCTTCTCACAATATGTTAGAAGTAGAGTTCTTATGTGATAGAATTGCATTGCTAAATGAGGGAGTGATAATAGAGAGGGGGACTCCACAGGAGTTAAAGGAAAAATACAAGGCAAAAAATGTAGAGGAAGTTTTTATTGAGGCAGTGAAATGAGACATTTCTATAATTTAGTCAAAAAAGAGGTAAAGGAGCTATTAACTCGAGAGGTGATAGTTTCTATGGTATTCATGCTTGTATTTTTTGTATTTATGGGCAGAATAATAAAGGGAGCGGAAGAAGAGGCAAAGGAGATAAACATTAGCATATTAGATTTGGACCGCACCCCATATTTACAGAATATATTAAACATAGTCAGCAAGCAAGGGATTGAGATAAATTCAATAGAAGCCGAAGATATTGAGAATGCGATAAAAGAGGCTAAGGAGAAGAATGCAACCGTGCTTTTGGTAATACCTCCTGGATTTGGAGTTAAGATACAAGAGATGGAGAAAGCAGAGTTAGAAATGTATTCAATAATGAAGGGGTTAAGCATAAAAGAAACAATCTCGAGCGAGATTATTAAATCAATAATTGGAGCTTTAAACAAGAGCATAGCCACAAGTTTTATTCAAAAAGCCGTACCTGATAAAGACCCTGAGGATATATTAAGTCCTATACATACAAAAGATTTTGTAGTAATAAAAGAGAGGACTATTCCTGGAACTCCTGGTGTGCTCTTTGCTCTTATAACTTCGCAATCTATAATGATTCCACTTATCTTAGTGATGGTCATTATGTATACTGGCATGATGGTTATGACGAGTATGGGTTCAGAAAAGGAGAGCAAGACATTAGAAACACTTTTAAGTTTACCTATAGGGAGGGGGCACATTATTGCCGGGAAGATGGCGGGTTCTGCCATCATAGGATTTATGATGACAATCGTATATATGGGAGGCGTTAGGTATTATATGTCACCAATGATGGGGGCTCCGGAAATTTCCATACATCTTAAAGATTTAGGCTTATCAATGACTTCTTTAGGCTATCTACTTTTAGGGACTTCATTATTTTTGGCAATTCTTGCTGCCTTATCAGGATGTATAATCTTAGGTGTATTTGCCCAGGATACGAAAAGTGCTCAGACAATGAGTTACCCTATTATGTTGCTGGCTTTTATTCCTTTCTTTTTATCAATGTTCAAAGACATAGAGACACTTCCTTTGAGTCTCAAAATTATTGTATATGCTATACCCTTCTCACATCCAATGATTGCATCAAAATCTCTTATTTTTCACGATTACTCCACAGTGCTTTGGGGCATAGGATATATGGCTATCTTCATTGCTATAACAATGTGGATTGGGGTGCGAATATTCAATACCGATAAGGTGCTTACTGCAAGATTTGCAATAAGACGGAAGAAGATTGGGAGATAATTTTAAGTATTTTGTTATTCGTAATAAAATAAATTAGCTACTAACTTATCCCGAAAACACGGAATTTAGAAAGTGTGAAAAAAAACAAAACCAAGCCACAGAATACACAGAAAAAATAAAATCAACAGGGATTGCCCCGATAAATCGGGACAGGAAAGAGAATATAAGAGATAAAAAATTAATCACGAAAACACGAAAGAAACCAAAATAGGACGCAGATTGGCGCAGATTGAAAAGGATTAGCCACAGAACTAATGAGTCGCCGAAAGCAACTTCGCAGAAAAACACAGAAAACTTTAACCACAGAGTTCACAGAGGAGATAGAGGGTGTGAGAAAGCTGAAAATTTAAAAATCTTGACATTGAATAAAATAATAGTAAAATAAAGAAGATTAAGGGAGGTAAGAGAAAATGGATAAGACAGCAGTGAAGGTTCCCGTGAAGGACCTCAATAAGATTTTAAAGGCATATCGCACTATTGGCGATTTCTTGGAGCACTATATTAGTCCAAAATCACTTTACAAAGAAGAGTTTATTAAGGGAATAGATATTGCACTCACTGAAGTATCTCGCAAGAAAACCAAGAAGGTGAAAGACTTTAGCGATTTTGTCTCTTGAGTGAATTTGGAAAGAACTGACACCAATTCTTTTCAGCTCTATTTTTTAACAAATACTTGACAAAATTGCAAAAGTTGATTATAGTAATCGTATTATGAGGTCTGATAATATAGATTCTTTCAAGAAAAAGCTACATTATTCTAAAGCATTGATACGTGAAGCCCTGAAAAAATTTAAAAATCCTGTTATTGCGTGTTCCTTTGGTAAGGATAGCATGGTTGTTCTTGATATGTTAAAAAAATATTCGAGAAACTTTACGGTATTGTGGAATAACACACTTGTCGAATACCCGGATACTTACAAGTTTGCAAGAGAAATAATTAAAGATTGGGAATTAGATTGTGTCGAAGCAAGACCTAAAGTAACTTTTTGGGAAATAGTTGAAAAATATGGTTTTCCAATATACTCAAGAAATAGCAAAGGGCATAAGCAATACGCGACTTATAAATGCTGCGAGGAACTTAAGAAAAAACCAACCACTATTGCTTTAAGAAATATGAATTGTGATTTGTATTTTACGGGGCTAACAAGGCATGAAAGTAGATTAAGAGAATTCTCTGCCAGGTTATATGGAGATTCCTTTTATTCCAAAACATGGAAACATTGGAAATGTCATCCAATATTAAATTGGACACGTGAAGATGTATGGGAATATATTAGAGTATTTAATATTCCATATAATCCTCTTTATGATAAAAATGAAATACCTATAGACGGTGGTATTAGAACTGGATGTTGGCCTTGCACACAAGCGATAAAATATGGAAAATTAGAACATTTACGCACATACTACCCAGAACTTTTCAATTTATTAGTTGTAAAAAAGAAGTTCGGAGAAGTAATGCTTGACTTAAGAATAGAAAAATATAAAGATATAAAATCTCGTAATACGGATTATATGAGAAACCGGGCTTATAAACAATTAGGATTAGAAAAAACATTAACTGCACATCCCTGTTTTTTCGATAGATTGTAAATTATATTTTTAAAAGGAAAGTTTGATGAAATACAAACTAGAAACTGACTTTACAATAAAAACATTAATTGAGCTTTATGAGAAAGATGAAGTAAATTTAAATCCACCTTATCAAAGAAATGAAATTTGGTCCCTAAAAGATAAAAAACTTTTAATAAATTCAATAGAAAGAGGTTGGCCAATTCAAAATTTTTACTTACAAAAGAAATCCAATGGGTATGATATGGTTGATGGACAACAAAGAACAAGGGCTATTCTTGGATATTATAGAAATCTTTTCCCTTCTGAGCAAGGAATATTTTTCAAGGATATGGAAGATAAAGACATATTTTTAAATTATAAACTTATGATTATAATAATAACGAATGTTGATAAAAATGAATCTATTGAAGATTTCTATTCAAGAATTAATAAAACAGGAAGGAAACTAAATAGACCAGAGTTAAAAAAAGCGGAATACTTTGATACAGAATTTTATAATTTAATTCAAAAAATATCAGATTTAGATGAGTTTAAAGCATTAAATCTTTTTTCTGGGAGCGTTTTGAAAAGAATGATTGACCAAGATTTTGTTGGAGAGCTTTTAGCACAACTTAAAAGTGGAATTACGGAAAAAAAGTTGGAAGTAGATAAACTGTTTGAAAAGGATATATTAGAAGATGAGAGTAAATCTCTTTTAGATGAATTTCAAAAAATATTACTTCATTTTAAAAGATTTAACGACAAAATTTATCCCATTAACAAAACAAGATATAGTCAGAGAAATGATTTTTACACTTTGTTTGGATTTATAAAAAACAATCCAAAATTGAAAAATGAAACGTTTGATGCTGTTTATTCTATATTAGTTTTAATTGATAATGACTTAGTACCTTCTAATGAAGACTGTGAACCGTTTTATAATTATACTTTAAATTGCGTGTCTCAATCTAATTCAAAAAATGCAAGAGGAAAAAGAGAAGATTTTCTAAACGAACTATTCCTAAATACTAGTAAAGAACCTAATATTACTCAAAAAGCAATATTACAATTTTATGACTTGAAACCTCCTTTATCTAGGATAGAAAACTATTTTACATTGGATTTTAAAAAATTAAAAGAAAAAATAAAATTATGATTATCTATGACAGTATTCACCACACAATTGACTTAAGAGGAGCAAAAAATTATATTCAGTTCAAGTCAAAAGATTACGAGTTGAGAAAGCTTTGGGATAGAAAAGATAGGAAAGGTGGCAACTCTTTTGTATTTGACTTAATTGACCCCAATGAAGAAAACAGTGAAATAAATCAGGTTATTAAAATATGTAAATTCTATATCAATCCTGGGGGAACGAATAAAAGAATCGAACGTATCGAACGTTTTAAAAGAGAGATAAAAGCATTAAAGATAGCCAAGAGTAAAAAATGTCAAAATGTTATTGAATACTTTGATGACGCAGAGATAAAAATAAAAGATAAAAACGGGACCCCTTATTCTTTTTTATGTTATATTATGGAAAAAGCTGAAAACGATTTATGCGAATATATTTTGGAAAATTATTCCGAAATTGATGCGCAAGAAAAATTTAATTATTGCGTTGACATTTTAAATGCAATAAAAGAATTACATCTATTAGGTATCTATCATCGGGATATAAAACCAGATAATGTTTTTCGTATTGGCAAGACTCCTAAAATAGGAGATTTAGGTCTTATTAGTTTTCGTGATGAGGATTCTAACATAGATAAAGAACATGAAAGAATTGGTTCTTTTGGATGGATATCACCTGAAGTGATGAATAAGACATTAACAGAAGGTATAGACTACTTTCAATATGATTGCAGAATAGATGAAAAATCAGATATATTTCAATTAGGAAAATTATTTTGGTTTATATTCAAAGGAAATGTTCCTATTGGACAAATAACAAAGGGAGACTTTTCTGACAATCTCTTAGGTTCTCCCCTCCCGTGCAACAAAGATATTTTTGGCATAATAAACGAGATGATACAGTATTCTAAAGATAGAAGAATAGATTTAGATTACATTAAAGAATTATTTAAGTCATTATATAAGGATTTTGGAATGTGAAAGAAACAGAATAGGGTCAGGTCTTCAAATAACATTTTTTACCTGCAGGATTCGAGACACATAACTTTCATTCAAACCCAAAAACTCATCCTCCTGCGATAACTTTCTTTTCCCCTTTGTGCCTTTTGTGGTTGCAATCTGCGTGTATCTGTGTTAATCTGTGGTTCCATTTTATATGTTAATTCGTAAAATTTGTAGGGACTGATGGGGACGGTTCTCTTTTCCCCCTCTAATCCTTTTTAATTTCCATTTGTCTCCAAGCCACACTTGACACGGAGATACACGGATGTAAACACTGAAAGACACGGAAAAATTAAAGGGGCGGGACGACCTCGCCCCTACAAATTACAATAACATCGTTATCCCGACCCGTTCCGTGTCGGGACGGGTTGCACTCCAAATGGTTTAAATTTGACGGACAGGGGGCCCCGCCAAGTCCCCGATTGAATCGGGACAGGCGGGATTTCGCCCCGACATATCGGGATTTCCACTTCGTTCCAACAGGCTCAACAAGCCCTGTCCCTACATTTTGGCATATTGAGTGCGGAATGAGAGCACCCGCCTACCGGATGTCGGGCAGGGAGGCTCTCATCTACCCGGTATTTGGTGCTATCTTTATACATCTGTAATAAATAAACGAGGGCTAAAGCCCTCGGCTACAAACATGGGTTTAGATGAGAAGAAGGAAATCAATAAAGGTAAAAGACTTGACAAGATGTAAATTCTGGGGTATGGTTGTATTAGAGGTATCGGACAGGGACCCCGCCAAGTCCCCGATTGAATCGGGACAGGCGGGATTTCGCCCCGACATATCGGGATTTCCACTTCGTTCCAACAGGCTCAACAAGCCCTACATTTTGGCATATTGAGTCATCTACCCGGTGTCAGATGAGAAGAGGAAAGCTTGTATATATTATAACTTACGGGTGTCAGATGAATGTTTATGATTCGGGGGTTGTGGGTGAGATTTTGGGGCGAGAGGGATATAAAGAAGTAAATGAGATTAATAAAGCAGATGTCATTCTTGTTAATACTTGTAGTGTTAGGGAGCATGCTGAGCGGAGGGCACTTGGTAGAATTAGTGAGTTGCAGGGACTAAAGAAAGAAAACCCGGGGCTTCTTATTGGGGTTATTGGTTGTATGGCACAGAATTTGGGCAATTCTATTAAGGGGGCGGATTTTGTTGTCGGACCTTTGGGTTATAGGAAGTTGCCGGAAATCATAGATACAGGATACAGGATACAAGATACAAGATACAAGATACAAGATACAAAACTGGTATGTATTGAGGAGAGTTTGGAGCTTTATTCTGATATTTTTCCGAAGCCTGATGAGGGAGTTAGTGCCTTTGTGCCTGTGATGAGGGGGTGTGATAATTTTTGCACATATTGTATTGTTCCTTATGTCAGGGGCAGGGCAAGGTCAAGACCACATCTTGATATTTTAAGAGAGATTGAATTACTTCTGGATAAAGGGATAAAGGAAATAACTTTATTGGGGCAATCCGTAAATGAATATTACGATGGTGAGGTTGGTTTGGCTGGGCTTTTAGGAATTATAGATAAAACTGGGCTTCCGAGATTGAAATTTTTAACTTCACATCCTAAGAATTTAACTCGGGAGCTTATTGAAGTGATGGAAAATAGTAAAAGTATTTGCAAGTATTTGCATCTTCCTTTACAATCAGGGTCAACGAGAGTTTTAAACAAGATGGGCAGGGGGTATACGAGAGAAGAATATATTGATTGGATTTACAAGTTAAGGGAAGCTATGCAGGATATTTCAATAACCACTGATATTATGGTAGGGTTCCCTGGCGAGACAGGTAAAGATTTTAATGAGACTTTAGATTTAGTTAAAACTACAAGATTTGACTTTGCATATATGTTTAAATATTCTGACAGGAAGGGGACAAAGGCACAGGGGATGAGCCTGAAAGTAAATGAGGAGGTAAAGAAAGAAAGATTAAAGGAGTTAATAGAGGTTCAAAATAAAATCACTCGTGAGAAGCATAAAGAGTTAGTAGGCAAGACTGTAGAGATTTTAGTAGAAGGCAGGAGCAGGCGGGGTAATAATTTATATGGTCGGACTTCTCAGAATAAAGTTATTGTCTTTAGTGATAAGGCTCGGGCAGGCGATTTTATTAAAGTAAAGGTAATGGAACTACGGGGGTGGACACCGTATGGAAAAATTCAATGCAAAATGCAAAATTAACAATTAGCAATGCAAAATTAAGACATGAATTACACGAATTACACTAAAAAAGTGGGTTAAACCACGAAGGACACAAAGGTGATATTAAATATCAAAATGCAAAATTAAGCCACAGAATACACAGAAATAACAGAAAATACAATGCAGTTATGCCGTGTTGCAGTTAAATAAAATGACAGGGATTGGAAGAGAATTAAAGAGATAAAAAACAAGACACAGAAGGACACAAAATATAGAGTTAATTAAGTTAATTGGTTAATTAGTTGATTAGCAAGGCAAAATTAAACATTAAATATCAAAATGAAAAATGAAAAATTAAAATTACCTGTTATTTTAGGGGCTACTGGGGTTGGGAAGACGGAGATTGCAATTCAGGTGGCAATTAAAATTGGTGCTGAGATAATATCTTGTGATTCAAGGCAGGTTTATAAATATATGAATATTGGGACTGCTAAACCGACAAAAGAGCAGTTAAAAAGAGTTCCTCACCATATGATTGATATTATAACGCCGGATGTAGATTTTAATGCCTGGGATTATGCTAAACTTGCCAGGAAGGAAATAGAGGGTATCGTAAAAGAGGGCAAATTGCCGCTTGTAGTGGGTGGTTCGGGGCTTTATCTCCGGGCTCTTATTGATGGTTTTTTCTCTATACCGAAGCCATCTAAAGATATAAGGGAGAGATTGGAAAAGGAGTCACTTGAAGCTCTTTATCAAAAGCTTTATAAGATAGACAAACCGACAGCTTTAAAACTTCATCCAAATGACAGGCAGAGGATAATGAGGGCAATTGAAGTTTATGAAATAACTAAAATACCAGTCTCTAAGTTAAAGTCAAATAGGGTTGGGTTGAATTGTAAGCCAGTATATGTGGGATTAAATATGGAAAGGGATGAGTTATATAGGAGGATAGAAAAAAGAGTTGATAAGATGCTTAAAAATGGATTTTTGGATGAGGTGAAAGGACTTATTTATAAAGGTTATTCACCGGAACTCAATTCGCTTCAGACAATCGGATATAAAGAACTAATATCAGTTCTTGGGGGTAAAATAAGTTTAAGTTCTGCTGCTCAGTTAATAAAAAGGAACACTAAAAGGTATGTCAAGCGACAATTTACCTGGTTTAAGGGAATGAAAGACATTCACTGGATAGAATTACCGGATAAAGAAGCAGCGAGAAAGTGTGTTGAAAAGCTATTTGGAAAGCCTCTGTCAGGAGGTAACTCCTGACAGCACAAGACAAGATTAACAGGATAAATAAAAAGTTTGCTGTGTTATCTTAATTTTATGACCTTTACTGGCTTGTATCCCTTAACTTTCAAGAAATAGATGCCAGATTTAACTTCTTTGCCATCTTTGTCTTTGCCATCCCAATAAATAGCAGTGGTTAGGGGTAAGTGATTAGTGGCAAGTGTTTTTACCAGCCTTCCACTCAAATCATAAACTTTTAAACTAACTTTTTGCCCTTCACTAATCCCTGACCACTTAACACTTACCACTGCAGTAAATGGGTTTGGATAAACTTCTAATTTTTGATTTTTAATATTTGATTTTTGATGTTCTTCAACCCCGGTAAGCTTGCCTATGGCAAGTGAATGACAACTTCCTCCTGCAATTGCAATAACATCTCCTATATTATGTGTCTGGACAGGCTCAAGCCGGGTAGTATGAGTGCTATCTCCAAGCTGTCCGCACCCATTGCTTCCCCAAGCCCAGACAGTGCCGTCAGACTTTAAGGCAAGCGAATGAGACCCTCCTGCTGAAATTGCAATAACATCTGTTAAATTATAAGTCTGAACAGGCTCCCAGCGGTCGGTAGTAGTACTATCTCCAAGCTGTCCGTCCCCGTTCACTCCCCAAGCCCAGACAGTGCCATCAGACTTTAAAGCAAGCGAATGCCCACATCCTGCTGAAATTGCAATAGCATCTGTTAAATTATGTGTCTGAACAGGCTCCCAACGATTAGTATGAGTGCTATCTCCAAGCTGTCCGTAGTCGTTCCATCCCCAAGCCCAGACAGTGCTGTCAGACTTTAAAGCAAGTGAATGCCATCCTCCTGCTGAAATTGCAATGACACCTGTTAAATTATGGGTCTGAATAGGCTCAAGACGAGTAATATCAGTGTTATCTCCAAGTTGTCCATCCCAGTTCCATCCCCAAGCCCAGACAGTGCCATCTGACTTTAAGGTAAGTGAATAATACCCTCCTCCTGCAATTACAATGACATCTCCTATATTATGAGTCTGAACAGGCTCACAGCAGTCGATAGTAGTGCTATCTCCAATCTGTCCGTAGCAGTTGTATCCCCAAGCCCAGACAGTGGAATCAGACTTTAAAACAAGTGAATGAATATCTCCTGTTGAAATTGCAATAACATCTGTTAAATTATGAGTCTGGACTGGCTCCCAACGGCCGATATTAGTGCTATCTCCAAGCTGTCCCCACCCGTTGTCTCCCCAAGCCCAGACAGTAGAGTCAGACTTTAAAGCAAGTGAATGATACCTTCCTGCTGAAATTGCAATAATATCTGTTATATGAGTCTGAACTGGCTCCCAGCGGTCGATAGTAGCGCTATCTCCAAGCTGTCCATACCAGTTGTCTCCCCAAGCCAAAACCTCTGCATCTGCGTGAAGTCTTCCTGCACCTGCCAATAAGCACATCCCAATAAAAAGCGGGATAATAAATACACCACTAAATCTATTCATAATACCTCCTTATATAAAATCAAATTTCAAGAATCAAAAAGCAAAAATCTCTCTGCTACTTAAATATTTGAATTTTGATATTTAATTTTTGATATTTATTTTTATAATGATATACTTGAATTTGAAGTTGTCAAGAAAAAAAGTGTAGACAAGATTAACAGGATGGTGGAGAGAGGATTAACAGGATAAATAATTTTAAGTTAACAACTGACAGTCTACAGCTTACAGATTTTCGGAGGTGAGGGGATTTGAACCCCTGTTCAAAAATCACAAATTACAAGCACCAAATCCCAAACAAATCTCAAATTACAAATTCAAATACCAAAACAAGGTTCGTTACAATCTTTACGAAGGCTAAAGCCTTCGGCTACAAACTATTTCTATTCCGATAAATTTTAATTGGAGGTGAGGGGATTTGAACCCCTGTTCAAAAATCACAAAAGTTTAGGATTTGAAGAATTAGAATTTAGGTATTGTTTAGGATTTAGAAATTAGGATTTCGGATTTATAGTTACAATCTTTACGAAGGCTATCCCGCACATAATTTATGTGCGGGACGGCTACAAACTATTTCTATTCCGATAAATTTTAATTGGAGGTGAGGGGATTTGAACCTTGACTTTCCCGCACTAATTTTTATGGAGCCGACGGGACTCGAACCCGTGACCTCCTGCGTGCAAGGCAGGCGTTCTCCCAACTGAACTACGGCCCCCTTTTTAGTGCGGGACGCTCTCCCACTGAGCTACACCCCCATGTTTAAATCACAAATTACAAGCACCAAATTACAAACAAATTCCAAATTACAAATCACAAACACCTGCCCGCCCATACGGGTCGCATGACCGCTTTGCTCTGGCAGGCAGGAATCACAAATTCAAAACTTACTCACTTTTTATCAAAATAGAGTTAAAAATCTTAATGAATTCTGAAGATTCTTGAATAAGAAATTTGCCCTCGCTGTCATCTGTTAATTTATTAGTCTCCACAATCAATCTAAGCCAATAACGACTTTCCTTTGATTCTTTACGGCATATTTTAATCCTCATTTTAAAATCCTTCTTGCTCAATGACTCGTTTGCTTCAATGTAGTTTGCACCCACAGAACCACTTGCTCTCACTTCCTGACTAATCAGTTCTCTATTTTCTATAGTTCTTGGCAGTTTCTTGCAAAACTCTATTACTCGCTTAGTAAACTGAAATGTCCTCTCCTCTAAATCATAGATTTTGTTTGGAATTTCTTCATAATCTGTGTGCTGTTTAGAATTTTTCAAAATTTATAAGTAGCTGATAGGCTGAGAGATGGAGTTGCGAATGGTAGCTCATCAGCCATTACATCAAGTTCAAAATTATTTATCTTAATGCCCCAGCCGAAAGTTAAATTAAAAGGAGATTCATTAAACTCTATAATTTGAGGCTCCGAAAGTTCGGATTGGGGTATTATTTTGGTTTCTATTTTATTAAAAGATTTAGTAGCCCCGAGCCGTAACAGGAGCCAATTATTTAATTTACTTTCAATGGCTATGATGATTTTAGGGAAAGTGCGGACTATATTCTCCAGTTCAGGGTCTGTGGTATCAGCTGGCATAGTATCACCTTTTGCGACTCCTCCTGAGATGCCTAATATAAGAGTAGTATTAGGAGATGGTGCAAGATTGAGTCCTGCGTATCCTTCTAAAAGCTCTGAGGTTAAGTTTTCTTTGGTCGTGTCTGAACTCCAGTGCATCCAGCTGGCGTCAACTTTTTCAAAATTAGCTCCTAAAATAAGGGATGTAGTTTGAGAGATAGGGGACAAAAGTCTTGCCCTGGCGTGGTATGAAAATTTGTTCTGGTCTTTAAAAGCTCTTGGTTCACCGGTACCTGGTGACTCACTACTACTTTCAAAATTAAATTTAGAAATCCCTGCACTAATATCTACAAAGTTATTCTCCATAGGGGCAGCCCTGACCCCGATTGAGCTATTCCATACTTTAAGAGATTGGGAAAGGGGTGTTTCAGGGTTTTTATAATAGTCATTTGAGTAATTTAGTTTGAGTCCCAACGAAAGAGAAGGAGCGATATATTTTCCATAAAATAGGGTAAGTTGGGGTTCCTGTGTAAAAAGGAAATCAGTAAGTCCTGTGGGGCGGTGTTTAATTGCCTGGGACACAATTTTTGGTATAGAGTCGGTATTTATTCCAATTCCGAAGACGCCGTAATCATTGAACTTAATGAAAAAGGAGAGGGCTGGGTTTTTAAGTTCGGCTGTAATCTGGTCTGGATAGTTTGTTATGAGAGCTGGGTATAATTTGACATTAGAATCATCAATAAGGAGGCTTGACACGCCACCAAGTGTAGCCACTCGTGTTTCTGATGCAATTCCATAGTGGGTTAGACCACAAAGGGCACAGAGAATACAGAGCAATTTATACATATTTTATTTATACTTTAAAAACTATGAATTGTCAAGAAAAAAAGAAACCACAGAGGACACAGATTTTTAACCACGGATTTGACGGATTTAACAGATTTAAAACAAGTTCATATATTTCCAATCCGTCTAATCTATTCAATCCGTGGTTACAGTGTTTATCTGTGGTTTTATAAAACAAAACTGGGTGACCCGTGAGAGCCGCCCAGTTTTTAATTCCGTATTAAGTTATTTCCCGAAGTGGTAAGTTGCACTTACCTGAGTAGCATTATTTGCGTTGCCGCTGAAGAACCAAGGTCCATCAAAGAAGAAACCATTTGGAACCCAAACATCAAAAGTAAAGTTGCCTACTTCAGCAGAAGCACCAACAGCAAAGGCAAAATCAGTCCAGAAATCTTTCACGATAGTTTCCTTGTCTTTATATACCCCCATCTGGTCAATAGTCTTAGTCTTGCGTGAATAGAGGTATTTATGGAAGCTAACTCTTCCAGTAAGCCAGTTCCAAATTTGAGCCTCAGCTCCAAATACTATTCCGGGCAGTGTAGTAATAGCCATTTCAGTTTTGTCAAAGAGAGTATCCGCGGGTGTTTTGCTTTCATTATACATTGCGATGACAGTTCCAAAGATGACAGTAGCATTTTCGACAGGATTACAAGAGAAACCAACACCAGTTCTCAAATTTGTTGATTTTAGCTCTTCAGAGGTAGTATCTCCAGGAGTTCCTGCCACAGCTTTTTCCCAGCTGGCATCTCCCATATTGTAGCTAAGTATAGGGATAAGAGTTACATCACCAAATGGGATAAAAGCTCTGGTGCGAACATTGATGAAGAACTTGCCCTGGTCATTCCAGGTTGACTTGACTGCGTTCCAACCGTAATGCTCGCAAGACCAGGTATTCTTTGAAACATTAAGAGCAAAATCAACCCAACTTCCTTCGCCAAGAGTATACTTGACTCCGGTATTTACACCAAGAATGCCCATAGATTCAGTTACTTTTAAAGTATCCCCTCTTGGATACTCCTTACTATAGGCATCGCCAGCGAATTCTAAACCAATTCCAAAATCAAGAGTTCCAAAAGTATTTCCATAAATGAACTCTAACTTGGGCTGTAGGAGCATTGACCAATCAAAAAAGGCACCTGAATTTATAATCGCTGTAGTCACAAGTGGAGGGAATTCACTCTTTTGCAGAGCCAAACCAAGATTTCCAAATCTGGTATTAAAGAAAGCACCTAATGTTGGTGCTGCGCCTGGGTTGACATCAAGCTCGCCAAAAGCATATCCTGTATAACCATTCACCCATGCTGGGTAGGCATAAATATTGGAGTCATCAATCAAGAAATCGCCTATACCACCCATAGTTTTCACTCTTGTATCTGTAGCAAATCCAGCACTGGCAATAAAAAGTGCTGCTACTGAAAGTAATAATACTTTCTTCACTTCTCCTCCTTTTTTTCGGTCAGACAGTTAAATGGTTCTGCATTTCTCCACTTAACTATCTACCATTCAACTAATCTCTCCTGGGCCTGGGTGAAATTGAACCGCTCACCTTCCCGATGTTCGACACTGGGCCTGGGTGGACTCGAACCACCCACCTTACGGTTATCAGCCGTACGCTCTAACCACCTGAGCTACAGGCCCATCGGGACGCTCTAACCAACTGAGCTATAGGCCCAAATTGTTTGTAAAAAAGCGTGCACCGCTCTCTTGGTCAAAAAATATCTTCTTCTTAATAGTATCCGCCTAAAGCGGATTGCACTTCAAACAAACTAAATAGAAAATTTGATATTAGAAAGGAGGTGATCCAGCCGCACGTTCCCGTACGGCTACCTTGTTATGACTTTACCCTAGTCACTCTGCTTGCCTTCATCCCGACGAGTCGGGACTTTGGGCACTCAGAATTCCCATGGCATGACAGGCGGTGTGTACAAGGCCCGTGAACGTATTCACCGCGGCATACTTATCCGCGATTACTAGCGATTCCGGCTTCATAGAGTCGAATTGCAGACTCCAATCCGAACTGGGGCCGGCTTTCAAGGATTAGCTCCACCTCGCGGTTTGGCAACCCGTTGTACCGACCATTGTAGGACGTGTGTAGCCCTGGGCATAAGGGCCATGATGACTTGACCTCATCCCCATCTTCCTCCGAGTTATCCTCGGCGGTCCCCTTAGAGTGCTTCCCGACAAGTCGGAAGTGGCAACTAAAGGCAGGGGTTGCGCTCGTTACAGGACTTAACCTTACACCTCATGGCACGAGCTGACGACAGCCATGCAGCACCTGTGATAGCTCTCTTTCGAGTCCCTTCCCTTTCAGGTTGGTACCACTATCATGTCAAGCCCAGGTAAGGTTCTTCGCGTATCATCGAATTAAACCACATCCTCCACCGCTTGTGCG
>JAGMCI010000030.1 GCA_023129325.1 Caldifarciminota bacterium
AAAAAGACAGCCATCTTGAAATAATCGTTAATCGTAAATTTGTGTATTTGTTATTCGATAACTCCGTGAATGTCATATTAATTATTTATTTTTCTCTATGTCCTCTGTCACAGACTCTGTGAGTGGTTTCAAGTTTTTTCTTGACAAGTGGAGTCTTTTATAGTATATATAATATAATGCTTGGATTTGTCATATTTTTGTGCTACCTGGTTTTTTTTATCCCCTTAATTAAAAAATCATTACTTGTTTCAAGATACCCTGGGATTGAGATTAATTGGAAGTCTTCTATTTTATGGGCTGCCCTTGGATTTGTCGGTATTACAACAATCCTTTCCTTGCTTCATATTTATACGGAAGTCTTATGGTTTGGTCAATTTGGATTTACCCAAAGATATTGGAAAGTAATCTGGACAAATTGGTGGCTATTTGGTTTATTTGGACTCATTGCCTTTGTATTTTTAAAATGGAATCTTAAATCCATTAATTCAATTACAATAATTTCAAGCAAATCATTTAAATTATGGTTACCTATTATTATTGGAGTTATTTTTGGTCTTATTGCTAAAAATAAATGGAATTCTGTCCTCCTTTTTATAAATAAAATCCCTGGAGGAATTGTTGATCCCATATTTGGAAAAGATATAAGTTTTTACTTTTTTTCTCTCCCTTTTCAAATATTTTTAAGTTCCTGGTTTTTAGGTTTATTCTTTTTAACTCTTATCTTGGTGGAAGCTTTCTATATTCCCAATAAATTAATAAATCTTGGTGTTCGGCATGGAACATTTCTTGGAGCAGCTATTCTTGGAGTAATAATCTGGAAAACACTATTAGCACAATATAATCTTCTTTATTCTTATCGTGGAGTAATATTTGGCGCTTCTTATGCTGATGTTCATGCGCAAATTGGATGTTACAGAATATTCGCAGCAATTACTTTTGGGATACTTTTATTATTACTTTTTAGTAAAAGTTTAAAAACCCTCTATTCTGCCCTGGGCGGATGGGCTGGTGCTTGGCTTCTTATTGTAGTAATTTATCCAAATGCGGTGCAGTATTTTTCAGTAAGACCAAATGAACTTGAGCGTGAGCGTCCTTTTATTAAAAATAACATCCAATTTACTTGTTTGGGATACGGTATTAACGATGTGGAGGAAGTAGATTTTAAACCTAAGAAAATAACATCTTCTATTCTCAAGCAAAATTCTTCCATTCTTCACAATATCAGGCTATGGGACCCGAGAGCTCTGCTGGATACATATAAACAGCTACAGGAAATAAGACCTTATTATGAGTTTGGCAAAGTAGATATAGATAGATACTGGATTTCTGGTAAATATACTCAGGTAATGCTTGCTCCTCGTGAGTTAAATCAGGACCGATTATCACCAGCCTCAAAAACCTGGATTAACGAGAAGTTTAAATACACTCATGGCTATGGTGTTTGTTTAAATCCTGTCAATGAATTCACCCCTGAAGGGTTTCCCAATCTTTTGATAAAAGATACACCGCCCAAAAGTGCAGTCCCAGAATTAAAAATTACAAGACCAGAAATATATTATGGTGAATATACAAAATCTCATATTTTTGTCCGCACACAAACTCAAGAATTTGATTATCCAAAAGGAGATAAAAATATGTATTGCACTTATAAAGGAAAAGGTGGAATACCACTCTCTTCTTTTCTACGCAAATTTTCATTTGCTTTAAAACTTGACGGTATAAAACTCTTACTTTCAAAATATATTACAAAAGAATCAAGGATAATACTCTGGAGACGGATTGGAGAAAGGGTAAAAACGATTGCTCCCTTTTTACATTATGACCAAGACCCATACCTTGTAATATCTGAGGACGGCAGGCTCTTTTGGCTATGGGATGCATACACCCTCTCCAAGCAATTCCCTTACTCTGAAATGTCTGAGTTTCAAAGAGATACGATAAACTACATAAGAAATTCAGTAAAAGTTGTTATTGATGCTTATAATGGAGGAGTAAAATTTTATATCTTTGATGATAAAGACCCCATTATCAATACCTGGGCAAAGATATTTCCCTCTCTCTTTTCTCCAAAATCAGATTTCCCAGAAGATTTATTCTCCCATATAAGATATCCAGAGGATTTACTTTCTTTACAAGCCAGAATTTACGCCGTTTATCATATGCGCGACCCAGATGTATTTTACAACAAAGAGGATTGTTGGGATATTGCACGGGAAATATATATTGGCCACACCCAGCCTGTAATTCCTTATTATATTATTACAAAGCTTTCTGGTAAACTTGAGTTTATCCAAATGCTACCTTTTACTCCGAGACATAAGAATAACCTAATTGCCTGGTTTGCTGGGAGATGTGATAAAGATGCTTATGGAAAACTTTTAACCTATAAGTTTTCAAAAGAGGAACTAATTTACGGTCCTATGCAATACGAAGCCCGAACAGACCAGCATGCAGAAATATCGTCTCAATTAACTCTTTGGGGACAGCGGGGTTCCCAGGTGATAAGAGGAAATTCACTCATAATTCCGATAACAAGTTCTCTTCTTTATGTTGAACCTCTTTATCTTCAAGCAACTGAATCAAGAATGCCTGAACTTAAGAAGGTAATTGTGGCATCCGGTGATAGATTAGTCTGGGACGATGAATTTCAGGGAGCTCTTGAAAAATTAGTAAGTGGATATGAAGCTTTAGCTCCAACAAGCAAGAAAGTAGAGCGGGGATTCATCCCCCGCCTTTCCTCTGACTTAATTAGTTCCGCTCTTAAGCATATGAAAAAGTATAAAGAATTGGTAGGCAAGGGTAAGTTCAAAGAGGCAGGAGAAGAACTATATAAATTAGAGAATAATTTAAAAGAAGCTGTTAAAGAAAAGTAGTATCCCGATAAATCTCCGATTGAATCGGGACAGGCGGGATTTTCGCTGTTCTAAATTCTCCAATGAATCAGGAAAAGAACAGTGGAAGGAGGGAAAATGAAAAAATTTATATTACCATTAATCTTTCTGCCATCATTACTTTTGGGCAGTGCTGGAGTGGAGACCTATGACTTTTTAAGAATTCCTGATGGTGCCAGATTTGCAGCTCTTGGAAGCTGCAATATGGGTGAATTTGGTGACCCATTTGCCCTTTTTTCTAATCCTGCAGCACTCAGTGGAATAAAGGTGCGTAAACTTGGGTTTACTTATCGTCGATATATAGCTGGAATTCAGGGAGGATGTAGCGTCTATACCCTTCCTTTCCAAAATGGAATCCTGGGTATTGGTGTAAGTTATCTGAACCACGGGAAAATTCTAAAATTAGATGAATATGAGAACCCAGTAGGGTCAGGTGAGTTTACACCCCAGAGTCTTGTTCCCACTTTAGGATACGCCAAATTCATAGGTAATTCTGCAGTAGGCTTGGCTCTGAAAGTAATTTACCAAACAATAGACGAATATACAAGTCTTGGGCTTGCAACTGATTTTAGCTATTTGTTTTATCCAAAATCTTATCCTGGCCTCACAATTGGGGGAACGCTTCACAATCTGGGGATACAGGTAATGAAATTTGATGAAGAAAAAGAAAAACTTCCGCTTTTTGCCAGAATTGGTGGAAGTTACTCATTGTTTTCTGAACTTCTCCATATTTCAGCAGAGTTCTCTTTACCTAAAAGAGACTTTATTTTTGGAGCCGAGTATGAAATTTCCCCTATGTTCACTTTAAGAGGTGGATATTACTCCTGGGGAAAAGAACTAAAATCAGGTTCCGGGCTTGATATATTTAGCAACTTTTCTCTTGGACTTGGGTTTATAAAAAAGTCTCTGAGCGTAGATTATGCTATAACTCCAAAGGCAGACCTCGGCTTTGTGAATCGAATTTCACTAATCTATCTTTTTCCTGAAGCTCCAAAACTTGCTTCTAAAGTCACTCTTGATAAACTGGAAACCGCTAAATCAGCTCATGAATCCGCCGAACAAAAGAGAATAGAATTAGAAACTAAGATAACGGAGTTAGAGAAGAGGTTAAGTGAGAAACAAGAATATCTCAAAAAACTACAAGCTGAATTAAAAAAACTTGAGGAAGAAAAATAAATCTATAAAGAAGAAGGTCAGGTTTCCTCTTCCTCCAAAAGCGGGTCATCCACATACAACAAAGAAAGGCAAAAAGGTCTATCGTCGCAAAAGTAAAAAAGAGGAAACTAAAAAGCTTATTGAAGAAGAGTTATGAAGGTCTTTGTTGGCACTTCAGGCTGGTATTATGATTGGAATCAAGATTTAAGCCTTGACTGGTTTATTGAAAATTCTTCTCTTAATGCCATTGAGTTAAATGCTTCTTTTTACAGATTTCCTTTTCCTAATCAAATAAAGAGCTGGGCTAAAAAAGGCTCTTGTCTGAGGTGGTCTATAAAAGTTAATAATTCTATAACACATAAACATCGGTTTAATGAAAGGGCAATAGGAGTATGGAAAAGTTTTCAGCAAAGATTTGCATCTTTAGAAGAATTTATTGATTTTTATCTCTTTCAGGTTCCACCAAGTTTTTCTGACGAGAAAAGACTTATGCAATTTATTCAAAATATTGGTATTGGTAAGAAATTCGCCCTTGAAATCAGAAATAAAAAATGGCTATTGGATGACAATTTATGTTTCAGATTACAAAAAAAGGTTGTTCTTGTATCAGTTGATTCACCAGATTTCCAAAATAAAATCTTTAGCAATGAAGTTATTTATTTAAGGATGCATGGTAAAAAAGAGTGGTATAGGCACAATTATTCTACAAAGGAACTAACTGAAATTGTTAAAAAAGTTCGGAAAATAAATCCAAAAAAAACTCATATATTTTTTAACAATAATCACAATATGCTAATAAACGCCCGGCTAATGCTCAAGCTCTTTGAGGCCTAAATATAATGAAAAATGATGGCAAGGTAAGAAATTTTTATACTCTCTTATTTTCCCTATATTTTTAAATTTCCTCGGGTGTCGCCTATACATCTCCCGTATCAATCCCCTATCAATCAAGTATAAATCAAGTCACATCTGATGATTTTGACAAGTAAATGCCAAGAGAATAGGTATAGGTAAAGATTTTATTCATTGGACAATCTACATTTTTTTAAAAAACTTGACATTTTTGAGAAAGGTAGTATATTTAATTTTAGAAAAACTTAACTATTACGAATATGATTTTAAAATAATTTATGACAAGGGATGAGATAATAAATTACTGGATTAAGATTTCAGATAAAGATTTTTCAACAATGGAAAATCTTTTTAAAGCTAAAGATTATCATTGGGCATTATTTATAGGACACCTTGTTATTGAAAAACTATTGAAAGCCTGTTATGTTAAGAATATAGATACGAACCCTCCATTTACACACGATTTACTACAGATTGCTGAGAAATCACATTTAACATTGTCTGAAAGACAAAAAGATTTCTTGGATTTAGTAACTACATTTAATATTAAAACAAGATACGCAGATTATAAATTAGAATTTTATAAAAAATGCAATAAGAAATATACAGAAGCTAATATTAGAAAAATCAAGGAGTTTAGAATATGGGTAAAAAAGAAGTTAACCAAATAATCCAGAGGTATTTAAAAATACTGGAAGAGCACAGAATAAGAGTTAAATCAGCATACCTTTTTGGGTCATACATTAAGGGAACTTTTAGTAAATATAGTGATATAGATTTGGCAATAATTTCTGATGATTTTACAAAAGATTCTATAAAAGCACAGTTATTATTGATGAAGTTGAGAAGGAAAGTGGATATTTCAATTGAACCTCATCCATTTCTCAGCAAGAACTTTGTGAGCGATAATCCTTTTGCTATGGAAATTATTAAAACAGGCAAGAAAGTTAAATAAATATGGGGTAAATGTAGGCACGCTTGTCCCGTCAACAGCGGGGATTTCAAATCGTGCAAATAAAAAAGAAATGTCTCATTTTATAACTTTTCCAGAAATTTTTTAAAAAAACCTTGACAAGTATAAATTTTATTTTATAATAAAAATAGATTTAGTTTAAAAACTACGGATTAAAAATGAGATATATAGACTCTCTCTCTCTCTCTCTCTCTCTCTCGTAGAGTTACATACTACTTCCAGCAGTTTTTAATTTCCCCATTTAACTATTTACCATTTAACCAATTACCAATCACTAATAACCCATTTAATTATTTAACCCAAGCTATAGGGCTGGAAAGGAGGAAAAAATGAAATGGAAAAAACGGGGTTTCCTTCTGAAGAAATTTCAAAAGCAAATAGAGCGAGTAAATCTGGGAAATCTTCAAAAAGAAACTGAACAAATAAAACGAATAAATAAAATACTAAGTGCGCTAGTGAAAATAGATGTAGGTAAGAATTCAACTAAAGTAGTTTTTCCTGAACATGAAACTATTGACGATATTCCGTTACATAGACCAGAAATCTACATGGCACCGTCGGGCTCACTTGCTGTGAACATTCCTCTGCCCGGAAAGAAAACGCAATTAGTATCTATTGGGGAGGTACCTCCGGATAAACCTGTGGAAGTCGAATATACAAAGGTAAAGAAACAATGAATAATTGGAATTTTACTCTTTGGGATTTTACCTTTGTAGATATTCTAATATTGGCAATAGCGATATCCTCACTGGTATTGACCTGTTATAGAAGTAAAAAGAAAGTGAAATTGAAGTATACATTTGACCCGGAACTTGAGAATATTCCTGAACAGACAAAAGAAAACAAATTTGAAGGAACCATTATGATCACCAATGTCGGAAACATTATAGGAAGCGTTAATCCTCCTCGTATTTGTTTATCATCTGATTTTAAAACAGAGTTTGTGAAAGTAATTACTATAGATGGGTTACCTCAAGGGGTCCCTGTAACTGATAATTACCCAATAGAAATTCATCCCTCTGAGTGTAAAACATTTCAATACACAATTAACCCGAAATCTATACCTACGCCTGGGACTGAGATCCGCTATCAGGGGCACATAATAATTTCAGAAGTCGGAAGCGAAACAGAAAAATTTAAAGTTTGCATTACTTGGAGATGCTGACTCTCGTGTGGGAATCAACTTTACGCTCGCAACAAAAGTCGGGTAACAGGGAGGATAGGAAATGAGAGAACACAAAAAGAAAGGAGGTGTGTAAATGTACGAAATTTCTTCAGAATTATTGAAAACTGCTCTTTCCTCGGCATTGGCTTACATAATTAGCAAAGGCCTCTCGGGTAAGGACCAAGCGGACCAGATAAAAAAGCAAGTTCTGGATACCCATAAGGATCTCCTCGGAGAGGCATACCCAAGTCCGGAAGAGTTAGAGAAATTAACCGAAGAGATACTGAAACACCCACCAGATTTTTCCGAACAAGTGTCAGTTTCAACTTTGGCACGTTGGTTTGAAGTCCCAGAGGAGGAGTTTCCAAAAACGAGGCCCGAAGAGTTGGATACAAATGTTCTTACCAAGCATATCTATTTAGAATCCTTATTTTCGGAATGGTTTAAGGCGTGGGACTATAAAGTTGGAATCGGCGAGGAGCTCAAAGGAATTAGTGGTCTTGAATTTAGACCAGATGTTTATGCGGAATTAGACACAATCCATGGGACATTTCAAGTAATTGTTAACTTTGTATGTGATAATCCACCAAGTAAATATAGGGTCCTGGCTAATCTGCAGGCATTAGAGTACTATGCTACTAAGGGACATCCTTTTGGTGAAGGCGACATTTTTATAGTTGCCACACCATACTCCTTTCCCAAGGAGGTAACAGATATGCTTGCTCTTGAAAATGAAAGGAGGGATTATTTTATTCTTTGTTTGGAAAGCGAAGAGCTGTACGACCTTTACCATGCCAGAGACGACCATGACCGGCTAAAAGAGCTGCAAGAACGCGTATCGGCAGTGAAAGAACTCAAAGAAAAGAAATAAGTAATTGTAGGCACGCCTGCCCTGTTAACAGCAGGAATTTCAAATCGTGTAAAAAGTAGCGCGAGGGTTTATCCCTCGCAAAGAAAGGAGGAGAAGATGTTGAGAAAATTGTTTTATTTGGTAGCTTTGGGGATATTGGTGGTTTTTGTAACAAAAGCTAATGCCCAACACCCAGACTGGATTAACTACACTAATGGGCAAGATGTCAGAGCTCTGGCTGATAATGGGAGTGAAATCTGGATAGGAACTACAGGTGGGTTAGTCAAGTTAGATAAAGCAACTGATTCAATGACTTTTTATAATCGCGCTAATTCTGGCTTGCATTATAACTATATTAAGGCTCTTGCAATAGATGGTAATGACAACATATGGATTGGAACTAAGTGGGGTGGATTAGCAAAGTTTGATGGAACTAACTGGACAGTATATAATACATCAAATTCTGGATTGCCTGATAACTATGTCTCGGCTCTTGCAATAGATGGTAGTAATATATGGATTGGAACCGAATATGGTGGATTAGCGAAATTTGATGGAACTAACTGGGAAGTATATAATACCTCAAATTCTGGATTACCTGATTTCCGGGTGTATGCTCTTGCAATAGATGGTAATAATAACATATGGATTGGAACTGAGTGGGGTGGATTAGGGGTTTATACTGGTGAGCAAGGGATAGAAGAAAATGCAAAGAGTAGAGTGCAAAACGTAAAATTGTTCCAGAACTATCCCAATCCATTTCATTTACTCACAACTATTAGTTACGCGTTGCCAGCCAAAACCAATGTTTCTCTTAAAATCTACGACATATCGGGTCGATTAGTCCATACATTGATTAATGGTGAAAAAGACCCGGGTAACCACACAACTCAATGGAATGCTTCAGATTCCCCATCAGGCATCTACTTTGTAAAATTCTTGGCTGGAGACTATATCCAGACCAGGAAACTCATCCTGATGCGCTAAACCACTGATAGACACGGAAACTAAAGACACAGAAATAAATCAAATCTTATCTATTAGCCAACAGAAACAGGGATTGAAAGAGAATATAAGAGCTAAAAATAGATTACACTCTAAAGCGTTACCAAGATAATATACTCCATGGACAGGGATACCGTGCCTGACGGCAGGCGGGAACCCTGTCCCTACATTATTTTCAAGGATTGGGTAAGGCAGGTCGCGGACTCTGTGAGATGTCTTACCTGCTGAGCGCTACATTTAAAAAATCCGTGGACTCTGCGACCTCTGTGGTTAAATCATTTTTTCCTTGTATTTCTTTTACTCTGTGATTTCTGTGGTTGTGGTTTTCTCTTGACATTCAGGGCCAAATATGATAGCTTTTATTTGTGAAGTATTATTTAATAAGGGTTGGAATTATTCTAAAAAAAATCTTACCTGAGTTTATAGCTTCCACTATTACAATAACTTTGGCTTATTTATCTTATTTCTTTCTTAAACAAAGGAAAGAAATATTAAAGCAAAATCTTAAGCATTTAACTGGTTCAGCCAATAAAAAGCTTATCAAAGAGACTTTTATAAATTTTGCTATTGATTATATGAATTTTTTAGCCATCCCATCTATGACAAATAATCAAATTAAAAAATTTGGCAAAGCTCGTGGATTCTCAAACCTTGATAAAGCTTTATCCTCTAAAAAAGGAGCAATTCTCGTAAGTGCTCACCTCGGACCATGGGATTTAGCTAGCTGTTTTCTTGCCTCATTTGGACACCCAACAATTACTCTTGTAGAGTCAAAGGGACCCGGGGCAAAAATGTTTAACCTTTACTCAAAACTTCGTGCCAAGACTGGCATGGAAGTGTTGCCATTGGAAAATAGAGACAGTATGAAGAAAATGATAAAAGGATTAAAAGAAAATAAAATCCTCATCTTACTTGGAGATAGAGATTTAACAGGCAAAGGAGTGAAGGTTAAATTTTTGGGCGGTGAATATCAACTGCCAAAAGGACCTGCTCTTTTATCACTTAAATATAGAATTCCTGTGATTACAGGTTCTTTTATAAAAGAAGATATTGAAGCACCGCAAAAATCCCCGTTCTACAGGAGAAGATACACAGGAATAATAGACCCCCAGATTGATTTTGTAAAAAGTGGAAATATTGAACAAGATATAAGAAATTTAACCCAACTAATAGCAGAGAGGTTAGAGGAAAAAATAAAAACTTATCCAACTCAATGGTATGTATTCCAAATGGATTGGAACCATAGAAGTAGAAAGTGAGAAGTAGGAAGTAGGAAGTGAGAAGTGAAATGATACCAATTCTCCTTTATCATAAGATTGCTAATTTTGATTTTGGAGGAACATGGGTTACCCCTCATCAATTTGAAAACCAAATGCAGTATTTATATCAAAATGGATATACTACTATCCAACCGGATGAACTTCTCACTTCTCATTCCTCACCTCTCACTTCTTCCATTCTTATTACTTTTGACGATGGATATGAATCTTTTTATGATAAAGCATTGCCTATTTTGCTTAAATACGGATTTAGGGCTATAATTTTTGTAATTACCAACTATATTGGAAAAGAAAATCTCTGGGATGTAAACATAGGCAAAAAAGTTCGGCACCTTGATTGGTCCAAGTTAAGGAAACTTAAAGACTACGGCTTTATAATTGGCTCTCATACTATGACGCATCCTGACCTCACGAAGATTAAACTTAATCAGATAAAAAAAGAGATATTTAACTCCAAAACTAAACTTGAAGATGGGTTGGGAGAAGAAGTAAATTTCTTTTCCTTTCCATTTGGTAGACACAACGACACAGTTATTAAAATAGCCTATGAAGCAGGATATAAACTTTTGTTTATATCTCTCCCAAAAGCAAATGAGCCTCTGGCTCAAAATCCTATTGTAAATTCTCAGGATATATTGGGAAGAATGGGTGTGTATATAATTGATAGTTTGACTGATTTCAAGATAAAGGTTCAAAAAAGGAAGAGCATATATTACACATTTGAGACCCTTAAATCTAATATCATAAACTCCTTTTCACAGGGAACCTGGATATGGAAAACTTTGAACCCTTTTCATAGAGTTTGTATCTAAAATATATAGAGAGAGGATTCGGATCCTTATCAGAATAAAGGAGGTGAAATTATGGAAAAAAGGTATCATCCATTAACTGATTTTTCAGGAATTGATGACATTGTAAACCGAACTATTGAGCGTTTCTTTTCTGATTTCTTTCCTATGAGATTTAAGAGACCAGTTTCAAAGGAATTATGTCCTGCCTGTGACCTCATTGACTATGAAGACCATCTCTTCTTACGAGCAGAGGTTCCAGGGTTAAACCACGAGGATTTAAACATCTCTGCAAGCAAGAACTCTATTACCCTTAAAGGTGAACTTAAGCAAAGAAAAGAAGAAAAAGGAGAAACCTATTATCAAAGTGAGCGTTCCTATGGCGCTTTCTTGAGGACCATTGATTTACCAACCGAAATAGAGCCAAATAAGATAGATGCTGTTCTTAAAGATGGTATTCTTGAAGTCAAGCTTCCCAAGAAGAAAACCCAAATAGCAAAGAAAATTGAGATTAAGATTAAATAAGAAATCTCTATTTGGTTTATAACTGGGTAGATTATTTCTGCCCAGTTATTTTTTTAAAAAATACTTGACAAAAAGAGTAAAGTATTTTATAACTATAATATGAAGATTTCAAGTAAAGGGAGATATGGGTTACGGGCAATGTTAGAACTATCAAGAAAGAATGGAATAGATGTGACTTCTGCAAAAAGTATATCAGAAGAGCAAGGTATTCCAATGGCTTATTTAGAAAGGATTCTTTACGCCCTCCATCAAGCAGGATTAGTTGAATCTGTGCGTGGTCCTGGTGGAGGTTACAAGCTCAGGAAATTGCCAAGTGAAATAAGTATTGGTGATATTTTGAGAGCTCTTGAGGGGCCTATCGTGATTTCAAAATGTCTTTTAAAAAACGAATGCAATAGAATAAATGATTGTATAGCAAGAGTTTTATTGAAAAGATTAAGTAATAAATTTGAACAAGTTTTGGATGAAGTAAGTTTGGAAGATATTTTAGGAGGAAAAGATGAATGAAAAATTTATTTATCTTGACCATAATGCAACCACTCCAGCTGACTTAAGGGTAATTGAGGCAATGCGTCCTTATTTTAATGAGCTTTATGGTAATCCATTAAGTCTGTATAAATTCGCGAGCAAATCTCGTGAAGCGGTAGAATTAGCAAGAGAAAAAGTAGCCAAACTCTTAAATGCAGAACCAAATGAAATTATTTTTACCTCAGGAGGTACAGAAGCAAATAATGTTGCTATTAAAGGAGTTGCTCACGCTAACCTAACTGCCGTCAGGCAAGTTAAGAAAAGGGGCAATCATATAATCACATCTAAAATAGAGCACCCTGCAGTCCTCAAGCCCTGTAAATGGCTTGAGTCTCAAGGATTTAAGGTAACCTATATCTCCGTAGACAAATATGGAGTTATTGACTTAGATGAATTACGAGATGCAATAACTGATAAGACAATTTTAATATCTATTATGCATGCCAACAATGAAGTTGGCACTATTGAGCCAATTGAAGAGATTTCAAGGCTTGCCAAAGAGCATAATGTTTATTTCCATACAGATGCAGTCCAAACAGTAGGCAAAACCTCTACAAATGTGGATGAGCTTGGTGTAGACTTGCTTTCTTTATCAGGTCACAAATTTTATGGACCAAAAGGAGTAGGTGCACTTTATATAAGAAGAGGAACGAAACTTGTCCCATTTGTGCATGGTGGTGGCCATGAGCGTAATTTAAGAGCAGGAACACACAATGTTCCTGGAATTGTTGGACTTGGAAAAGCCTGCGAGATTGCTGAACTTGAGAGAGAAGAAGCTAAAAAGCTCAAAAGATTAAGAGATAAATTATATCAAGGAATAATGGATAAAATACCTGAGGTAATTTTTCCCGGTCATCCGGAAAATAGGCTTGCTGGGACATTGTCAATTTGTGTGAAATATGTTGAGGGTGAATCAATGTTAATTAACCTTGACTTTGAGGGCATTGCTGTATCTTCAGGTTCTGCTTGTGCATCTGGTTCGCTTGAACCTTCCCATGTCCTCTTGGCAATGGGAATTCCAAGAGAAGTGGCTCATTCATCTTTAAGATTCAGTTTAGGTCGTGATAACACCGATGAAGATATAGATAAGGTACTTACTGTATTTCCTAATATTGTAAAGAAACTGAGAAAAATATCACCCTTTGGAAAACACAGATAAATACCAAAGAATTATGAATAATACGGATAAGAAAAGTATTATAGATGAGATTAAGCATTTAAAGAATGAGAAGGATGCTGTTATTCTGGTGCACAATTACCAAAGACCTGAGATTCAAGATATTGCTGATTATATGGGAGATTCGCTTGATTTGTCTCGTAAGGCAGCTAATATAGATTGCAAAATAATAGTCTTTTGCGGGGTTAAGTTTATGGCTGAGAGTGCTAAAATTCTTTCACCAGAAAAGACAGTTCTTTTACCAAGAAAAGATGCTGGCTGTCCTATGGCTGATATGGTAACTGTAGCTGAATTAAGAGAGTTAAAAGCTAAACATCCTGATGCTATAGTTGTCTCTTATGTAAACACAAATGCCGATGTGAAGGCAGAATCTGATGTTTGTTGCACATCTGCTAATGCTGTTAAAGTAGTTCAAAGTATCAAATCTAACAAAATAATTTTTACTCCTGATAGAAATCTTGGGAGTTGGGTTCAAAGGTTTACAGATAAAGATATTATACTCTGGGATGGCTATTGCTATGTCCATCAGGGAATGAATCCGAGAAGTATCAAACTTGCAAAAGGGCTACATCCAAATGCCAAGCTCATTGTTCACCCCGAGTGCAGACCTCAAGTAATTGATTTAGCAGATGAAGTATTATCAACCAGTGGCATGATTCGGTTTGCAAAGGAGTCTGCAACTAATAAAATCTTGATTGGTACAGAGGAAGGAATTCTCTATAGATTAAAGAGAGAGAATCCAGACAAAACATTCTATGCTGCTGGTCCTGCCCGTGTGTGTCGCAGCATGAAAGTTACTAAATTAGAGGATGTTCTTATTGCATTAAAAGAGAAAAGATATAAAATAGAAATTCCCGAATTTATAAGAGAAAAGGCAAAAAAGGCACTTGAGGAGATGCTTAAATACATTTGATATTTGATTCTTAATCCGTCAGCTGACGGATTGATTTTATAATATGGCTCTTGAGTATACTGATAAAGTAATTGAGCACTTCAGGAATCCGAGGAATGTGGGAGTGATAGAAAATCCTGATGGTATAGGCAAAGTTACATCTCCTATTTGTGGCGATATAATGGAGCTTTATATAAAAGTAAAGGATAATATAATTGTAGATGCTAAATTTCAGACCTTTGGTTGTGCGGCTGCTGTTGCCTCGTCATCTATTTTAACTGAAATAATAATAGGCAAACCAGTTAAAGAAGCTCTTAAAATAACTAACAAGCGAATAGTAAAAGCTCTCGGTGGGCTTCCGAAGGAAAAACTTCATTGTTCAGTATTGGCTGAAGATGGAGTAAAATCGGCAATTGAGGATTATCTGAGAAAAGCAAAAAGGAGATAGAAGATGCGTGAAAAAATAGAAAATGTATTAGCCAAAGATATAAAGCCACTTCTCGCCATAGATGGTGGGAGCATTGAACTCGTTGAAGTAAAAGATGGGATAGTTAAAGTAAGGCTAACAGGTGCCTGCAGTAGCTGTCCAATGGCTCAACTAACTCTAACCAGTATAGTTGAGTCAAAACTAAAGGCAGAAATTCCTGAGATAAAAAAAGTTGAGGCAGTATAGAAAATTCAAAAATCAATCCGTTGGCTAACGGATTAAAATGCAAAATTAAATTAGTAAAATCCGTGTAATCCGTGGCTAAAAAGACAATTTTACATTTTGATATTTAATTTTTAATATTTGATTTTATTATGAGGGTAGTTTGTGCGATGAGTGGTGGTGTGGATTCATCAACTGCGGCAGCAATTTTAAAAGCCAAAGGCTATGAAGTAATTGGGTTTACTATGAAATTATTTGACAATAGTTCATCAGATGAAGCTATTTATAATGCTAAGAGAGTGGCATCACAGCTTGGCATACCTCATTATGCAATAGACCTGAGGGATGATTTTGAAAAAGAAGTCATTGATTATTTTATAAATGAATACTCAAAAGGCAGAACTCCTAATCCCTGCGTAATATGTAATCAAAAAATTAAATTTGGATTACTTTTACAAAAGGCAGAAAAGCTTGGAGTAAGCTTTATAGCCACAGGTCATTATGCAAAAGTAGAATATGCCTCTAAACTTAAGAGATACATTTTAAGAAAAGGAAAGGACCGAGATAAAGACCAATCTTATTTTCTTGCTATGTTATCACAGGAAAGTTTAAGCAAAACTTTATTCCCTCTCGGTGATTATACAAAAGACGAGGTAAGGAAAATGGCCTCCGAGATGCAACTTAAAGTAGCAGAAAAGCCAGAATCTCAAGAAGTTTGTTTTATTCCTGATAATGATTATATTGGATTTATATGCAAGAAAACCTCGTTAAAGGAAGGTAATATTATTGACAAAAATGGCAAAGTTTTAGGCAAGCATAAAGGAATCGCAAGATACACAATTGGTCAGCGCAGAGGGATAGGTAATCCAACCTGCCCGACTGCCAGGCGGGGAGGAAAACCTTTTTATGTGATTGGAATAAATCCAGATAAAAATACAATTACTGTTGGAGACGAAGTTGATTTATACTCGTCTCGCTTAATTGTGGAGCATCCAAACTGGCTAAGTATTAAGAATATTGCCCACGAGATGAAGGTTCATGTAAAAATAAGACATAAACATAACCCTGCAGAGGCTATATTAATTCCTAAAAGTGAGAAAACGGTGCTTGTAAAATTTAAAGAGCCGCAAAGAGCAATAACACCCGGACAATTGACTGTATTTTATAAAAATGATGCAGTAATTGGAGGTGGTTGGATTAAGTAATATGCCAACATACGAATTTAAGTGCAATAAATGTGGACATCAGTTTGAGGTATTTACAAGTATCCGTCTCAGGCGGAAAACAAAATGCCCAAAATGTAAGAGTCCTAATATTACGCAAATATTGAGTAGTTTTTATACTAATGGAAGTTCAAGCTGTGAAAGTTGCAAAGCTACCACTTGTAATACTTGCTCATTTTCAAAAGAGAAATAAAATAAGGTCTAATGCTAAATACAATGATTTTAAAAGTTGTAACCGTCGGTGAGATGCAGACTAATTGTTATATTCTTGGTTGTAAAGGAATAGGTCATGCTATAATTATTGACCCAGGAGATGATTATCCAAGAATTGTCAACTGTTTAAAGGAAAGCAATCTGGAAGCCAAATTAATTGTAAATACGCATGGGCACATAGACCATATAGGCACAAATGGCAAATTTGCACTCCCTATATGGATTCACGAACTTGATGCTGATTATCTAATAGACCCAAGCAAAAATCTGTCAGATTTCTGGGGTAAGGCAACTATTTCGCCGCCAGCCAGCCACCTATTGAAAGATAGAGATAGCATAAAAATAGGCGAGTTGACTCTTACAGTTATTCATACTCCAGGTCACACACCAGGTGGAATATGCTTAAAGACAGACAATATCATCTTCACAGGTGATACACTATTTTGTGGAGGAATTGGCAGGACGGATTTTCCAGGTGCATCAGAAAAAATTCTCCTTAACTCCATAAGAGAAAGGCTTCTTGTGCTTGATGATGATATGATTATCTATCCTGGTCATGGCCTTCCTTCTACTATTGGGGAGGAGAAAAGAAAAAATCCGTATTTAAATAAGTAGTAGCAAAAAGATTAGTTGCATAAGGAGGAATAATGGAAGCTAAAGTAAAACTTATAGATAATTTACAATTTATAGGGACTTCATCCTCAAATCATAGTATAATTATGGATGCATCAAGAGATGTGGGGGGAGAAGATTCAGGCATAAAACCTATGGAACTTTTTCTGGTTAGCCTTGCTGGTTGTACGGGGATGGATGTCGCTTCCCTCCTCATAAAAATGAGGGTTAAAATTAATGGGTTAGCAATAGAAGTAAAGGGGGAAAGGGAAAAAGAGCATCCAAAGATTTTTAAGGATATAGAGTTAAAATATATAGTAAAAGGTAGGAATATAGAAGGAGAAAAGATAAAAAAGGCAATTACTCTATCGCAGGACAAGTATTGTTCAATCTCAGAAATGCTTAAAAAAGGAGGGTGTAAACTCACATACAGCTATGAAATTCAATATCCCTGATTGGTTCTCATAGAAATCCCTTATAATCTCGCCTATACATCTCCTATATCTCTCCTATATCAATCAAGTATAAATCAAGTCACATCTGATGATTTTGACAAGTAAATGCCAAGAGAATAGGTATAGGTAAAGATTTTATTCATTGGACAATCTACATTTTTTTAAAAAAACTTGACAAACTTTTGTGCTTACTTTATAATTATAAATTGATACAGTTTAATGGCTAAAATAAGCCTTTACCCTTAAATTAAAAGGGGAAATGTTGAAAATGAATCATAAATATGGGCTCTGTCCCTAAGTTTTCCTAAGTTTTAAGTTAAGGAGGAAAAATGTGGATTGTGTTTATGTTGATATTGTTGGGTCCATGGTATAAAATTGAACTTCAAGAGGAAGGTATATATAAAATTGAGCCCTCGCAGATTAGCGCATCGGGGGTTAACCCTACTACAATAAAATTATATAATGGTGGAAGTAAAATGGTCACTGATAGTCTGGATATCTTAAAAGAAGTGCCAATTTATGTTCTTCCAGATACTTCTGTTTTGTTCTATGGCGCATCACTTGCTGGATGGGGCAAAAATGGTGAGGCCTTTCTAAATCCATATACTTCTACTAATGTTTACTGGCTTACTTATGGTGGAGCGACTGGAAGGAGGGACAGCATTTCTGGGAGTTCGACTCAACCAACACTTCCCTATTTTCTTGATACCCTGCATATAGAAGAGGACAGTAGTTGTCCAGCAAAGAGTGGACTTGGATGGGTGTGGGAAAAACTTGAACGCCCTTTAGCAAGTAACAGTTTAAAAAAAGACTATATATTTGATGTTCTTAGAGTCTATATGGATTCCTGCAAGGTAAGATTTGCAGTTTATGGATGGTATAATAATACTGCAAGCTATTACGAGGAGTCCCAAAATATGATACATAATATAAGGTTATACCTGAATGAAGTTGTATTTTTTGACACAAGTTGGGTCGGTGGAAATCAGTATCCAAGAATTTTTGAGGTAAATGCTACTGGACTTAATAATGGGACAAATACTCTTACTATTGAGCTGGATAAAGGAGCGTCAACTGGAAGAGATATTATCTTCTTTGACTGGTTTGAAGTTACTTATAAGAAAAAATATGAAGCTTATAATGGGAATTTAAGATTTAGTGGGGAGCTTACTGACCAAAAATTTAAACTCCAGGAATTTGATACACTTCCTGTAATCTTTAATATTACGGACCCTATTGAACCAAAGCGAATCTATGGAGCCCAATTTGAGAGTGACACAGTTAAATTTGAGGGAGCTGGGGGAATTTATTATGCAAGCACCTCCTTTAAGGCCCCGGTTATAAAGGAAGAAAGTCCGTATAATTTACGGGAGACTGCACAGGACTTAGATTTTATAATAATTATACATCCTGATTTCTTGAGTTGTGCAAATAAACTTGAAATATATAGAGAAGGACAAGGATTAAAGACTGGAGTTTTTTCTATCTTTGATATTTATAATAACTTTAGCTGGGGGCTTGAAAATTCACCTTATGCAATAAGAAATTTCCTCACTTATGCTTATGATAACTGGGGTGAACTCCAGTATTGTCTTCTCTTAGGTGCTGGAACCTATGATTACAGGAATTCACTCCCTAAAAATCGTGTCCCGCCACACGAAAAGGGATATCGGGTTGGAGAGTATGGGAATCTTCCTGCGAGTGATTGTTATGATTGGTGGTATGCTAATAGGAATTTTGCAATTGGAAGGATTACAGCAAAATCAATAGATGAGGCAAACAGTGCAATAGATAAGATTATAAACTACGAGAAAAACAAAGGAGTATGGCAAAACCGCATTTTACTTATCGCAGATGATGAAAACCCGATGGATGGGTGCATGTTTGTGAATTACACAGAGGCACTTGCTGCTCAAATCCCCCCAGAATTTGATATATTTAAGGTCTATTTGATGAATTATCCTCTTGAGGGAGGAATAACAGCAAGAGCTGATTTAATAAGGTACTGGAACAAAGGGATGTTCTTGGTTTTCTTCGGTGGACATGGGAATTTAGGGCAGTTTTGCCACGAACGGGTCTTTACGAGAGAGGACATTGATTCTCTGCATAATGGATTAAAACTACCTTTTTCTCATTTCTTGTCGTGTGGAGTTGGGTATTTTGACCGTCAATATGATGAGTCAATAGCTGATATTCTGCAAAAGAGAGATAACAAAGGCTCTATTGGAACCATTGCTCCAACACGTGCAACAGCCGGCTCAGGGGGACTGCCTGATAGAATCATTAACAATTTCTTGCAGACCCCCTTACAAACAATAGGAGAAGGGATATATGGACCCTCGATGGATTTGTCACTTTTTGCTAATCAGACTCTATTTGCGGACCCTGCAACAAAACTTCCTCGCAGAACAATTGAAGTTACAATTGACTCTTTCCCAGATACTCTTATTGGAGGAAAACCACTCAAAGTATGTGGATATGCTCCTGGCGCAAATCTTGCCTACATTACAGTGAGAAGCTCAGAATATACTTATCATTATGCTCCTGCAAATTGTGAGTATAAAATGCGGGGTAGGATGGTTAATGACCAGTTGTGTGAAGACATTCTGTTCCAGGGAATTACTGAGGTCGTAAGTGGAAACTGGAGTCAGGAGTTCTTTATCCCTGTATTAGACTCTATAGGAGATTCACTTATATGCGGAGAACATGGTAAAATTAGTGTTTTTGCAGTAAATGATAGCTGTGGCAGTGCAGCTATAGACACGCTTATAATTGTACCCGGTGGAGGCAATCCAGCGGATACAGTGGGTCCAACGATTGAACTCTTCGTAAATGGCAATCCACTCGATAGTGGAGACACAGTTCCAAGTGTTGTTACGCTTTCTGGGATATTGGAGGACGAGTCCGGGATTGATATTTTTCATAAATTGGAACCATTAAATCTTGCTTTTTTACTTAGAGTCAATCCTGGTGATTCCATCTTCTTAGCAGATTTCTTCCAATACGATACGGGAAGCTGTCAACGAGGGAGCTTCTCTTATTATCCTCTCTCACTTGGTCCGGATGGCACCCAAGACACACTTTATGTCCAAACTTCTGATAATTTAGGCAATAGGACTGAAGTGTCTGTTTTTGTGGTAGTGGGAGTTGAAGAGACAGGCGACTCAATCAAGGGTTTCAAACTTTTCCAGAATTATCCAAATCCGTTTGTTAAGTCCACAAGCATCAAATATCAGCTACCAGTTAAGAGCAAGGTTTCTTTGAAGATTTATAATGTAGCTGGAAGATTAGTGAAGACTTTAGTTAATGAGAAGAAAGGGCCTGGCTATTATGCCACAAACTGGGATGCTAAAGAATTTTCATCTGGTATTTATTTTGTCAGGTTCACAGCTGGGGATTACAAAACTACAAAGAAACTGATTTTGATGAGATAAATCATATAGGAAAATCATTAGCAAGGGCAGTCCCGATTTATCGGGACTGCCCTTCTTATTAAACATTATTTTATTTTTGAGTTAATAGCCCCTCACTTTGTGCGGTGCATTAGCAAGATTTTTCTTGACAGGATAAGTTTTGGGCAGTATAATTTAAAAAATGTGGTATAATAATATTTTAGAGACAGTAGGAAATACCCCAATTGTAAAGCTAAATCGCGTAACTCGTGATATAAAAGCAACTGTCTTAGCAAAACTTGAATTCTTTAATCCCGGAGGTTCAGTAAAAGACAGGATGGCAATTTATATGATAGAAGATGCTGAAAAACGAGGACTTTTAAATCCTGGGGGAACAATTGTTGAAAATACAAGCGGTAATACAGGCATCGGTTTAGCTATGTACGGAGCTGCAAAGGGATATAAAGTAATACTTACTGCTTTTGATAAAATAAGCAAAGAGAAACTTGCTTTACTTAAAGCACTTGGAGCCGAGGTAATAATCTGTCCCACAGAGGTGCCACCTGATTCTCCTGAATCTTACTATGAGGTTGCTAAACGAATTGCCAAGGAAACGCCTAACTCTTTTTTAGTAAACCAGTATCATAACAAGAAAAATATAGAATCCCATTATATGACCACTGGTTTAGAAATCTGGGAACAAACAAAAGGCAAATTTGACTATATTGTCATAGGAGCAGGGACCGGTGGAACAATTTCGGGAGTGGGAAAATTTTTAAAAGAAAAAAATCCAAAAATTAAAGTAATTGGTGTAGACCCAATAGGCTCAATATATTATGATTATTTTAAACATAAGAAATTTATAGAGCCCAAAACTTATCTGGTTGAAGGAATAGGTGAAGATATGCTTTGCGGAGCAATAGATTTTGATGTAATTGATGATATGATTCAAGTATCAGATAAAGACTCCTTTTTAACGGCAAGGCAACTTCTTAAAGAAGAAGGCATCTTTGCTGGTGGCTCCAGTGGCTCAGCAGTGTGGGCTTCACTTAAAGTGGCAAAAGACCTGCCTGAAGACAAAATTGTTCTCACTATCTTGCCAGATGGAGGGTATAATTATTTAAGTAAAATTTATAACGATGAATGGATGAAAGAAAAGGGATTTATCTGAAATGGAAGAAATAGGCAGAGTAGTAGCTATATCTGGTAAATCAGTAAAGGTAGAGATTGAACCCAAAGATAGTTGTAGTAGTTGTGCCGCAAAGGTATTTTGCAATCCTTCTGGGAAAAAGATGACTGCCGAAGTAATAAATGAATTAGATGCAAAGATAGGTAATCTTGTAAAAATAGAAACTACTACTAAAAGCACATTATTTGCCACATTCTTGCTTTTTATTCTTCCCTTAATTGCTTTTGGAATGGGATTTGGAATTATAAAATGGATAACAACTTCTGAAAACATTGGAGTGTTAGGAGGACTTGGATTTTTGATAATATACTTATCTTTATTAAAACCACTTAATAACCACTTATCAAAAAGTAAAAAATTCAAACCCATTATCACAGAAATACTGGGAACTACAGAAAACATAACAACACCGACTTCCTAAATAGAAAATTGATTTATGTTTAAAGGGATTTATATTTTAGTAATCTCTATTCGTGAGTCAATTCTAATTCAAGTTGGTTCTTTGGGCAAGCTTAAGTTTAGTCAAGGAATTTATGCTTATGTTGGTTCTGCACAAAATGGGATTGAAAAAAGGTTGGAGAGGCACTTCGGTCATTCAAAAAAAAAGTTCTGGCATATTGATTATTTATTGAATAATTCCGGGACAAGTATAGATAAAGTTTTGTATAAAGAAGCTTCTAAAGATGAGGAATGTAAAACTGCTATCCTTCTTGCAAAATACGGAATGCCCATTAAAGGATTTGGATGCTCCGATTGCAGATGCAAGAGCCATCTTTTTAAGCTCAAAAGAAATTTCTTAAATAATATAATAAGTGACCAAGGATTTCACAGATTAACAAAAATCAAATGATTAATACAAAGTTTTTAATAGTATTGAGTTATCTTTTAATTACATTATTTATTGGGATTTGGGGATATAGGTTCACCAAAAAGACACTTTCCGATTATTTTCTTGCCAATAGAACTTTAGGAGGGATAGTTTTATTTTTTACTATGGCGGCAACGAATTTTAGTGCCTTTTGTATATTTGGATTTTCAGGTGCTGGTTATAGGATAGGTTATGCCTATTATCCAATTATGAGTTTTGGAACTGGATTTATGGCACTTACCTTTTTCTTAATTGGGTCTCGGGTTTGGCAAATAAGTAAAAAATATGGCATTATCACACCGCCAGAATATATTGGAATAAGATTCAATAATACTCCTCTCAGGTTAATATATTTAGCGGTTATGATTATTTTTACCATTCCCTATCTCGCAATTCAGCCAATGGGTGCTGGATATGCACTCAAAGAACTATTGGGAATTCCTTACTTTTGGGGAGCTACATTAATTACTGTTTTTATTATACTTTATGTTTTTTTAGGCGGGATGCGAGGCGTCGTGTGGTCTGATGTCCTGCAGGGAACGATGATGTTGAGTTTTATGATTCTCGTGCTTCTTGTAATTAGTAAAGCTTTAGGTGGATTTAGTAATGCAAATTTGAGAGCTTTCCACTCTTGCCCAGAACTTTTTTCAAGACCAGGACTTAAAGATGCTTTGCTTATGAAGATTTGGTTTTCTTATATGCTCCTTTGGTTTTTTTGTGACCCTATGTTTCCGCAACTCTTTCAACGTTTTTTCGCTGCTAAGAATGAAAAAGCACTTAAGACTACGATGGTTCTCTATCCTATAATTACTGGAGTTCTATTCTTTTTGCCGGTGGCTATTGGCGTATTGGGACATACCGTTTTTCCCGAACTTGTGGGTAAAGCGTCTGATTCAATCTTACCTATGATGATAGATAAGTTCTTACCCGGATGGCTTGGCGCAGTGGTCATTGCTGGAGCAATCGCCGCACTTATGTCTACCGCAGACTCACAACTTTTGACACTAAGTTCAATGTTTACGCGAGATATATACGAGGTAGTTTTAAAAAGAAAACAAGAAAAGGATGTCTGGGTTGGCAAGATTGCTGTTATTGTGCTTGCCGGATTAGGGCTCCTTATGGCTTACAAGCCACCAGCTACTATTTTAGAAATTGCCACGGAGACATTTACCGGGTTGGCAGTTCTTTTTCCTATCACTTTAGCCTCACTTTATTTCAACAAGGTAAATCCCTGGGCTGGCATTGCTTCAATAGTAGTAGGAGAAATTCTTGTAGTTTTATCTCATTTTAAACTCTTTTTTAATTTTGGTTTTTTACCAGTAATTCCAATTATAGGAATTTCAAGTTTTATCTTAATTATTGGAAGTTTACTCTTTCCTTATAAAAATCCAATGCACTTGATAAATCAAATCTCTCTGAAAACTACCTTAAAGGGCTGGATATGGTTTCTCATTTTTGGCGGATTATTTATTTTATCGTGTGACTTTTGGGCTTGGAATTCATCACGGCCTATTTTTTTGGGACTTCCCTGGTGGCTCTGGTATTTCTTTGGACTCAATATCTTGCTTGTTATAGCAATGTTAATATTTGTAAAGTCTTTCTGGAATCACGAATAATGGTCCCAGAGAAGTCTAAATACAAAAACCTCTTGCTTTTTAATAAAAGAAATTATATAATAGAGAAAAGATAAATTGTTATGAAGCTTAAGATAGGAATAATTATTGTAATTTTATTAGGTGGGTTTGTAATTTGGAAATACAATGCGCACACCAAGGGAGCTAAAATTGTTCCTCGTGCGGCGATGTATTGGGAAAAATTAGGCAAAAAGGTTGTCCAATGCCATCTGTGTCCTCACAATTGTGTCCTTAAACCCGGGCAAAGAGGATTTTGCAGAGTCAGAAAAAATATAAATGGTAAGTTGTATACTCTTAATTATGGATTACCTTGTGCTGTTCATATTGACCCAATAGAAAAGAAGCCTTTATTTCATTTTCTTCCAAAGAGCGGTGTTTTTTCCATTGCTACTGCAGGCTGTAATTTGAGATGCAAATTTTGTCAGAACTGGGGAATATCACAGCGACCACCAGAGGAAACTGAAAATGTCAGCCTTTCGCCAAAGGAAGTTGTGCGAATAGCTAAAGAAAAGGGCTGTCCTTCAATCGCTTATACTTATTCTGAACCTACTAATTTTTACGAATATATGTTTGAGACTGCAAAATTGGCTAAAAAAGCTGGTATAAAGAATACTATGCATTCCAATGGTTATATAAACCCAAAGCCTTTAAGAAAACTTTGTAAATATCTTGATGCAGCAAATATTGACCTGAAGGGATTTACTGATGAATTTTACCAAGAGTTAACTCAAGGGCATTTAGACCCAGTTCTCAGGAGTTTAAAGATTATAAAAGAAGAGGGAGTCTGGCTTGAGATAACAAATCTTATTGTCCCAACCAAAAATGATGACCCCAAAACTATAAGAAAGATGTGCGAGTGGATAAGAGATAGTTTAGGTCCTGATGTTCCTTTACATTTTTCTCGTTTCTCACCTCTGTATAAACTACGCAACCTCCCCCCTACTCCTGTAGAAACATTAGAAGAAGCTCGTAAAATAGCTCTTGATGTGGGGTTAAAATATGTTTATATTGGCAATATTCCAGGTCATAAAGCTGAAAGCACTTATTGTCCAAAATGCAGTAGAATGGTTATTCATCGGATTGGTTATCATATAGCCGAGAATAATATAGTTAACGGAAGATGCAAATTCTGCGGTTGTAAAATACCAGGAATCTGGAAATAAAAAGACCCCTTTTGTCACCCTGAACTTGTTTCAGGGTCTTGGAGCCTGGAAATGAAAAGATTAAAACCACAAATTAACACAGATACCATAACTGCCATATCTACTCCTCTTGGTGAAGGAGGAATTGGGATAGTTAGAATATCAGGCAAAAAGACTTTAAAAATTGCAGACCATATTTTTAAAGGTAAACTTAAGCCTTCTCAGGCAAAGACTCATACTATCCATTATGGTAAAATAATAGACCCATCTGATAAAAAGGAAATTGATGAAGTATTACTTATGCTTATGCGTAAACCTCATACTTATACTTGCGAAGATATGGTTGAAATAAATACTCACGGTGGAGTTATGGTATTAAAAAAGATATTAGAACTTGTAACCCAAAATGGCGCCCGCCTTGCAGAACCGGGAGAATTTACAAAGCGTGCCTTTCTATCTGGAAGAATTGACCTCGCACAAGCAGAGGCAGTATTAGATATTGTTAAGGCAAAAACAGATAAATCCCTTTCTCTTGCTCTTTCACAACTTGATGGTAAACTTTCTGCTAAAATAAAAGCCCTTAAATCCAGATTGATTAAAACTTTAACTAAACTTGAGCTATCAATAGACTTCCCTGAAGAAAACATTGAAGAGCTTGATAAAATTGAAATTAAAAAAATAACTCATAAAGTAAATTATGAAATTTCAAACCTCCTTAAATCTGGGGAATCAGGAAAAATTATTAGAGAAGGAGCAAGCTTTCCTATTGTTGGTAGGACAAATGTTGGCAAATCAAGCTTATTTAACGCTTTGCTTTCTGAAAACAAGGCAATTGTGACTAAATATCCAGGAACTACAAGAGATGTAATTGAGGGCTGGCTTTCTATAGATGGAATTCCTGTAAAACTCGTTGATACTGCAGGTGTAAAAGATACAGACAATCCAATAGAAAAAGAAAGCATTCTCAAAACGAGAAAGGCAATTAAAGAGGCATTTGGAATCCTATTTGTAGTTGATAAGAGTGTTGGTATATTAAAAGAAGACATTGAGTTAATCAATTATGTGAAAGATAGCGCGGGGGTTCATCCCCCGCATAAAGGCAAAAAAATTATTGGACTCTTAAACAAATGCGACCTTCCCCCAGCTCCGCCGGAGGCGAATGTGCCTCTGGCACAAAAAGCTGACTGGAACAAGGTTGTAGCCGAACCCTTTAAGGTTCGTTCACTAATTTCAGTATCTGCTTTAAGGGGAGATAATATTAATTTAATACTTTCTCTTATAGCAAAATCTGTCTCATCAAATAATAGACCTCCGCTTATAACAAGAGAAAGACATCTTAATGCTTTAAGAAGAGCAAAAATTTGCACAGAACGAGCAGAAAAGGAAATAAAAAATTTAACACCAGAACTTATTGCTTATGAAATAAAATCTGCACTTAATACTTTAGGAGAAATAACAGGCGAAGTAACATCAGAAGATATTTTAGACCGCATCTTTTCACAATTCTGTATAGGAAAATAAATCACCAATTTTTACCTATGCTTAACGTTCCCAGCATATACGAC
>JAGMCI010000031.1 GCA_023129325.1 Caldifarciminota bacterium
ACGACGTTGCCGAAGGCAATGTCCCAAAAAGGGCGAGGGCGAAGCCCATAGCGTATATGCTGTGTTAGCGGATGTGCGGCCATCTTCATTTATATCCACTTATCAATACCTTCAAATCTTCTACTGAATTTACCAAATATGTAGGATTAGCCTTTTGTAATTCTTCAACAGATCCGTATCCATAGGTAACTGCAATTGAATGTATGCCATTTTCTTGGGCCCCAATTATATCATGTTCACGATCACCAACCATAATCAAATTTTGTTTTGGGACATCTTGTAATTCTGACAAAACATGCTGAATAATTTCAGCTTTTAAAGATTGAGTCCCGTCAAGATTGCTTCCAACAATTAAGGTAAAATAGTTGTGAATCTCAAAGTGCTTTAGAATTTTTTTAGCAAATAATGTCGGCTTTGATGTTGCAACAATTAGTTTTTTTTTACTATGTAGTTGCATCAATAAATCAGGTATTCCGGGATAAACAACATTTTCATAAATCCCAAATTCTAAGAAATATTTTCTGTAAAATTCAACAGCTTGTTGAGCTTTTGACTCTTCGAATGAATAATATCTTTGAAAAGACTCTAATAATGGAGGACCGATAAATGGTTCAAGATTATCTAAGTTGTCTTCTAGAATATTAAATTTGTATAACGCATATTGAACCGACTTGGTTATTCCAACTTTGGGATCCGTAAGAGTCCCATCTAAGTCGAATACTACCACATTATACGTTGCCATTTTGTCACTTATCCTCCTTTGGTCGCATTTCCGCTAACGTCCTGCGTATTTGCGAAACCCCGAAGGGATTTAGTGAAGCGTCGCAAACACGTTACTATCTGCAGTGGGGAAAAACACTTTATTCCCAACGCTTGCCATCAGCCCTCCCGCCCTTTGCGGAGCCCGCTGGATGTATCTGTCGACAACATCTTCTTTACTCTGTAACAAACGCTCCAGCTGTGTTCTTTAGGGTACTCTCGACAACAGATGTCTTCGACAATGCCTCTGAGGACGTTCAATATCTCCCTTTCGCTGGGAAAGTTCTTCACGATGGTAAAGTTTCTCCCATCTCTCAGGCCTCTTTCCTCCAACAAGTTCCCTTCAGTATCGTAGTGTCGATTCTTCTCCTCGTGGGCGGTGAAGAGTTGGTCTACAAAAAGCACAAAGGCGCCCGGCTGTAGTTTGCCGTGAAGCGTCAAGAGAAAGTCCTGAAGTCGTGACTTCGGAACGTGAGACCACCACCAAATAGCGAAGGCTGCAGTGAATCCCTCGTGAACACCATCAAGAGTATAAGCATCAACTACCTGGAACTTAACGTTTCTGACCCCGGACAACCTACTTCGGGCAATAGAGATCATAGATGGGTTAACATCGGTGGCAAGGACAGACTTGGCTGTTTTGGCAATCACTTCCGTCCAATACCCAGTTCCGCACGCAATCTCTATCACCCCATGTCCAGCGAACGCTTGCTGATATTTCGCTTTGATTGGGATGCGAAGCCGTTCGGAAACGGGGTCTGTGTAGCCTGCAGTATCGTCGTACTCCGATGCACGGGCAGCGTAGTATTCGGCTACATTATCGGCTAAGGAGATTGTCGCTCTCTTCCTCATGCTATCTTCCATTATAGATACCTCGCGGGTAAACGCATTGCGGTTATTCCTACATTATACTTTTTATAATAGTTTAGTAGTTAAAAGAGGTTTTGTCAAGAAATAAATACAACACGAACAAAACACGAACTATAACTAACAAGACACGAACTTGTCTATATAGCTTTTCAAGGAATAAAAATTCTGTTCGTGTGGTGTTCGTAGATGTCCGTGATAAGTTCGTGTTTATAATTTTATAGGATATCAATAAAAAAACAACCACGGATATTATCCGCCTTGACTGGTGAGGCAGGCAGATTTTTACAAGAAATGTTGTTATGTAAGTAAACCGCTAATAATAATCCATATTCCAACTATAATAAGCAATCCTCCACTTACAATTGAGATTAACTTGAGATGTCTTTTTATTTTAGAAAATAAGCTTAAAAACAATCCTATAAAGAGACTCGTTAAAAGAAATGGTATTGCAAGTCCTAAAGAATAAGAACTCAAAAGCAAAATCCCCTGAGACAAAGTCTTTTTAGTTGCTGCTAATGTGAGAATACCAGCCAAGAGCGGTCCAATACACGGAGTCCAGCCGATAGCAAAGACTATGCCAATAACGAATGAGCCTAAAAGATTAGCTGGTTTACTCTTAAGATGAATTTTCTTCTCATATTCAAGATACTTAATGTGGAAGACACCTGTAATATGCAATCCAAGAAGTATGATTATACTCCCACCAATTATCTTGATTAATTTTCGATTGGCGAAGAGGAAATTCCCTAAATAAGTTGCAGATGCCCCTAATGCTACAAATATGAAGGAAAACCCTAATACAAATAAAACAGTCTGCCAGAAAACTCTCCTCAAGTTTTTACTCAGTGTGCTGTCAGATTCTCCAAGCTCATCAAGTGACAAACCAGTAACAAATGATATATAAGCTGGAATTAGTGGTAAAATACAGGGAGAGAGAAAAGACAAAATCCCAGCCCCAAAAGAGACGAATAGAGATGCCTTACTCACCAAGTAACTCCTTTATGTCTGCCTCAAATATATTCTTGGTCCGCACCCCTACATACTTTTTGAAAATATTTCCCTTTTGGTCAATAATAAAGGTAGTTGGAATGCCCCGGATTCCTCCGTATTTTTCTGTAACTTCTTTGCCACCAAATACAATTATGTAATTTATCCCCATCTGGCGAGCAAAAGGAGCAACAGCAGATTCTTTATCTCTATCCAAGGAAATCCCAATAATTTCTAATCCTTTATCTTTGTATTTCTTGTAAAGGCTAATAAAGTCCGGAATCTCTACCCGACAGGGCCCACACCAGGTAGCCCAAAAATCAAGGATAATTACCTTACCTTTTAATGAAGAAAACGTAAACTGTTCTCCCCCAAGCTCAGGCAAGGTGAAATCAGGAGCATTGCCCCACTTTTCTAATTTTACTTTTTTAGAGGTTTCTTCTTTTGGACCTTTTTTTTCCTCTTTTGAGCATCCAGCTAATATGATAATTAAAATGATAAAAAATAAAACTTTCAAATTTTGCTTAATTTTTCTCCGTTGACTCTCTGGATTCATAATTTTCATCCTTATCTTATCTATAAAGATTATTTTAACTTTACTTTACTACTTTTTGTAATAATTACTTTACTAGCTGAAAGAGGTTTTGTCAAGAAAAAGGTTGATAAATTTTAGGAATTATGATAAAGTAATTTTATGGCTATTTATTTTATATCTGACCATCATTTTGGAGAAAGGGGAGAGAAAAAAGAGAAACTTTATAAATTTCTTGAATTTATGGATTATATTACCCGCCTGCCAGGTGTTGGGCCTATCTCTCCCCCGCCTGCCGTCCGTCGGGCAGGGAGTCAAGGCGGGCAAAAGGAAAAATGTGAGGCTCTCTTTATTTTAGGGGATTTGTTTGACTTTTATTTTGAATATAAAACCCAAATACCAAAAGCTTATTTTGATATTTTGTATGCTCTAAATTCACTTAAAAAATCAGGTGTATCTATCTATTATATGGTAGGCAACCATGATTTTTGGATAGGGGACTTTTTTGCCCAGAAATTGGGGATAAAAGTTTATAAAAAGCCAATTTCACTTATGCTTCAAGGGAAAAAAGTTTTTATTGCCCATGGTGATGAGTTCTCTTCATTTGACCCTCTCAGATTTATATTAAGGAACAAGTTAAGCATATTTTTCTTTTATTGGCTACATCCTGATATTGCACGAAAAATAGGTAGATTGGTATCAAGAATTTCAAGAAAATCATCCAGTAGAGAAAAAACAAAAAGCCAAAAACTTTATAAATTTGGGATTCAGAAGTTTAAAGAAGGATTTGATGCTGTAATATTTGGACATATCCATTCACCTGAACATCTTCGTTATGGAAATAAGGATTTCCTATTACTCGGTGATTGGATACACCATTTCTCCTATGGAAAGCTAACGAATGGCAAATTTAAGCTTTGCTTCTGGTAGCAATTTCTACCTTATTTGCTTTTAAACATTTAGCGCAAATAAGTATCCGCTTAACTTTACCATCAATTTTAGCTCTCACGCTCTGGAGATTTGGGAGTTGCTTATGCTTCGTAACACGATGGGAATGACTAACCTTAGAGCTATAAAGCGCTCTTTTCCCACATATCGCACATTTTCTTGCCATCTTTAATAAACCTCAACCTTTGTTAAACCACAGATTAAACGGATTTAACGGATTAACTTTTTGTAGTTTAAAGAGCATTCGCCAAAATTAAATAATAGTCCAACTCTGATTCCTGTGGCTTTTAAATAATTCTGTAGCTGAGCTTCCTCACTTTCACTTAAGCATCTTATTGCTTTTATTTCTACAATAATCTTGCCATCTACTACAAAGTCTGCGGTATATTCTTTCGCTACTATATCTTTATATTTAACATCTAATCTTTCCTGCCTTTCAAATGGAATATCCCGTAGCTCAAATTCATAAGCCAATGCCTCTTCATAAACGGCTTCTAAGAACCCTTGACCCAAAATTTTATGCACCTCCATTGTTGCACCAATAATTTTGTAACTAAGTTCCTTATAAAGCAACTTTGATGGCTTTTCCAAAATCTGTCCAATCTGTCTAATCCGTGGTTCCATTCTCTGTGTTCTCTGTGGTTTATTCATTTTTATATAACAATAGATTTTAATTTTTTAACAGTTGCACCAGGGTTTTCAGTTTTAAATACTCCTGAACCGCTGACAATTATTGAGGCACCAGCTTTAACTACCTGCGAAATATTGTTTAACTTAATTCCACCGTCAACTTCAACCTTTATCCCTCTCTTACTTAAAACCTTTATTTTCTCAAGTGGACCGGGCATAAATCCTTGTCCTCCAAATCCAGGATTTACTGTCATTACAAGAACAAAATCCACTTTATCAACCCAAGGCTCAATTTCACTTAAAGGTGTTTTAGGATTTAGGGCAATTCCAGCTTTAAGTCCTTTGTCTTTTATAAACTTGAATATTGGACCTGGATTCTTTTCGGCTTCAATATGAAAGCTTATCCAATCTGCACCTGCATCAATGAATTGTTCAATCCACTTTCCTGGGCTCTCAATCATAAGGTGAACATCAAGTGGTAAAGAAGTTAATTTTCTGATTCCCTTAATTATTACTGGTCCAAAAGTAATATTAGGCACAAAGTGCCCGTCCATTACATCAAGATGTAAAAGGTCACATCCCCCTTTTTCTACAGTTTGGATTTCCTTTTCAAGTCGTGAGAAATCACAGGAAAGCAAAGAAGGAGCAATCTGTATCATATGGTAAATATTAACTTGCTTTTCAGAAATGTCAAGTTAAATTTGTTGACTTTTAAACAAGATATGATATTTTAGGATTATGGAAATTGATAAGAAGGTAATGCAAAATGTAAAAAAGGGACTTAGAATCTTCCTTATACTCACGGTAGTGAGTATAACAGTTATTTTAATCTTTACAGTTAGCAAGGGAACTTTTCAGAGTTTAAAACAAGTAAGTCCTTTATTTCTTTCTATTACATTAGTTATTTGTCTTCTCCGAATTTATTTTGAATGCTTAAGATTACAAACTCTTGCCTGGGCGTTTGGAAATTGGTTGGATTTCAAGTCAAGTGCTGAATTCACTATAGGAGGCTATTTTCTGTCACTTACCCCTTTTGGAGTAGGTGGATTGCCTTTACAGTTTTACATCTTGATGAGAAAGAAATTCTCCTTTGGTGAATCAGGAGCTATTATTAGTATGAGGGGTATTGCCTTTTTATTAGCTTTTATATTTGCGATGCCAGTTTTAGCTGGATATAGGAGTCTTTTTGCAGGAACAGGAATTAGAGTGCTTTCCGGCTATTTATTGGCTATTTATATAATACTTTTCACATTATTTATTTTAGTTATGTGGAGGACAGAAAGGGTTAAATACCGCCTCTCCAAACTTAAGACTTTCTTTGCGCACCGTGGCTGGCATAAAGCCATAAACTGGCTGGATAAATTCCTTGATGAATTAGATAAGTTTAAATTTGGATTTAAAAGATGCTGGAGCAAAGGAATATATAAGCTTATACTTACAATATTTTTATCTGGCGTATCTTTATTTTTCTATATACTTATAGCTCCGTTGTTATTTCGTGGACTTGGACTTCAAGTCTCAATTATGAAGACAGCTGTAATTCAACTTATTCTTATATTTTTACTCGTGTTTGCACCTACTCCAGGAGCTTCAGGAATTGCTGAAGGAGCAGGATTTGCACTCTTCAGAAGCATCTGCGTAAAACAAGAACTCTTAGGTATTTATGTTGTGCTATGGAGATTCTTCACCTACTATATAGGAGTGATTATCGGAGGCTTTATTATCTTAAGAATGTTAGCTGGCAGAAAACGCCAGCCTCCCACACCAATGCAAAATTAACCACAGAGTTCGTGGCAAAAAATCCTTGACATTTTGAAAATTTAATTTATATTAAAATATAAGTACATTCTTTGAATTTTAATTAAGCAAGTTTTACGCAAAATGGCATTATTAGGGAGGTAAAGATGAAATCTTATAAATTTACATCGGTTATCTGGAAAGAGGAAATAGGATATGTATCTAAATGTCCAGAACTTGGAGTAGCAAGTGCTGGTAATACTGTAGAAGAGGCTCTTAAGAATCTAAAAGAAGCTGTAGAACTTTATTTGGAGAACGCTGAAGAATTAGGAATGCTGGATGAAATTGAGGCAGAATTCAAATTTGAAGAGAAATTTACTTCTCCTTTAGAGGTATCAGTTAGGTGAAGCTACCAATTGTTTCATCTAAGGACATTATAAGAGTCCTCAAAAGGGCAGGTTTTTCTTATGCCCCCAAACGGGGTAAAGGGAGTCATCTTGCATTTTATAAGGAGGAAAAAGATGAAAAGTGTTTAGTCATTGTTCCGAAGCGAAAGGAAATTCCTAAAGGCACACTATTAGCTATTTTAGAACAAGCAGGATTAACTCGTGAACAATTTTTAAGTCTTTTAAAATAAAAACTCAATATTTTGAGAATTTAATTTAAAATAAGTTTGCTCTTTGAAATCTAATTAAGCAATTCACTTGCTTTAAAACGATGGGAAGGTGAGCAAAAATTCACTAATCCCTAATCACTTATTACTAATCCCTGTTTTATCGGGTTGGGCAACCCGCTTCGCCTGCCTCTCCTATTGCGAGTCAAGGCGGGCCGGAGCTTCAGCGAGGCAAGTGTGAGTGCCAATTTTGGTTTTAGATGGCACAAAAGAAAGGAGGAAATATGGGATGGCTTATTAGTATCGTCATTTGGGTGTTTCTCTCTATATTGGTTGGTAAATTTTGGGAGAACAGGGGTAGAGAATTCTCCGGCGGACTAATGATAAGTCTTTTTCTGAGCCCTCTTCTTGGTTTTGTCATAGGAGCTGCATTACAACCTTTGGGGAGAAAGAAATGTCCAGAGTGCGGTGAATTCGTCAAAGAGGAAGTTACCACCTACAAACACTGCGGACATAAGTTCTCAGAGATGAAAGCAGAAAAGAAAGTAGAAGAGAAAGTAGCTGGACAGGAAGGAGAGAGAAAGCCAAGAAAGGAGATAGAAGATAAAGTTAGATTTTGCCTTTCGTGTGGCCTTGAGATTTTAGAGACTGATAAGTTTTGCCCTCAATGTGGGAAAAAAGTTTCCACTGAGATGAAGTTTGATCGACAAACTTTTCAGAAGATAAGGGATGTTTTTCTCGGTATTGAGTCTAAAGACTTACGGAATTTATTTTTGGATATCTGCAATTGGTGTAAAAAACAAGGTGCTGAGCTGTTAGTTACCGCTACTTTGGTAAGATTTATGAAAGGCAACCTTGACTATGGTCAGGTTGAGCCAAAAGGAGGTTTTCTTGATTTTTCTTTCTCCCAACCTGGAGAAAAACACATCTCTGTTAAATTGAAAGAAGACCTGGAAACAGTCAAGAAATACTGGAACAAAGTAAATAAGCTCCGTTGCGAAAAATGTGGGGTTGTAGTGGATTCAAAGGCAAAATTCTGTCCCGAGTGCGGCCATAGGCTTGAGGCAAAGGGTAATAATATCATTTTCTGTCCATATTGTGGAACAAAAAACCCGGCAGACGTTGGGCAATGCCAAAAATGTAATGCAGATTTGACGAAGATATCTAAACCTTCCAAGTACGAATGTGAAGATTGTGGCTCTGATGTACCCGAGGATGCCAAATACTGCCCCAAATGTGGGGCAGCACTCGAGGACTAATTATCAGAGGAAAGACGGAGGCTATTTTTGCAATACTGTTTTCGGTGCTTTATCTAATACTTTGCCATGCGGTGAGCAGGAAAAAAAACACAGAAGCCATTGAAATGAAGTGGGGATAAGAAACTGTCCGATAATTTAGAATTTTTGTATTAATCTTAGGAGTTTGTCTGTGAAAATTCAATATTTTTTATGTAAGTGTCTGTAGGCAAACTATTTAGAGTTTGTTAAAGTGCTGGAAATCAATTGGCTACCGAAAGCGGGGGCTAAAGCACTTGGCTACAAAATAATTAGGACAAAAAGTAATTCTGTGGCTGTGTAATCTCCCGCACATAATCCGTCAGCTAACGGAATGTGCGGGACAGGTGTGGCTGATATTACTTTCCTAAATATCGGATACTGGTGAGTCTTTGAAGGAGAGACCTGCGCTTACTATGTTTGCCTAAACTTAAATCTGATACCACAACCTTGCCTATATATTCAACATCATCTACAAACCATCTCCTTTTTCTGAAAGCTCTGATGTTATGAATTATGTAATGCCTGCCATTATATTTACCAAGATAGAGCATTATATGTCCTGGAAAACCTAAAATTGTTGCACCGGGTATTGCACGGTCAAGGGCTTTAAGTCTCTTGACTTCTGAAGTCCATCTATTAAAGGAGGCTACTTTAATACCTGTTTTAAGTTGGGCTCTTGAATTGCGAGGCAGTATTATTCCAAAACATAAATATACTTGAAGAGCATAACCAGAACAGTCAGTTGTTCCCCGCATTCCTCCCCAATCATAAGACATTGAAAGAGCTTTGAAAACCTGATTCAAAGCATTCCTTTGAGTGTAGGGTAAGTATCCTTTACAAACAGAATTATCTTTTTTGAGAAATCCTTCTTCAAAATCAAGCATTCCATCTAACTTTCGGACAAGAATTTTGACTTTGAAAATGTCTAATTCCTCCTTTAATAATTGAACTCTTGTTCCCATAGGCAAAGAAGTTATAAAGCTCTCAAGGTATCTATCGCCATAAAGATTAACTCTAATATCCTTTATAACCAAGAATGGTTGCTCCTGAATATATTTTTTAATTTTCTCCCTCCCCCCTATAGCAATATCAGTTACAGGCACCCACCCCCTTACAAAATATGACTGAATATAAGCCCAGTCTCTATCTTTAGAGAAATACAATACAGCCACAGGTTCAAAAGGGATTAAAGATGTGTACTGGAAGCGATTCAATTCAAAGTCTTTGGGCTTTCTCATACCTATTTCTTGAGTTGGCAAAAGTCTCACGCTTGTTCTCTTTATCGTTAACCCAAAGTTTACTGGAATAATCCCAGCAGTATCTTGGATTGCTATTTTCTCTTCTAACCTCTCATAAAAGTCAGTAGAAAAAGGAAATCCTGAATATCTATATCTTTTCTTACTTATAACTTGTGCAAGTTCTCTCTGCAATATAGTAGCTAACTTTTTACTTGAAATAAAGGTATCTATTTTCATTACTTTCACTAACGATGAAATTCTTTCAAAAGTCTTAGCATTTAGCTCATTTATTTCTTCTTGGTTTAATATAATTTGGTCTGGATTTTCTAACTTATCAATCCAGAATTCTGGTGTCTCAAGAGACGGAGTAACATAAGGGAGAGGCGTAGGTGCAAGCTCAATTCGTGATGAACAACCTGAAATAAATAATAGGGAGAGAAATACTATAACAAATTTCTTCATTAGTCTTTAAATAATATCATTCACAAGCTTTTTGTCAAGGAAAATAAACCACGAATTACATTCACCCCGCACATAATCGCGGGATTATAAATGCTAAACTTATGTGCAGGGCGGGTTACTCAAATAATAACCACAGAGAGCACAGAGGGAAATGAAACCACGGATTACACAGATTAAACGGACCCGCTTCGCCGAAGCGAGAGCGAGGCGAGTTAGAAATCTACTAATTAATCTGTCAAATCCGTTAAATCCGTGGTTAAAAAGCTTTTCTGTGTGATTCTGTGGCTATGTTTTTCTTGAATCTATTTGTAAGAGTTAGCATCTAAAATATGGAGGTTAAATGATGCTTAATAAATTAACTCAAAAGGCACAAGAGGCAGTGGCGATTGCACAAGAAAAATTATCTGAACTTAATCATACGGAACTTACTGTCCAGCATCTCCTTTTTGGCTTACTTGACCAACCTGAAGGTATAGTCTCTCAAATACTTGAAAACCTTAACATATCCCCTGATGAACTCAAAAACAAGGTTTCTGACAGGCTTGATGCCCTTCCCAAAGCTTATGGAACTACTCCTATGATGCAAGCTTATATTACTCCTCAGGTAAAGAGGGTTTTTGATATAGCTTCCAGAGAAGCCAGGCATTTTCGTGATGAATACATTGGCTGTGAGCACCTATTTATTGGTATAGTTGAGGTTGGAGATGAGACCTTAAAAGAATTTAAAATCACCAAAGAGAAGGTTTATCAAGCATTAGAAGCAATAAGAGGGACTTCAAGGCTAACTGAACCTCAGGGAGAAGAGCAATATCGTGTTCTTGAGCGTTACTCAAGAGACATAAGCAAATTAGCCCTTGATGGCAAACTTGACCCAGTAATAGGAAGGGAAGACGAGATAAAGAGAGTTATGCAAATTCTTTGTCGTCGCACAAAGAACAATCCTGCTCTGATAGGTGAAGCTGGTATAGGTAAAACAGCAATCGTTGAAGGACTGACTCAAAAAATTGCCTCCGGCGATGTCCCTGAAATACTTAGAGATAAAAAAGTCTTAGAGCTGAATATTGGAAGTCTTGTCGCTGGTTCCCAATTTAGGGGCCAATTTGAACAACGGATTAAAAGCATCCTCTCAGAAATTCATAAAGCTAAGGGAAAGATAATTTTATTTATAGACGAACTTCACACAATTGTTGGCGCCGGAGCTGCGGAAGGAGCAATTGATGCTGGCAATATGCTTAAACCAGCTCTTGCAAGAGGAGAATTACAATGTGTAGGGGCAACGACTTTAAATGAGTATAGAAAATATATAGAAAAAGACCAGGCTCTTACGCGCAGATTTCAGCCTATATATGTCTCTGAGCCTTCAGTTGAAGATACAATTAAAATTCTCAAAGGATTAAAGTCTAAATACGAATCTCATCATGGCGTAAAAATATCTGACTCAGCCCTTAAGTCTTGTGCCACTCTTTCTCATAGATATATATCCGACCGCTTCCTTCCTGATAAGGCAATAGATTTACTTGACGAAGCCGCCTCAAAACTCAGGCTTGATATTTATTCTATCCCAAAACCATTAAAAGAGATGGAACAGAAGCTGAAAGCTCTAACTAAAGAAGGGCAGGAAACTGTAAAATTACAAGATTATGAACGTGCAGCACACTTAAGAGATGAGACAGGAATCCTTTCCAAACAATATAAAAAGAAAAAAGAAGAATGGTTAAAGAAACGCGGCATAGATGAAGTGGTTGATGAAGAAGATATTGCTGAAATTGTCTCAAAATGGACTGGCATTCCCGCTTCCAAGATGCTTATAGGAGAACGCAAAAAATTGCTTAAAATGGAAGAAAATATCCATAATCGTATTGTTAACCAAAATGAAGCAGTAAAAGCTGTTTCTGATGCCATAAGAATAACAAGAGCTGGGCTCCATGACACGCGCCGACCAATAGGCTCATTTATATTTTTAGGCCCAACTGGCGTTGGAAAAACTGAACTTGCCAAAGCACTTGCCGAATTTCTCTTTGACTCCGAATCTGCGGTGCTCAGGATAGATATGTCAGAATATCAGGAACGCCATACAGTCTCAAGGCTCATTGGTGCACCACCTGGATATGTAGGTTATGAGGAAGGAGGGCAACTCACCGAACCAGTGAGAAGGCGCCCGTATCGGGTAATATTATTTGATGAAATAGAGAAAGCACACCCAGATGTTTATAATGCTTTATTACAGATAATGGACGATGGCAGACTCACTGATGGGCAGGGCAGGACAGTTGATTTTAAAAATACAATCATAATAATGACATCAAATGTTGGAACTAAAGAATTAAAAAAAAGAGGCATAGGCTTTGATGCTGGAGTTCCTGAATTTAGTTATGAAAATTTAAAAGAAGCATTGCTTAAAGAATTAAAGCACCGTTTTAGACCTGAATTTTTAAATAGAGTTGATGAAATTATTGTCTTTCATTCACTTAAACCTAAACATATAGAGAAAATAGTTGATTTGGAACTTGCAAAATTAGCTAATAATTTAAAATCTCAAGACATAGAAATTGAAGTTACTAAACCTGTTAAATCTCTTCTTGCTAAAAAGGGCTATGATTCAGAGTATGGTGCCAGACCTTTAAAGCAAGTAATCCGTCGGCTTATAGAAAATCCATTATCTATTGCCATTATAAATAACAAGTTTAAAAAAGGCGCCCGCATACTTTGTAAAGTGAAAGAAGACCGTATAGTTTTTGAAAAAGCCACCTAATTACTTCACTGGAGTTTACCCATTTTTCAAAACTGTGGAGTGCCCCGCACTTATGCATAAGTGCGGGGTCGTTGCATGCAAAATCACGGCTCGACTGAACTCGCCGAAGTCCAATTTTGCACTCCAAAATTACTTTAAATTTGACAAACCGCAATTCTCTGATATAATTTAGCTTTAAAAGTGGTTAAATGTTAGTTAAGGATTTTGATTATAAGTTACCAAAAGAACTGATTGCTCAGTATCCACCTGAGCACAGGGGGCAATCAAAATTACTTGTTCTTCACCGCAAAACCAAAGAGATTGAGCATCGCAAATTTTACAATATAATTGATTATTTTAATTCGAAAGATGTTCTTGTTTTAAATGAAACAAAGGTTATTCCTGCCAGGCTCATTGGTAAACGCGTTGGAACTGGCGGTAAAGTTGAAATATTCCTGCTTAACAAAATTAAATCTAACCCGCCTTGGCTCGGCGAGACAGGTGAATGGGAAGTTCTCATATCTCCAGGAAGAGCTAATAAATTAGGAGTTAGAATATCTTTTGGACCTGATTTTTGGGGTGAAGTAAAAAATACGGAGGCAAAACATCCTGTTTTTAAATTTCATTACAATGGAAACTTTGAGAGTTTACTTTATAAGTATGGACAGATTCCACTTCCCCCTTATATAAAAAGAGCTCCTGTTTCAAGTGATTATAAAAGGTATCAAACTACTTATGCTAAATCTCCCGGCGCCTGTGCCGCTCCCACAGCTGGTTTGCATTTTACTAAAGAAATTTTAAATAGTATAAAAGAAAAGGGAATTGAGATTGCAAAAATTGTTGTCCACACTGGATTTGGGAGCTTTAAGCCCATAAAATGCGAGAGAGTTGAAAACCATAATATGGAAGTTGAATACTATAAAATTCCAGATAAATCAGCTAATAAAATTAATAAAGCTAAAAGGGTAATTGCTGTTGGAACAAGTGCAGTAAGAGCACTTGAAACTCAAGCTAAAAATCCCATCCGACAAACAGCAAGTGGGCGAAAACTAAAATCTGTAAGTGGATGGACTGATAAATTTATTTATCCACCTTACAAATTTAAAATTGTGGGTGCATTAATAACAAACTTCCATCTTCCAAAATCTACTTTATTTTTACTTGTATGTGCATTTGCCGGAAAAGAACTTATCTATCACGCATATCAAGAAGCTATAAAGTCAGGTTACAAATTTTATTCCTATGGCGATGCTATGCTTATAATTTAACCCCAAAAACACATCAAACACCGAAAATCACTGAAAAAGTAAAATAGCACACAGATTATACACAGATTCAATAGATTATCACAGATTTAATTTATCCGTTGGCTGATAGATTATATGCGTATTTTCTCTATCTGTAAAAATCTGCGTCCCAATAATTTTATATTTTTCGGTGTTGTTCAATGTGCTTTCACATATTATTTGGGTTTAACTACCTTTTAGAGATGAATTTGTTACCTTTGACATAGAACCTTAATTTCAAGGAAGCTCCTTTTTTTATACCTATCCTTGTGGTAGAAACCATAGAAAACTTTTGTAATTTCCCATCTTCAATCCTTAAATTAGAATTAATCATATCAATACCATTTTCTTCTCTTGTAATTTTAAAAGCTTGAGTTAGTTTGGCTGGTCCATTTATTAGATTTTTTAAATCTAACATTCTTCTGCGCTTTTTCATTAGTTCTATTCCATACAGAGGCTCTGCCGCTCTTATCAAAACTGCACTGGCTTCACTATCCTTCCCTGTTACCACATTTAACATATAATGCATCCCATAAGTAAAATAAACATAAGCATACCCAGGAGGTCCCCACATCACTTCATTTCTTGGAGTTCGCTTGCCGCGATATGCATGACTCCCTGGGTCAAGCTTCCCATAATAAGCTTCAGTTTCAACAATCATCCCTTTAGTAATTCCTTCAGGTGTTTTATGAACAAGTATTTTTCCTAAAAGTTTTTTGGCTACAAGTTGTGCATCTTGAGTATAAAATTCTCTATTCATAATGAGTTATACACTTTAAGTGTTTTCAATGCTGTATTTTGCCAGGGAAAATTTCCCGCTCTCTTTAGGCCATTTCTTATCAAATTCCCTCTCAATGAGTTATTAGTTAATACTTTATAAATACTTTTAGAAACTTCGTTTACATTCTCTGGATTTACTAATATAGCTGCATCTTGAGCAATTTCAATCAAAGAAGAAGCATTAGAACAAATAACAGACACTCCTGATGCCATTGCCTCTAATATAGGCAACCCAAAGCCCTCATATCTTGAAAGATAAATAAATAAGTCAGCATTACTATAAATATATGGTAAATCCTTATCAGGCACAAAACCAGTAAAAATTATATCAGATGTCCTCTGTCCTCTGATTTCTGACTTCTGATTTCCAACTTCTAACTTCTCACTTCTTAGTCCCAAAGATTTAATAAATTTAAATAAGTTTTTCGAGCCCCAGCCAGATTTACCAACAATAACAAGTTTATACTCAAGCTTATCCTTTATTGAAGCATAAGCTTTAATGAGTGTATTAAGATTTTTTCTTGGCTTAATTGCTCCAACATAGAGAATGTATTTAGTAGGTAATTGGTAATTGGTAATTGGTAATTGGTAATTAGATGTAAAGTCTTCACTTACACCGAGAGGAATAACCTTTATCTTAATATCTTGGACATTAAACTTTCTAATTATCTGTTTCTTGCTATACTCTGAAGCAGTTATTATTAAATCTGAGAACTTTGCCGCAATTGGAATTTGAACTTTCCAGTAAACACGAGCTAAAAGACTCTCTGTTTCTGGATAAGTAATTGGGATTAAATCAAATAAAGTTACAATTCTCTTGCAGGGTTTTAGGATTGAAATTGCACTTTTTGTATTATGAATTAAATTGAGTTTTTCTCTCTTATAAAAAATTGGAAGCAAAAAGTGTTCTCTAAATAAGCGAAATAAAGGAGACGAAAATGGAACAGCAATTTCTTTTGCTTCAGGAAACATACCAATCCATTTTTTAGAATTATAAAAGATTACATATTCATTTTTCTTGTCCGTTTTTAATAATGACTTTATAAGATTAATAACATAAACCCTTGGACCCCCAGGTGTCCCAATTGTTGATGCATCAATGCCTATTCTCATATTTTACCTTTTTTTGAACACAGTGTGTAATCTGAGTTCCTCATAAATTCACAGTTCTATTCCAGATTGCGCGATATACATCGTAGTTGAATGTATTTCTCACAAAACTTCCAATACCTGGAAATTCAAAAGGAATACCATGAAAGTTCTTTCTATGTACTGAACCACATTTTGAACACAGAGGTATATCTCCAATATCGCCATTGAAATGTTTTAATCTAAGTTCTTTAATTTTTGGGCCATTCCATATTTTAGATATAGATTCATTATTAATATTACCAAGTATATTTTCACCATTAAAGTCAATACAACAAGGCACAACATTACCATTGGAAAGAATGTTTAAGGATGACCACAGATTAGGACAGGGTGTAAATGTAAAGCCCCTAACTGTTTTGGGAAAAGTATATATCTCATTAGCAGGCATCTCTGTCGCAAAATTGGAAATATACTTCCTTGTAAAACTTATATTATTGTTATCTATAAATAACTCCTTGAATTTCTTCTCTTTCTCTATTGTAAATGGTCGAATATTAACTCTGTCCATCAGCGTTTCTATGACAATATGTGGTTTAGTTGTTTTTTTCTCCTTTTTAATCGCCGTAAGTTGATTAATATTTTCAATTGTGTTTTCAAAGTTTGCACCCACTCTAATATTTTCGTAAGTCTCTTTTGTGTAACCATCAAAAGAAAAAAAGATATTTCTAACCCTGAAGTTAATCAGAGCTTTGGAAATTTCATCCGACAACTTTACCCCATTGGTATGAATTACAGGTTCAACTCCATTTGTTTTACAACATTCAATAATGCTTATAATATCCGAGTGCAGTAACGGTTCACCACCAACAAAAAGGTAAACCTCAAGGATAAAACCTTTAATCTGGTCTACGATTTGTTTCAGTTGAGCAAGACTCATTATAACTTTCTTTCTGCTTGTTGAAAATGTAATAGGGCACATAATGCATTTTAAATTACATATATTATTAATCTCTACCCAAGCTAATAGGGGCGGATTAGATAAATGAATTTTACCCCTCTTATAATTTGATAAAGTTGAAAGTATATTTTTAAGAAAGAAAACTTTTTTGAACATAGAACTAATAACTGATTTTAAACTCCCCTCTTTCTCTTAAATGTCTTTAGTGGTTTTTCTGGAACTTCTAACCATTTTTCAATATCTTTTATTGAAACCTTTCTATTTTTTTGTATCCTTTTTCTTTTTTCAAGCATTTTTGAAATATATTTAAAAGCATCTATTTTTGCCCTTAAAGTAGTGAAAGTCCTTTCAGAAATAATAGCATTAAGTGTGGCAAGGAAATCATACAATAATATTATTGGACTATACTTAATAATTAAAGAGCCGGGCCAGTTTTTTATAATTGTCCAGATTACATTTCGGTGTAAATAATAAATATGAGGAATAGATTTCCTGGGTAATGCACTTCCTCTATGATAAACAATTGCGTCCGGAATATACAAACATTCATAATCCAAAAGTTGTGCCCTGAAACTAAAATCTACATCTTCAAAATAAGCAAAAAAATCCTCATCAAAATAACCTATCTTTTTAAAGATTGATTTCTTAATTATAGCACCCCCAGCACAAAAACCAAAGACCTTCCTTTCTTGATTATATTCTTCTGAAAAAGGAGAGTTTATGCCAATATTGTAAGGCCTACCACTCCTTGGATAGCATATTCCAGCACTATCAATAATATCTCTATTCTCATAATTCATAATTCTTAGAGCAAAGATAGAAATGTCTGAATGACTTTGAATAGCTTGCTCACATTCAAAGAGACAATTTGAATCAACTTCAGTATCATTATTTAACAGAAAAACAAACTCACCATTTGCTGATTTAATCCCTTCATTGACCGCTCTTGAGAAGCCATAATTTTTATCCAATCTTATAATTTTAGTTTTTGGATAATTATTCTTTATAAATTCTGCAGACTCATCTCTGGACCCATTATCAATAACGATTATCTCAAAATCTCTAAATGTTTGGCTTCTTAGGGAATCAAGACAGGTTTCAAGAAACTTTTTTCCATTCCAATTGGGGATGATAATAGAAAATTTCATATCTTTATTTTGCTGAATGTCAATGAAACTTTATTAATGTTTCAATTTCTTGAATAGAAACTTTTCTCTCTCTTTGAACCTTTTTCCTCTTGCGGAGAAATTTTCCAATCCCTGCGATTCCAGCAAATGTTCCTAAAAAGAAGTAAACAAAATAACCCGATTTTCTAAAATGATAACTTGCATGCTTCAAAAGACCGAAAAGGATGTTAGGAAAATATTTAACGATTAAAGACAGAGGCAAATTCTTGATGATTATGTATATCTTGTTTCTCGCTATTAAGTATGTCTTTTCTTTCGTATCCAATCCCCTCCTTGTATATCTTTTTAGGATGGGCCTTGTTGATGCTCCTTCTATATGATAGACAATGGCAGATGGGTTATAAATACACTTTATTCCTAAAAGATTAGCCCTGAAACTGAAATCTACATCTTCAAAATAAGCAAAGAAATTTTCATCAAAAAGCCCCAGCCTATCAAAAATTTCCCTCTTATACACAGCTGCACATCCAGATGCACCAAAAACTTGCCTTTCATATCCAAATTCTTCTGAAAATTTCTCCTCCATCCCTCTTTTGAAAGGCACTCCTGTTTTGGCATAACAATCTCCAGCAGTGTCAATTATATCTCTATCAAAATAGTTTAGAACTAAAGAAGCACAAAATCCTGAATCAGGATTTCTTCTTATAACATCAATGGAATTTAGAAGCCAATCTTTATCGGCCTCTGTATCATTATTCAGAATAGCGATATATTCACCTCTTGCTTGTTTTATTCCAATATTTATAGCCTTGCTGAATCCATAGTTTTTAGGTAAAGATATTATCATTACCTCTGGATATCTCCTTTTCAAAAATTCTACTGAGCCATCCTTTGAACCATTGTCCACGAGAATAACTTCAAAATCTTTTAATGTTTGCCTCCTTAAAGAGTTAAGGCAGACTCTAAGATATTTCTTCCCATTCCAATTTGGTATAATAATAGATAGAATGATATTCATTTCTTCTTGCTGGTTTTGAGCATCTTCCTGTAAATCCTTTCCAACTCAAGGACATTTTCTTTAATTGTTTTGATGGGTCGGATATTTTTACGCCATTCATTGAGCAGACTGGGATTTTCTATTACTTGCTTGAGTTTTGCAGAAAGAGCCCCAACATTCCCAGATTCAAAAAGAAGTCCGTTTACCCCGTCTTTTACCATCTCTGGAATACCTCCTATATTGGAAGCTATCACAGGGACACCCGCCATAAAGGCTTCATGAATGACCAGTGGCGAGTTCTCGCACCAAATGGAAGGGACAACCAAGACATCAATTTTAGATAGTATATTTGCAATCTCATTATTATTGAACGGACCCTTAAATTCTATTGTCTCAACAGGAGATAAATCCCTAAGAATTTGAAAATACCTCATTCTTTCCGGATGGGAGCTAAAATCACCATATATGTGCAACTCTACATTCTTGGTTTTTAGCTTATTAAAGGCATTTATCAAAACATGTACTCCCTTATGCGGTAAAATCGCTCCTATAAAAGCAAAAATTATCTTATTCTTCCTTCTAGGTCTGATATTTTTGAACAATTTCTCATTTGTCCCATAATTCAGATGTATTATCCTATCTTTAGACACTCCATACTGAATGAAATTCTCCCTCAAAAAGTTTGAAGGGGAAGTAACAATATCCGCTTTTTTTAACGAGTATCTGAGATAAAGGTTTCTATATATAAAAATAAGAGCTAAAAATGGATATATGAATTGAAAGAATTTAGGTCTTGGAGTCAAGCAGAATGGACAGTTAAGCCCCAAAAATAATGGACCTTTGCACTTCTTGAAAGAAGGTTTAATAAGTTGAGCCTTATAGCACATAAACCAGTAATCATGCAAGGTTATTACTAAAGGAATACCTGCCTTCTTTACAATCTCTATTATTCTTGGAGAGAGATTAATTAAATGGTGAATGTGAACAATATCAGGTTTTTTTAGTCTTAATTGGTTTTTGAAATCTATCTCTATAAACTCATCGCGAAGTCTTGGAAGAAGCGACAGTAATTTCTTAATCTTTGTAGTATACTTTATCCATCTTCTTTTATGATTGTGCGAGACTCTTTTTACTTCAATGCCATTAAAAACCGTTTCCTCATCAAAGTCTCCATAAGTGTAAACATAAGTTTTGTGTCCTCTTTCTTGTAAAGCCTTTGCTAATCTATATAGATATATTTCTGAGCCTCCTTGGTATCTTGGCAAGAACTCGTGAATAATAAATAATATTCTCATTAGTGCTTATATATTGAGCTCAAATCCTCCATTTTTAAAACTAAAATTTGGATTGTAATAAGGGTCATCCCCTAATGCCTCCCCCCATCTTTTAGTGAACAACAATCTATCTCTTTCGCATTTATCTTCTCTTAACCCATAATAATAGAGTTGAGCATAAGGTGTGTATACTATAAGAAAACCTTTTTTGCGGAGTCTTAAACATAAGTCAACATCGTAAAATGAGACTCTGAAATCCTCATTGAAACCTTCTATTTTCTCAAATTTATCCCTCTTCGCCATCATACATAATCCGCTTACTGCACTATAATTACGAATAAGTTTCAGCAAACCAAATTTTCCAACACTTTTAAATGGAAATCCTCTATGTGAATAGATAACACCCTCTCCCCCCAATATGATACCAGCATGATACACAGACCCGTCAGGACGACTAATCAAAGCACCTACAGTTCCTACTTCTTCTCTTTGCGACTGTTCAAGCATTGAAGTTAACCATTCATCGTTTATTGGTTCAACCATTGGGTGCATAAATAGCAAGTACTCGCCTTTCGCCTTTTGAACTCCATAATTATTAAACTTTGGCAAACTAAATGGCTCATCTTTTACATACAATTTACAGGAAGGAAAATTGTTTACACATTTTTGCTCAGAAATTATTATAAGTTCGTAATTATTGTAGTCTATTTTTTGTAAAACTTGTGTTAAATATCTGTTAAACCCTGCGTATTTCTTTGAAATTGAGATTATGATACTTACTTTTGGAATACTAATTATCCTTCTTTTGACCCTATAGGTTCCCAACCAGGTTCCTTTTTGTATTTCGCCATCAATATTCCTCCTTCTGAGCATATCATTTAAAGCCTTCCCCCCTGCATTATAGGCGTATCTTTTTGAACTTGAGGAAAATGCTGCAGACCCAATGACTTTACGCCAATGATATAGAATCTTCGGTATGTGATATATATTTTCTGTCTTCTCTGTCAATCTCAAAACGAGGTCATAGTCTTGACTTCCTTCATAACCTTCCCTGAGCCCATCAATTTCTTCTATAATACTCCTTCTGTAAACTCCAAGATGGCAAGTGTACATTGTTGATAAAAATAAGTCTGGCGACCAACCTGATTTGAAGGAAGGTTCAGTTCGTTTACCATGAGGTGTTAATTTATCTTCATCACTATAAATCATATCTGCGTCTGGATGCCGATTGAGCAGTTTTGCTACTTCAAATAAAGCATCCGGGGTAAGCTCATCATCATGGTCAAGGAAACCAACAAATTCCCCTGTGGCAAGGATTAGGGCATCGTTTGAGGCTCCACTGATTCCTTGATGGGTTGACAAATACCTTATTTTAATTCTCTTATCCTCTATCTGGTATCTTTCTAAAACCTTTCTAATATGCTTGTTTGTTGAACTATCGTCTACAACACACAACTCCCAATTCGGATAAATTTGGCATTTTACACTCTCAATTGCTTTTTCTAACCATATTTTATCAATATTATAAACAGGCATTATTATGCTTATTTTGGGGTTATAGGATAATAAATTTAATTCTTCCTTTATCTGTTTAACTGCCCGCTCTTCAAGCGAATGCTTTCTTAACCATCTTTGGTAATTCCAGTCCAGTAATCTCCACCATAATTTTCCTCTCATAAATAAATAGATTCGTATAGCAAACTCTGCAGGGCCCCGCGTAAACAGCACCACTATACCCAATTTGATTAAATTTAACATTATTTCTATATTCCCCTTTTTAAAAATTTGTCTATCTTTTTATACCATTTATACTTGTTTAATAAAAAGCCTGACTTATAACCCATATATTCACCACCAATCTGCGCAAGGGAAAGAAAGGAAGAATACAATTTAAGGCAAAATGTCTTATATATTCCAAAATTATGCCTGTCCATTAGTTTCCAATACTCCTTCGCACGTTTCCGACTACTTTTCCTGACATCTGTAAGAGAACTTACGAACTTCAATTTAAAGAGTCTATAACATAGACTGTAATGTATATACATTCTTCTGAACCAGTAAAATAGGCACCTATTATGAAAATGAATAACTATGGAGCGAGGTTCATAGACTATTTTGTATCCTGCTTCTATTACTCTTTTGCCCCATTCTAAATCCTCACCAAAATCTGTTTTAGGGAACGGGTATTTTTGCCAGATGCTTTTCCTAATAATTCCACTTACATTGTCATAGGTTGCAAGTGTAAATTTTTTATAAGGGTCTAAAAGAGCGTATTCTTCTTTATTCTTTACACATTTTATCATCTTCTTCTCACTACACAGCGGGCTTTTACTCATGTTATATTTTACAAAAATATCAGCATCTTCTCTTGGAATCTGTCTTGAATACACACCAGCCACAGTTTCATCTGATTCTAAATCTTCAATCATAGGTGCCAACCAGTGGTCATTCAAAGGAATAGCATCCTGTGTTAGGAAGGTAACAAAATCTCCACGAGCCATTTTTACACCTTGATTTCTGGTTAATCCATGATTAAAATCTTCTTTTTGTATTTGGTACAACCTTACCGGATAGTTTTTACAAATTTGTAGTGTATTATCTTTTGAACCAGAATCTATGCATATAACTTCAAAGGAATATTCTGTCTTTTGTCTATAAATCATATCTAAACATCTTTTGAACTTATTGCCTCCATTGTAAGTCGGGATGATGACAGAGACTTTAATATGGGAATCCACTTTTTGTATCCTGTCTTATGATACAAATGCCTCTTTATCAGTAGAAGTTCTTAACTGGATATATAATCTCTCTAACTCATCTGTATTCTCTTCTATAGTTTTAACAGGTTCAATGTTTTTACTTAACTTCATGATTAAATCTGGGTTATCAATTACTATTTTCATCTTTTTTGCTAAATCATCAACATCTCCTGTATGAAAAAATAACCCATTTTCCCCATCCTTCACAAATTCAGAAATAGCACCAACTTTGCTTGCAATCACTGGCACTTTAGCAAGAAATGCCTCATGAATTGCGAGGGGACAGTTCTCATACCAGATTGAGGGGAAAAATAGAACATCTATCTTTTTCAAAATCTTAACAATATCATCAGGGGCAAATTTTCCCAAAAAGTGGATATCCACACCTGAAGTTTTTTCTTTTAACTTCCTAAAATAAGAAGGGAAAAAAGATGTATTGCCATATATATAAAGTTCTATATCCTTATCCTTAATTTTTTTAAATGCGTTAATCAAAATATGGACTCCCTTATGAGGTGCTATGGTTCCAATAAAGCCAAATCTTAAATTCTTGGCTTTCTCTTTCCCGAAATCTTTGAACTTCTTTGTATCCATACCGTATTCAAGAACTGAAATTTTCTTTTCTGGAATTCCATATCTTACATATTTCTCTTTTAAGAATTTTGAAGGAGCAATAATTATGTCTACATCTTTCAGGATAGATTTCAGATATAAATTTCTATAAATACAAAGACCTGCAAAAAATGGATAAAAAAACAGAATAATAAGCAGGTTATGTTTTGGCGTCAGGCAGAATGGGCAACTTACCCCTCCTAATAAAGGTCCTTCACATCTCTTTAGAGATGGTTTGAGAAGCAGTATCCCACCACACATAAACCAATAATCATGAAATGTAAGAACTATAGGCATTTTTTCCCTTTTAGCAATTTTAATAATGGATGCAGATAGATGTAAAAGATGATGTATGTGAATTATATCTGGATTTATAGTTTCAATATATCGCTCAAAATCATTCTCAATGAATCTATTTTTTAGGTTCATGAAATAGTTTTCTGCCTGTAGCGAGGTTTTAAAAACAGTAAGTTGTGCTTTCATCACAGTAAGTTGTGCTTTCATTTTTCCTTTATATTTATAGTAATTTTTGACAATTTTACCCCACACAGTTGGAGAATATTTTACGCTTACACTCTTTGCAGGGCGAATTCCTGATGGAAAAGGGCTATAGTAAATAGTCCTCACATTTAACCCATTGTATTCCTCCTGTTTCACGGTATACTTCCTGTCAAAATGTGCTATGGAATGGGTGTAGATATAAACCTTATGTCCTCGTCTTTTTAATTCCTGTGCCAAATTATATGTATATATTTCCGTTCCTGCTGTATATTTGGGTAAAAATTGGTGGACTACAAGGAGGATTTTCATCTTTCTATCTTCCACTTGCAGGGTATAAAGATAACTCCTTTTTCTTTTTTTGTCTTTTGTATATTTATAGGGAACATTTTGTCCAAATAATCATAAGGCTGTACATTTACTGAGTCATGTATAGCAACAGTGAATAGGTATTTGCCTGTAAGCAATGGCAGCGATTCTACAATGCAGTCAACTTCTCCTTTGCCATCAATATACTCAAACTCAAATCCCGAAAACCTATTATTTGGTCCTGTTATATGAACACCTTCCGGCGTATGAATGGCTATCCCGAAAGAGGGGTTCTCTATACGCTCTTTTGCATAATATCTTATTTTTATTATCATCTTGTCCCCAGTAAAGAAAGTATCCGCCTCCTCTGAATCTTTATTAAGAAACTTTACATCCAGCACTTTCACTTCTCCTGAACCCCATCTCCTTCCTAACTCCCTCTCAAATTTGACAACTTCTCCTATCTTTTTCTCTTTTTGCTCAAGCATTCCAAGATATTTCTCAATTACTTGGCCTGAGGCTCCTTCAGTAACGATTCCGCCTTTGTCTAATAAAATGACCCTGTCACAAAATCTTGCAACAGCACCAAGATTATGACTCACAAAGAGAATTGTTCTGCCTTGCTCCTTGAACTTTTTAATAGTATTAAAACATTTTTTTTGAAATGCCTCATCACCAACAGCTAAAACCTCATCAATTAAGAGAATATCAAAATCTACATTTATGGCAACAGAAAAACCAAATCTTACATACATACCCGATGAATAATTTTTTAACTTTGTATCCAAAAAACCCTCAAGTCCAGCAAATTTTATAATGTCATCAAATCTTTTGTCTATCTCTTTATTTGGAATACCCATTATTGAGGCATATAAATATATATTATCCCTTGCTGATAGCTCTGTCTGTGCTCCAATACCAAGCTCAAGAAAAGGTGATACTTTGCCATTAACCTCACACCTTCCTCCATCTGGCTTAATTATACCAGCCAATACAGACAAAAGTGTCGTTTTGCCACTCCCGTTTGGTCCAATAATTCCCAACATCTCTCCTTTTTTTACCGAAAAACTCACATCTTTTAGTGCCCAGAAATCTTCATAAGCATATCTGCCACCTTTTATTACTGCGAGTGCACTCTCAAGGACAGAGGCGCGCTTCTCATGTGGTATCCTGAACCTGACAGATAAATTATTTACCTCAATAGCATCCATTGTACAATAAAAACGTGTCCGTGATTCGTGTCCGTGTCCGGTGTCCGTGTTTCGTGTTGGTCACGGATAACTACCACGTATCACTACTTTTGCCTACTTAGCGCTTTGGCAAGATTTGTCAACATTTGACTCACCTGCTCATAATCTTTTCGCAAATTTAAATATTCTGCATCATTGATATATTTTAAATCTTTTGTCAGCATTAATTGATACTTCATCTCTCCTGTAGAACCCTTTGCTATACCAACAAATTGTTTATATTCCTTTCTGCCTAATCGATGACTACCTTCCATAAGATTCATAGGTATAGAGTAAGCTGCTCGTCGCATTTGGCTCACAAGACCAAATTTCTCTTCTTCAGGAAAACCTTTCGTTAGTTCATATATTTTTAGAGTCAATGTATGAGATAGTTTGAATACATCTAATTCTTCAACACTCTTCATATCTTTCCCCCTTGTACGGACACGGACCACGGTCACGGACACGATTTCCATCTATTATATTTCTTTTGCAAATCTTGACTCATTGTGTTTAAAAATAAAATAACCCAAAGCCAAGAAAAATAAGCTTATTCCGAAAAGAATTAAAAAGTCAGTAGCTACAGGTATTTTACCACTTAATACAAGACTATGTCCCCCCTCAATTATTCTCGCCATTGGATTTAATAAATAATAGGTTAAAAACCTCTTTGGTATCAGAGTTAATGGATAAAAAATGGGTGTAGCAAAAAAACCAGCTTGCAAAATTATTTCCCATATATGGTTCAAGTCCCGATAAAATCCAAATCCACAGGAAAGCAAAAAGCCCAGTCCAAGCACAAGCAAGAATTCAAAGAAAATAATGATAAGCAATAAAAGAGACACAGGATAAATATGTTTTGTAATACTAAGAAAAATCAGAAAAAAGACTACACTTTCTAATAATGCAGTTATAAGCGAAGATATAGCTGAACTTAATACAAGTATTTCTCTTGGGAAATACACTTTTCTTATAAGTGAAAGATTATTTACAATTGTATGCATTCCAGCAGTAGTTCCGTTAGCAAAAAATCGCCATAAAACTATTCCCAAGAGTAAGAAAACAGCATAATTTTCAACTCCAAATCTGAGTATTCTTGAAAAGACAAACCAGAGAATAAGCATCATCAAAAATGGATTTAAAAGTGACCATATAAATCCCAAAACAGTATTCTTATACTTTAACTTTAAATCAGTTATTACCAGATTCTTTATAAGCTCTCTATATTTCATTTCTTGAATTTCTTTTTAATAATATATTCTAAATTTCAGTTTCTGTCAAGAAAAAAGCAACTACGGATAAAAGAAAGCCACAGATTATACAAAGAAAAAAACAGCACGCAGATTCGCACAGATTAAGAAGATAAACACAGACAAATCAGTTATGTCCGCCTGAGGCGGATTGCGGTTATGCAGTTAATCCGTCAGCTGACGGAAAAACATCGGCACTACATAACAATTTTCTCTTATATTCGTGTAAATCTGTTTTTTATCTGTGAAAATCTGTGTGCAAATTTTTTAATTTGTGTAATTCGTGGTTATTTTTCTCTGCGGTTACTTCTTCCGTGAAGGGTAATTTGCTTCTATGATAGATTTCATCCCACCACGGGGATTGAATTCACCTTTTACTTCTATCCAACAAGGCTTGCAGGCTTTAACTATATTTTTAAGAATACGGTTAACTGAATTCTCATAAAATATGCCGAGATTACGATAAGCACCAATATAATATTTTAAGGACTTGAGCTCAAGGCATAACTTATCTGGTTGATATTTAATTGTTATAGTCCCAAAATCAGGGAGTCCAGTTTTAGGACAAATAGAGGTAAATTCTGGAATAACAATTGTAATTTCGTAATCCTTAAATTGATTTGAAAAACACTCAATCTCTGGCAATTTAGTATTTATACCCGATTTTGCATGTTTTTTAGTATACTCTCCCATATTAGTCAAATTCTATAGTGTTGCAAAGGTTTCTTTTATAATAGGTTGAAACTTTTCTGCAAGAACCCTGTCTTTCTTGTTAATTTCCTCATACAGTGCCTTTGCCTTTATCTCAGTCTCTTTATCAACTTCTTCAGTTAAAATATGCACAAGAGCATTCTTTATTATTGCACTACGACTTTTAGCTTTCTGCTTTGCAATCTTGTCTATATCAGATAAGATATCTGAAGGCAAACTTATAGCCACCTTAACACTTTGACCCATAATACCTCCTAATTATACTTTTTTACTACCAATAGTAGTATAATATATAATAATAAAATGTCAAGAAATTTTTTCAGACGCTGATAAGCATAGTAATAATCTGCGTCTTATAAGTTTTCTGTGTAATTCTGTGGCTTTATTTTCTGCTTACTATTTACTACTTACTGTTTCTGCCCAGCTTACCCAATCATAATCTCCACTACTCCTTGGCTCAGTGATAAATATAAGAACTACCTCTTTCCCAGTATTTTTTCTTGCCCATAATCTATTGAATATACCCCAGACTTCTTAGTCTTTCTTTTTTCTGTTGTTCGATAATTGGTCGTATGAGTTCTGATTTGGACGATGCCTGATTCATCCAGATGTGCAATTCTGCCTTCAGAAATTCCAGCGTATCAGGCTCTGTAGATGCAAGATTATGCTGCTCTTCAGGGTCGTTCTTGAGGTCGTATAGCATGTATTTCTCAAGCTTTGATTTATTGAGTAAGTGAACAGTGATAGCATACTCTTCCGGGTATTTTTCCGCGTAGCATTTTTTGACGCGCTCTATCATACTATCAACATTCCCCGAGATATACATTAACTTCCACCTTTCTGTTCTGATGGAAAATAGCATATTACCCAACCAATCTTCTTCGCTGAAAGCATAACGGAAGGGATATTCTCCTCCTGATATAAGAGGCAAAAGGCTTGTACCTTCCATCGTTGATGGGCCTTCTATACTGAGGAGATCCAGAAGTGTAGGCATAATATCAATGTGTTGAACCTGTTGATGGATTGTTTTGCCCTTGGCGTTTGGGATATTGCATTTTAGCACCAGTGGAACTCTTATCACAGGTTCAAAGAAAGGTGCTCCATGAGCGAAGTATAGTCCGTGCTCTCCAAAATGTTCCCCATGGTCTGCACTGAAGATTATCACGGTCTTGTCGTAAAGATTTAGACTCTTTAATTCGTTGAATAACTTTCCTATTTCTTCATCTGCAAACTTTATCTCACCGTCGTACTGAGAGACAAAATAATCTACATCAGTAGTATCACCCTTCCGATGAGAAACAGGTATCAGCTTTATAGGAACCTGTTTGTGGTAAATTTCTAATCCATCGTCAACAAACATCCTATTATACGATGGGGGCGGTTTGTAAGGGGCGTGGGGTTCCAGATAGTGGAGCCAGAGGAAGAAGGGTCTATGTCTATTTTTCTTTAGCCAGTCAATCGCGCGTCGCGTAACCTGGTTTGCTTTCATTGAAGCATTTATGAAAGTTTCGAAGCCCGAATTTCTCTCAAATTGAGCAATGCCGCCATGCCCTGTGATAAATCCAGTGTCATAGCCCTTGTTGTTCAATACCTTGGCAAGGGTCTGGAGCGTGGAATCATGAAGGTAGCATTCATCCATATCCCAGCTTAGCACCCCGTGGGTGTGTGGATAAGTAGAGGTACTGATTGAGGGGAGAGATGCTCCAGTCGCGGCTGCCTGCGCGATTGCCTGAGTAAATAAAATTCCTTCATTTGCAAGTTTGTCAATATTTGGCGTAGTGTTGCGTGGATAACCACAAGAGGATAGATGGTCCACTCTCAATGCATCACAAGTTATAATGAGAACATTAGAATAATTAGAATACCTGGGCTTCGATGTAATATACCATACTATACCACCTATAATCAAAAATAACGCTATCAAGATAAATCCAATTTTCCTTTTTTTTACCATTTTAACTCCTTTTATTCTAATAATGGTTTCCCCGTCATATCTTCAGGCACCTGAATACCCATTATCTTCAATATAGTAGGAGCAATATCCAGCATACAAGGTTTTTCCACCTCTGTTTTTTTGTTCATAAACAATATACCTGGCACAAGTTCTGGGTCAATAATGTGGTCACCACTCCATTTACTTTTATTATCTTCAACGATATTCTCCTCAACCCCTCCAAGAGCACATTTCCAAGATATACGATAACCACGATTAAATCCAACATATAAGTCAGGTGCATTATTAGAATAAGGCCCTTGAAATACTTCTTCCTTTGTATAAACCTTATTTACTACCTTCATTCCATTCTTTGGGTCTGCCAAGTTCTCAAGCCCTTGCAAAAGCAAGCTTTTGCACTCCAAAACATCAGAGGCATCCACAATACCCTCTCCTTCTCTACCTTTTATGTTTATATAAATACCGCCAAATCCAAAACTATATGCTTCTGTCCTTTTCCAATCTATATCTTCGAAAAATTCTTGACCAACTTTTTTATTATCTTTTAAATAGAGAAAACCATTTTTAAGTAGCCAGGTATTAATATTTACTGTTCTTCTAAAGGGTGCAAAGCCATGGTCAGATAATACCATAAGAGTTGTATTCTCATCTAACATCATCATCACTTTGCCCAGTATTTCATCCATTTTTTCATAACATTCGGGTATTACATCTTTATACAAATCTTTATCAGGTTCGTTTCTATCAGGGTCAATGAACCTCCAAAACATATGCTGAATTATATCTGGATGCTCAAAGTAAAAGAAAAGTATGCCTCTATCAAACTGGTTAAGTTCCTTAAAGAGTAAATTCTCATTTTCCTTAAGAATAAAATTAGCATGTTCAAGAAATACTTGTTCACTTATTACGCCATCACTTAATGCTTTTGTATCATATGGCTCTCCTTGTGTGTAATAAAGACCAAGTTCTTTTACCAATTCTTTTGAGTATCCTTTTGGATAAGAGATTGGAAATGGCGGTCTTTCAGGGTCAAAATTTATTGGTGAACAGTAGAGTTTAAAATCAGGGCTAATTTCTTTTAGGTAAAACCTACATATTCCACATACCTTTTTGAGAGGGCTTATACTAAAAATAACTTTACACCACGGACTCCATTCTTTCTCCTTAAGTTCAATTTGTTGGTTCTGGAATTCAATGAGAGTATTGCTATCTCTTTTTGTTATTTTCAAAGGAATTGTAATTTCTCTTTTTGTCGCCATATCTATAGGACCGGGCAATACAGTCTCAACTATCTCAATATTGGGGAGGTAGAATATTTTACCTCTCGGCTCCTTCTCGGCAATTGTAGACGTGGTATAAAAGGAGTATATGCCTTCAGTTCCCCGAATATCGGTAACACCCATCCCGGAGAGCATTTTACCATATACTTTATCCGGTGGAAAAGTAACTGGAACATGTAGCATAACGGTTGGTATCTTTTTCTTTGATGTATACATCCAAAAGGGAGTTCCCTTTCTTGTTAAGGTTATTCCTTTTGGGGTAATTTTTGTAAGTGCTAAATCGAGAGAATAATCTTTGGGGTCACGGACCACAAAGTCAAATATTCCATGATGTCCTGGTGTAAGCCCTGTAAATATACTTGTCCATACAACAGGAGATTGAGGAGGACAAATAGTTTTTAAATGTCTATATGAACCATTTTCTTTTAGCATAGAGAAGTTTGGAAGTCTACCCTCATCCATAAATTTCTTAATAAGACTTGGTTCAAGTCCATCCATTCCCAGAATGATAACTTTTGGGATTTGGGATTTAGAGCTTGGGATTTTTTTAATCATAATACCTCCTAAAAATCCAATAATTAAGAGTCCGCAAATAATCAAAAGTAATTTAAATACTTTTCTATTCCACATTAGTAAAAATTTTCTTTTTAGAAATATAAAAAATGTGACCAGGAATGTAAGAATCAGTCCAATTATTGCTCCAACTGATGATATAAACGGAAGTCCTGCTCCAATATTTACATACCCAAACATATTATTCTATACCCATTATAATACCACCTGCACAGATATCATTTCCTTTTACAAAAACAAATCTCCCCAATTCCTGAATATCATTAAATGTTTTAATAGCAATTGGCCTTTCAGTTTTAATAACAATTTTACCTACCTCAAGGTTCTTTAATTTATTGGAATTTTCTTCAATTACTTCAAGGGAGGATGAATCAATCCTTTTTTCAATTTTTTCAACTTTACAGAGTATTTCTTGAGTGGCACATCTTAAAGTTATGCTTTCATCTTTTTTAAAGTCTTCTTTTATCATCCAGAAAACATTAGCTTTAAATGTATCTGTTAAAGAAAGCTCTTTTCCTGGTTCACATATGATATTTCCTCTCTCTAAGAATATAGGGTCTTGTATTGTAATTCCTATGCTTTCACCGGGATGGCTTTCATTTACATCTTCTGAAAACTTTTCAATAGACTTAACTTTTATTATTTGTCCAGCAGGCAAGACTTTAATTAGTTGACCTTTTTTAATAACTCCAGTTTCAATTCTTCCCACAACTATCCTTTTATTATCAATTTTATAAACATCCTGCACTGGAAATATTAAGGGTTTGTTCTCAGGAGGCCGTTTAGTTTTTAAGAAATCAAGACTTTCTAAAATAGTTAGCCCCTTATACCAATCCATATTTATAGATTTTTTTGCCACATTATCACCTTTTGACGCAGAAATTGGGATATAAAACTGATCTTTAATGTTTATTGAGTAAAGAAATTTTTCCAGCTCTTTTTTAACTTGATTAAATCTTTTTTCATTATAATTTACTAAATCCATTTTGTTTAAGACAACTATCACCTGTTCTAAACCAAGCATGCCCAGTATATAAGAATGCCTTTTTGTCTGTTCTTGCACTCCTTTGTTAATATCTACAATTAAGATTGCTGCTTCTGCTTGTGAGGCACCGGTAATCATATTTTTAATAAACTCTACATGACCAGGTGCATCAATTATTACATATTCTCTTTTTTGTGTCTTAAAAAAGGCTTGAGTTGTATCTATGGTAATTCCCTGTTCCCTTTCTTCTTGAAGATGGTCCATCAGGAAGGCAAATTCAAGCCCCTTTCCTAATTCTCTGGAAGCCTGTTGAAATTCGTAAATTTTGTCCATAGGAAGTGAGTTTGTATCAAAGAATAATCTGCCTATTAATGTAGATTTACCGTGGTCAACATGCCCAACGATAACAAATTTTAGATTTTCTTTTTCTTTTATAATAGCCATGTCTTGGTTAGAGTCCATATCCCTAATATTATGACCAGACTTCCAAGTATAATTCTTAAGTTTTTATCAGACCTAAATTTAGATGTTACAAAAGCTCCTAATGGTGCAGCAGATATTGCTCCTATAGAGAGAAAAACAACTAAATGCCAATCTGGTATTCCCTTTATGAATAAATATAATAGGAACCCAGTGATGCAAATTGGAACTTCAGCAAGAGTGGTAACTCCTATAGAACTTTTGCCTTCTCTTCCTGATACAAGTTGACCAGAGGTAACTACAGGACCAAATCCTCCACCCGAGAGTCCCTTATTAAAAGAGCTAACAATTCCTACTATCAATATTTTTCTCCAAGAAAAATTAAGTTTGTGACGGGAAAGAAGAATTACTCCCACGCAAAATACCAATACCCCAATATAGGTCTTTAAAGCTGTTTTGGGGATATTTACAGCTACAAATACTGATATAATTGTAGCAATAATTCCCAGAATAGTAATTATATACACTGTTTTAGAATCATCGGATTTTGGAAGAAAGCTTACATTTTTAAACCTATGATGAAATACTGCTGCAATAAGTCCACCCACAGCTTGAGAAAGTAAAATAGAGGGAACTACTATTAATGGTTCAAAACCAGCAATAATAAGTACCGGGCTTAAGATAGTGCCATACAGCATTCCAAGACTACTATCAATAAACTCACATATAAATGCACCTATAATGAGGCTAAATCCCATAAATTATTCGCCAGAGGCGGATGAGCCTTTAGTTCACATATAGCCCAAAGACCTTAATTTCTGCATCATATATACTTTTTCCTTATCCTGTGCCCTACCACTTCTCTCAGAGATAGTAGTGGTTTTTAATTCTTTTATTATTTTATCCATAGTATCAGCATTTGAGTCTATTGGATTGCAGCAAGGCTCACAGCCAATACTTCTATATCTTTTACCATCCTTGGCAAAATAGAGTGAAATAACAGGAATATTTTCTCTTTTTATATATTCCCATACATCTAATTCCGTCCATCCCAGCATAGGATGTATTCTTAGATGTTCTTCATCTTTTGCTTTTATTTTATATTGGTCCCATAATTCAGGGGGCTGTGCCTTATAATTCCATTTGAAATTCTCATCCCTTGGTGAAAAGACTCTTTCCTTTGCTCTGATGCCATGCTCATCTCTTCTAATAGCCAGATATAGCGCCCTGAACTTCTCCTCAGTAATGAGTTGTTTTAAGGCATTTGTTTTCAACTCAGTGCAGCACTCAAGTCTTCCTTTATCAGGAGATACCCCTCGAGCCATTGCTTCTTGGTTTTTACAAACTATAAGGTTAAGATTCCATTTTTGGGTATATTTATCTCTGAATTGATAAATCTTTTTAAATTTGTAACCAGTATCTATATGCACAACAGGAAAAGGTATTTTACCAAAAAATGCCTTTCTACAAAGCCACAAAAGGGTAGTAGAATCCTTGCCTATTGACCAAAGCATAGCAACATTCTTTCCGCCTGAGGCGGATCTGCCTCTGGCAGAAAATTGTCTATATGCCTCCCTTATTATAAAGACACTCTGGTTCTCTAATTTTAAAATATGGTTCATATCCTAATTCAGCATAACACCTAATAATATAACTGTCAAGAAAAAGTTGCAACCACAGAGGGCACAGAGAAAAATAGTTACAGAAAGACACAGAATTTCACGAAAGTTTTTTGTGTTCTTTCTGTATGATTCTGTATTATTGATGTAGCATGTTAACCCCAACCTTTATCTGCATCTTAAATTGATGCCAATCCCTAAGAGAGAACAATCTTTTTAATATAAAATTGGGGTTTAGATAATACGATTTATAGGCACGTCTCACCAGATTTGTCACTTCTTTATCAGAATACCTATAATGCCATGTTTTAGGAGAAAAATTTGTCTGAGGAGACTTTGCAAATTCCTTCCAATAATCTTCAATAACCCCATCTTTCACCGCATTTTCATATATTTGAGTTGCTGGTAAAGGGACAAGTCTTGTAAAAACAGCAAAATCAGACTTTAATTCCCTGGCGAATCGTATGGTCTGCAACATTTGCTCCCGTGATTCATAAGGCATCCCTATTATAAAATAAGCCAGAGATTTAATCCCTGCACGATTAGTAGTTATAAGGGCATTCCTGATTTGTTCAATTGTAATTCCTTTCCTCATTTTATCCAATATCTCTTGACAACCAGATTCAACCCCAATATCAAGGCGTTCACACCCTGCGCTTTTCATTTCACTCAATAATTCTGCATCCACTGTATCAGTACGAGCTCTGGCTCCCCATCTAAAAGTAAATTTCCTTCGCCTAATTTCTTTACAGATTTCTATTACTCTGTTTTTATTTACAGTAAATGTATTATCTTGAAAATAGATATCCCTAATGCCATAAGTTTTGTAATAGTATTCCATTTCATCCACTACATTTTCTGCGGACCTAACACGGTATACATTCCCTAATTTTTCTCTATCACAGAAAATACAATGATAAGGACAGCCACGACTTGTAATCATAGTAGTGAATGGCGACCTCATAAGACTGAAACGATAGGTATATACAGGAGTCAGGTGTAAAGCTGGGAAGGGAAGGAGGTCTAAATTCTCAACTTCGTCTGCCTTACCTGTATTAATTATTTGATTATCTTGTTTAAAGATAAGTCCTTTCGTTTTCTTGAGTTCTTTAAAATCATTAAGGTTCTCGAGCAATTTTATAAAAGTATTTTTGCCTTCGCCAATAACACAATAATCAATTTCTGGAAAAGCGATTGTTTCCTCAGGATAGAGGGTCGGATGTATCCCACCCACAACAACCGGGATATTCTTATTTATCCTTTTAACACACTTAGCGGTAAGGAGGGCATCCAAGAAGGATGTAGTTATCGCTTGTATACCAACGACATCAGGATTTCGTCTTCGAATCTCTCTCTAAATCCTTATAACCTTTTAATCCTTCTGCAATGGCATCTAACACCATTGCTTTATGATATGTGTTCTTTTCAGTGCAAGCCGCTATATAGAGCAACCCTAAAGCAGGTTGAGATTGATGTCCTGAAGCCTCTATAATTTCTTTCGAAGCATCGTAGAAAATAACATGTTTATTAAGAGGTCTAACTAATAATACCCTCATTTTTATCCTGTAAGTTAAATAGGTCTTCTATATATGTGTGCTGTTGACCCATCGGGCAGCAAAAACTCCTTATCTAATTTCTTAAAAGAAGATTTCTTTATTTGCCCCATTATTTTCTGTGCATATTCTATCATAAAAGCACGGTCCCAATCGCCTTCTCCCTGCTCTCCTGTCTTGGTCACAACATAGTCACATCCTTTTAGTAAATTCTCATAGTCAATATACTTCATAAACTGTGGGTCTCCTTTCTTAACTTCAAGCGGTAGATTCCTAAGGTTTATGTAATAAGAAAAAACAATCCAACTAATATAGGGACAATCAGGGACAATTCTTATTGCACATACTTTCTTATTAGGAAAGATAGATTGTTTATCATGGATGATAAAGTCAAGAATTTCTTCCGTTTTCCAATTTTCTTTCCAAGGATGACTTTTATACGAAGTCCTGAAAAATAATCCCGGAATAATTTTACTCCTGAGAGGGCTCCATCTCGTCCCTTTTGATAACAAACCTAAATTAAAAGAATAGTCAAAGAATTGCAAAAGACCTATCAATACAACTATAGAAACAACAGCCCTTCTAATCTTTGGACTATGTATACCTACCATTATCCCCGTGGAGGCTATTAGAGCTATCGGGGGAAAGAAGATAAGGGCATAAATATGGTCTTTTTCCCATGTAAGGGTCAAAATAATATAGGAAACAACAAGCCAGATTACCAGAAGCCATCTCTGATTTTTAAATCCTCTTAATTTACAAAATAGAAACAGGCTGAGACAGAATACTAATGAGTAGAAAAAAGAAATACCGTAATAATTAATACCAACAATAGCGTAAAAACCAAGGAATTTGAAGCCAAACTTCGTGGGAACTTGAAATAATTCTCCCATCTCGCGAGAGAAAGCATCCCAACACGCATGAGAATATATAATTTTAAAATTAGGTATATACCAGACAGAAGCTATTAAAGCACCAAGTAAAATGGAAATAATAACATTGCGGAGCGAAAATCTATTATGGATTAAATTACTTTTACATATTGCATAGATAAGAGGTCCTGAGATTGCAACGAGATAAAGTTCCTTTGTAAGCATTCCCAATCCAAGACTAATTCCAAGAAGAATGCTAAATCCTCTGTTCTTAAAGTAGTTGGCACGAATGAGCAAGTAGACACTTAAGGCGGCTAAGGATGTAGCAGAAAGTTCGGCCATAAAGACACGTGACATAGAACAAAATAAAGGAAAAGTAGAAAGCAAGAAGGCAGCAAAAAGCCCTACTTTTTCATTAAACAGTCTCTTGCCAATGCCATATATTGAACAAAGCAATATTATGATATAGACTGCGTTAGCCATCACTCCTGTATCAACAGATTTACCAAACAATAAATAAAATGGCATCGTGGTAATGGGTAATAGGACCCGGTGTGGATGATACGAACTACTATATTTACCCACGCCCAATAGGCTTTGCAGGAATTCAAGAGGAGAACTTTTTAATGCAGAGAACATCTTTAAACTCCGTTCAAGATAGGCAGCTTCATCATACGCCGGGGGACACGCATCAATCTTAAGCCAGACTACCTGAGTTATAATAGCCAATGAAATGATTAAGATTAATAAGATACAGAATTGTCTACGCATTTTTATTTATCACAGATAAAAAGAACATCTGCCAATGGAATGCCTTTATTCATAGCAATAGTTTTAACCTTAAAACCAATATTAGTTAGCATATCTGAAAGCTCTTTTGAAGAGTGATAATATAAAGGTTTTGAGATATTTAGTAATCTATCAATTGTTTTTGCACACAGGTATTTCCATCGTGGAACTTTATCAACATCCAAAATGATTAACCGCCCTTTATCATTCAGTCCTTTAAAAGATTTTAAAAGAAGGCTTTGTTGCACCTGTATCGGGAGATGATGTAAGACATCTATCATTACAATAGATTGAAATTTATCTAATTTTATATCTCCAATATTCTGGTTATAGAATTGAATATTTGAACGATTTTGAACCGTTTTTTGGGCAATTTCTATTCTCTTAACCGACCAATCGATACCAATAACATTTCTATGAAAGGACTTAAGAAACAATAAATGAGTAAATAGTCCATACCCACAGCCAATATCTATAACTTTGCCCTTAAGAGGCACATGTTTTTCTATCGCCTCATAAGGACATAATTTCCATCTCAATTTTGCATATAAACCAATATTTTTTCCTAATTTTGAATATAATTTAATGACTTTTTGAGAATCTTTCTCAATAGTTTCGCACATTACATCATTTCTAGTCTTTTTCTTCCCAACACCAAATACTGAAAGTCCAAAAGGTAGATTTGATTTCTTTAATAACCTAGCTTCTCTCAAGATTATAGATGCCAGTAAATGGTTAAATGCAACAGGAAGTGCCTTGAGATCAGACCTTGGTTGGACTTTTTTAAGTTTTAGTTTTTTAAAAAGACGAATCGCACCCATAAATGGGAAGAGGATAGTGTCCCAATAAGTTAGTTTTTCCACTGTAAAGCCTGTCTTCTTCAATTTAAAGGATAATTCTCTTCCAGTATAACGGTGCTTGGTATATACAGCTTGGTCATGCTCAGTCTTTAAAAACTCACACGCTGGCACATTCACAATTGCTATCCCATTTTTTTTCAAAACACGATGTATCTCTTTTAATGCTTCAATATCATTTTTGACCTGAAAATGACAAATAACATCAGTTGAAACCACAACATCAAATGCTTCGCTTTTGAAAGGAATATCACTTGCTGAGGCACGAAGTAGATTTAAAAGCTTCCTTCTTTTACAGAAGCCAAGAGCTGTTCCGGATATGTCAATACCGAACGCTTCACCATAATTCTTCAGATATTGGAGAACACCTCCTGTTCCACATCCGGCATCTAATATCCTGATTTCTTTATCTTGAGGTAAATATTTTCCAAGGAACTCAAATATAATTGCTCTTAAGCCACGATACCACCAATAGGTATCCTCCAATTCATACATTATTTTGTATTCCTCTTTATTCAACAAATGCTCCTTAATTATCTATCATGGATATTATTTAAACACTTGCATTACTCTTTTGAAAGCTATAGTAAAATGATGAAAAGATTTGAGTTCTCTTAGTAACTGAACAATAATTTTAATACGAAAATAGAACTTAGCAAAAGCTTGCTTTATTATTTTTCTTAACTCTTTAATCGACATTCCTGATGGTGCATAAACAACATCAAATTCAAGATACTTGTCCCAATCCAATAAATTAGCGCTAATTTCTCCTCTTTCAGAAAGAGTTTTAAAGATATCGGTTCCTGGTAAAGGCATAAAAGGACTAAACTGTGCTTTCTCAAAAGGCATCTTTAATGTAAAATTAATTGTCCTTTGCGTTTCCTCTCTCGTTTCGCATGGAAAGCCAAGTATGCAGTAAGCAGTCATCTTTATATTTGACATTGATGCTACCAGTTGCACTTTATTTTCCATCTCGGAGACACTGATATTCCTATTCATCTCTCTAAGGATATGGGAAGTAGCTGATTCTATCCCAACAGCAAAGGAATAAAAACCAGCTTCCTCCATTAAAACTATTAATTCTTTGTTGAGGGTATCTAATCTAACTCCATTAGGACAAGCCATGATGATATGTAGGTTTTTTTCAATTAGTTTATGACAAAATTCTTTAACTCTGTTTTGCTCCAATGTAAAGTTGTCATCTTCAATATGGATTTCCTTTACTCCATACCGATTGACCAACAATTCTATTTCTGATATTACATTATCAACACTCCTTTTCCTGAGCAACCTTCCAGAAACAATATGAGCTGCACAATATTTACATCTGTAGGGGCATCCCCTCGTGGTAATAATAGGAGCAGTTGGAACTCGTTTGGTAAATGTCCCATGGGGAGCTGGGGGATAGCTACTAGGAACCATCAGGTCCCAACTTGGAAAATCTAAAGTATCCAGATTTTGTATAAATTTTTGAGGATTCATTCGTATTTTCTTATTGTCTCGGAATACTAAACCTGGAATGTCATCCAAACGGTCAGTATTTCCTTCTATATATTGAAGTAATTTAGGTAATCCTATTTCTGCTTCACCCTGGAACAAAAAATCTGTTTCCTTAAAATCTAATATAGTCCCTCTCGGCATTGCAGAAGGATGAGGACCTCCAAGAATAATGGTAATTTCAGGGTCTACTCGCTTAATGCTATTAAGGGTCCCCCGGACAAAACGGAAATCACAAGTAAACATTTGAATTCCTATTATGTCTGGTTTATGAGCATCTATGAATCTCTCGAAATCCAAGAAGTTCATTTTTTCCTTAACACAATCTAAAATTTTTACCTCATGTCCCTTTTTTCTAATCTGGGTCGCCAGATATCCTAAGCCAAGATTAGGAATAATCACCGAAACATACCGATTAATAGGTCGTACCAGCAACACTTTCATTACTTCCTTGAAGTCTTAGAGTAAAAGACTAAACTAACCCATAACTTCAATAAATCTTTTCCAATCCTGAGTAGTCTTCTTAAACTAAAAAATTGTGATTTTCCACTCATCCGATAGTAATGGTGAACAGGGACCTCAGCAAATTTGAATCCAGCATTATGAATCTTTTTAATCATCTCCACACATATCACCCCACTATCTGATACTAAATTTACTTTATTAAAAATAGACCTCCGCATTAGGCGAAAATCACAATCCACATCTCGTAATGGAAGACCAAAAGCAAATTTAACAATATAGTGGTATAATCTTCCTATAATCACTCGGTAAAGTGGGTCCATCCGTTTTATTTTATAACCATTAACCATATCTATATTACATCTCATAAAGGGAAGTAAATTTTTAATCTCACTAACATCATATTGGGCATCACCATCGGTATAGAATATATATTCATACTTACAGTTTGAAATCCCAGTTCTTATAGCTGCGCCATAACCCATATTCTTTGGGTGATGGATAACACGAACTTTATTGAATTGCTTTTCCAATATACTAAGAATCTGTTTAGTGCGTGCATTACTTCCATCATCTACAAGTATAATCTCATATTTTTTAGTTAGTGACTCAGCCGTAGAAACTGCTAACGCCACCATACTGCCAATAGTTCCCCAATCATTGTAAACAGGGAAAAACATAGAGAGCTCTTTAAACACCCTTTCTCCCTTCCTTAAGATTTCTGCTGTGTTACCAATAATATTTTTTGTATTTCCGATAATACTCAATTGTCATTTTTAACCCTTCCCTCAATAAAATCTTTGGTTGCCAATTCAAATCTTTCTTAATCTTTGTATAATCAGCATAGAAATTGCCAATATCTATCTTCTTTCTATCCTCAGGGAATGGCACCAATTTGTATTTACCATTCCCATTGATTTCAATTAGTAACTTAACAAAATCCAGAAGAGTCGTTGGATTGCCGCCACCAAGATTGTATATCTTTCCGTTACTCTCTTCATTTAGGGCAGTCAATAAGAATGCCTTTATTACATCATCAACATAATTAAAATCTCTTATTTGTTTCCCATCGCCAAAAATTTTTATCTCCTCGTTATCTATTACCTGTCGAATAAACCATGCGATAAACCCTTGCCTACTATGCTTCATCAACATCTTCGGACCGTAAGTATTTGTAAGTCTCAAGGAAACAGTTCTAATACCATAAACTTTATTGTAAAGAATATGATACCATTCGCCTGCTATTTTATTTATACCATTTACATCAGTTGGAGATAAGGAATGATTTTCATTTACTGGAAGATACCTTGGTTTTCCATATACCTGTCTCGTCCCAGCAAACATGATTTTTGTTTCAGGATTATATTTTTTGCATGCCTCTAAAAGAGAGAGTTGACTCTGACAATTAATTGCCAAATCTGTGAAGGGGTCTTCCATGCTATCAATATGGCTCACTTGACCCGCTAAGTTGAAGATGTAATCTTTCCCATGCACAAGCTCACAAATTATATCATCTCTCAAATCAGCTATGACAATTTTTACATCCTTCTCAATATTTTTCACATTAAATAGATTGCCCCCAAGACCATCTATAAGCGAGTCAATAATAGTGACCTTAGCACCATACTCAAGTAATTTGTGTGCTATGTTACTTCCTATAAATCCAAGCCCTCCTGTAACTAATACTTCTTTATCTTTAAGTTGTTTGAGCATATTATTTTATCACTCTATAGATATTAAAAGATTCAAGCTTCTCTGTAGAAAAAGAATAAGGGAGAAGCCCAAATCCACTTGAATAAAAGCCAGTATGTGTCTCTGGATTCATTACTTTAATTGGTATTCGTCCTTTATAGTCCTCCGTTTTTATCAATGCAATCCGAACCTTTAACTTACTATCTATTTTCCAAGGGCAAGGGATAGTGGGTATTACAAGAATGTCTCCTTCTTTAGGCGAATTATCACTTGAAAGCAAATAAGAATAACCCTCTCTTTCCATATAATATCTAAATCCCCATTCACCAACAAACCAAGTTGTGAATCGTGATTCGCCCGCCTGTCGTCCGTCGGGCAGGTAATTCGTGATTCGTGATTCTTTCACAAATTTTCTATATACTCCTGCATACTCATAGTCCGATAATGCTATTACGATACCTGTAATAAAAGTCAAAGATATTCCTATACCACAAACTATACAAAAAACTTTTTGCTTATTTTGAAATATTTCGTCCACTTCATTGATAAATATTATTATTAAAGGAAAAAGAAGTGGTAGCATATACCTCGCACAACCAAAGGGGAATGCTATGATAGTCAGCAATAAGACTATTATATACCAGAAAGTTAAAAAAACAGCATCTGTCTTTTGACTTTGTGATACTATAATTCTTTTAAAGAACTTGTATGTAATAAATATCCCAATGGACAAAAATAGAAAGAGGAGAAATTTCTGTCCTATAGCGTAATTACCAATCCTCAAGGCAAACATTGCAAAAATTGAACCTAATGCAGTAAAGAGGTAAACAATTTTTCCTTTTAAGTTTCTTAAATATATACCAATTAAGAAAATTGGGAACACAGTTGCCCCACCTATACTGGCTAAATCACTCGTTCCTCTCCGAAGTATACTTAACATTTTAAAGCTTCCGGGACTAAATACATAATCTCCAGATGCAAAGAGAAGAAACTTTTTATAAAATAAGAGATTCTGAATCGGCCATATCGAAAAGATTAGAAAAGAACCCAAAAGAACCCATAAGGTTTTCAGGAAGCTTTTTCTGTAAAGAATAGAATAAACCAAGAGCAAGGGAAAGAGAATCAAACTTATATATCTAATTAAGGAAGCTACCCCTATTAATATGCTTGCAAGCACTAATGCTTTGGTATCATTTTTTTCCATCCCATAGATAAAAGCTGTTATAGATGCCAAACAGAGTGCCAATGCAGGCATATCAGTCATAATATTATGAGAAGAAATTATGAACATTGGCGAAGAGATGAAGAGAAGTGTAGTAAAAAGCGGTTGCCTTGTGAATCTTTTTGCAAGAAAGTAAGCAGATACTCCAGCCAATATTGCAAATAGAAAAGAAAAAATATGAAGTAATGGTTCTGAAATCTTATTTAGAAGGAAGATTGATAAAAGATACATAAAGAGAGGTGGATGTGGCATATCCTCAAAACGGTTAAATTGAACCCCATAGCCCTTTGTAAACGCACTATAAGGGTATAAAGGATGCTGTCTAATTTCCTTAGCTGTATCCAGAAATACACCGTCATCAATATGGAATGCCTTATTTACAAAAGGGAGCGTGGTAACAAGTATAACTCCAACAACTAATAATAATTCTATTTTAGTCTTTTTCATACGAATTGATGCATTTAATTATGTAGTCAATTTCTTTGTCTGATAACTCCGGATATAAAGGTAATGATAAGACCTCATTTGCAATCCGTTCAGATACTGGCAATGAGCCTACCTTATAGCCGAGTCCTTGATAAGCGTCCTGTAAATGGACCGGAAGGGGATAATGTATTATTGTCTCAATTCCCTGAGATTTCAAATAGTTCTTTAACTTACTGCGTGTTTTGCTTCTCACCACATAAAGATGATAAACATGCTTTGCATACGGCGCTTCATTAGGAGTCATTATGGCTGGATTCTTAATTAGAGAACTATAAAGCTCTGCAATTTCTCTCCTTTTTTCGTTCCATTTATCTAACTTTTTAAGTTTAACTATTAAAATAGCAGCTTGTAGTTCGTCTAACCTGCTGTTATAGCCCTTTAACTGAGCCTTGTATTTTTCTTTCTCGCCATAATTTCGTAACATTCTTACCTTCTCTGCTATCTTTTCATTATCAGTCACAACTATGCCCCCATCTCCATACGCTCCTAAATTTTTAGTAGGATAAAAACTGAAACATCCAATGTCTCCAATTGAACCTACCTTTTTACCCTTATATTCTGCTCCATGAGATTGGGAAGCATCCTCTATTACCAGTAGTTTGTGGGCATTAGCAATATCTAATACAGGGTCCATATCTGCAGGTTGTCCATAAAGATGAACAGGAAGAATAACCTTAGTCCTATTTGTTATCTTTTCTTCAATCCTTGTAGAATCCATAGTATAGGCTCCTGGGTCTACATCAACAAAAACAGGAGTTGCTCTGGCAAAAGAGATAGCCAGTACAGTCGCTGACGCAGTGGTAGATACAGTAATAACTTCATCGCCTTCCTTTACCCCACAGGCTAAAAGGGTAAAAGCTAAAGCCTCTGTCCCTGAGCCCATGCCAATCCCATATTCAGCACCACAATAATTCGCAAATTCTTGTTCGAATCTTTCAACATTCTCTCCTAATATAAACCACCCTTTCTTTAACACACCTTCAATAGCTTCATTAATTTCTCTTTTCATTAGAAGGTATTGCCTCTTTAAATTAATAAAAGGAACTTTCATTTTTAATATTTTAATATATTGTATCATAAAACAAATAATTTGTCAATAATTTATTTAACCATAAATAAAGCTACAGAAATACACGAATTACACAAATAATAACCACTGAGGACACAGAGAAATAACAAGTTAATTAGTCCGCCTGAGGCGGATTGGTTAATTAATAAGGCAATATTAAATATCAAAAATCAAATAGACGAATACACAGAGAAATACAGAAAAAACTTTTTAGACGCAGATTTTCACAGATGAATTGGTTATGTCCTGCACATAAGTTATGTGCGGGATTGCAGTTATGCAGTTAACCCGTTGGCTAACGGATAAGAGATAAAAAGAAAGGGCAGCACTTTAAAAAGCACTGCCCCTCTCATAGTATCCTGTGTTTATTTCAGTAATATGAGTTTCCGAGTACGTGTGAAATTATCAGCTTGAAGTTTGTAGAAATAAACTCCATTAGCCACCATTTCCCCTGAATTATTTGTGCCGTTCCAGTTCACTTTATAAGAACCTGGTTTCCTTTTTTCATCAACCAGTGTCTTCACTAATTTTCCAGTCACATCATAGATTCTAAGAGATATATCACTTACCGCTGGGCACTGAAAACTGACCACTGTAGTTTTGCTGAATGGATTTGGCTGATTCTGGGCTAAACTGAAATGAGTTGGTAACTCAGGAGTTGTTTCCTCAACTCCAACCGATATGAATGTGTCTGCCAAAACATCATTTGTCATATCTAAATCAAATATACCAGCAGGTAGAATAGTTGTAACTGTAATTATAAATGTATCTACTGCCTCAACCGTCCAATTACCAAATGTTACCTGTCGTATAGAATCTGGCTTAAGACCTGTAACTTGAACAGTAGTATCTATCAGCTTCTTGGCATATTCAATCTTATAATTAACACCAAAATTTTCAATATAGTTGCCAAAATTCTTAACCGTAGCGGCTAATGGATATATTGAATCCATCCATATAGTATCTAAAACAGGCAGGTCAATTGATATAACTCCAACATCACCATATCTACAAGCCAGAATTGATTTTCCTAAACTGTCATTTGCAGGCTCGGCATCAGGGGAAAGTAGCGTCTTAACCTTCATTGTATATGTAGCAGGTGCTGAAGTGACTGTCCAATCACCAAAATTAAGTCCTTTTGTAGAATCTGGCATCAGAGTTGTCTCAAGAGTTGCATCTATTCCGTTAAGCACACAATTAACATCAAAAGTCTCTGTAAGTTCAGTTCCAAAATTCTTAACACTTGCCTCAAGTGAATAAGTGGAATCAAGCCAAACTGTATCAGAAGGTGAATCAATAGATACCACCCCAGCATCACCAACCCCATAAGTTACAGTTACATCTTCAAGAATTGGGGTTGAACTACCATCGCCTGTAAAATCAGCTCTGTATTGTAAATATCTTGCAGAAGTGCTAATATCACCTGGTGATGTTGAATCTATAGCACTCCATACACTCCAAGACCCAGCATCAGGTGCTGTCCTGTATTGCATAGTCAGTGCTGTTTGTTTTGAAGAGCCCCATGATAATTCACGCATAAATTCATCTGTGCTAAGGTCAATAATTGTAGAAATATATACCCCTGAAGAGCAAGGTCCAACTCCAGAAGTATCTATCTGTGTGTAATAGACCTCATTTCTATCAACATAAGAAGCATCAGCCCCTCCCAAAACATAGATATATCCATTACTTACTGCCATTGCATGATAACCTAATGATTCAGGCATTATAGTAGTTGTTCCCCACGACCCAAGTGTCCCATTAGAGTGAACAGGAGCATAATACACAGTATTCTGATATATCCATGAATCATTGCACCCACCAGTTAAGTAGATGTATCCACCTGTAGTTACCGCATACCCTGCCCCAAGTACTTGAGGAAGAATGGAGTACGCCCATGCTCCAAGTAACCCATCTTCGTTAATTAGAGACATAGACACTGTATCTCGCGCTAACCAACCATCACCAGCAAATCCGCCAAGTATATAGAGATATTCATTAGTTATCACTACAGAATGGTCATCCAATGGCTGATATGTGGGAATAGTAGGATTCCAATTACCAATTGTCCCGTCAGGATTAATTGTAGTATAGTAAATGGTATCAAAATAAGCCGTCCCATCATATCCTCCAATAGTATAAATGTACTCCGGGGTTATTCCAACATGATGGTCTGCAACATTATGAGGTAGAGAAGTTGCTGAGTTCCATGAGCCTAATGTTCCATCAGGGTTGATTTTAGCAAAATAAACAGTGTTATAAAAACCTCCAGGATTATGCCCACCTACAACATATATATATCCATTAACACATCCTCCAGAAAGATAGGCTAATGATATAGGTAAATTGCTGGTGGCTTGCCAAGTACCTACTGAGCCATCGAGATTAATAGGAGCATAATATACCGAATCTGTAGGCACTGGCCCATCCTTCCCACCGATAGAATAAATATAGTCTCCACTGGCAGCACATATGTGGCCCTCTACATTATGAGGTAGACTATTTGGACTTGTGTTCCAACCTAAATTCAGTGTTCCCACATTTTTATCAAGTTGGACTTCTCCACCAGCATCATTTGTAATTCTGGTTCTATCTAAATAGCCCCAACTGAAATCTGCTTTTGTCGTATGGGTAACTGTGCCTGCCTGAATAATTGCTGGGATTAGTAAAATCCCTAAAAATAAACCTAACTTCTTCATCTTTCCTCCTTCCGCTATTCTTTTCCGATAAAGTCGGAATTTAGAACAGCGAGAATCCCGCTCATAAAGTTATGTGCGGGATAAAACTCTTTTAGAGCCAAAATATTTTGACTCTTTATTCCAATACAAATTGGGATACTCCAAACCTTTCTTTGCAACAACATCGTTGTTGCACTCCAAATCTCTTTTTTATCTTTCAATACACATCACCTCCTCTTTAACCGCTGATTACACAGATTTTTAAATACAAATTTATCCGTGTAATCTGTAACTTATATATTTATATCTTATAATTATAAAATGTCAAGTTTTTTTTAAAAAAATTTTAAGGGACTGGGTCGTAACCTCCTTTATTACAGGGATTGCATCTTAAAATTCTCCATATTCCCAAACCAAGTCCTTTTAAAATTCCATATTTTTCTATTGCTTCTGCTGTATATTCAGAACAAGTGGGATAAAATCTACAGGATTGAGGTAAAAATGGGGATAAAAACTGATGATAACCCCTAATCAGAAATACTAAAATCTTTCTCATATTAATTTTAATATTTCTTTTTGTAATACCTGGTAGTCCATCCTCTCTGCTCCAGGATAAGCAAGAATAATGTAATCGCCTTTAAAATTACTTTTATTTTTTCTATATATTTCACGCAGTCTTCGCTTTAATTTATTTCTTATCACTGAACCCTTTATTTTATGTGCCAAGATAAAGCCTATTCTCCTGTTTTCTCCCGGCAGATAGAAGAGGATGAGATTTTTGCCTTTTCTTTTCTTGCCATTCTTAAATAATTCTTTAAAATCTTCCTTCTTTTTAATTCTTTCTTTTGAAGGAAAACTCTCATCCAAGGTATTAAACTGTAAGCCTTTTTCTACCCTTTTTTCTTCGTCTGGCAAGAATTTTTCTACCCGAAGGGGTAGACATTCTTTCTCTAAAGCCATGAGTTCGCTTGCGTTTTATCCTTGAAGGTTGATAAGTACGCTTCATTTTTTAATTTCCGTCCTTTTACTTATTACTTTGTCTATAATCCCATATTCTTTAGCTTCTTGGGCTGACATCCAGAAATTCCTGTCAGCATCAAGAGCTATCTTTTCAACTGGTTTTTTTGTGTGGAAAGAGAGGATTCTATTTAACTCGTCTCTTACTTTTACAATTTCTTTAGCATGAATAGCAATATCAGCAGCCTGACCAGAAACTCCACCCATTGGTTGATGGATAAGGATTCTGGCATGCGGAAGGGCATACCGCTTCCCCTCACTACCTGATGCAAGCAATAGAGCCGCTAATGATGCCGCCATCCCCATACATATTGTAGAAACCTTAGGTCTTATGTATTGAATGGTATCATATATAGCAAGTCC
>JAGMCI010000032.1 GCA_023129325.1 Caldifarciminota bacterium
AAAAAGACAGCCATCTTGAAATAATTACAGATAATATATAAACCACAGAGAGCACACATAAGATTAAATGTCAAAAATCAAATATCAAAATGACAAATCAAAAATTAAATATTAAAGAGTGCATTTCGCCTCAGACGAATCAAAATTGTGCCTACATTCTAATCTGTGTAAATCAGCGTCCAATTTAAATCTGTGAAATCTGTGGCTAATTTTCTTGACAAATTTTAAGAAGAAGAGTATAATGAAATAAATGTTGAAGAAGGATAAGAAAGTTTTAAAAGGTCTTAATTCAGCACAGATTGAAGCTGTGACCTGGGGTGATGGACCTCTTCTTATTATTGCTGGTGCCGGAACTGGCAAGACGAAGGTAATTACTCATCGTATTGCCTGGCTGATTGCGAGCAAATGTGCGCGTCCTGAAGAAATTTTGGGTCTTACTTATACAGATAAAGCTGCAGATGAAATGGAGGAGAGAGTTGATATTCTTGTTCCTTATGGTTGGGTTCCTGTTCAAATTAGCACTTTTCATTCTTTTGGGCAACGGATATTAAGGGACTATGCTTTTGAATTTGGCATAGACCCCGATTTTAGAGTTTTGGCTACTCTAGAGTTACTTGTTTTTTTAAAAGAACATCTCTTTGAATTACCACTTGATTATTTCCGCCCTTTATCCCATCCTACAAAATATTTACAGGCTCTTTTAGATGTTATATCACGAGCCAAAGATGAGGATGTAACAGCTGAAAAATATTTGGAATATGCGGAATCTAAATTATCCAACGTCAATTCTGAAGAGAAAGAAGAAGCTACTAAGTGGCTTGAGGTAGCGAAGTGTTACCAAAAATATGAAGACCTTCTTATTCAACATAGTTATCTTGATATGGCAAGTTTAATTACCTTACCACTTAAATTTTTAAGAGAAAAAACAAGTGTTTTAAAAGAGCTTCAATCCAAGTTTAAATATATTTTAGTTGATGAATTTCAGGATACTAATTATGCTCAATTTCAACTACTTAAACTTTTATCAGCTTCTCATCGTAACATCACTGTTGTTGGGGATGATGACCAATCTATTTATAAATTTCGTGGTGCTTGTTTAGCTAATATTTTATCATTCCGTGAAACCTATCCTGATGCCCATGAAGTTATTTTAAATACAAATTACAGGAGCACTCAGTCAATATTAGACACTGCTCATCGGTTAATTGTTTTTAATAATCCGAACCGTTTAGAAGTTAAAGCAAATATAGATAAGCGAATCGTTGGAATGAAACCAGAGGGTCCAGAAGTAACTTATTTTCATTATGATACTGCCTCAAATGAAGCAGATGGTGTAGCAGAGATGATAAAAAAGAAGTTAGCTCAAAGCTGTAAGTATAATGATTTTGCCATTTTAGTTCGCACAAATCGATTAGCCCTTCCTTTTCTAAAGTCATTAAATATGCAAGGCATTCCTTGGACCTTTTCTGGTAATCAAGGTCTTTATGACCAAGAAGAGATTAAAATTCTTATTTCATTACTTAATGTCCTGAGTAATATAGAGGACAGTCAATCTCTTTATTATCTTATAAATTCACCCGTATATGGGTTAAATCCTTTAGACCTTTCAAAGTGTTTAGGTTTAGCCAAGAAGAGAACCCGATCATTATATTGGGTTTTTACCAACTTAGAGGATATAGATATATCTACCGAGAGCAAGACTCTGATTAACAAGTTTCTTGGGGACATATCTTATTTAAGTACTCTCTCAGCAACTCAACCAACTGGCAAGGTTCTCTACGATTTCCTCACCCGGACTGGATGGCTTAAAAAACTTACACGGCATCCTTCTGTAAAGAATGAACTTCAGATAAAAAACATTGCTGAATTTTTTAAAATTATTGAAAGCATAAGTAATGTAGTTCATACAGACCGTGTTCCTTTTGTAATAGAGCATATTGAGAGTTTAAAAGAGCTCGGTGATAATCCTCCTGTGGCTCAGGCTGATTTTGATATTGATGCTGTTCATATATTGACAGTTCATAAAGCGAAGGGGCTTGAATTTAAAGTTGTATTTTTAGTCTCTTTGGTCTCTGATATTTTTCCTCATCGTCCAATGCCTAAGTTAGTTGAGTTACCGCTTGATTTAGTAAAAGAACTGCTTCCTGACCTACTTAATTCCGAGATTCATATTCAAGAAGAACGCCGTCTTTTTTATGTAGGGATGACACGTGCCAAAGAAGAACTAATTTTGACCAGTGCCCGAGATTATGGTGGCAGGAGAGAAAAGAAGACATCTCCATTTGTTCTTGAATCTTTAGACCTCTCAAATACTCATATTGCCATAAAGAAAACAGAAAGTTTAGAACAAATTAATCTTTTTAGTAAAATCAAGTCTATAGAAGCTAATGAGCTTAAAAAGACGGGCATTCTTGAATTATCCAGCACTGGCATAGACAATTGGCTTACCTGTCCTCTCAAATACTGGTATATTCATCGCTTAAAGACTCCTCTTCCCAAACATCATACCATAGTTTATGGAAATGCTATTCACAAAGCAATTGGGTATTATCTTAGATTTAAAAAAGATAATAAGAAAATATTGTTCGACGAATTGATTAAAGTATTTGAAGACTCCTGGATTAGTGAGGGTTTTATTTCAAGAAAACATGAGGAAGAAAGATTTAAAAAAGGCATTGAAGTTTTAAGAAACTTTTTCAATCAAGGTGAAGAGGATAATACAAATCCTTTATTTGTTGAAGAGAGATGTAGTTTTTTGTTTGAAGATGTGAAGGTTAAAGGAAGATGGGATAGAGTTGATGAAGGAATAATTATAGATTATAAGACTGGCAATGTTCTTACCAAAACACTGGCTAATCAAAGAGTACGAGAAAGTGTTCAGCTTCCAATTTATGCGTTAGCATACAAAGAGAGATTTGGCAAGTTTCCAGAGAGAGTTGAGTTTCATTTTGTTGATACTGGAATAGTAGGTGAATTAAAAAATATAGAAAAAAAGGTAGAAAAGGTAAAACAAACTATAAAAGATGTAGCTCGAGAAGTTCGGAAAGGTAATTTTGCCCCTAACCCCAAATATCATGCTTGTAAATTTTGTCCTTGTCGTTTATTATGTTCTTATACTTCATAATTTTCATTCTTTATATCCAGAATCCTGATTTGTGGACTTATTTTGGGGATTTTAGAGTAGTGAACTCAATTAGTTGTGGCCCAATGTGTATTTATATGGCTGGTCCTAATGGTATAGCGAGGTTTGACAAATTACAATCAAAATGGGAATTTCTTAAGAGTCGTAATCCATTTCCAGGAGATATTAAACTAATAGCTCACGATGCATATACAAATGAGATATGGTTTGTTACTCAAGAAGAGCTTGGTAGGTATAATCCAACTTTTGAGGACTACAGAGCTATTGAGATTCCCGAAGGATATACTGGAGTTTGTTCGCTCGGGATTTCTGATGAGTGTGTGTATTTATATAATGGAGAGCAATTTGCAAAATTGAAAAAGTTTCAGGATACCTGGGTTTTATTAGATTCTTGTTTTTCCAAAATTCAATGGTTTCCAACAACATTTCCTAATCAGTATCCATGGTTGGCTCCTTACTATATTCTTGACAAATTTTTAAAAAGATACGAGATGATTTGTGCTGCAAAAGATAGGAATTGGCTTTGGGTTGGCACTGATGGGCAAGGTGTTTATAAATATGACATTACAACTTTTATTCCTGAAGATTACTTATTAGGAGTCCCTGGAGGCAAGATACTGTCTATCTATAAAGATACAAACAGTATCTGGCTTGGTTCAGCAAATGGAATAACTAAGTGGAATTCTGACAATGATTTATATACCTATTATTATTCTTCCGAAGAATATGGACTTTTATCTTCTGAAGCCAGCTCAATTGTGAGCAACTACGAAAATGTCTGGTTTGGCACTCCAGAAGGTGTGGTTCAATTTAATAAACAATCCAAGACCTGGCAAACTTTTACCAGGTTTGATGGTCTTCCTTCTGAACAAGTGACTTCTTTAATCTTAGAGTCTAATAAGTTATGGATTGGGACAACGAATGGACTTGCTAAAATACCTGTCTCGCCGTCTTCGTCCCGCTTCGGGGGTCGGAGCGGGGCAGACGAGAAGGATGAAATAATTACTCAAGTTTTTAAAGGGCTATGTGTGAATGATATTGCTATTGACTCCAGTGGAGTTTGGCTTGCTACTTCAAGAGGGGTATTTAGGAAAAGTCATAATACATGGGAAGAATTTATAGACCCTGACAAAATTTTTCCTCATGGTGTGTATAAAATTTTATTTGACGCTAACAAGATTTATTTTGGCTCACGACAGGGACTTTTAGTTTATACAGGTAATGGCTGGCAAAGATTTACTTATCCAGTTACACTTCCTGGTAAAAGAATTTTTTCTATAGCAGCTGATTCTTTAAGTCTCTGGGTAGGAACTGATAAAGGAGTAGCTGTTTGGGATAAAAAACTCAATATCTGGGAAAGGTATACAGAAAAGAATTCTCCCATAACGAGTGAAGTTTATTCAATTCTTTTAGACAATGGATATGTATATTTTGGGACTCGTGATGGGCTTATAAGATTAAATAAGAGGTAAGATATGCCGAAGGTGGGATTTGAACCCACACCCCAAAATTGGGATGGCGTCCTGAACGCCACGTGTCTACCAATTCCACCACTTCGGCCATTTTCCACCGGGGGCGAATGTACCTCCGGTACAAAATTATATCTTAAGAGATAAATTATGTCAAGAAAAATCTATGACTATCTATGATGTTAAGGAAAGGTGAAATTTTTATAAAAAGAGGAACCACTGGGATTTTATTAACTCATGGTTTTTGTAAGACTCCTGATGAACTTCGCTTAATAGCCTGTGAGTTGGCGAAAAGAGATATTACTGTATACTGTCCTCTTTTGCAAGGACATGGGAGTTGTCCAAATGGTCATGGAACTTGTTTGTTTGAATTAGTAAAGACAAATCTCTCGGGTTGGAAGGACGGGTTAGAAACTTCTTTTCTTGAATTTAGAAAAAGTGTAGACAAAATATGTGTGGGTGGCAGTTCTCTTGGAGCCAATTTGGCTCTCTGGCTTGCCACTAAATATGAGGTAGAAGGAGTTATATCTATTAGTTGTGCTATAATTTTATCTCGGGTTTTAAGAGTTGGTATGAATTCTGTTTCACTTGCCACCAAGTTCTTAAAAAACAAGGGTGAAGTCCCAGTTTTTCACACTACTTCCATTTTTAACCTCATGGATATGAAAAGTATTATTGGAGAGACGCGTAAGAGTTTAGCTCAAATCAAAGCTCCCATTCTTATAATGCATCCGGAGAAAGATAAAATGATTCTTCCAAAATCTGCTGCTTATATTTATAATAAAGTTAGTTCAAAGAAGAAAGAACTCATTTGGATAAAGACCTCAGAGGACATTTTAAGTGATGAAGCGAATCATTATATTACTACTCCGGAACTAAGTAAAAAAATAGCACAAGAGATATATGACTTCGTAAAATCCATTGATACTGATAACCACAAATGATAGCACGAAGAGCTATAAATTCTTTATTTTTCATTTTTGATTTTATATTTTTGATTTTGTTAACCGGGTGTGCCCGAGTATATAAAATACCGAGCAGGGAACGAGGAGAAGCTCCTATGGTTAGGGTAACCATAGCTCAAAAAAGTGATATAACGATTGAAGGTAAAAGACTGTTCATAAAATTAGACAATAAATTATTTGAAGGGCGTTCTTTTAAAATAACTCCTCAATCAATATTGATTGGAAAGCTAAAGTATCAAAAAGCAGTATCTTCTGCTACATTCCCAATTGAAATTACATCTCATGCCAATATAGCCAAATTTAACCATAAGTCTTATAGAGGTAAGTTTATTATATACTCCGCCAAAGGCGGATCCGCCTCAGGCGGAAAAAGTAGTGATGATTTTCTTGTAGTGAATAAACTTGATATTGAAGACTATTTAAAAGGCGTAGTTCCCTGTGAGCTTGAGACTGATAATTTAGAGGCTTTAAAAACTCAAGCTATAATTTCAAGGAGTTTTGCATTAGCAACAATTAAAAACACTGGAAAATATGACCTGAAAGCAACTGTTGAGTCCCAAGTATATGGCGGAATGGATAGAGAAACCAAACTTGCTACCCGGGCTGTTAAAGAGACTCATGGTATTGTTTGTACTTATAATGGAAAAGTTATCAGTGCCCGATATTCCTCTACTTGTGGTGGCAGAACAAAGAATGGAGGTCTTTCATACTTAAAGAGCATACACTGTCCCTTTTGTAAAAATTCCCCTCATTATAAATGGGAACGCTCTTATTCAAAATCTCAGATTTTCCAACTTCTTAAACCAAAAGTTGGAAGTAAGATAAAATCTTTAAAAATTTGCAAAAGAGATAATTTTGGAAGAGTGAAAGAAGTTGAGATTTCAACTAACAAGGGCAACTATAGTATAAAGGGCACGAGAGCAAGAACTCTCCTTGGGCTTAAGAGTACATTTTTTAATATAATTATGAAGGGAAACAAAGTAGTAATAAATGGCGGAGGTTATGGTCATGGGATAGGTTTATGTCAATGGGGGGCTTTAGAAATGGCAGAAAAAGGGTTTGGATATAGAAGTATTCTTAAATATTATTATAACGACATAAAGATTGAAAAAATTTATTGAGTAATGAATACATTGCTTTTTATAAGTTGTTTGTTGGTTATCGAGGGTTTTAGAGTAGAGCGTGTAAATTTTTATGGAAACAATACTTTCTCAAATAAGGTTTTAAAAGAAATCATTCATACTCGTAAAGGGAAATTATACGATGAGTTTCAGGCAAGTCTGGATGAGAAACGACTAATTAGTTTTTACAGAAATAAAGGCTTTAAAGAAGCTAAAGTTATTAGCTGGAAAAGGAGTGTAATTGATTTTGAAAAAAAGCGTATAAAGTATAGCATTTATATTGAAGAAGGGCGCCGCACTTGCATAAAAGAGATTAAGTTTGAAGGGAATAAAGTTTTTCCATCAACTAAGTTAAACCACATTATTAAGCTAAAGCCCGATGATCCACTTGATGAGGAACTTATTTTTATGGCAGAGTATGCAATAATGACCTTTTATACTGAGAGAGGCTATGCATATGCAGAGGTAAAGCATAATATTGTCAACATCACTCCTTATGAAACTATTCTTTGTTTTCAGATAAACGAGCATCACCTTATCTGGTTTGGAAATATAAAGATAGAGGGCCAAAAAGCTGTCCGGAATGCAATAATTATGAGAGAAATTACATTTAAAAAAGGCTCTCTCTATTCACATAAGAAACTATCAGAATCTCAAGCTCGTATCTATGGAACTAATCTTTTCGAATCTGTCAATTTTAAACTCCAAGGAATAGGAGAAAATAGAGACACACTTGATGTCATATTTTCAGTAAAAGAAGGGCTTCCTCGGTGGTTAGCATTTGGCAGTGGCTATATTTCTTCTGCTCGCATTTGGTTTAATATAGGGTGGGGGCATGATAATTTATGGAATAATGGGCAAAAATTAGAATTACAAAGCAAATATGAGTTAAATCCATTTGATTTAGAAGAACTTCAAAAGGGTGAAATAACCATTTCCTATATGGAACCTTATTTTTTAAACACTCCTTTAAAGGCGCAGATTAAGCCATTTTACAAATTTTATAAAGTAGATAAAAAACCTTGTTATTGGTTAACCTATTTAGGTGCTGAAGGAAGACTTGGGAAGTATATTGGCAAATTTGGACAATCATTTATTAGCTATAATTATGAAGTCATTCGTAAAGGAGGAAATGTACCTGTGTATGAGGTAGGAGGAATTGTGAACTCTTTTCTTTTTTCTATTGCCTGGGACACAAGAGATAATGTGTTTTATCCAAGGAAAGGAGGAATTAGTGCTTTTTCTTATGAATACTCTGGAGGTTTTCTGGGCGGTGATTATAGATTTAAGAAATTCACATTAGATTTGTTATATTTTACTACCTTTTTTGAATCAACCATCGGTACAAGGTTGAAATTTGGCAATATCGTGGACGAATCACCACTTGAGCGTAGGTTTATTCTCGGTGGTATAAATACAATAAGGGGTTATCAGGATATGTCATATGAGCCTTTTTTAGAATGGGGAAACTGTATTGAACTTATCAATTTAGAATTGAGAATTCCTGTATTTAAGAAATTAGAGTTTGCTTATTTTATAGACGCAGGAAACATAGGATTAAAATTGAAAAATATGAGTATAAAAAATATAAAACTAGGTACAGGTTTTGGCTTAAGATACTATACTCCTATAGGTCCTTTAAGATTAGACTATGGTCGTAAATTAATAAATCCCGGTAATGATAGAGGACGATTGTATGTAGGAATAGGTTATATGTTTTAGAAATGCGTAAAACTATAAGAATAATTCTTCCTTTAATTTTTGTATTTATTATCCTATTTATACTTATTAAAAATGGCTTTGTCTTTGAATGTATAAGGAATAGGATTATAAAGAATTCTGGTGGTAAAATAAGAATTGAGCATGTAGAAGGAAATCTTATTACTAATATCGTTTTGAGAGGTGTAAAATATGGTGACATCTTTGAGTCTCCAAGCATTTCAGTTTTCTATACTCCTTGGTCCCTTATAGTAAAAAGAATAAAGACTATAAATATATCTTTTCCTTCCATTAGCTTGTCCAGAGATGTAGCCGAAGGCTTTAGTCTTCGCTTTTATTTTCCTTTTAATATATCTAATTTCAATTTAATAAATGGTACAGTCTCTGGAGTGCCAGGTATAAAAACTATTAAGTGTTTAAATCTCACTGGTTTATTGAAAAAAGGTCATACTGAACAAATATTTCAACTCAAGAATGGAGAAGGTTATTTTGAATTTTGGAATAGGTTAATTAAAATTCAAAATATTGAGGGTAAGGTAGGGCAAAACTTCCAGTCTGCTATGACGAGTATAAACCTAATCATTTCAACAGATTCTTCCAGAGTTGAGCTGTCAGGAGATATTATTCCTGCCCGCCAAGGCTTGGCAGGTGGGAAAGATTCTATAGATTTTAAATTCATTATCCCTAAATTTTCTCTCCATGAAATTGTTCAGGGAGCAAAAGGTATTCTTACTTCAGACCTTCATCTGATTAAAAGCAGAGACCAGTTTTCAATGCAAGGCTGGGCTAAACTTAATAAGGTAAAATACAAAAAAATGAACATAGGTAATTTGGATGCTCATTTAAGTTTGTTAAATAAAGATTTAGAAATATCTATAAATAACTGGGCAACAGGCAAATCCAGTCTCAAAGGGTTAGCGCATATTAATTTAGTTTCCCCCTTCTCTTATAATGTTTTGTTAAAGGGCAACAATATAGACATATTGGATATATCTGTTAGCCGATGGACTGCAAGGCTTCCAACTAACCTCAATGGACAAATAAATCTGCAAGGTAAAGGACGCGAGTTTTGCTCTGTTCTCAATTTATCTGGATTAGTGAAAGGAACTACGCTTGACTCTCTTTATGCACGAGTATTATATTCAGAAACTGGCGTTAAGGTCATTTCTTTGGGGAAGCTTCAGGATAAAGGTAGTTTTTCAATAAAAGGGAATATTGCAAAAGACAATCTCAAACTTTCATTATTAGGGAAAAAGGTTAACTTAACTTCCTTTTTATCTGGGGTTTCAGGTGCCTCCAATTTTGATTTTGTAATAAAGGGCACTCCTCGAAACCCGAGTATTATAGGCACATTTTACATAAAAGATTTTAAATTCGGCGAGATAACGAGTGATTATTTTTCAGGTAATTTGCAACTTGTAAATTTATCTCGCATGGAGGGCAACGGAGAGTTTGATTTTGCAAACTTAACTTTGTACAAGAATAAATTTGAAACTTTTAAAGCTGTGTTTACTGCTAATCAGGAATATACAAATTATGAGATTACAGGCTATGATGATTTTACAGAATTGGAACTTAAAGGTAATGGAAAAGGAGAAAATTTTACAATTCATACTTTGTCACTTAACACTCCAAATCTTCAGTTATCTAATTCTGATGATATACTCTTTCAATTAAAGTATAGGCAAGGCTCTCAGCCTTGCCTCCTTATAAGAAGATGCAATCTTGCCCTGAATGACTCTTTATTCCAAATAACAGGTTTGATTTCAAGAGATAAGCTTGCTCTTTCAATGACTGGGAATAATTTAGACCTTCGTGGTTTTTCAAACCTGCCTTACCGGCAGGCAGGCACTCTTAATGGAATAATTAATTTTACTTCTGATATAAAAGGAACTATCATAAATCCTATAATAAGCCTGTCTTCTGAAATAAAGAATTTTTCGTATTTGCCCGACACCTGCCTGCCCCGCCCCGACAAGCGAAGCGGGACGGAGCCGACAAGACAGGACTTACCTGATAGCAGTCAGGGATGGCAGGTGGGGCAATTTATAAAAGCCGACAGAATTTTGCTCTCTCTTTTTTATAATGAACATTTACTACATATTAAAAAATGTGAATTAATAAAAAGAGACGAGAGAGTCCAAATTTCAGGCGAAATTCCAATCGCATTACCTTTTAGACCTTTAAATGAACAAATTGCTCTTAATCTGGCTTTATTTAATTCTGAGGGAGAAATTCTTCTTTACCCATATAGAAAATTTGCTGAATTAGAACAAGGGAAAATAAATGCCAATTTAAATATCACTGGAACACTGAAGCAGCCTTATTTTTCTGGGACTGCAAGTTTAAATGCCAAATCGTTATTAGTACGATTTCTTGGTACAACCTTACAAGCGCCAAGGGCACAATTAAGTTTTTCGAAAGATACAATAAAAGTAACTTCCTTTTCTGCTAAAACAGAAAGAGGCAATGTTAGTTTAAGAGGCTACATCCAGCCAAAAGGTCAATTAGACTTTAAAATTAATGTCAATAAACTTCCTATAAAATCTATTGAATATGTTAATGCTCTTGTATCTGGCGATGTTATTTTTCAAGGTCCCACAAATAATCCAACTTTAAAACACAATGTAAAAGTAGAAAACGCAACAATTACAATGCCATTTGATGCCCCAAGGAGAATTAATTTACAGTATCCTGTGGATTACGACTTAACGATTGACTTTCCAGGGCATGTTTGGATACGAAATCCCCAGACTGATGCAGAGATTGAAGGGAAAGTTAATGTTCGAAAAAAGGGAAGTGAATTTTTTCTTTCAGGACCTGTAACTGTAAAAGAAGGTTATTATTATTATCGTATTCCGGGGACTTACTTAGATAGAGCTTTTAAGATTAAGAGAGGGGAATTTAAATTCACCAATTCGCCTGAGCTTAATCCTGATATATCTCTACTTGCCTCCTCTGAAGTGGATTATACAATTTCTATGGCAGATACTATGATAGACACTTCCTGTGTTGTAGAACTTGAAATCAAAGGAACTTTAAGAGAACCCGAATTTAGCCTCTCTTCTGTTCCTTCTATGTCGCTTCAAGATATAGTAAGTCTTTTATCACTCAATATGACAGCAGATGAACTTTTAAAACTACAGGATTTTGAGTATCCTAAAATGGGAGAAAGAGTACTTTCATATTTTCTTAGAACCAAAATGTTAAATGTTTTAAGAGCACAGATGGGAATAGATGCTTTAAGATTAGAGACAGAATTGGAATTGCTTGGTAAAGAAAAAAGTGCAAGATTTAATATAGGAAAATACATTCTTAAGGACTTATATATAAGCTATACTCAAGATTTATTTTCAGCCTCCAAGTATGAGTTTAAAGCAAAATACAGTCCATGGAAGTACGGCTCCTTGATAGGAGAGAGAACCGAAGAAGGTGAGTTTAAAACTGGTCTTGAACTTAAAGTCAGATATTAACATTGATTAAAATTTTTGCTTTCATTTTTATTATCTCATTGCTTATTATATTTACTATCTTATTCAAGAAAGAAAAACTATTCCCCAAACTCTTTAGAATTGTTTCCTTTGCTTTAATTCTTGGTTTCATTTTTGAACCACTTTTTGAATTCTTGGTCTTACAAAAATCATGGCTTCTTGTTCTCATTGACACATCAAAATCAATGAGAGTGGGGGAGAGGCTTGAAAAAGTAAAAGAGATTTTACCCAAGATTAAGCTCAGGAATAAAGTTTATGGATTTAATGCCCATCCTTATTTAATCCAAGATTCAATAGTCCTTGAAGGTAACGAAACCAACATAGCCAATGCTTTTATTGAGACGCCAACTCCTTCCGCTTATCTCCTTTTATCTGATGGAATCAATAATTCAGGACCTGACCCTATAAAAATTGCACAGCACAATAATATTCCAGTATATACTGTTAAAATAGATTCTATTCCAAGAGATATTTGCATTACTTCAATTGAGTATAATAAAATAGCTTACACCGAGGACAGAATACCAATTAAAATAAGATTTAAGAACCTCGGCCATAAACCACAAAAAATTAAAGTATTACTTAAAGAAGAGAATCGTATCTTACGAAAAAAGGAGACTTACCTGCCTAAAAAAGGAGCAGAAAAGGAAATTAGATTCTGGATAACTCCATCTATTCCTGGAATTCATTTGTATGAAGTTGTCATTCCCACGCTTCCCGGAGAATTGTTCGATGAAAATAATCATATGACATTTGGTATCCACATTCTTAAATCAAGGGTGAAAGTAGCTTGGTTTGCTTCAATGCCAAGCTGGAATTTTAAATTTGCAAAGCTCGAACTTGAAAATAATCCACAAATTGATTTCAACTGGTGGATAAAAATTGGTAGCCAGAAATGGTTATCAAAAACTGGAGTCAGCGATTCTCCGGATTTCAAAACTAAATATAATATTCTTATTTTAGAAGATTTTAAGTATCCTGGAATTGAGAGACTTGTGGATAAGGGGATAAGGCTCATTCTGTTAGGAAAAACTTGCAAGGATTTATCGCCTTTTGTATTTGGCTTCTCTGGTTCGTGGAATAAATCCATTAGCAGAAGGGTAAAAATTGAATCCAGTTTTAATATCTTTCCTGCCTACCAAGGATTGGTAAGCGGGAAGGAATCGCAATTACCACTATTAAAAGAGATTTATGATGTTAGAGGTGTTAAAGGTGGGGTAAAAGTTTTAGCCAGAATTCAGTCTCTGTCTGCCGACCCGTCTGCCATTCGTCGGGCAGGCAGGCAAGATATTCCTTTAATTGCAACAATCAATTATGGAAAAGGGTTAATACTTGGCATAGCGGCTAAAGATATCTGGAGATGGAATTTTCTTTCTCGCCAGGACTCGGCATGTGGAGAGATAGGTGTTAAATTTTGGAATAATCTTATAAAATTTATGATGCTACTTGAAGAGTTGTCTGCTTTATGGGTAGAGACTAATAATATTCATCAAGTGGGGGAGAGGATGCTATTTAAAGTCCAAGCTTACACGAAAGATTATAGACCAGACCCAGCCTCCCAAATTACACTTAAAGTATGGAGTAAATTTTCATTAAAGTCAGGTTTACAAGTAAAGAAATCTATCCCTCTTCATTCAATAGGCAATGGTAAATATGAAGGAATCATTGATTTTTTACCTCCAGCAGAGTATAAGTATCAAGCAGTCACACAGACCGAAGAATCCGTTCAAGGCGTATTCCTTGTGACTTCCAGTCTCGAATCTCAAGATTTTGCTCCAAATCAAGAACTCCTACAAGGAATATCCCGTGCTTCAGGGGGCCAATATGCAGAAGATTTTAAAAATTTAGACATAAAACTCAAGCCAAGAAAATTCAAGCTCTATTTCCTACCAACTCATTTCTCCCTTTTTCTTATCCTAATTATTATTTTACTCTCCATAGAGTGGTTTATCCTCCGAAAATAACCCAAAACCACTTAATTTTAACTTTCCACTCCCTAAGTTAATATATAACAATAACTTACAATTTGGTTTACATAAGATTTATTATCAGACCTTGTGCTTTTCTGGCATAAAGAGAGTTTGGGTAGTTTTTGATGAGGGTTTGGGAGGCAGATTTTATACGATCTGGTTGGTTGAGCATTTGATAGCATTGTATTGTTTTAAACAGTGCCTTGGGGGCAAGCGGAGATTTAGGGTAGCTATTTACAAATTCTTCATACTGTTGTGAAGCTGAAAAATAATCTTCTTCTTGGACATATGTATCTCCGATTCCAAGTAATGCACCTGAAAGAGTAATTTCGTCTTTTTCTTTCTTAAGATATCTCTGATAAGCTTCTCTTGCTTCTTTATATCTTCCTTGGAAATAATAAATATTAGCGAGCCAATAAATAGATTTGATGCCAGGCTTCGTTTTTGGATATAATCTTGTCAGGTCTTCAAATCGAGTAATAGCTTCTTCAATACGAGCCGCTCTATAAGCCGTAAGTGCTTGAGAGAACTCATTCTTTGCTTTCTTTTGTCTAATTCGTGTTGAATATTTGAAATATCCACCTCCTATACTTATTACCAAAATACTGGCTATTATCCATGTGAGTTGAATTTTATGCTTAACAACCCAGATAAAGAATCGTGCTCCCTCTTCTACGAACTTGTCTTTCTTTAGTTCTTTTTTTGTAACCCTACCGTGCTTTTTTGCCATTTTTCCTCCTTTCCGTTAGTTAACGGACTAATATTTTTCAATATCTTTTACTTTAAGAACAAGCTTAGTTTTTCCAAGCCATTCCTCCTTATCAAGAGTATAAACTAAATTTATATTATCCATCATTGACAAAGAAGTATTGCCTAAATTAAATCCTATAGCGTCAATAATTAAATTTTTATCTTCACGTACCTTAAATTTTATATGTCTTTTTCCAATAATTTTAGGATATCCTACTATCTGAAGCCCTTTAGTTAAGAAAAGAGGATTTGGATTTCCTGTACCAAATGGGGCAAATTGTTCTATCTCTGCAAGTAATTTTTCATTTGTTTTTTCAAGCGGTATATCTTTATTGATAAAGAACTTAGGCATCAATTTCTCAGATTTTAGTTTAACTTTAGCAATCTCCTGAAATTTATTTTTAAAGGCGTTAATATTTTTTGATTCAATAATTAATCCTGCAGCAAGTCGGTGTCCACCAAAAGAAAGCAGTAATTCTTTACATTGAGATAGGGCATTATGTAGATGGAATTCTGGTATTGACCTTGCAGAGCCTTTGCCAATATTTTTATCCAGAGCTATAAGGATTGTTGGACAATGAAATTCCTCTATTAACTTTGAAGCTGCTATTCCTATTACTCCAGGATGCCATTTTTCTTCAGCAAGTACAATACTTTTTTGCTCTTCAATGTTTATTTCTTTTACTCTTTTTTTAGCTTCTTTTACGATTTTTGCCTGGATTGACTGTCTTTTAGAATTTTCTTCTTTGAGTCGTTGCGCAATTCTAAGAGCCTCTCCCCTATCTTCCGTGGAGAGAAGATTGATTATTTCTTTTGCTTCTCCCAGTCTTCCAGGAGCATTCATTCTTGGTCCAAAAACAAAGCTAATATGATATGTATTAATTGCTTGTCTTTTTAAGCCGGTTGACTCAAGTAGAGCCTGAAGTCCAACATTTTGCGTGTTTTCCAGGATTTTCATTCCATACTTAGTAATAATACGATTTTCCTCTATAATGGGCGTTATATCGCAAACTGTAGCAAGAGCCACGAGGTCTAAGTAACTTAAGAGCTCCTTTTTCTCAAGATTAAGTTCTTCATAAATTGCTTGAGCGAGCTTAAAAGCTACCCCACTTCCCGAGAGCCCATCAAACGGATAGTGATTAATTTTTGGGTCAAGAATAGCAAAGGCAGGTGGCAACTCACCTCCTGCTTCATGATGGTCGGTTATTATTACATCTATCCCTTCTTTCTGTAACTCTCTAACTGGCTCTACCCCCCCTATCCCACAGTCAACTGTTATTATCAAGTTTACATAAGATTTTAAACAATACGAAACCCCTTCTTGTGTCAATCCATATCCCTCTCTGATTCTGTGTGGTATGTAAGTTAAGGGGGCGTTACCGAGTTTTTTAAGGACCTGGTAAAGGAGAGTTGTAGCTGTTGTCCCGTCTACATCATAGTCACCGTAAATTAGGATTTTTTCTTTAGACTTAATCGCTATGGCTATGCGCTCAGCTGCTTTTTTCATATCTGGCATTAAAAATGGGTCATAAAGGTCTTCAATTCGTGGATTAAGGAATTTATAAGCTTTTTCTGGTGTTTTATGCCCTTTTTGAATCAGAAGTTCTGCTGCGATTTGGGAGATGTTAAGTTTTTTGGAAATCTCATTAATTTTATTCTGTGGGATTGGTTCAGAGAGTATCCAATTTTCTTTCATGTTCAAGCTGTAATTCTTGTCCCTGTTTCATAATTTAGTGCTTTTTCGATAGTTTCCGGAGCAGTAATTAATGCTTCTTTTCCCTTATGTTCTATAAATGCTATGCAGGCACGTATTTTAGGTGCCATAGAGCCTTCCGCAAATTGTCCTTCCTGTAAATATTTTTTAGCCTCTTTCACACTCATTTTATCAATTGGGTATTCATTTTGAGAATTAAAGTTGAGAGATACTTTCTCAACTGCAGTTGAAATAAGTAATAGCTCTGCCTTCAGCTCACTTGCAAGAAGACTTGAAGCATAATCTTTATCAATCACAGCCTCAATTCCTTCAAGTTTTCCATTTTTTTCAATTACAGGTATTCCCCCACCCCCCGCGGCTATTACAACAAACCCAGCGTTAAGTAAATTTTTAATAGCCTCAAGTTCTATAATTTTTCGAGGGATTGGAGAGGGGACGACTTGTCTGTATCCTCTCCCAGCGTCTTCACGGATTATCCAATTGCCTTTTTCTTTTATTTGTTCCTTTGTATAAAAAGGACCTATGGGTTTAGTTGGGTTTTTAAAAGCTGGGTCATCTGGACTCACAACTACTTGTGTTATCACGGTAGCGACTTCTTTCTTTATATTTTTTCTTCTAAACTCATTAACCAAAGCTCGCTGTATATTGTATCCAATACCTCCCTGCGTGTCAGCGTTACATGAATCAAGTGGAACTTCAGGAAGTATATATTTTGCAAGTTCTGATTTAAGAAGGATAAAGCCAACCTGTGGCCCATTTCCATGAGTAATGACAATCTCGTAACCAAGTTCAATTAATTTAGAAAGGTGAGAACAAGTGTTAACAAGGGTTTTATATTGGTCTTCAACTGACTGATGGTTTTTATCTCTAATTAAAGAATTTCCTCCAATAGCCACAACAGCAATTTTTGACATAGCTCAAATATATCAGTAAATACCAAAATGTCAAGGAATAAATGATTTAACCACAAAAGTCACAAAGTGAAGGCTAAATTCTTTTACTCTGTGTTCTCTGGGGCTTGTAATTTTATAGTTTGGATGAAAATAGCCCCCAAAAGACTAATAGGGACTAATTAAAAGTATTTCAATGGGGATATAAGAGATTTATATCTTTAAATCAAAAAATGCGTTCTACGGGGCTCTATTGAGCAAATTTTTTTATCTTTTTTGAAAAATTATTTAAGAGGAATAAGGCACAAAAATTTAAGCAAAGTCTTGCCTATATTTTTGAACTGATGAAATTTATTTGGCGGGACAAATATGCAATAATCCTTTTTAAATTTATATTCTTTTTCTTCATATACAAGAATTCCCTTACCTTCCAGGATATACACTTCATGTTCATGGGGATGTTTATGTAATGGAGTATATCCTCCGGGCTCGATTTCAAACCGTCTCATAGCAAAATTTGGTGCTTTATCCTTCTGGGATATAAGCCATCTTACAGTTACTCCTTTAGCACCTTTCATTTCAACTGGTTCTATCTGTATATTAAGATAATTTTTTATTTTCATATTTTTCCTCTATGAGTTTATCCAAGAATTCTATATTTTTCGTATTAATTCTATGTAGCCGAACCCTTTAGGGTTCGCTGAGTCCTTTAAATTTTCAGATAGATGTATAAACTTGTATAAGGTTATTACTATTTTTCAGCTATTTTCCCAAATATTTTGTAGAGTAAGCAGACAAGTGAAATAAGCAACAGAGTATTAGCGAAGTGGATAAAACTGATTGACTTTATTCCAATTATTCTGGCTCCACAACTATAACTTATAATTCCCACGATTATAGAAATAATAGCTATATAGAAAGCAACTGTAGCTGCTACTGCTTTTTTCATCTTTCACCTCCTTAAGCACAATTTTATTCTAAAAATCTCAAAAGTCAAGAAAAATCTTGCTAATGTCCCACACATAATTTATGCGGGGTTATGTGCGGAATTGTTGCAAAAAGAAGGTTAATTTTTCATTTTACAAAGACCATCACTAACCCCTAACCACTAATCCCTGCCTTATTCTGTGCCCTCTGCGGTCACT
>JAGMCI010000033.1 GCA_023129325.1 Caldifarciminota bacterium
GGGGAAGGAGGCGGAGGACCAGATACTTCATATGAATCTAATGGGGGCTCCCAGCTTATATCTGCTGGATTTCCAACTGGAAATGTACCATATCTTAATGCCCAAATATATGCCTTTTTAGTATCATCATAACCCCAGGTCTCAAGTGCTAAATGGACAAGGCTATTTCCATCAACTACAATTACAGGTGGAAAGAATTCCGCATCACCACTTATTGGCGAAGGAACCTGTTCTGGAATCCCGAAATCCCTTGAATACCAGAGTGTATAATAGAATCCACCACCTTTAAGCCAACAAACATTTACTTTGTCCACACCGTCTAAATCATCCAATGCAATTACTGGAAAATTGCCCTGACCAATTATTTGCTTATATTGAGTAGGCCATGTAGTTCCATTATCAATGCTCTTTGCATATCTAACTATATTATTATCATTAGCATCAGAGAATAGAAAATGAATGTTACTAGTTTCATCTATCGCCAATTTTTTCTGTGAATTTGGGAATGTAGCCCCTGCTAAATCTGAAGTAAGCCAGCAAATAGAAATTGAGGTTATACCTTCATCTGAATTGTCTGCCTTATCATAAGCAACTGCTCTTATACTAACCGTAGTTGGAGAAGATGGACTTACCCAGTCGCAACTAAATATACCTGATTCAGCTTGAACATCTATTGTGGTAAAATACACACCATCTATATAGACATCAATTTTATCAACTAATACATTATCAGAGGCATCTATCTTAATTTTGCAATCCTCATCCACTTCTATCCGATTAACTTCTGCTCCTTCATCTTCAATCCAGACACCCATAACCTGCGGTGGAGTTTTATCAGATATTGTAAAATCAGCATTACTTATGTCTACGGCTGAATTACTACCAGGGTCAAAAGCAATAATTTTAATCCTACAACTCGTAGATGGAGTATTTGGCACCTTCCAGGAATAAGATGAATCATTTGGCTCACTATGTGCAATTGTATCAGGATAAGTAATACCACCATCTAAAGATAGATAAATATTGACTGAATCCACCCAAACATTATCAGTAGCAACCCATTCTATCTCCTGCCAGCTCTCACATGCCAAATCTTCACCACCATCAGGAGAAATAACCGAATCCCATGGCGGACTTATATCTGTAACCTTTATATCATAATAACTTATAGCAGTGTCTGCTAAATCTTGAACATCATAAGCAATAACCATTACACGACCCTGCTCAGTCATCTGGTCAGCACTCGGAATCCAGACAAGTGAACTGTCCCAAGGATTAGTATAATATTCGTTTTTTTGTGTACCTAAATATATGGGGAAAGTATTACCCCAATCGAGAGACAGCCAACCATCTACATACTTTACATAATTATCATCCTCTGCAGACCATTTTACTTGATATTCTTGTCCCACATCAAGCACAAGCCCAGATTCATTGGGCCAATTAAGAGTGATAGCTGGTGGAATTTGTGGAATGGTATAGTAGACCATAAGTGTATCTGAAATCGCATGCAGCAAGTGACCGTCTTCTTCTTCCATGCATGACATCAGTCCTAAAGCAAACCAATTCAAAGTATCCGGGAGATGTGTCTCCAAATCACATTCTGCATCCTCCAATTTCAAAGTGCGAGGTAAGTCGCTATAGTCAAGTGAGTCACCGTATATATAAGCATAAGCTGAACCAATTTCATCCCAAATTTCATAATTCCAGGCGCCAAATGGTCTTATCGACATAGAGGTAATATCATAAATTATAAAATCTCCTACCATTACACCACTAAACCAAAGAAATACGGAATCAATGGTAGCATCATTACGAATACTTGAAATATTGTATTCTAAAAAGCCTCTAAATTTTTCCTCTAATTTACCAGGATATTCACTGTCATTTCTGCCGCACAAAACTCTTGTGTCAGAATCATATTTATATGTAGAATCCCAGGTAGCATAGTAATATTCAACACTTCCGCGCCAATTTGCCTTTGTAGAATCAAGAGGTTGTGTACTCAATATGGCTTTATAATGACCGTCACCGAGATAAATAGTGCTGTCACTTCCTTTTACCTGAAAGCTCAAGCCAAGGAGCATAATTATCACTCCCATCCCAATTTTAAAGATATTACTACTCATCACTCACCTCCTTTTTTAGTTAAATGGTAACTGGTTAAATAGTTAAATAATAAGTTGTTCATCACCTGCTACTCACCTAACTACTATCATCTTTTTTGTTAAAGTTATATCTCCTGTTTCTAGTCTATAAAAGTAAATTCCACTCGCTACTCTCTCCCCATTTTCATTCTTTCCATCCCAGATAACTGTATAATATCCCGGTTTTTGCCTTTTGTCAATAATTTTTTTAATAAGCCTCCCAGAAATATCATAGATTTTGAGCGATGCTTCACTCACATCTGATATCTGATATCTGATTTCTGTCTTCTGACTAAACGGATTAGGATAAGCTTCATATAATCCCAATTCTCGCTTCTCGCTTCTCGCTTCTTCTACTCCTTGGGTCCCTTGCAATGCACAAAGAGTGTTCCCAAATCCAACAAATATCATATCCCCATAGATAATAGGCCATGCATAACCTATCCCACCAGGCTGATAATAAGCATAAATTTCCTCTCCTGTTTCCACATCCAGGGCACACAACCGATTATTTTCTGAGGTATCTGTTTTGCCAATCCATACCAATCCATTGGAAGTTATAAGTGGAGAAGAAATAATACCCTGTCCACTTAGTTCTTTTTCCCAATTAATTGAACCAGTAAATATGCTTGCACAATATACATCACATGTGTCTGGACAAAATTTTCTCTCAGCTGGTATATATAAAAAAGTATCATAAACAGCAGGAGAAGCATCAAAGAAAAGGGTCTGTTCTTCACTAATTTTCCATCTCAGTTCACCTGTTTCTGCATCAAGAACATAAAAGGTATCTCTCCATCCGAAGGTAGCAAAACAAATTATCCCCTGTGCCACCGTAGGGGGAGTCTTTATCCCAGCTTTTGCCTTAAATGCCCAGATACTATCCCCTGTTAAAGCATCTAAAGCTATCATAGTAGAGTCATCACCCCCTATATATACCTTTCCATTGTAAACTGCAGGTGGAATATGTGAAATAAGAGAAACACTATCAGGCCAAAGCTCATAATGCCACTTCATATCGCCTTGAAAATTAAAGGCATATACATCACCTTGACCTTCTGAGACATAGACGATACTATCTACTGGAACTGGTGGGGACTGAACTGTATGTGAAAGAGTGTCCCACTTTATCTCACCTGTTCTTGCATTAAGACAAAAGAAAGTAGGTAATTCTACTCCTCCCCAACTTGTGCCTGCAAATAGTAATGTATCTACCAAAGCAGTTGTCCAGACATTTGCAGTAAGCTGTTGCTCCCAGATGACCTTCCCCGAATCAACGCTTAAAGCCATAAGTCTATTGCCTCCATCTCCCACATAAATCATACCATTTCCCACTGAAGCAGAGAGCATTGTAAAATCATTATAACTTGCCTCAAATGTCCACTTCAATTCTAATGGTGGCGAGAGAGGCGATGGATAATACCCTGTATGCTGTGGGTCAAACTGAAAAGTAGACCAGGGTATAGGCTCATCACTCGAAAGAGGACTTGCTACAAAGCCTAAGAGAAAAATGATTACCTTTACTCCCATTTATTTATCTCTTTATACTACATTAAGGAACATTTGTAAAGTTTTTTAAGCATAGTAACTACTCTTTATCTCACAAAGACTACCTTTTTTGTTTTACATACCTTTCTTGTTTTTAAATGATAAAAATAAACACCACTTCTCACAACTTTTCCTTGCTCATCTTTTCCTCTCCAAATGAAGTTATAGACCCCGGGCTGTTTCTCTCCTTCAAAGATAGTTTTTACTAATCTGCCCGTTACATCATAAATTTGTAGAGACGCCTTACCTGCAATCGGTAACTCGTAACTAATCACTGTCTTTTGACTGAATGGGTTTGGCTTATTCTGAAAAAGTCTTATGTCTTTGGTCTCTGGTCTTTGGTCTGTCTCTTCTTCCACTCCTTGGGTCCCTTGCAATGCATAAAGAGTATTTCCAAATCCAACAAACATCATATCTCCATAAACAATGGGCCAGGCGTAGCCAGTTGCACCAGGTTGATAATAAGTATAAATTTCTTCTCCCGTTTCTGCATCCAAGACACACAGACGACTTTCTGAGGTATCTGTTTTTCCAATCCATACCAGTCCATTAGAGGTTATGAGTGGAGAAGAAAAAAGCATCCCTCGTCCACTAAACTCCTTTACCCAACTGACTGAACCAGTAAATATGCTGACACAATAGAGCTCGTGTGTATCCACATCAAATTTTCTATCAGTTGGTATATATAGAAAAGTATCATAAACAGCAGGTGAAGCCGAGGAGAAAGCTATTTGTTCTTTGCTCATTTTCCATATCAGTTCACCCGTTTCTGCATCAAGTGCATAAAGAGTATCTCTCCATCCGAAGGTAGCAAAACAGACTATTCCATGTGCCACCGTAGGAGGAGTCTCTATCCCAGCTTTTGCCTTGAATGCCCAAATACTATCGCCTGTTAAGGCATCTAAAGCTATCATAGTAGAGTCGTCACCTCCTATATACACTTTTCCATTGTAAATAGCAGGTGGAATACATAAATCAAGTAGTTTATACTGCCATTTTATTTCTCCTTGAAAGTTAATTGCATAAATATATCCATGAAGGTCAGAAACATAAACAATGGTATCTACTGGAACTGGTGAAAACTCAACTGTATTAAAAAGAGTGTCCCACTTTATCTCACCTGTTCTTGCATCAAGGCAAAAGAAGGTAGGTAGGTCTATTCCGCCCCAACTCGTCCCTGCGAACACAAGTGTATCTGCGAGTGCAGTTGTCCATACATTTGCAGTAAGCTGTTGCTCCCAGATGACCTTTCCCGAATCAACGCTCAAAGCCACAAGTCTCCTATCGCCTGGGTCTCCTAAATAAAGCATACCATTGCCAACTGAGGCAGAACTCATTGTTAAGACGTAACTTGCCTCAAATGTCCACTTCAATTCTAACGGTGGCGAAAGAGGCGATGGATAATACCCCGTATGCTGTGGGTCAAACTGAAAAGTAGACCAGGGTATAGGTTCATCACTCGAAAGAGGGCTTGCTATAAAGCATAAGAGAAAAATAATAATTGGTGACGGACTACTATTTTTCATCCCATATTTCCTCATTTTAATTTATTATACTCTTAAATTTAAGTTTGTCAAACCTTTTTTAATTTTGAATTAAGTTTCTCTTAACCTATATTATTCCTTTTAAATCTGTGTTCATCTGTGGTTTAGAACGGATTAGGAACCTCTCTTATTCTTCAGAATATCCAAGTGAGAAGGCCATTGTTATGGCTTTAGGCTTGCAAACTTTATAACAGAGGGCACAACCAATGCATTTATCCAAAATTACCCTATGCTGTTCTCCTGTCTCTCCTTCAATTGCTTTAGTTGGGCATACTTTTTTGCACTCTTCACAACCTGTACAATTACTGCCAATCATAGCTTTTGGTCTTGCCTTCAGCTTGTCAATAATTGCACCTGTAGGACACTTGTGAACACAAATTCCACAATTCTGACATCGCTCAAAGTTTATATACGCTAAATTATCCTTGATTTCTATCGCTTCATAAGGACAGTTTTTTTCACATAATCCACACCCTATACAGCCTGTTTTGCAAGCACCCTTGGTAGCTTTTATATTATCAAATGAACTACAACCAACATAAATTTTTTGCGCCTTTGGAAAAAGCACAAGTATATTCTTAGGACATATTTCAACGCATTTCCCACAGCCAGTACATTTTTTATCATCTATGATTGGTAAATTACTCCGTGGTGCTCGTTCCGATTCGTCAGAGTGAAAAGGTCGTGGTGAACCATTTTCTCCAAGTTTTATAGCATCAAAAGGACATACTTCTACGCAGTCTCCAAATCCTAAACATCCATACCGACAAGAGTTTGGTCCCTCATTTACTAAATTGGCAGCAATACAATTTTGAATACCCCTATAATTGAATTTCTCGTGAGTGTTAGATTTGCTTCCGGAACACTTTAAAACAGCCACTTTGGGTTCAAGGGCTTTTGCTTCTACGCCTAATATTTGGGCAAGTTGCTCTGCTAATTCTGCTCCACCTACTGGACATAATCCAACTTCTGCTTCTCCTTTTGCCAGTGATGTTGCATAACCTTCACATCCCGGGAAGCTACAGGCACCACAATTACTGCCTGGCAAAACATCCATAATTTGTTTCTGGCGTTTGGATATATGGACGGCTAATTTGGCATAAGCAATGGCTAAAATTACTGAAAGTAATGCCCCAAGACCACCAAGTGAGATTAAAGCTTTTAACATTTAAATGAGTATATCAGGTAATCAGAATATCAGTGGGAAGGATACCAGTAAATCAGGATATCAGAAACCCCTCATACGAGTCTGCAACAATCCTAATTTGCTGATAATCTGATACCCTGCCAACTGATTCTCTGATATTCTGGTATGTTTTATATCAGCGTTAATCTGCGTCAAAAACAAACCACATTTTAACCATTTAACTATTTAACCATTTAACCAATATCTCTTCAAGGTTTGGTTTTCCAACTTCTTTTAACTCATAAGTAACTCTTGTATTAGGTTTTTTAAAATTTACAATTTTCCTTAAGTCAATTGGCGTGGCAATAATAACTGACTCGCAAGGAGATTTCTCTATTGTAAGTTCAAGTTCCTTTATCTGTTTTGAACCATAGCCCATAGCAGGAAGTATCGAACCAATAGATGGATATTTTTTGTAAACTTCAGCTATGGAGCCAACAGCATAAGGTTTTGGGTCAATTATCTTTTTGGCACTAAATCTTTTTGCCGCTACAACTCCGGCCCCATACTGCATTCCTCCATGAGTGAGAGTCGGTCCATCTTCTATTACGAGAACAGTTTTATTTTTTATAATCTCAGGCTTGTCAACAAATATTGGAGATTCAGCCTCAATAATAGTAGCTTCTGGATTTACTTTATGGACAGTATTTCTTAATTCCTTCACATCTCTCGGTTTGGCACTATCAATTTTATTTATTACTACTACACAAGCCATCCGAAGACATGTTTCTCCTGGATGATAAAGAAGTTCATGCCCCACCCTTAATGGGTCAACTATCACGATAAAAAGATTTGGTTCGTAAAATGGAAAATCATTATTCCCACCGTCCCAGATAATTATATCTGCCTCAAGTTCTGCTTGACACAAAATTTTCTCATAATCTACACCCGCATAGACAACAGTACCTTGAACAATATGAGATTCATACTCTTCTCTCTCTTCAATAGTGCAATTTTTTAAGTCATTATAAGTTTCAAATCTCTGAACTACCTGATGAGTCAGATTTCCATAAGGCATTGGATGGCGAACTATCACAACTTTTTTGTTTAAGTCTTTTAGAATTTTAGAAATTCGCCTCGTTGTTTGTGATTTACCACATCCTGTCCGAATAGCTCCAATGGCAATTACAGGTTTTTTTGACTTTAACATAGTTGATTTTGGACCAAGTAACATATAATCTGCACCACAGGAGAGAATAAGTGACGCACGATGCATTACATATTCATGAGTTACATCAGAATAGGCAAATGTAATAAGGTCAACATCATGCTTTTTAATTAAATTTTTAATTTCAGCCTCAGGATATATAGGTATTCCACGAGAATATAATTTACCTGCAAGCTCGGTAGGATATCGCCTATTTTCAATATCTGGAATCTGTGTGGCAGTGAAAGCCACAACTTCATAATCTTGATTGCTCCGAAAATAGACATTAAAGTTATGAAAATCCCTTCCAGCCGCTCCCATAATTATAACTTTCTTTCTCATTATTTTAACCCCCTTTCTAAATTTTGTTGAACTAATTACAATGCTTCTGAAATTGCTTTTGCCTGAGTAAATAGCAAGAGATAATCCCTGCCACCAGCTTTTGAATCTGTTCCTGACATATTAAAGCCACCAAATGGATGTCCGCCAACAAAAGCACCTGTGCATTTGCGATTGAGATATAAATTCCCGCAGTGAAATACTGTCTTTGCCTTCTCAAGATGAGCAGAGTTATTTGTATAAACTGAACCCGTTAATCCGTACATCGTTGAATTGGCAATTGTAAGAGCTTCATCAAAATTGCTTGCTTTAATAACTGCCAGAACCGGGCCAAATATTTCTTCTTGAGCAATTCGTGCTTCCGATGTTATATCTGCTACTATAGTTGGTTCAATAAAATAACCCGGTCCAGGAATAGCTTTGCCTCCATAAACAAGATGGCCTTCTTTTTTTCCAATTTCTATATAATTAAGAATTGCTTTAAAAGCTCTCTCGTTAATCACAGGTCCCATATAATTAGTCGGGTCGACTGGAGACCCTATTTTTATTTGCTTTCCTCTTTCTACAAGCATATCAAGGAACTTATTGTAAATTGCCTCTAATACCACTGCTCTTGAACAGGCAGAGCACTTTTGTCCCTGATAACCAAAAGCTGATGCTATAACACCATCAGCCGCAGTAGTCAAGTTCACATCTTCATCAACGATAATGGCATTCTTTCCACCCATTTCAGCAAGAACTCTTTTAATCCATATTTGCTCTTGCTGAACTTTAGAAGCAAGTTCATTGATATGTAAACCAACAGCCATTGACCCTGTGAAGGCAATAAATCTTGTATGTGGATGAGAAACGAGTGTATCGCCAATTACACTTCCTCTGCCAGGCACAAAATTTACTACTCCTTCAGGCAATCCAGTTTCTTCAAGTAGTTCCATGAGTTTTGCCCCTGTAACAGGAGAATCGCTTGATGGCTTAAGAATAACTGTATTGCCTGTAACAAATGAAGCAGAAGTCATTCCTGTAAGAATGGACATTGGAAAATTCCATGGTGGTATTACAGCACCCACTCCAAGAGGAATATACTTGAGTTCATTCTTTTCGCCTGGTATTTTGGTCAATGGTTGCGGACCTGCATATCTTAATGCCTCTCTTCCATAAAATTCAAGAAAATCAATTGCTTCTGCAATATCTCCATCAGCCTCAGCCCAGCTTTTTCCTACTTCATACACAAGCCAGGCTGAAAGTTTAAATTTATTTTCCCTCATAATAGAGGCTGTTTTAAATAAATACTCTGCTCTCTTTTCAGCTGGTTCCTTGCTCCAGCCTTTAAATTTTTCAAATGCAACTTCAATAGCCTGTCTTACTTCTTTATGGGATGGTTGCTGAAGAATGCCTATCACTTCATCCTTATTTGAGGGATTATAGGACTGAAATTTTTCCTTTGTTTTTATTTTCTTACCCCCAATTATAATCTCATATTCTTTTCCTAATTCTTGTTTGACTTCTTTCAAAGCAAGTTCCATCTTTTGATGATTCTCTGGAACCAGAAAATCAATAAACTTTTCATTCTTGAATTCTTCAACCATTTTCCCTCCTTCCGTCCGTTCTTATTCCGATTTATCGGGATTTAGAACGGTGTGAATCCCGTACCCATTGGCTAACGGGTGCGGGACTTCTACCTTGTTATCATGAGTTTGGAAATTTTTGATGCTTCTTCCTCTGTCAAACCACTTTCTGAAATAGCCTCAATTTTATAGATGTAAATTCCATTTCCTACTCTGTTTCCAAGTTCATCTCTTGTGTTCCAATAAATTCTTTTTCCAGGACCTGGTATAAAATACTGAGCTGGTATGGTGCGAATTAGTCTCCCTGCAATAGTATAAATCTTGACACTAACCCTTGCTGATTTGGATAAGAAAAAAGTAAATGTTGTATGCTCTCCTTTGACAGGATTCGGGTAATTCATTACATCCGTTATCTCTAATTCAGATGAAGATGCAATTTTTAAAACAACAGATTTTACACTTCTGTTTCCCACATTGTCCGAAGCTTGTACTAAAAGTGTATCTTCCGTAGCCCATTTTTCTAAACTAATAGGACAAGAAAAACTTCCCCTTGTACAACTACCAAGGTCATACTGAAAGTAATCTGCCAAAGGTGTTTGTTTCCCTCCATGTTGCTCAGAAAGAATAAGATGAAGTGGCTTTACTTTATTAAAAATATTAATCCCCGATGGGTCCTCTATTATCCCTGATAGTGTAAAGTCTTCTGGTACTCTGGACCCATTTTTAAGCAAATTTCCATCAGCAAAAAGCGTAATACTTGGTCCCTCTTTATCTGTTGTATCTGGTTCTCCTTCAGTAACTATAAGTGTATCTATACCTGAACTCCCACAAGAATTATCATTCCATGCAAAAATGCTGATTTTACCTTTGGCGCCACATATCTCTGGGTCACGAGTTGTGTCTATTATAGGGATAAAGAACTCCTGGCTCCAGACACCATTTTCAACTTCACTAAGTCCTTCAAAAAGAATGTCCTTGGTTACTTGGATTACTTGATTTTCATCCACATCCATCTTGTCCATCTTGCCGCGCATCTTATAATTAGCCCCACTTGGTTCATAGTGATAAGTATATTCTGAACTCCTGACAGTTAAATAAGCAAAATTAGCTCCAGGAGCATGTCCTGTTACTTTTAATTTTTCTCCGCCCTTAAGTGTATCCGGAAAGGAATCAATTGTAACACTAATTGACCTATTTGGCAATTTTGTTGCCGGGTCGGCAAATAAGTTTTGTGTTCCAACAAGTGGAGAAGATAAATTTTCTTTATAAACTCCCTCTCCTATTGTAGAAACACCTTCTTGTAAAAAAGTTTCTATAAGTCTATTATCTATTCCACCTGAACCACTTGCTGCACGTGTTTCTGCAATAGTCCCAATAGAACCTTTATTTTTTATTTTTTGCATAAAATCAGCCATTCCATCTTTATACTGACGGTCAAAACAGCCTACGCCACAAGAATAAAAAAAGGAAAATGGTAACTTTAAGCCATTATTAAGTGCATAAATATCATCCGGATTCCAAAAAATTACTTCGTGGCAAAGCTGCTCTAAATTCCCGTGTCCACCAAAAAAAGTCATAAACATACCTTTGTTAAAATATCTTATTAAATCACTTTTTGTTGGTGAACCATCACCTCTATAATTCATTAAATAAACTTTAAATACATCAAAATTTGATGGAATTATATTAAATAAACCTTCTTCATGATTTACAAATGTATTACCATCTGGATTTTCATCATCTGCAATAAGTAATATTCTATTTTGCCACACCCCAGGACTTTCATCGTATTTGATGACTTTTTCTATTGCATTACGAGCTCCATCTTTTGATTTGGCAGTAATTCTGCCAAGAGCAATGTTATTTGTAAACCAACCATCCCAACAAGGATTCCCTCCATATCCAAACTCTGCAACTATATAGCCTTCTTCATGAGGAGGGATGCGATTTTTTGCTAATGAACTTTTATAATCATAAGTCCCAGCACCAAGAAGAAGACAATATCCTGATTCCCAATTATTATAAGCAAACCAAAGGAAATTCCTTATCGCATAAGGTGAGTTCTTAAGTCCCCAGGAAAAGTTGTTATAAACATCAAAAATTGAAAAAATTTCTGTGTCCATCCCTTGTGTTTCTCTATGTTTTTTAAGTCTCTCTGCATAATCAAAGAAGTCAGGATGAGTAATTATTATAAATTTTGCAAAGCTACTTCTATCTCGTAAATTATAAGGACTTTCTTTTTTTATGCTTACAGTTTTAAATTCACTGCTTGCATAATAAGTTCTTCCCTGCCCTTGGAATTTAACTATTCCCTCTTCAAATACAGCTCCATAAACCCTCTTTGGTTCCAGGAGATTCGTTATGTCAAAAATTACAGGAAGCTCTTGAAAATTATGAAGGTTAAATTCTAAATCTTCACTCTCTCCTTTGAACTTTAAAGTTCCGTTATAAGCCTGATATTTCTTTTTATACACAATCTCAAAATAATTAAACCAGATAATGTCTCTTATGACATCAGACTCACCTCTATAAAGTTCTAAACTTAAAGTATTTATCCCCTCTTTGAGTCCAGCTACTGAATCTTCAAGAATATCCTGGCTTCCATCTCCTGATGGTTTTACCCAGTCAAGAAAATTGACTCCATTAAGATAAAGCCTTAACCTATGTATTTGTTCATCAAAGTCTGGGTCACTTTTATTCTTTTCACAAAATCTATATATACTTATTTTCATTTTACAAGAGTCTTCTTTAATCCCGTAAACTGAAAAAGAATAATTTTTCCAAATAGATGGCTTTACACTTTCTCTCTCAAGTCGCTCCCATACCCATGCCAGTCCACTTCTTGAAGGACATAAATTATCATATTCCATATGTAAAGTATCAATAAAATATTCAGGCACTGGATTTGAACCTTGGATAATACCAGAAATACTATCTCTTCTTCCTAAATCTCCTCCATAAGTAAGCCAGTAAACATTGGTGTTTGTGTAAGGATTTAAAAAAAGTTGTCCTTCTACATTTTTTTTCCAACCCTTAAGTGAACCTGCATAAAATAAAATAGAAGTATCTGGAAGGACATAAATTGGTATTTCTATCAAACTATCTGTGGTATCAGTTTGCATCTTGCTTCCACCATTATAGAGTTTTATTGTGTTAAGTTCTCCTGAAAGAATACCAATATTTTGAAGTTGTTCTTTAGTGATTTTATATATTCCTTCATCTTGAAGTTCAATTTTATACCACGGACCAGGATGATACATCCTGACTCGTTTCCGTCGGGGGGCTCTCCAATTTTTTGCCTGCTCGTAATTTATAAGTGCTCTCTTGAAAACATTTTCAAAGCTTGGGTCCAGGCGTGGGACCCCAGTTCCTCCCTCAAAGCTAACTTTTATTCTTATCTTTTTATAAAATAGTAAAGTTTTTCGTTTTGGATTATATCTTAATGGATTTATTCTTAGCTTCAAAACTTCTTGAGCCCGATAAAGTCTTTGTTCCTCTATAGTTACAATTTTAGGGGGCCAAAAGATATCTGAAGAATATAGTTTTTCATCCCTTGCCTTTCCTGTAAAACCTATGGTAGGTGGAATATCTATTCCCCTGAGCTCCTCAGTTATAGATTCAATGACCTTGACTTTGACTTTTGCACCCACTGGTATCCCTATTGGAATATACTTAATTGGAACTGCTGGCTTCCCTGTTTCTGGCTGAGTGTAAGTGTTTAGAATATGGGGGATAGGCTCAAGTGTGAGTTTTTGAGATGTATATATAAATTCTATTCCTTCTCTACCTGATTCTAAAATTTTGATGTCCTGAGCAAATAATAAAAGTATATATATCCACATAGCTTATTTCTTATTTCCGTGTTTTTCCGTGTTTATATCCCTGCCCGACGGATGGCAGGCGGGCGTGTCCTTCAGTGTTTTTTAATCAAGCTTCTCTGCTTCATCTATAAGCATTATTGGAATGTCATCTTTTATAGAATAAGCGAGTTTGCATTTATGACAGATAAGCTTGTTGTTTTTCCTATCATACTCCAAATCCCCTTTGCATTTAGGACAAGCTAATATCTCTAATAACTTTTCATCTAACATCTTTTACCTCCTTATTCAACAATTCTTAATATATTATCTTAAATTAATCTCTTTGTCAACTAAAAAATGAACATCAAAATTTTTACAAGGAAATTCTATTGCAGTTAGTAGCCAAAGTGATACCTGCCTACCGTCAGGCAGGTATATTATTTAAACTGAATGCTTGAACCACCTTTTCAGTCTACCAAATAGACTTAATTGTCTCTTTAGTTCAGGTAAGCTTTTGAGAGCCGCATCTCTCCCCTTTTTTATGCAAAAGGCAAGCTTTGAGAAGTCTGACCAATGGACTTTATGAACTTCGGGTGAAATTATCAGGTCTACATCTAATAAGTTTAATTTGTTTAATCTATACTTTACAATCTCATCTACCCTTAAATTGATTTGAAACCCTGTGCGAAGTGAAGCAGGTTCATTAAGCTTTCTCATAAGTGATGAAGCAATTATAAAGTTTGCTCCAAGCTCTCTTACTGCTTTAGTAGGAACAGTTGATGTGATTCCTCCATCTACTAATATTGAGCCAAAGTCTGTAATATATGGAAATACCCCTGGAATAGCAGAGGATGAGCGCACTGCATCTATAATTGGACCATCACGGATAATTCTGTCTTCTCCTGTTTTAAGGTCAACTGCTACTGATGCAAATTGAATCTTTGTTTGTGAAATAAGAGCAGTTCCAAAAAGTCTATTAAAGATAGAATATAATTTTTCTCCTTTAACTATATAAGGGTTGATGAATTCTTTTATATATATATAGTGCTCTTTTATAAAATCAGCTAAGTTCCGAAACGGCTTTGGAACACGAGGATTTTCAAATAAATCAAATCCAATAGTTTTAAATTCTTCAGAAGTTATTATTTCTCTTGCGATTTTTTCCAGTAGCCTTGCATCTGGATTTAGGGCGTAAAGTCCACCAATTACTGCTCCAATTGATGTTCCGCATATTAAATGGATTGGAATTTTAGCTTCTTCAAGCACTTGAAGCACACCAATATGGGCAAGTCCGTGAGAAGCGCCACCTCCAAGGGCAAGTCCAATTTTCATTACTAATCAATAGTTTTAACCTTGCACGGTAAAGGAAATTTTATTTTTAGATAGGTCTCTTTATCACCAGTTAACTCTAAAGTTTTTCCCCATACTTCTGGGAAGAGTTTAAGGACTTTATCATCTACTACAAGGACAATTATTGTTTTTTGAGGCAAATCTTTGTCAAATGTAAGTTCAATGGTATGAGAGCCAAAGGCACCGGGTTTGAAATCCACATCTATAAGTTTACCTGTCCCGATGGAATCGGGATAAGATAGTTTTTCCTTTAACAATATAGGTTTTGTAGAATCATTGTTGACAAACCATACTTCTTTAAGTTCATAAACAGGTTGTTTAGGATATTCTGCTTTATAAAGCTCTATTTTTCCAATTTGGGTTAACTTGTTCACTAACTGATAAAGCGAATCCTCTAAAAGAAAGGACGACGAGAAATATAGAGTTACAAAGTCTTTTTTAAATTTATATTTTACATCCTTGAATCCATAAAGTTTAAATCTCTTTGTCAATATTTGTGCTATTTTTTGAAATTCTTGCATAGTAGTCTCTTGCACAGCGGTTATTTTCAAGGCTTGGATTTTAGCTAAAGGATTAAGAATCTTAATTGGTTTACCAATATTCTTTGCTTCAAATTTCCAAAATAGTTCCTCTTTGTCATCACTCGGAGAGGCAGGTTGTGTAACAATAACTTTTTCAGGAAGTTCAGACTTTTGATTAATCCACAGTTCACCCTGTGCTTCAAATGCAGTTGGAGACATAAAGAGTAAATTGGGTTTAAATTCATAGATTAAGAAACCGTTTTTAATATTTTTAAATTTATATTCTTCAACTGCAAGCACCAATGAGAGAAAAGATATGGGTCTTGTCTCAGAAGTCCTCTCTTGTGCTTTCCATTTCCCATGTATCCACCTATATTCTCTGTCTCCTATGCCAATTGCTTTAAATTTTTCTTTCTCTGCTTGCCTCGCTGGAGCTTCGGCGAAGCGGGAACCAAATTTCCAGCAACCTTCAATTTTTACTCTATCATTAACCTTTTCTCCCTTAAAAGTACCTTTAACTTCTGGTTTAGAGAATTCGAGTCTGAATTCAAAATTCTGAGAGATAAGTCTATCTATGGATTGTTTGACTTCTTGTGGATTTAATGGTTGGATGGGTTTTTCTGTGCTTTCCCGCCCGACGGGTGGCAGACGAGTTTGGGCACAGCTACAGATAAACAGAGAACAGAAGACAGAAAACAGATAACAGATTCTTCTGACTTCTATCTGTGTAATCCGCGGCTCCATCGGTGTTTCAAAATTCGGGCCCTAATGAGAAATACCAATAAGTCTTTGATAAACTCAAGAAGTCAGTGTTTTTAGCAATATCAAATTTTAATATAAAATATGGAAATCTAATCCTTATCCCGGTACCAAAGTCAAACTTTAATCCATTAGCTGATGAATTTAATCCTCCATTCTTAAAAGGTTTAAATTTTCGTGGGTCAGGAACTGCATATCCAAAGTCACAAAATAGAGCACCTCTCACTCCTCCAATAGATAAAGATATGGGAAAGGCAATTTTAAGTTTATCAATAAATGGATAGCGCAGTTCTAAATTTAATATACCAACATTTTTACCCTTAAATTCATGAATCTCGTAACCTCGTAAATCATCAGGTCCCCCAATTAGTAGATTGACCGACTCTTTATCCTTTCCCCATATACCTGCATTAATAAACCTTATTGCAAACGAGTATCTTGGAGCAATTCTTATATATTTACGGAAATCCAATTCATAAAAATTATAAAGTAAAGTTGGTGATATGAGAGGAAGGGTGGCTCGAAGCATAAGTTTTCCTCTTTCGCCATTTTGTGGTCCCGTAGCTCCCCACCTGGTATTATCAATTACATAAGAAAGAGATGGCGAAAATAAGTAAAAAGTCTCCTTTGGCGAAAGGGGTTTTTCCTCGGGCCAGGAATATATTACTGTTTCCCAAAGAGAACCATTAAGTTCTAAATCAAAACGATGAAATTTATCTAATGGATATTCAAATAATAGTCCACATCCCTTGTATTTTTGTTGCTCTAATGTATCTCCAATTAAAAACCAATGTTCTTCTTTAAAAATAGCTCCTCCAAAATCTAATCTTTTAGGAAGATATAAATAACTTAGATAATAATTGGCAGCAAGATTTTCAGGCGAATTAGTTTCAAGATAAAATCTATGGTTTCCAAGTAAGTCAGAAACTGCCAGTCTTAAATTTCCTAATATTCCGCATCCAGAAACATAAGAGATAGCCCCACCTCCCCAGTCAGGTGTAAAACGAATTCCTAATTTCTTTACTTTAAGAATAGAAGTATCAGTTTTTACCTCAACATATTGTCTATCAAATTCTGATTTCATTGAAAGAGGTCTATACTCAAAACCTTTCTGGAATGGTTTTTTGATAAGATATACATCCCAACCCCCATTTGTGTAAAGACTGAAAGCTAAATATTTTCCATTTTTTGAAATTGAAGGTGTAAACACTCCTCCAACAACATTAGTAAGTTGAATAATATCAGAAGATTCAATATCCAATATATAGAGGTTATTAGCTCCTGTTTGATTAGATACAAATAAAATTTTATCCTGAAACCAGATAGGCGAAGCTACATAAGTAGCTCGTGTTTTGATAAGAGGCACAGGCTTTTGTAGGAGCAATTCATGTGCCCCTACCTTAAAGATAGTATAATACCCATAGTGCCAGTTTTCACCCTCTAAAGGTCTATCAGATGTAAAAACAATAAACTTTCCATCAGGTAACCAGCTTGGAGTTAGGTCATCATATTCATCTGATGTGAGCTGTTTGAGATTCCCAGTATTAATATTTAATACATAGATATCCGCCTTTCCATCTTTTAATCCCCTGAAAGCAATTTCTTGACCGCTTGGTGAAAAAGAAGGAGAGGAAATTTGGTCAAGTTCAACCTGCCTGCCACTCCGTGGTGCTCGTTCCGATTCGTCAGAGTGAAAAGTTCGTGGTGAACCATCAGTTAGACAGAAGGGAATTTTCTTTATTATTTTTCTTTGATGCACATTCATAATGTATAATATATCTTTACCCGCTCCTTTTGCCACAAAAGCAAGGTTTTTGCCATCAGGACTCCAACTAATTCCTCCCTGCATAATATGCAAGGATTCAAATCCTTTTGATTTTCCTCCTTTTAATAGTCTATCCTTTATTCTTCCGTTAATACTTGACATAAGCCACAAACTTTCATATTCGTCTCTGTCAGATAGAAAAGCAATCTCAGTTCCATCAGGGGAAATACTTGGTGCAGTATTGAAGGTATAGTTCTTATGATTTGTTAGCTTTTTGGAATTAACTGGACTCTCTTCAAGCTCAGCACATTGGAGCCAATATCTCTTTTTTAAGTCGTTCATCCATAATCTATTTAACTCTTCTGTATCTACTCCAATTACAGCCTGCAATGCCTTATTTAATCCCCCAGCAGCTCCAATTTTGTGAAATATTTCTCCTATTTTCCTTTCACCATACCTATCGGCAATAAATTTCAAAATAGATTGTCCTTCTTTATACATAAGATAAGACCCTGCTATAAGCTCAAGTTGTTGAATTGGCTTTAGCCGACTATAGTATAAAGCATCTCTGATAACCATATCAGATTCAGCATCCCAGTCAAGTGAGAAATATTCAGCCATCCCTTCTATAAACCAGAGTGGAACAGCAAATAAATTAATTTTTGGTAATATAGATGCAATTCCTGTCCCTTGTGATATGGCAAATTGAAACGCATGTACAAGTTCGTGAGCTAAAACATGTCTAAATTTCTCATAAGAACCATCAAAGGGAATAACAACACGATTTTTAAATATCTCTGTAAATCCACCAGTAGCTTCATCAATTAAAGAGAGAGTAATGTTTGTTTGTTCAAAATCATTGTGAGATTTATAGATAATAACAGGAATTGGCTCTTTTGGAGTATAAGAAAGAATTTGAGAGTATCTTTTATAAGAATCAAGTAATACCTGGTTAGCAAATTTTGCTAATCTTTCTCCACCTGAATAATAAATGATACTAAACTCATCTGTATCTATTACTTTCCAATCAAAATTCTTGTATTGAACCTTATTTTGTCCAAATTCCCAATATTGAGCATTTGCAACTGCAGGAATAAAAAGCAAGACCAAAAATAAACCACTCCATGGTAAAGGTCGTAATGAACCACGAATTACATTTACCCCGTACTTATGTATAAGTGCGGGGCGAATTGAACGAATAAATGTGTAAATAAGGGAAAATGGAAAGGTTGGGAAAAGGGGATATATTAAATTTCTCCCTTCTTCCCTGTTTCCCCTTTTTCCTTTCATTACACAAATCTGGGGTTTCATTTTATCAACAATATTTTCTTTACTATTTTGTATTCTCCTGATTTAAGCTTAATGAAATATATACCAGATGGATAATTGCTTGCATCCCAAGTAACGGCAGTGGTTAGTGGTAAGTGGTTAGTGGTAAGTGGGAAAGACTTAACCAATCTCCCGCTTAAATCGTAAATTTTTAAACTGACTTTCTGTCCTTCACTAATCCCTAAGCACTGAACCCTAACCACTGTAGTAAAGGGGTTTGGATAACACTCTAAACTCTGAACTCTAAACTCTGGACTCTTTGCTTCTTCCACACCTGGGGTAGCACGATAACCGATACTGAAACTTTTTAAACTGTCCATATTTGCAGTTATTGTAATTGTATCTCCTGATGAATTAACTCTTATTGTTTGATAAATATCATCTACGCGAATATTACCTGTTCCTGTAGAAGTTTTAACTATTGCTTTACCCTCATATATTCCTGAATTTGTATCAGTCTCAATTAAAGCAACAGCAATACCTCCAGTATAGATACTTGATTTTACAATTGCTATTGCCGCTTCCCAAATAGAAGAGAGTCTATCAGTTCCATAGATACAGAGATATAAAGTGTCAGGGTCATTACCTATAGAATCTATTATTGTAGAATAAGTATTATCGTAGTTCCTAACAGAATCTATAGATGTAGGTTCCCCAGGGACACCTGGAATAAAATCATTCTTAAAAGGCATAATATCTGCAGGTCCTTCAATCAAATTCTGAATAGTAGTGGTATCTTTAAACCACCAAAAGTTATTCTCAAGTGGAATAGTAATACTTGTATTGTTGTCAATTTCTGCATCTGGTTGGAAGGTGTTATAATAAAGATGGGAGTGGTTTATTTTAAGTGTATCAGCATCGTCTGGCAAATAAGCCAATCCTGTTTCTGAAAAATATCTTGCTCCATTATCTGTGATAAAGCACGAGTCAATAAATATCTTGTCATATACTCCAACGCGTATAGCACCACTTTCCCACCAAGCTTGATTTCCACATATTACACAACCTCGAATAATAGGTGAGGACCAATAATCACAGTAAATCCCTCCCCCGTAGTCTGATGAGTTATCACATATGAGGTTATACTTGATAAAAGGTGAGGAAATGCTACAGTAAATTCCACCGCCGTGATTAGCCCAGTTGCCCTGAATGATATTCTGCTGAATAACAGGAGATGAGAAATAACAATAAATTCCCCCTCCTGACTTATTTTGGATGATATTCTGTTTAATAGTAGGTGAGGAATAGCTACAGCGAATGACTCCACTTCCTTTTGAACCCTGCAAAGTAAGCCCTTGAATCACTGCTTCACGAGAAGAATTATCATCAAATGAACAGCAGATAACATGAAAGGCAGTACCGGATGTATCAGCAGCATCGAGTGTGCAGGCGGATGCGCCGTGCTCACTCATCAAACAGATTGAATCACGCATAATAAGACCAATATAACCTTTATCAGTGGCAGTATTTATAGTTACAAAATATCTTCCATCCTGAACCATCACAGTATCATAGGCATTACAGATATTTATTGAATCCTGAATTGCCTGCCCTGAAGAGCCTGACTCAACTACCCTAATTTCCCCAAATACAGATGTAGCAATTAAAAGACTTAAAACAGCACACAGACCTGCCTGCAGCCAAAATAAAGATTTTTCTCTGTGTCCTCTGTGGTTCATTTTTAATTTTTGATTTGTCATTTTGATATTTTATTTTTGATATTTAATATTATGTTCATCTGTGGCTCATAATAGTTTGCCTAAAATAAAACCCAAAACTATTCCTATTAGTAATGCCGTGATAAGAACTCTTGATTTAAATATATCTATCTTGTGTCCCCTTCTCAAGACTAAAAGAGTCACTACATAAGCAAATCCATTTGCAATCCAAATAAGGGGAAGAGAGACTATTTTTACTATAAATGGACCTACCACAGGAATAAGGTTAATAGTGCTCAAGAGTCCAGAAAAAGCTTGAGTAAAGAATCCAAACACAATTACACCAAAAGCCATAATCTTCTTATCCAGCCCAAAATGTAAAAATATAAATATGACAATACCAATAATAACCCAGCTAATCAAAAGCTTCTTATTCCGAACAAAAAATTGTCTCATTATTAGTAAGTGCAAAAATATGCCACAGATTGCACAGATTAAAATGTTTTTTTCTAATCAATGAAATCCGTGGCTCTTCTTAAATTTTGATTTGACATTTCAATATTTGCATTTTAATTTTTACATTTGCATAGTTTGTGGCTTCATAGTTACTATTTTAATGTAAAAAAGACTTTGAATCCGTTGGGTTTTATTATTAATCCATATCTTGGTGGTTCGTGGGAAGCAATTATTGCACTTATAAGGCGGTTTAATATGGCGGCTCCTACACAATAACTTGCTCTTTGAAGAACTTCTCTCTTCTCTTTTCTTAAGTTCCGATAGCCTTTCCATTTTCCGTTTGAGATAGACCAATCCCACTTTAAACTTTCAGGCATACTGTTTTCTTCAATATATTTGAGTTGACGTTCTCTGGCATCTTCTGGATACTTATCTTTAGGATAAATTTCTCTTGCTTCTTGTCTAATATATTCATTATAGTCATCTAAACTTTCATACCATTCAACTGTATCGTAATAATCTCCACCTTCTCCCATTTTAGCTCCTGAATTTGCATGAGCATAGAGCATATAATCATTTTTAAGAACTCCAGCATACCACCTGAAGCCAAAATAAGTGAACCATATACTGCCTTCTATCAAATAAGCTCTTATAGCATCTTTCTTGTTTCCCATATATTGTTCTCCAAGTCCTGGAACCAATAAAGATAAAGCTATTGCTTTCTTATGAGATTTAGGCTCAAGTACAATTTCGGGTGGAAAATCCAGAGGCTTTAATTCCTCTACTCCATAAACTGCAGTGCTTAAAAATATTAACATTATTTGTATAATCTGTGTTAATCTGTGGTTCACCACGACCTTTTCACTCTGACGAATCGGAACGAGCACCACCGAGTGGTTCTTCATTTTACGACTGCGAATTTCTTAAACCTTACAAAATTCTCACTCCCTGCCTTGACTTCAATACGGCATATATAAATGCCACTCACAAGGTCAGGAAGTGGAACTTCTATAGAGCCCTTTTCCCCAATTTTACCCTCAAAATCTTTTACTATTTCACCTGCTATATTGATTATTTTTATGTTCACCGAGCTCGCAGAGCCGCTGAAATATTTTATCCTTCCCCAACTGTGGACTGGATTTGGATATATATAAAAAGGACTTTCTTTGAATACATTAGTTGGAATTATTGGAGGTGTTGGAGTAAGCTTGTAGATACCGTTATTACACTCATCACAATGAAGCATGGCCCAAGGTAAAGCACCATAATTTCCAAGACTCCAGGCATAAAGTTTGCCGTCATCACAACCTACAATAATTTCAAGTAACTCATCACCATCAATGTCAACAAGAACTGGGGTTGAATAAATTTTACCCCCAACTGATAATGGAAATCCAGAGGCAAGGTCTCCTTTATTAGTATAAGCAAGAAGTTCACCATCTGGAGAACCAATTACAATTTCAAGTCTTCCATCTCCGTTTATATCCCCAACCACAGGAGATGACTGAAAGGACTCACTAACTTTTGTTTCGATTGGAAAACCAGGCAAATTTGCCCCATTATTATTAAAGGCGTAAATCTTATTTCCTGCGGCTAATATTATGTCTAAAAGAGAATCACCGTCAATATCAGCTAAAGCTGGTGATGAATAAAAAGAAGTATCTTTTAAACTGCGACTCCAGATAGTCTTACCACTGTTATTTATACAGTAAACTTCACCTATTCCAGTAGATATAATAATTTCTGATTTTCCATCTCCATTTATATCACCGACTACAGGAGATGAAGTAGTAGGGGGGAGGTGTGGCTCAAGTGCAGTCCATAATGTGTCACCATTTGGTTTTATTGCCCATATTCTGCCATCAAAAGAAACAGCATAAATTACCGTATCACAAGAATCATAAACAGGTGTTGTCCATATATATTGATGTAAATTTTTAGGAAACCCAGCCAATGAATTCCCATTACCATCCCAGGCATAAAGTTTGCCATCATCTGAGCCTATAAAAATTTCTTTACCTTCAATAGTATCAATATTTGCCAAAAGAGGTGCAGAAATTATTGCATCTCGTATTGTATCAGTGGTTGGAAATCCAGGAAGTATATTTCCAGATAATATATCCCATGCATATACTTTGCTCCATACCTCAAGTACACTATCTTTTGCCATTTTGAAAGAAGATGTAGCCGAAGGCTTTAGCCTTCGTGAATAAAAAGTCTTCTTACTTTCTCGCCAACGTCCAAAATATGCACCACAAACAACATCTGGAATGCCATCCCCATTTATATCACCTATTGCCGGTGATGAAAAAATATTTGCACCATATCCAGCATCCACAGGTTGATAACTCCACTTAATTCCACCGCTATCATTGCATACAAATGTATAACCACCATTGAGAGTATCCATAACATTACAGGCAATTAGCTTTTTGCCATTAACCTCTATAATATTTGGTGAGTTTACATCAAAAAAGTCACCACATTTTACTGGAAAACTTGCATATCTCCAGTCAAATTTAAGAGAAAAGCTCATCACAGTATCTGATTTGCTAATATTATAAATAGAGATATGTGACATTGAACCTTTATTATTATTTGTATTTGGTTTTGTAATTGGTGTAAACTTATCTAAGTTCCCTTCGTAAAAAACATCCCATGGTGTGCCATAGAAAAAAGCCTCCATATTTGTTGCCAACCACCAAGGAGTCTCGAAATCTTGAATCCCATCTGCTTCTTCCATATCTACACCTTTTGGGGAACCAACATTTATTTCATTCATCAAGGAATCACGGGCAACTTTATCCTCATCTATATGCCATATTGCAAGCCCACCAGCCATTGTATCACAGGGTGTCCCCCAATCATAATCATCAAATCTTATAAGAACTCCGTCCTTCCATACCCTTATACCAGTGGAATCAAAATGAAAAATGGAATCCGGGGAAACCCAGAACGAGTCTACTGATGTATCAGGTGAATGATATGCAAATCTCTCGGTTACTAAAAAATACTCTTTTGTATTTATTGGCACTTTATAAAGTTTAGTCCTTGTGGTGTCATTACCTCCCATTCTGTAGACTTTTATATCAGTAGTGTCTTTATCAAGAATTTCTGGCTTTATCCAGCCAAGTTTTTCTGTATGCCATGCTGAAGTATGCGGAGGCAATAATCCATTTAAATTCCAGTTTCCTGTTCCCATTAAAGCCCAGCCTCCACAACCCATTGTCTCACCCCAAGTGTCATATAAGTCATATAGCCCTAATTGATGCCCAAACTCATGAGCTAATCCGCCCTGCAGATAACCTGACATACCATCTTGAAATGCAGTCTCTGGATAAATTATACCCTCTGTAATTGCGACTGTGCCATCATCCACCCAGACAGGAGTTCCAAAATATTCATCAATATTAGCTACAAAACAAGCAATAATATCACAAGGAGAATCCCAGAAATAATCCGTCTGCCACATTGAACCAGCATGAAAAAGGATAACAGCATCATAATTTTTGAACTTTACCAAAGTATCTTCATCACAAGTAAGAACTGCATCTCTAAAAAGAGTAAGTAAACCTTGAACATAATTTTCAGGGTCGCCATAATAAGTCATTTTATAAGGGAGTTTATAACTTGCATTGTCTCCATCAGGAACAACATCAAACTTTATATATAATTTACCTCCAGAGTTATCCCACCAATAATTTCTTAAAGATTCCATCAGATGCTCAAAATATCTTTTGGTATGTGGTGGGTCGTAGTAAAGATTATGATAGCCCTTATTCCCAGATATGGAATCAAATGGAGAATCTCTTTTCCCGTTTATATAGCCAAGCGAATCATAAGGAAACTCATTGCCCTCAATATCCATTAATCCATTTCCAGTGGTTAGTGAAGTCGTATCTTCTTGAAATTCAATCCTTATAGCAAGAACATAAAGAGTATCAGGCCCAGGACCCAATTTTCTTTTCTTTATCCCTTCAAGTAAATTTCTTTTTGATGGTTGACGAATATATCTTTTAAGTTCAGGTTTCTCTTTAAAGAGCTTGTCAAATTTTTGATTTACAAATTTTACCCTCTTTGTTCCAAGCTCCTTTAATTTCTTAAATTGAGCCCGCTCACTTGCCCAACTTGAAAAACTCAAAACAGCACACAGATTTACACAGATTAAAAAGATAAACACAGATTTGAATTTTTTCATAATTCGTATAATTTATATTGAACTTTTTAATTTTTTATTTGTCGTTTTAATATTTCCTGCCCGCCGTCCCGATTTTATCGGGACTTTAGCAGGCGGGGATTTTTGATATTTAATATTACCTATATTTATCAGTATTCTCATCTGTGTTCGCACGGAGGGAGAGGGATTCGAACCCCCGTCCCCATAAAGGGAACACGATTTCGAGTCGTGCGCCTTCGTCCACTCGGCCACCCCTCCAAAGAGATTTTAAATTATATCCTAATAAATTCTATCTGTCAAGAAAAAAAGAACCACGGATTTCACAGATTATACGGATTAAAGATATACTTTAAAAAAATGTTCATAGATTACGCAGAACTTACAGGAATAGAAAGGATATTTTATTCTAAATCTGTATTATCTGGATAATCCGTGAACTTGTCTTTTCATAATACATCCCCGCCTTGACTCGCAGGTAAGGCAGGAAATAGTTAAACTCGTTTGTTTTTAAAAAAAGATTTTAATAATTTTTTGCACTCAGATTCAAGAACTCCAGAAATAATCTTTATCTCAGGACTTTTAATTTCATAAACACTGCCCAAACTCCCAAGTTTTGGGTCCTTTGCTCCAAATACACATCTTGAGATTCTTGATAAAAAGATTGCTCCCGCACACATAGGGCAGGGCTCCAAAGTTACATATAAGGTTGCATTATTCAATCGCCAATTATTAATAGAATGAGAAGCACTTGTTATGGCAATTATTTCTGCATGTGCTGTTGGGTCTTTAAGGGATTCAACTTGATTATGCCCACGCCCTATTATTCTGTCGTTGAGGACAATAACTGCACCTATAGGAACTTCCTTTTCTTCTTTTGCTAATTCAGCTTCTTTAAGTGCTTCTTTCATCCAGTGCGTATGTTCCATTGCTACAGTTTTTACAAGGTTTTGGGATAAGCATTTTCCCTTGTCCCAATCTCTTTATCATTTTAGGCGGAATATCAACTATTTTTGGTAATCCCTGCTCTTTTTCCAATTTCTCTCGCCAACTCTTGCGTGTTTGCATAATTCAAATTTCAAATCTTCAATCTGTATAATCCGTGGTTTTATATGACGCCGTATTTTTTGCCTACCTTTGTGAAGGCATCTACTGCACGGTCTACTTGGTCAAATGTATGAGCAGCTGATAATTGAACCCTGATGCGAGCCTGACCCCGTGGAACTACAGGATAATAAAAGCCTATAACATATATGCCATCATCCAATAAGTCTTTTGCCATATCCTGAGAGAGTTTAGCGTCATTCTCAAACTTACCTAACATTATGGGAACAATAGGATGAATGCCCGGCTTAATATCAAAACCAGCATCTGTCATCTTTTGTCTAAACCTCATTGTATTTGCTTCAAGTTTATCTCTTAGTTCGGTTGTTTTTGACAAAAGGTCAAATACAGCTATATAAGCACCTACAACTGATGAAGCTAAAGTGTTTGAAAAGAGATACGGGCGACTTCTCTGGCGATAAAGTTCAATTATCTCCTTGCGTCCTGTTGCGAAGCCTCCTGAAGCACCACCAAGTGCTTTGCCAAGAGTTGATGTAATAATATCAATCCTTCCCATAACACCACGATATTCTGGGGTGCCACGACCGGTCTTCCCCATGAATCCAGTGGCATGAGCATCATCAACCATCACCATAGAACCATATTTATCAGCTAAGTCACATATTTCATCTAATTTGGCAATATCGCCATCCATAGAAAAGACTCCATCAGTAGCTATTAACCGATATTTCATATTTTGTGTTTCCTTCAATCTTGCTTCCAAATCGTCCATATCTGCATGATTAAATATGAATCTCTGTGCCTTGCATAGACGAATACCGTCAATCACAGATGCATGATTGAGCTGGTCAGTAATTATGGCACACTCTTTATCAAGCAGAGGTTCAAATGCTCCTCCATTGGCATCAAGACAAGCAGCGTATAGTATTGTATCTTCTGTTTCAAGAAAGTCAGATATCTTTTTCTCTAATATTTTGTGTATGTCTTGAGTACCACATATAAAACGAACTGAGCTCATCCCAAATCCCCATTCATCAAGAGTTTTATGAGCTGACTCAATTACCTTTGGATGACTTGAAAGTCCAAGATAATTGTTAGCACAAAAATTAAGAACCTTCTTGCCACCCTTAACCTCAATCTCTGTTCCCTGAGGAGTCATTATGATTCTCTCCTCCTTGTATAATCCTGCATCACGGATTGATTGAAGTTCCTTTTGCAGGTCTTGCTTAATTTTTCCGTACATAATAATACCCTCCTTTTATTTTGAATTACATGTTTTGTTTATTTTATGTCAAGAAAAAAATGACCTTCCTATTTTCCAAATAGCCTTAAATAGAAAAACCAAGAAGAAAGGCTTTTTTGTTCACTTTCCAGGTCTTTTCAGGTAGTCTTTGCTCAATTACTTGAAAATATTTTTCTTTTGGAAAATTAAGTTTTTGGGCAAGTGCTCCCAAGAGAACAATATTAACAGTCCTTGGATTACCAGCTTGCCTCGCAAGAGATAGTCCGTCTACAAGAATAACTTCCTTAGCTACTTTTTTAAGTTGTGGAATAATGTTTGTTGGATATTCTATTTCACCAGCTGAAACGCATAGGGGAGGAAGTTCATAATTATTTATAATGTATATACCACCTTGTTTTAAATGCTTAATTGTTCTTAAAGCTTCAAGTTTTTCAAATGCAAGTATTATATCCGCTTCGTTTTCACTTATGAGTGGAGAATAAACTTTGGCTCCAAATCTAACAGCAGATGTAACAGCTCCTCCTCGTTGTGCCATTCCGTGAACTTCGCTCTTCTTAACATCAAATCCAGATTTTAGTGCTGTAAGAGCAAGGATATCGGATGCAAGTAATATTCCCTGCCCACCAACACCACAAATAAGAATAGATTTAGTCATTTTATAGCGTTTTTGACACATACTTGTTTGCACATTCCACATCCGTCACATAGTAATAGGTCTATCCAGGCTTTGTCGTCGCGCATAGTAATTGCTGGGCAGCCGAGTCTAATGCAAAGCATGCAACCGGTGCATTTATCTGGAATTACCTTAAGAGGTGGTTCAGGTTTTACTCTTAATGCACAGGGATGTCTGGCAATTATGACCGATGGCTCTTCTCGCTTAACTTCCCTTTTTATTAATTCTTTTGTAGCTTTCAAATCGTATGGGTCAACTATATAAACATGGTTGATTCCACAACCCTTAGCTACTTCCTCAATCTTTACTATGCGTGCCTTTTCTCCTTTAAGTGTTTTACCTGTTCCTGGATGGGCTTGATGTCCTGTCATGGCAGTTGTTTGGTTATCAAGCACGATTATAGTAGATATTCCTTTATTATAGACAACATTTATAAGTGTGGGTATACCTGCATGAAAGAATGTTGAATCCCCGATTACTGCAACGACTTTGCCCTTTATTTTATCTTTAAGAGCTATTTCAAGTCCGTGAGCATGTCCAATTGATGCTCCCATACAAATACAGGTATCCATAGCATTCAGTGGTGGTAGTGCTCCTAAAGTATAACAACCAATATCACCCGTTACATGAAGTTTAAGCTGATTTATGACATAAAAAACACCACGATGTGAACAGCCAGGACAAAGAACAGGGGGTCTAGGTGGAGGCTTAGGAATCTGATGTTTGGTCGCTTGATGGCTTGATGGCTTGATAGCTTCTCTAACTATAAATTGATTGAGTTCACCGCACACAGGAATTTTTTCTTTACCTATAACTTTTATTCCTAACATTTTTATCTCATTTTCCAGAAATGGGTCTCCTTCTTCTATTACATATAATTTATTAACTTGAGAGGCAAATTTCTTTATCAATTTCTCAGGAGTTGGATAAGTCATAGACAGTTTAAGAAAAGATGCATTTGGAAATATCTCTTTCGCATATTGATAAGCTATAGCTGATGTAATAATACCTGTCTGAGATTTTACTGACTCAATCTGATTCCCAGGAAATTTTTCACTATATTTTTTAAGTTCTTTTAGCCGTTTTTCAATAATTGTGTGCCTTATTCTGGCATTTACTGGAAGGAATAAACGCTTTTGTGAGTCTTTTTTATAACCTGTAGGTCGATGTTCTCTCCTTTCTCCAAGCTTAACTAAAGTTTTAGAGTGACATATTCTTGTGGTCAACCTAATCAACACAGGGGTATCAAATTTTTCAGAAATTTCAAATCCTATACGTGCAAAATCTTTTGCTTCTTGCGAATCTGAAGGTTCAAGCATTGGGACTTTAGCGGCAAGTGCATACCAGCGATTGTCTTGTTCATTTTGGGATGACCACATACCAGGGTCATCGGCAGAAATAACAACAAGTCCTCCAGTTACTCCAGAATAACTCATTGTAAAGAATGTGTCTGCGGCAACATTAAGTCCAACATGTTTCATCGCAACGAGGGCTCGTGCTCCAGCAAATGAGGCTCCTGATGCTACATCAAAAGCTACCTTTTCATTTGTAGACCACTCAGCATAAATTTCTTTGTATTTTGCTATATTTTCAAGTATCTCGGTTGATGGAGTTCCTGGATATGCGCAGGCTACTGTGCATCCAGCTTCCCACGCACCTCTGGCTATCGCCTCATTACCTGATAACAATACTTTCACAATATTAAATTATAAATGCCTTTTTCTTTCTTTGTAAACTCTGTGTCCTCCCTACCTACGGCAGGCAGGTGTGGTTATTTTTTTGTTAACTCTTCTTGACTGGAATTTGTATTTCTGTAACAAGTTCTTCTTCCTTTTCTGTCATGCCAGGGCATTTGATATAAACTTCTCTCCCTGGACCAGCCCAATTATAACCTTCCCTGTCAATCCATTCGCAGAGTTTTCCCCATACGGGACCTATTTTAGAATAAGAGCCATAATGAGCAATACAAGCCATCTCTGCACCAGGGATATCCTTGAGCTTCACTCTCTCATCTCCTGCAATTTCCCCGCCTGTCGGCGAGACAGGAATTTCAATTGGAAAACATATCTTGTATCTACATTTCTCTGGTGGGACCTCATCCGGATTATCATAATATATTCCAAAGGATGGTCCTGCTGGTTTTAGACCTTTTTTTGATAGCCATTCAAAGAGTTCTCTAAAGATAGGACCTACCTTATCATATGGTCCCTGACCCTCAATAACTACAGCTTTACAAGGAGCTACCTTTTTAAGCATTATTTCTGCCATTTCTTCCCCTATTTATTTTAGCCCAAGCACTTTCTCATAGCCTGGCATATCCAGGAATCCATGTCCTGATATATTGAAGGCAATTACCTTTTTCTCACCTGATTCTTTGCATTTCAATGCCTCATCTATAGCACAAGCGACTGAATAAGCAGACTCAGGTGCAGGTAGCCAACCTTCTACTTGAGTGAAAAGTTGTGCCTTCTCAAAAACATATCTCTCATCTGCAGGATAAGCTATCGTGTTTATGTAGCCCTTATCTCTTAGTAGACTAATTATAGGAGAAGCTCCATGATAGCGTAACCCATCTCCCCATATAGGTTTCATCTCTATCTTATGTCCAAGGGTATACATCTTCAGGAGTGGAGTATATTCAGCATAATCTGCGAAATTAAATCTGTATTCACCTTGAAGATTCTTAGCTACCTCAGATTGAGCAGCGATGAACTTTATCTTCTTCCCCTTTGTGAGGACATCTCCAACAAATGGTAGTGCAAAACCACCAAAATTTGACCCGCCCCCAAAACAAGAGATTACAATATCGGGATAATCATCAAAGATTTTAAACTGTTTTTGCGTTTCAAGCCCAATTATTGTTTGGTGCATGAGAACATGGTTTAACACAGAACCAAGACAATACACTGCTTTTGGGTCGCGCATTGAGTCTTCTAATCCTTCTGAGATAGCAATTCCAAGAGAACCGACATGTTCGTGATTCTTTTCCCATATTTTTTTCCCGCTCTCGGTTTTAGGTGATGGAGAGGCAAATACTTCTGCACCTAATAGTTCCATAAACCTTCTACGGTCTTGTTTCCAGTTGTATACACTACGGACCCAGAATACGGTGCATTTAAGTCCAACCACCGCTGACCCATAAGCAAGAGCAGTTCCCCATTGACCGGCACCTGTTTCAGTGGTAACACGTTCAAATCCTTGCTTTTTGGCATAATAGCACTGTGCTAATGCAGTATTCGCTTTATGGCTCCCTGTAGGCGAAAAAAATTCGCTTTTATAATACAGCCTTGCTGGAGTATCAAGCTTTTTTTCGAGATTCAAAGCTCTAAAAAGGGGTCTTGGTCTCCCTGCTTGAGCATAAATATCAATTAGTTCCTCGGGTATATCAATCCATCTTTCCTGAGATGCCTCTTGTTTCAAGCATTCACCTATCATAAGTTTAGGTAGACTTGCAAGTCGTGACGGACCTTCATCCGGGTCCTTAGGTGGTGGTAAAGGCACTGGTAAATCCGGGAGTATGTTATACCACTGGTGTGGCATATCTTTTAAGGGAATATTCACCTGTCTTAACTTCTTCATCTTTCCTCCTTAAGCTACTGTCCCGCACATAATTGTCAAATTCCAATTCTTGAATTTATGTGCGGGACTGTGGCTTCTGAATATCATCTTATCATACAATTTGGTAATAGTTGAGCCAGTTCTTTTAATTCGGAATCTGTATAAAGTTTTGCTTTTTTAAGTTTTCCATTAAGTGTTTTAATTACACGAGGCTTTTGAAGGACATACCTATTTGCTCCTTTAAGCCATTTACTAATTTGTTCGGCATCTTTTTCTCCAAAGAACTGCGGAAATACTGTTGTCCTGAATTCGTAGTCTATTTTATTTCTCATTATTACTTCTATGCTTTTTTCAATTTCAGAGATATTGACTTTTACACCTACTACTTCCTCATATTTTTCTGGAGTTGCTTTTATATCCATTGCTATATAATCAACGAGCCTTTTCTCTATAACATAAGAGAGCATTTCTGAATTTGTTCCATTTGTGTCTAATTTTATAAGAAAACCAAGTTTTTTTATTTTGCTCATAAATTGAGAAAGAGATTGATGAAGTGTAGGCTCTCCACCTGTAATACTAAGCCCATCTAATAAGCCCTTTCTTTTTTGCATAAAATCTATTACTTCTGCTTCGGCTATATCAGGTAACTTTTCCCATCCTATTACTAATTCCGGGTTATGGCAATAATGACATCTAAAGTTGCAACCACCGGTAAATCCAATAGCACAAAGGTTTTCAGAATAATCAATTACTGATAGTTTTTGCAATCCCTTAAATTTCATTTTGACAGTCTTTTTGCAAGTATTACAGTTGCTTTTTTATTTATAAGTTTTTCTGATGTTTGGTCTTTTGCTTCTAAGTAAACTATATAAACCCCAATAGGCGAAAGATTTCCTTTATCATTGTAGCCATCCCATATTTGTTCTGAACTTGCTCCTGAAGGAGAATTATCTACAAGTTTACGGACGCATCTACCACACCTGTCATATATATAAAGTCTAACATAAGCCTTTGTGAAAGGGAGAGTGTAAGATATGACTGCTTTATCTGCACCTAAAGTTTCGGGAGAGAAAACCTTTGGGCTCACAGAAAGGATAACTTTTTCTGGTGTATGTTCAGCATAAATAGAGTTAGTGTTCCCTGGAGTTCCTCCAGAAGCTGTAACACAAGACCCCCAATTGGCAGAGATATTGGTATAAATATTAGGGTTGATTCGCTCAAGAGATACTCCTTTTTCTTTATTTCCCCAGCTATCTTTATATCTTATAATATCTTGGATTTCGCCATCCTTATCCTTTATTATAATAGTATCACCTTCGTTGTTTAAACTTGGAAATTTACTTCCGAGACAAAAGACTGTCCCTGGAGAATAACTATAAATTGAACTCAAGACTTCACTTGTAGATTCTGCAATTGTCGCAAGATTATAAGGTTCAATAAAATAATCTTCTGAAGCAATAGGACATTTAGTTTTAGTATCTTCAATTGTCCAGTTTTTAATATTTATTGTGTTCAGACATCTATTTATAATTTCTATCCATTCACCTGAATTTGTGGGTTTATACATAATTTCATTAAAGACAATATCACCTAATGGTTCCCCAATTCTCAGATAGTTAATCCTTTCAATGTTAAATTCATCTGTTTTGGCCAAAACTTTGATTTTATAGTTTCCTTTTTTTAGATGATGCCATGCTATTTTCACAGAAGAATAACTGTATGCTGGTAAGCTATCTAACATAACAGTTCCTATTTCACTACTTTCTTGATTCTTTTCATAAGTAGCAATTACTTCCATATTATGTATCACTTTTGCTGGATTATAAAGGGTAATATTAACCATCACGCTGTTTCCTGGTTGTGGGTTCTCGGGTGTAAATGTTAAATCTTTAATTAAAAAAGGGTCAACCCATGTTGTCTCACCAGGAGTAATTTCCCATGGGGACGAAATCCCAGTATATCCTGCAATTGGGTTACCTTCCATATCCTGAAATTCTAAAGAATTTATATGACCATTAGGAACTGCAATACAGAAATATCCCGGTATATTTGAATTCTCTTCATCAATTCCATTATTTTCAGTCACATAAGCACCGACGATATGATTTTCAGAATTTTTTGCAAGAATATTTACATTTGGATAAGGGGTGGTGAGGGTCAAATCCCTAAAAACTATTCCTGCAAGCCAGCCTCCCTCAGAATTCATATTGATAATCTGAAATCCTTCGGATAAATGGACAGCAGATTCAAAAATATCCGTAGTTTCTTTTTTTACTTTAAATTTTATATAATAATTATATTCTTCCAATGGTTTTTTAACAATCCTTAATGGAGCCCATCCACACCAATTTCCTGTTTCATAAGGTGTGAAATCAGTGTAAGCATACCCTCCTTTCCAGTCTTCATCTGCCCATCTTTGAGAAATAGCACCAGGACTTGGATATCCACCATAAACATACACTCCAAATCTATAAATGCTATCTGGTTCAAGTCCAAAGGCTGTTACTTTTATAACAAAAGGGGTACTATCAGATGCGGCCATTGGTAATATAGAAAATTCTCCTTGAGTTGCAAAAACAAATTCTGTTATAAAAAAGGATATAGCTGCAAAGCTATTCTTCAAATCTCTTCAATACTATTGCTGCATTATGTCCACCAAATCCAAAGGAATCAGAAATAGCCACTCTTACAGGCATTTTTCTTGCCTTATTGGGAACATAATCAAGGTCACATTCTGGGTCAGGATACTCAAGATTTATTGTAGGATGGACAATAGAATCCCGTATAGAAAGAATAGTAGCAATAATTTCCACAGCTCCTGCCGCTCCTAATAAATGTCCAATCATAGATTTAGTAGATGATATTGCTACTTTTCTTGCTTGTTTACCAATGGCAAGTTTCACAGCTTGAGTTTCCATTTTATCATTTAAAGGTGTTGATGTTCCATGAGCATTTATGTAATCTACTTCCTCAGGTAATATTTTCGCTTCAGACAATGCGACTTTAATAGCTCTGGCTGCTTCTGCCCCATTAGGGTCAGGAGCTGTAATATGATGTGAGTCACAAGTCATCCCGCAACCTACAATTTCGCAATACACTTTTGCATCTCTTTTTTTTGCATGATTTGCTTCTTCAAGAATAATTATTCCAGCGCCTTCACCTACAACGAATCCATCCCTCTTAAGGTCAAAAGGTCTTGAGGCTTTTTCTGGTTCGTCATTCCTTGCAGAGATAGCCCTCATATTGGCAAACCCAGAAATTGCAAGAGGAGTTACAGATGCCTCAGAACCTCCAGTTATAATTATGTCTGCATCACCATATTTTATGAGTCTATAAGCTTCGCCAATTGCATGAGCTGCTGTGGCACAAGCAGAGACTATTGCAAAATTTGGTCCCTTTGCCTTAGCTCTTATCGCAACTTCTGCTGAAACTGAATTTATTATCATCATAGGGATAAAAAGAGGGGAAACTCTTTTTGGAGATTGTTCAAGATGTTTAAATTCTCTTTCCCAAGTCTCTATTCCTCCTATCCCAGAACCCACAATAACACCAAACTTAGATGAATCTTCAACTTCACATTTTAGATTTGCATCTCTTATCGCTTCAAGTGATGAAACTATGGCGAATTGGACAAACCTGTCGGTTCTCCTAATTTCTTTAGGAGATAAAAATTGACTTGGGGCAAAATCTTTAACTTCTGCGGCTATTTTTACAGAAAAGTCAGTTGTGTCAAATCTTGTGATGCGTGATACTCCTGAAACTCCTGAGAGCAAAGATTGCCAAAAAGACTTGACTGATACCCCTACAGGCGTAACTGCTCCTAATCCTGTAATAAGGACACGACGTCCCATAATCTCCTCTTATTTATCCGTCTCCGTCAGTTGACGGATTCACTGTAGGGCAGGGCTTCAAGCCCTGCTAATATTAATTATCTTTTAGTCGTTTTTTCCTCAATATATTTGATTGCTGCACCAACAGTGGTAAGTTTTTCTGCTTCTTCGTCTGAAATTTCTAAGCCAAATTTTTCCTCAAGGTCCATTACAAGTTCAACCGTATCAAGAGAATCTGCTCCCAAATCATCAATAAAGTGTGCTTCGTCAGTGACTTTTTTCTCGTCCACTCCAAGTTTTTCAATAATTAGTTTTCTTATATCTTCTCTTGCTCCCATCACATACCTCCCTTTCTAAACAAATTCCAAATCCCAAGTACCAAATTCCAAACAGTTTGTAATTTAGAATTTAGATATTGTGATTTATTCATTAATGCTATTATAGATAGAATTTTTAATTTGTCAAGTTTTTATTTTTAGAAATTTGCGCTTCCCGACTTTTAAAATCAAGTCTTTTGTGAGTTTAAGTTCAAGGTTTACATCTTTTACACGAACTTCATTTATTTTTACTCCACCTTGCCCAATTAATCGTCGAGCTTCACTGCGAGTCGAGACAAGCCCTGAATCTACAAGTAACTTTATTATCCAGATTTTTCTTGCCCTTGGCTTATACTCTGGAATTTCTTTCGGAAATTTCCTTTTGCTAAAAACCTGCAAAAATTCTTCTTGGGTTTTTAATGCTTCTTGAGATGAGTGATACATTGAAACAACCTCGCGAGCCAGTCTTAATTTTATATCCATTGGGTTAGCACGAGAATCTTTTAAATCTTTTTCTATAGATTTTATTTCCTGAACTGGAAGGTTGGTTGTCAATTTAAAATAATTAATGATTGAAGTATCAGGAATTGACATAAGCTTGCCAAACATTTGCTTTGAGGATTCAGTTATGCCCACATAATTATTATAACTTGAACTCATCTTTTTAACTCCATCAATGCCTTCAAGTAATGGCATTGTAATAGTAACTTGTGGCGGTTGCCTAAATTCTCTTTGCAATTCTCTACCAAGAAGGAGATTCCATTTTTGGTCAGTTCCTCCAAGTTCAATGTCTGCTTCTGTTGCAACTGAGTCATATGCTTGAAACAATGCGTAAAGCAACTCATGAATTGCAATTGGAATGTTATTTGAATATCTTTTTGAAAAATCATCACGCTTAAGCATTTGAGCAACAGTATAATTAGAGGCAATTTTTATTATGTTTTCTGGAGTGAGTTTGCTTAACCATTCTGAGTTGTGTTTGAATTCTACATGCTTTTCCAATAAAATTTTAAATATCTGTGGTCTATAGTTTTCCATATTCTTTTTAATCTGCTCATTAGTTAATTGAGGCCTTGTTTTAGACCTTCCAGATGGGTCGCCAATTTTAGCAGTGAAATTTCCTACAATAAGTATAGCTTTGTGACCAAGCTCTTGAAATTGTCTTAATTTTCGGAGAACCACTGCAGACCCAAGGTGAATATCTGGTCCGGTGGCATCTATTCCAAGTTTAACTCTTAAAGGTCTGTTTTCTCTTAACTTATTAATTAATTCCTCTTCAGGAATAATTTCATAAGTTCCTTTCTTTATTAATTTTAAAATTTCTTTTAACTTATCCACTTATGGCTTTTTATCTCTTATCCCGCACATAATCTATGTGCGGGACTCTTTCTATCCTTGGTAACTTTATAAAAGATGATTTTTTGAATTGTCAGACAGCCTCCCGTCTCCTGAAGAAACTTTCTATGTGCTCGTTTACGCCCGATTTTACATATTTTGCTGCAGTGTAAATAGCATTCCTTATGGCTTTTGAAGTAGACCTTCCATGACATATTATGGTTACGCCTTTAGTTCCGAGAAGTAATGCTCCTCCATATTCCTCGTAATTCATTTTCGAGAAGAACTTTTTGAGTGAAGGAACAAGAAGAACTCCACCAATTTTTGCTTTAAAGGAACTCTTTATAGCTTCTTTTATTGAATCATAAGTCACTGCAATTATACTTTCGCCAAATTTAAGTAGTGTATTTCCCACCACGCCTTCACATATTACAACATCACTTACCCCATCTAAAATCTTATGTCCCTCAATATTGCCTATAAAATTTAAATGCGAATCTTGTAACAGCTTAAAAGCTTCACGGGTTAATGTATTCCCTTTTATATCTTCTTCACCTATTGAAAGAAGCGCTACTGATGGATTCTTCTTGCCAGTAAGTCCTTCTATACATAAAACTCCCATTATTCCAAATTGGAATAAATCTTCGGGTTTTACCAAGATGGTTGCCCCTACATCAAGAATGAAAGTAGAACCATTTTTTGTTGGGAAAAAAGTACCCAGAGCTGGACGTCTCACTCCTTTAAGTCTCCCTAATTGAAGGGAAGCAAATATCATGTAAGCGCCTGTATTTCCAGCCCCCACAAAAGCGTCAATCTGTCCAGTTTTTTGGAGTTGAGTGCCAATTGCTATGCTTGAGTCTTTTTTCCTAAGTGCTTTTTGAGGAAGCTCATCCATACTTATAGTAGTTGGGGCATGAATAATCTTGCTTGAATCAATTTTATCTTCAAGCTGAGTTTTATCTCCTATCAACCTTAAATTTAAATCAGTTATATCCTTTACAGCGTCTATAACAACTTGGGGGGCATAATCGCCCCCCATAGCATCAATTCCTATAATCATTTAGATAAGATGCGGAACTCTATTCTTCTATTTTGGGCACGTCCTTCTTTAGTTTTGTTACTTGCAATTGGCTGAGTTTTGCCGTATCCGCAGGCAGTGAGTCTATCGTATGAAATGCCATGTGTTCCAAGATATTTCCTCACCGCTTCAGCCCGAAGTTGAGAGAGCTTGAGATTATATGAATCATCTCCCACAGAGTCCGTATGCCCTGCAATCTCAATCTTTACAGTAGGATGTTCTTCAAGAAGCTCCACAGCATGGCCTAAAATGGGGTAAGAAGATGATAAAATAGTAGCTTTACCACTTGCAAAGTTTATACCTTTAAGGACAATTTTTTCCTCTTTTTTAAAGAGTGTAAAATTCTTTATCATTGTGGCTTCCGGCTCGCAGACTATTACTGCTCCCTCTGAAGTATAGCCCTCAGCTTCTACTTTTATTGTATAAGTACCTGGGGGAATTTCTGTCTTGTAAGTTCCTGTTTCAGGATCAGTTTTAATACTTGGAAGTCCAGTTTCTGGGAACTTAATTTCAGCAAGAATACCTTTATGAATAGAATAATCTGTTATCTTGCCAGCAAGAATAGCCCTTCGTTCTATAGGAATAAGTTCTATATTCAAAAGTGTTGTTTCATCAATCTTGCAAACAATAGGCTGTGTGAATGTTGCGTAACCTGTTTTCTTAACCTCAACTGCATAAGTGCCTGGAGGTAATTCTGTCTTGTAGACTCCTGATATATCACTTCTTATCTCTGGCAACTGAGTTTCAGGAAAAGAAATTGTTGCCATACACGGTGTTTCAGTAACTTTATCTATAATCCGTCCTGTTAAAATAGAGATGGGAACTTTCTTACGCTCAAGTGCAAAATTAACAATATTCTTCTGGTCAGGTTCTATTGAGACAGCAACAGTTGGAGCCGGCTCGTATTCTCCTTCCTGAAGTGGAGAAGCTTGAATCATAGTTTTTCCAACAGGAAGTTCAATTTTATAATATCCAGACTCATCAGTTATTACTGTGGTATCAAACTCTATAAAGGAAAGTATCGCTTCAATTGGTTTTTCAGTGGCTTTATCAACAACCTTCCCAGCAATTATTCCTTTCTCTATGGGAGGTCTTATGAAATCAAATCCTTTTGAGATAGCTAAATTAATTGCCCAAGGAGGATTAGCCCCAAATCCACTTTGGATATTTATAGGAGGAGAAGAACTAAAGTTAGTATCAGCTCCTGCTAACTTAAAATCCATTGAAAGAGTAATCCATGAATTTTTACCAGTCTCAAATCTTAAACCAGGTGATAAACAAAAACCTCCATCATTATAAATATTATTTACTCGTTTTTCTCCATAGACCTCCACAAACGGCGTAAACCTATAATAGTCAAACTCTATTCCTGCACCATAACTTAACTTATTACAGGTATCAGGATGAGGATAAATCATATATCCACCATTAATATGGACTTTTATAGATGGATAAGTTGGAAAGTTAATAGTGAGAAGCCCTTTACCTCCATATGTATAACCTCCGGCAGTAAAGAACCTGTGTATCCCACCTTTATTAAATCTGTAAGACTTACCAAAAAGAGAATTAATAGCTGGAGTTGTTGAAATATCCTCCCGTTCATCACCCAAAGGGATAGTAATTACAGGATGGACACCTAAGTCAAATAGTTTTGTGAATCCCGGACTTGCTAATCGTATAGCTTGAGTGGGGCTAAATTTCATTCCTAACTCTATGTCTGAAAATCCATAACTTAAGCATACTGAGCCAGTGACCTCTTTATTTGTTTCCATTACATCAAGAAGATATCTGGAATTTAAATTTAAAGATAGATAATTAGTAAACGAAAATCCAATTCCAAGCGAGATATCTAAAATTGCACATCTATTCATTGGTAAAGCACTATCCGAAGGGATTAAATACCCTATCTTTTCCGTTCTTTTACCCGTATAACCCCAAATTCCTAAACTATAACTAAGTCTACCAAGCTTCTCTGGACTTGCTGATATTATCTTATTAAGTCCACTTGTTCCTGTTGAAGTAGGAGCTCCTGATAAAGAGTACCCTAAAAATATACCGATAATAAATAATAACTTTTTCATTGTTTACCTCCTACTGACAAAATAGCACTAAATATAATTTTGTCAAGAAAAAAAGTTGACATTTATAATGATTAGAATATAATAAAATATATGGCTAAAGAATTGGCTCATAGGATTGGAGATTTGGAAAAAAGGCTTAAGGAGTTAAATCAGCTTCTTGCTTCCAACCTGCCCGACAACACGCAGGTGGGTAGCTTAAAGGATAGAAAAAAGTTCATAGAGTTATCTCAAGAGCATCACGAGATTTCTAAACTCCTAATCCTTTGGAATAAACATTGTGATTTAATGATTCGAATTTCTGAAGATGAACATATTTTGCATTCCGGACCTGCCTCGCCGTCAGGCGGGGACGAAGAGCTAAAATCCGTCGCCATAGAAGAACTTACTGAGCTTAAAACAGAAAAAGAAAAGTTGGAAAAGGAGATTTCGGCTTTTTTTGCTCCAAATGACCTGAACGATAGTCGGAATGTAATAATGGAGGTAAGGCAGAGTGCTGGTGGAGATGAAGCTTCTCTCTTTGCCCGTGACCTATTCCGAATGTATTCAAAATATGCTGAGCAAAATCACTGGAAAATTGAAATTTTGAATTCTCACACTACCTCAATTGGGGGTTTTAAAGAAATTGTATACTATGTGAAAGGAAAGGATGTTTACAAAAAACTAAAGTATGAAAGTGGAGTTCACAGAGTTCAGCGAGTTCCAATAACAGAATCTGGAGGCAGAATTCATACTTCTACAGTTACTGTGTGTGTTCTTCCCGAAGCTTCGCCAGTTGATATAAAAGTTAACCCCAATGACATAAAAACCGAAACTTTTAGAGCAGGTGGACATGGAGGACAAAATGTAAATAAAGTCTCTACTGCTGTTAGGCTTATTCATATCCCAACTAATATAACCGTAGTTTGTCAGGATGAGCGTTCTCAATATCAAAACAAAGTAAAGGCAATGCGCATCTTACTTGCCAGACTTTATGAACTTAAAAGAAGAAAACAAGAGGAAAAAATCCAATCTACCCGCAAAGAACAAATAAAAGACGGTGAAAGAGCTGAAAAAATAAGAACTTATAACTACCCACAACAAAGAATCACTGACCATCGTATAAATATTAGGCTTTATAAACTTGATTCCATACTTAATGGAAATCTTGATGAATTAATAAATGCAATAGAAAATGCAAGTAAAGGAAGTTCTCAAATATACAACTCAATCCCTGCAAAATAAGGGAATTGATAAGCCAGAACTTGAGGCAGAAATTCTTATCTCTCAAGTTTTGAAATTCAATAGAGTTTCTCTTTATTCTAAAGATAGAAAAAATTTATCTGACTTTGAACTTGATAATATATTTAAAACTATAAAAAGGAGACTTAATCATGAACCTTTACAATATTTGACTCATAAGGTAAATTTTCTTGGTTTTGATTTTCTAATTGATGCTCCTACTTTTATCCCAAGACCCGAAACCGAAATCATTGTTCAAACTCTTCTGAAACAGGTAGGGGCGTATCGCCTGTCTCGCCGAGCCAAGGCAGACAATACGCCCCTACTAATTTTTGACATAGGCACAGGATGTGGTGTGATTGCAATAGCCTGCCTGAAATTATTGCCACAAGCTACAGCTTATGTCTCTGATATAATTGACCTTAAACTCGCTAAACAAAATGCAGAAATGCTTGGAGTTAGTAATAGAATAAATTTTATATGCGGCAATTTACTTGACCCATTTAAATTAAATGAAAAAGCGGATTTTATAGTTTCTAATCCTCCTTATATACCAATATCACTTATTTCAACTCTCCAGCCAGAGATAAGATTATTTGAATCCCGTAGTTCAATAGATGGTGGTGAGGAAGGATTGGTTTTTATTTATAATTTAATAAAAGAGACTCCTTTATATCTTAAACCATCAGGGATACTCTTGTTAGAAATTTCACCTGAACAGAAATCTAAAGTGGAAAATAAAGCTTTAGACTATTTTAAAGAAGTGGACTTTATTAGAGATTTTTCTAATAATTTTCGTGTTCTTGTAGCAAAATGCATATAGGAATTATTGCAAATCCTGAAAAAAAACTTGTCTATTCAATTGTTCCTGAGCTTATTCAATGGTTGCTACAAAATAGGCAACAAGTCTTTATAGGCGAAGCGATACAACCTGTAAATCAACAGATTAGTCTTGGAGAAAAATGTCCTAAAGCCACTGTATGCAAACTTGAAGAACTGCCTCGTCTATGCGATGTCATTTTTGCCATAGGTGGGGATGGCACCCTGTTAAAAACAGCCAGAGTTGTGGGAAGCTCAGGAGTTCCTATTCTTGGAATTAATCTCGGAGGACTTGGATTCCTAACAGAAGTAGCTCTTGATACCCTGTATCCTGCACTTGCTAAATTGCTTAAATCAGATTATAAAATAGAGTCAAGAATGGTCTTGGAAACCAGTGTGAGAGACTGCAAGTTTTATTCTCTAAATGATACAGTCATCACAGGAACTGGTGCAGGCAGAATGCTCCAATTTATGATTTACATAAATGGTAGCTATGTCTCGGAGTTTTCATCTGATGGTTTAATAATCTCAACCCCGACTGGCTCTACTGCTTATTCTCTTGCTGCTCTTGGACCTATCCTGCATCCAGAAGTAGAGGCGATTGTGCTTAATTTAATATGTCCTCATACATTGGGAGCAAGGCCAATAGTTATGTCAAATGATTCAATTATAGAAGTAGAATGTAAAAGTAGTAATACAGCTCTTGTAATAGATGGACAGGAAAGCGTTCCGTTAAAACAAGGAGAAAAAGTTGTTTTTCGTAAGGCAGACTACAAAATTAAATTAATAAAGTCATCTGCCCGTGATTTTTATGAAATCCTTAGAACTAAATTAAAGTGGGGGGGAGGCAAGGAAAGATAAACTCATTTGGGGCATCTTTAAGTGATGGTTACAATATTTAAGTGAAAGAGCAAAATCATGGAAGCTGTGAATAAAGAGAAGAACATTTCGCACAAGAGATGAAGCTATTCGGTCTGGTCGTAGACCTTGCAAAATGTTCGTTGTTATATTATTTCTGTTGACTTTCTTGGGAGTAAGTGTAATTTTTTAAAATAGAAGTCAGTTTGAAAGAAAGTAGTTAAAAGTGGATATTTTAAGAAAGAATGCTTTTCGTATATTAGGTCTACCCGTCACAGCTTCAAGAAAGGAGATTGTTGGCAGGGTGGATGAGATACAAGCTCACATTACAATTGGGCAAACTATTCATTACGATACTGATTTCCCTTGGATTGGCGAACTCCAGCGAAATGGGGAAACAGCAAAAGAAGCATCACAAGTGTTAGAGAATCCAAGTGCAAAACTTGAGCATCTGCTCTCCTGGTTTTGGGTTATCGATGAATTTGATAATCTGGCGATTGATGCTCTGAAAAATGAAGATGTAGACAAGGCGGTTGAAATTTGGTCTGCGGCGGCACAACAAAAAGGTAGTCATCATAAAAAGAATTTAGCCACGCTTCAACAGATTTTAGCCTTTCAAGAATCTGATTCTGACTATCAACATCTAAAAGGCACTATAAGGTTTTGGGCTGAACTTACTTCATCAAACCAACTATTTCATTTGATTGAAAATATTACCCCTAAGTTGTCAAAGCTCGTCACTAATGGTCAAATTACTCGATTCGTTGGAAGTCATATAAGTCAGACAGCAAAATTGTTTCTCTTCAGATGGATTGATGAGAACCGATTGGACAGAATTGGACAATTCTTTGACGATTTAAGTGAGAGTGATTTGTCACCAAAAATCGTTACTTCTATTAAAGAAGACTATGTGAAACCACTATCCGAAGAGATCGATAAAATGTGTGGTAAATTTTCAGATATGAAGGGTGATTATGAGAAGATATATACTAAAACAAAAAAGTTTTTTAAAAAGGTCAATCCCTATTTAGAAAAGATTAAACAAACTGGTGACTCCTTCTTAATAGAGAATTATGGTGATAAGATTGGTGAAGTCATACTCGATAATGCGATTAAGTATTGGAACAATACATATAACTGGGAGAAGTGTGAGGAACTTTGTGAAATGGCTGAAACTGTTATTACCGGGCTTTTACTAAAAGAGAGGTTAGAAAAAACCATAAATACCATTTCAGACTATGCAGAACCAGAGGAGATGTGGGAAAATGCTGAACAAGAAGAGATATTGGAAAATCTTGAGCCTATTAATCGGAGCACATCACACTTTCAGACAATAAAGGTCGTAGGAGGCATACTTTTAGGCTTGGTGGCGTTGGCTGTTATGATTTGGTTGTTTAGTCCTGATAGGGATTTTTACTCGGGAACAAATTTGAATCAGGACTATTCCAGTTCTTCATTATCTTATTCAAGTTCTCACGAGGCAAGTTCAAGTTCCCAAGAGATTGCTATGCTGAGGCAAAAAATTGATGACACCAAACTGAAACTGAATAAAATGGAATCAGGATTTCCATTATTGGAAAGTACTCTTGAGAGGCATGAGAATCAGTTAAAAAGACTTAAGGAAGATATTAACGACGCAGAAAGAAAATTGGAACGAGGGCTATACGTAAATAAAGCTACCTACCACAGCAATATTGATAGTTACAACAATCTTCTTCAGAAACACGAGTCTATTTTAACAGACTACCAAACGAAATATGACGAATACAAGAGACTTTTAGATGCAACAAATGCCGATATTGCGCGATATAATCGCTTAACTGGAGCTAAATAAGAATGAAAAAGATACAACTTAAAGAAATAACCATAATTTTTCTATGTCTATTAAGCACGGTTTGTTACAGCCAGCCACAAAATACCCTTAAGGAAAAATCCAGGATAGAGAAACTTGAAGCCAGAATAGATAGTGTAAGCTCGTCGATAGTTAATATTATAAAGATGCTAGAATCAAATTTCAAAGTTCTGTCAAATAGACTCTCAGAGGTAGAAACAAGAACCCAGCGAGAAATCAAGATTATTACATCCAGGCAAGCTTCAATTCAGACGGAATTCAAGAACCTCTCAGAAAACCAAATAGCTATTAAAAGCCAACTTCAAAGCCTGAATAACAAACTCGATTCACTGAGAATTGCACAGGATGCATTAAAAGCTAATGTGATTAACTTAAATCAAAAGACGGGCAGAGAAATAACAAGTATCAAAAAAGATACGTTAACCAGATTCCTTGTAGTTAGCTTAGCAGTTCTATTTACATTATTGGTAATTATTGTAGTAGTAGTGGTATTCCAGAAGAAGTTCAAGAAGGTCAATGTTGTTGAGGAAAGCATCAAGCTTGATGCCAAGATGAGTGAGATACTTGAAAACCAATTAGTTCTTATGAAGAAAGAAGCAATTGAAAAAAAACCACCAAAAATAGATATAGAGATTGACCATTCTTTGCCAATACGGGTTGGTGCCGAAATTTTTAGAATGCGCAAGAGAATTGAGAATATGGATGAAAACACTAAGGGAATTCATGCGTTGAAGAATGCGTTGACCCGTTTGGAGGATGAGTTCAACAGTCAGGGATATGTGATAAAAGACCTCACTGACCAACCATTTGTGGATGGACTTATTAATATAAAAGTGGTTAACTATATTACACGAGATGACATTGAGACGGGAAAAGAAATTATTCAAAAGATGATGACGCCACTAATTCTCCACAATGGCGTTGTGGTAAATATTGGAGAAATAGAGGTGGCAGTGTCTTCTAAAGATGTAGAAAAATCTAAATAGGAGGAACTATGTCAAAACAAAAAATTAATTACGGTATAGACTTGGGTACTACTAATTCTTCAATTGCCCGTGTAGAAGATGATGGGAATATACGTGTTTTTCAAATTGGAATGTCCTTCATAATGCCTTCTTGTATTCATTTCCCCAAAAATCGTCCGGAGTTGGTTGGGCTTGAAGCGTATAATAAACTTGGCAATCCAAAAGAGGAAATTAGAGAGAATACTTTTACAAAATTTAAGATAATGATGGGGACAAACCGTATTTATCACTGCTCTCATACAAACAAATCTTATACTCCTGAAAAACTCTCAGCAGAAGTGCTAAAGGAACTAAAAAGCTGGATAAGGGACGATAACGTTACATCTGCTGTGATTACTGTCCCAGCTGCTTTTGATCAGCCACAGATTGAAGCAACTCAGAGAGCTGCAGAGTTGGCGGGTTTTGAACATTGCGAACTGCTTCAAGAACCCATAGCGGCATCTTATGCTTATTTTCAAAGTCAGAAAAAAGTAGATGGAGTATGGTTGGTATTTGATTTAGGTGGTGGAACATTTGATGCTGCTCTTGTTAAAATGGAAGATGGAATCATATCTGTGCTTGACCATGAGGGGGATAACTTTTTGGGTGGCAGTAATATGGATTCGCTTATTGTAGATGAAGTTGTTATTCCTCATTTAGAACAAAATTTTTCTATTCAAAAAATATTAGCTAATGAAAAACGTCGAAAAAGTTTTCACCGTGCATGGGAGTATTATGCTGAGCAATCCAAAATTAAATTATCTGATAAGACTGCTTGGGACATTGCACCTGACGATCCAATCTTTACGGATGATAGTGGTGATAAGATAGATACGGCAATCAAGTTGAAACGTTCAGAATTAGAAAAAATCATTTCCCCAATAGTTGACAGAGCAATCAATATCTCTAAAGACCTGATGACACGGAATAATCTAAGTCCTTCTGGCCTGGCAACAGTATTAATGGTTGGAGGTTGTACTTATATGCCCACAATTAGGGAAAAAGTTAAGGACGAAATATGTCCAAGAATAAATATTTCCATTGATCCAATGACTGTTGTAGCTAAAGGAGCTGCGCTATATGCTTCAACTAAAACCATTCCGATAGAAAAACAACCACGGGATTATTCAAAAATACAGTTGACCTTAGGAGATGTTGGCACAACAGTGGAGACAGAGATAGCACTTGGGATTAAGGTTGATAAGAAAAAGACTAAGGGTACTGTTCCATCAAAAGTCTTTGCGGAGATAACAAGAAACGATAAGCTGTGGACAACGGGTAGAATTGAACTTGAAGGCGGTGCCGGTGTTGTGCGTCTCCATTTAATAGAAAATACAACGAATGGGTTCTCAGTTCAGCTTTTCGATGAATCAGGTGGCAAACTGGAATGTGAACCGAATTCTATTTCTATTTTACAAGGGATTAAACTATCACAGACTCCTTTACCACTCGATATTGGTATTTTTGCTACTGAAATAAAGGAAATGAAGGGTGAAGAGCTGATGGTGGCTATACTAAAGAAAGGAACTTCTATACCTGCTGTTCATGAGAAGACTTTCCTTGCTCCAAAGGATTTAAGGCCGGGTAATAGTTCAGATGTTTTGAAAATCATTGTTTTGGGAGGTAAGGCAGGGACGAAACTGATTAGAAATACCTGTATGGGTAAAATAATTATTAGTGGAGATAATCTGCCATCTTTATTGCCCGAAGGAAGTGAAGTAAAAATAAAAATTAGAATGGATGAATCACGGAGAATCAGGGTTATCGCCTACCTACCATATCTGGATAAAACCATAGACGAGGTCATGGATACGGGTTACACGGATTCTATCTTAAGCACAGAGGAACTTGCCAGCGAAATTGAAGCTGAAAAAACCAGATTGGAGGACATACAGAATAAAACCCAGCAAGTTGGAGAGTTTACTGGGCCTGACCCGAATGAATTAGAAAAGACTTTAACAGAAATTGATGACCTAAATCAAAAGGGGTGTGGTGACGAGGCCCGTAGTAAAGAGGTTCAAAATAGACTAAATGAAATTGCTGCAAAAATAGATGAGATTGAAAGAAGTATAAAATGGCCGCAGGTTGAAAATGAGCTTGCCGAAGAATTGGACGCAACGGAACAAGCTGTTGATAGGTACGGAAAGGATAGAGACGAGCAAATCCTATCACAATTAAGACCAGAAGTTGAAAAAACAATTGAATTAAAGAATGTCAAGCGTGCAAACGATGTATTAAACAAGCTACGCCAGTTGAAATGGAACATCTGGTCTGATAACCTTAGATGGTGGGCTGCCATATTATACAATATAAATGAATCGTTTGATGAAATTCAGTGGAGTGACCGGTCAAAAGCCATGAGTCTTGTTGATAAGGGAAGCTCGTTACTTGCAAGTGGTCAGCTTTCTGATGAGATTAAGGATATTGTCCGGGAGCTTTGGGACCTCATGCCTGAAACAGGCCCGGGCCAGGTAGAGACAAAAGAACCAAATACCGGTATTCCAATTTATAGACCCAAATATGAGTAAGAGAATCCCTCAAAACATACTGCTTACTGCAGGTGAAGTGATTAAGGACACATACACTGTTGATTGCTTCGTTGGTGCAGGTGCCTTTGCCGAGGTCTACCGAGTCAAGCACAAATTCTTAGGCTTGCAGGCTCTAAAGGTCTTAAAGCCAGATGTTTTTAAAAGAGAAGAACAGTCAAATTTTATTTCAGAAGCTACAATCCTTTCCCATATAACTCATCCCAATGTAGTTAGAGTTTTTGAGGCAAATTCCTTCAAAAAGGACGGCAAGGAGTTGTTTTTTATCTCTATGGAGTATGTGTCTGGTGAAACTTTATTCCAAATGCTAAAGAGGAAGATTAGAATTGTACTTCCACTCGCTCTTTCTCTTCAGAGAGATATATGTGCGGGGCTTTCAATTGCACATAGGCAGGAGCCTCCTGTAATTCACCGAGATATCAAGCCCCAAAATATCTTGCTTTCGTATGACACATCAACGCCAATTGGAAAAGTCTCAGACTTTGGCGTTGCTAAAGCGGTAAATCCCAAGACTCGCATGACTGATGCAGCTGGCACCGTTACCTATCTACCACCAGAGGGCTCCTGGGGCTTCCATACTCCAGCAAGCGATGTATTTTCAGCCGGTATTGTGTTCTATCAAATGGTAACAGGGATTGCTCCGTGGACTTACGATTTTACCGGAGTTGAAGACGATATAGATACAATGGAGACCGCAGTGCTTAAAGCAAGAAAACAAAAGCCTCAAAAACCATCATTTATCAATGACCAATGTGACAGCCAATTAGACGAGATAATTTTGAAAGCCATTGAAGATGATCAATCACAGCGGTTTAAGGATGGCACGGAATTTTTGGGTGCTTTACTTGATTATGAAAATAGGAAAAAGAGACCGATAGTTCAAAAGACAGGTATGCGTGAACCTGAATCAATTAAAGAAATCAAGAAAGGAAGCGGTTTCTCTGGGGTCGCTGGGATGGACGAGCTCAAGGAACTGCTCTATTCTGAAATTATTCTACCCTTACAACAAAAAGATTTGTATGACAAATATAGAATTTCTCTTCCTAATGGGATTCTTCTTTACGGACCTCCTGGATGTGGTAAAACCTTTATATCAACAAAGTTATCTGAAGAAATTAACTACACTTTTATAGAAGTCAAGCCATCTGACCTGGCAAGTACTTATGTTCACGGCACACAACAAAAAATCGGAAGACTATTCCGACGAGCCAGAGAAAAAGTGCCATCGATAATATTTATTGATGAAATTGATGCGATGATTCCGAAGCGCAGTGATAAACTAGATCATCACTATTCATCGGAGGTTAATGAGTTCTTGAGTCAATTAGGTGAATGTAGTAGAGAAGGTATCGTTGTAATTGCAACTACTAACCGACCGGACAGGATAGATTCGGCAGCACTACGTACAGGACGGTTTGATAAATTGATCTACGTGCCTCCTCCAGATTATGATGCTCGTGTTGCATTATTTGATATGTTCCTTAGTGGTCGCCCCACTTCATCTGATATAAAAACTAATGCTCTTGCTTCTGCTACTGAAAACTACGTGGCGAGTGATATAGAAATGATCGTCAATGAAGCAGCAAGGTCTGCACTTAAGAAAAAAGGTGATATCACATTTAAGATTCTATCCGATACAATTAGTACCATTTCTCCTTCTGTTTCCAGAGAAATGATTGAATATTATAATAATTTTAAAAACAAACGGAGCTTTTAATGAAACTGATTGGTGAATAAGTAGAGTATCTTAATGGGAAAAAGGAAGCCAAAAAGGAAATCAAGTAGAATAAAAAGAGAAAAATTTTCCAAACATCGTAGAGCAAGTGATTTTATCAAAATAGGAAGTGAAAAAGAGGAGGTTCTGGCATGTCAGATCGTAACTATCTCTTAAAGCCAGGACAACTCATTCATTGCAAATTAAAAGTCCCGCACCACACGGTGCGCGGGATACACGCTGTTCTAAATCCCGATAAATCGGGATAAGAACGGTCAGCAGGAGGAAAGATGAAAAGATGTGTTTGGATAAGCATTTCAATTTTTATAGTTTTATTGTTTATACTCTTTGCTATCTTTGGCAAAAGAACTACTTTTGGAAAATCAATTGGACTCGTTGAAGTAAAGGGTATAATTAAATCATCTGAAGAAGTTATCAAAAACCTCAACAAATGCAAGAAAAATCCCAATATTCGTGCTGTTGTTATAAGTATTAATTCTCCGGGAGGCACGGTTGTTCCCTGTCAGGAAATGTATAAAGCCATAAAAGAGCTTCAAAAACCCACTGTTGCTTCTTTAGGGATATCTGCTGCTTCTGGTGGGTATTATGTTGCCTGTGCCTGTGACCGCATAGTAAGTAATCCAGGAACAATGACAGGCTCTATCGGCGTGATAATGGAACTTCCAAATGTGGCTGAGTTGATAAAAAAGTTAGGAGTCAAATTTAATGTTATTAAATCAAAACCCCACAAAGACATAGGTTCTCCATATAGAGAAATGACTCCTGGTGAGAAACAACTTTTAAAAGGTGTAGTAGATGATGTTTATAATCAGTTTGTAGATGCAGTGATAGAAGGAAGAAAATTACCTCGCAATAAAGTCCTTGAAATTGCAGATGGTAGAATATTATCTGGTAGACAGGCACTTAAACTCGGACTTGTGGATACACTTGGCACTTTACATGATGCTAAGCTTATTGCCGGTGCACTCGCTGGTATCCCTGGTGAGCCAAAAATAATAACATTTCGCAGACCCCGCCCATTATTAACCCGTCTACTTAAAGGAATTATTGAGGAGAAACAAGAAATCAAGTTAGAATACAGGTAATTACTATAAAAATGCAAAATGTAAAATTAACTAAAAAGGGAGCCACACCTGTCCACCTTTGTCAACTGACGGATTGATTTTTAAATTCTTATGAGAGTTAGTTTTGAGACTTTGGGTTGTAGATTGAATCAATATGATACGCAGTTGTTAACTGAAGGGTTTAAAGAAGCGGGATTTAAAATTGTTGACCATAAAGAGAAGGCAGATGTTCGTGTAGTTAATACTTGTATTGTAACTTCAAAAGCGGCGAGAGAATCAAAAAATATAGCAAAAAACTATTCTCGTGACTCTAATCGCCCTTTTATTATCGTGACTGGCTGTTATGCTAAAATTGGCATAGAGGAAATAAAAGCAATTCCTGGGGTCGGAATCATTGAACCAAACCTCAATAAAATAGCTCTTAAGTTTTTGCATACATCTTTGCCTATGACAATTAAAAGTTTTGAAAAGCATATTAAAGCATTTGTAAAAATTCAATCAGGATGTGACCAATTTTGTAGTTACTGCATAGTCCCTTATGCAAGAGGAACTCCACAGTCAAGACCACTTGAAGAAATAATTTCTGAGATTAAGGCTCTAATTGCTAATGGATATGAAGAATTTGTCCTCACAGGAACAAACATTGGTAAATGCAATTTATTAAATATAGTTAAAGCTATTGAAAAAATACCTGGTATCCGCAGGTTTGGGTTTAGTTCAATTGAGCCTCCCAACCCATCAGCTAACGGGTTGGGAATTTCTGATGAATTATTAGAATTTATTAGCGAGTCTCAAAAGTTTTCTAAATATTTTCACATACCTCTTCAGAGTGGAGATAATAAAATTCTTGAGTTAATGGGACGCTGGTATACTGCCGAGGAATACGAAGAACTTATCTGTAAAATTAAGGAAAAAATTCCTGATGTTGCCATAGGAGCGGATGTAATTGTTGGATTCCCCGGAGAAGGAGAACAAGAGTTTTTAAATACCTATAATTTGATTTCCCAGTCTCCAATTTCTCGGTTACATGTATTTAGATATTCCAAAAGACCAAGAACTAAAGCATTGGATTTAATCCGTCAGCCGACGGATGAAGTCTCCGAAGGAATCAAGAAAGAGAGAAGCAAGATTCTCAGAGAACTGAGTAAAAGGAAATGGCAAGAATTTAGGAACCAATTCATAGACAAAATTCTTGAAGCACACATAGAATCAAAACCAAAAAATGGGTATCAAGTTGGAGTGACTTCAAATTACATAAAAGTCCTATTTAAGTCTCCTTTTGAACTTGGAAATAAGTTTGTCAAACTTAAAATTAAAGATGTTAATAACTCTTATAGTCACGGACAATTAGTGATATGATTTCAATTTTGTGGTTAATTTTAGCCACAGTAGGAGCATATAGCAATACGCCCCTGCAAATATTTCTTTCTGAGAAACCTGTTCAAGTATTTAAAGAACATAAAACTAATATTTATTCGGTTGCCTTTAATCCTTCATCTGAACTATTAGCCTCGGGAAGTAAAGATGGGATTATAAATGTATGGCGTATAAAAGATGGCTCATTGCTGCATACTCTTAATCATGGTTCTCAGGTGCGTTCGGTTTGCTTTTCGCCTGATAATTTGTGGATTGTTTCAAGTGGAAGAAACGGATTGATAAAAATTTGGGATTTCAAATCGGACAGGAGCAAGCCCTGTCCCTACTTTACAATTGATACCCATCAAGAGAGGGTTTATTCAGTTTGTTTCGACCCTGCTGGTGAATGGTTAGCTTCAGCTGGAAAAAACCACACCATTAAAATCTGGAGTATTCCAGATTTCAACCTTCTACGAACTCTTCCCGGTCATGAAGACCTCATTTACTCTCTTTTTCTCTCATTAGATGGTTCACCACGAAGTGGTAATTTTTTAATATCAGGCAGCAAGGATAAAACAGTGAGAATATGGAGGACTTCTGATTGGGGATATGTCGGTGTTTTAAAGAGTCATAAGGGACGAGTATATTCTGTATCAATATCTCCTGATGACAAAATTATAGCCTCTGGGAGTGAAGATAATACTATAAAGCTCTGGGACACAGATAGTTTAAAGCTTTTTAAGACATTAAAAACACATCAAAATTATGTAAGAACTTTAGCTTTTAGCCCGGAATACCCTATCTTAGCATCAGGCAGTCTTGATAGGACTTTAAGACTCTGGAATTTAGAAGGTAAACTATTAGCTACAAGAAATTTTGAATCTGGGTTATGGGATGTGAAGTTTTCACCTAACAGCGAATGGCTGGCAGTCGCTTCAGGGACTGAAATTTATATTTTTACAGTCTTTACACCTGGTAGGAAAATAGCTTCAGAGGGTCCACCGAAGCTCACATTTACCTCTACTATTCAAGATGAGAATAGCAATAAAATTCTTGAAGCAGGTGAACTCGTCAACTTAATTATTGAAATTATTAATGAAGGTAAAGGTTACGCAGATGAGGTAAAAGTATTTGTGGAAACAGAGGAAACTGATTTAGCCGCATTTGAGCAAAGTAAATTTCTTGGAATGATTGCTCCCGGGGATACAAAGGTTGTAGACTTTAAAGCTTTAATTCCATATTCAATCAGAAATTGGGATAGTTATATCCATATTAAGGTCTGTAGTCCAGAACTTCAGTCCTTGAAAGAGAAGATTTTTGTCAAAACAAAAGCGTTACTTCCGCCCAATTTTAATATAGTTTATAACATAGATGATTCTGATGGAAATGCTAACGGCATAATAGACCGTGGAGAACCTGTGAAACTCAGAGTAAAAGTTCAAAACCTGGGTGAAGCAATAGCAAGAGATGTAAAAGTATTATTAAGTACTGAGACTGAAGGCCTAAGTTTAACGAAGACCGAACAAAATCTTGGTGCTATACTTGCTAAATCAAGTCAGATTACCAATTTTATTTTCAAAGTTAGTAAAGACTTCAAGGAAGAAAGCTTTATATTCTTTCTCAAGGTAAAAGAAAAGTCAGGTTTTTTTACTGCCAAGAAAGAGATTACTTTATTCATAGCTAAACCTAAAATACCTATCAAATAATTTCCAAAAAATGTTTCTTGACCAAATAAGAATAAGAGTTGAGGGGGGTAAAGGTGGAGATGGTTGTGTAAGTTTTAGAAGAGAAAAATATGTGCCTCGGGGTGGCCCTGACGGTGGTGAAGGAGGTAAAGGTGGAGATGTAATTTTGGAGGCATGTGAAAATCTCAATAGTTTATATCATCTTTATTACACTCCTTATTTAAAAGCAAAACATGGAGGTCATGGGAAAGGTAAAAACAGTCGTGGCAAAGATAGAGAAAATTTAATAGTTAAAGTTCCTCCTGGAACTATTGTGTATGAACAGAACGATTCCAAGAAATTACTCATAGACCTTAATCTCGGTGATAGCTTTATAGTAGCAAAGGGAGGAAAAGGTGGCAGGGGAAATACTGCGTTCAAAAGTTCAACCAATAGAGTACCGAGGATTAGAGAATTAGGCGAAGAAGGAGAAAAGAAAACTTTATTACTTGAACTCAAATTAATTGCTGATGTTGGATTTGTAGGTTATCCAAACGCTGGAAAATCTACTTTACTTGCCAGAATTTCAAATGCTAAACCTAAAATTGCTTCTTACCCCTTTACAACTCTTACTCCAAATTTAGGAGTCAGGTATATAAACAATCAAAAAGTTACTTTTGCTGATATTCCTGGCATAATAGAAGATGCACACAAAGGGAAAGGGTTAGGGCTTGACTTTTTACGGCATATAGAACGTACTGGAATCTTAATTTTTATACTTGATATCACTAAAAACCCTTTAAGTGATTATAAGACTTTGAAGAACGAAATAAAGGAACATAATCCCTTTATTTTAAAGAAACCTCAAGTTATTGTGTTAAATAAGATAGACCTTATAAAAAAGAAAATACCCATTGAGGATGCAATTTACATTTCTGCCTTAAAGGGAGATGGGATTGAAAATCTTTTATCAAGATTAAAAGAGAAATTAAAATGAAATTAGAAGATAGAGATTGGTGCTTTGGATGTGGGAAAAAGAACCCAATTGGACTTAAACTTAAATTTACTCAAATCCCTGATGGTGTCAAAACTATTTTTATTCCCAAGAAAGAGCACGAGGGCTATAAGGATATTGTTCATGGCGGGGTCATTGCAACTTTACTTGATGAATCTCTTGCCTGGGCTTGCAAATCATATACTAACAAACTTACAACTATGACTACCTCATTGGAAATCAAATTTAAAAAACCAGCAATAGTAGGTAAACCTATTTTAGTAGAAGCCAGTATGACAAAAAATTCAAGAAAGATTATACAAGGCAAAGCTTTGGCAAAAAACTCTGCTAATCAAATATTAGCTGAAGCTCAAGGCAAATTTATAAAGGTTGTTTGAGGTAGGCTTGAATTATTTTGCCTGCTATAGGAGCAGCAACACTTCCTCCCATTCCTCCATTTTCAACAAATACAACTACACAAATTTGTGGATTCTCATAAGGAGCAAAAGCTACAAACCAAGCATGGTCTTCTCCTTCAGGGTTTTGAGCTGTTCCTGTTTTGCCGGCTACGGATATTTCAGGGACATTTGCCAGTCTACCAGTTCCTTTGTCATCTTGCACTACACCTAACATACCTTCCCTTAAAATTTCAATTGTGTTTGGACTCAGTGAAAGATTATGGGAATTAGGAGTAAAAGAGAAAACTTCTTCTCCATTCGGGTTTGTTATTTTTTTAACAAGTGCTGGAGTATATAAAACTCCATTATTAGCAATTCCTGAGACGAAATATAAGATTTGGAGTGGAGTAACTAATATCTCTCCCTGTCCTATAGCTAAATTTGCGGATATTCCTTTACCCCATCGTCCTTTGCCATATTTTTTATCATACCATTCCTCGGTTGGTATAAAACCCTTAGATTCTCCAGGTATATCTATTCCTACTTTTTTTCCAAATCCTAATTTTTTTGCAAGTTCGCAAATTGGGTCAACACCAAGTTCCATCCCAACTTGATAAAAATAAACATCACAAGACTGAATAATAGCGTCTATAAGATTTAAAGAACCATGTGTCTCCCAGCACTTATATTTTCGTCTTCCAATTGTAATACTTCCTTTACAAGGAATCGGCTCTTTAGTTGCAGGATTTAATATTCCTTTTTCAATCCCACAAGCACAGGTAACGAGTTTAAAAACTGAGGCTGGAGGATAAGTGGCATTTTTTACTCTATCCCAAAGAGGGAATAGCGAATCCTTTGAAATTTTTTCCCAGTCTTCAGAAGAAATCCCAGCAACAAAAGAGTTAGGGTCAAATCCAGGTTTTGATACCCATGTGAGGATTTCCCCTGTCTTTGGGTCTATTGCAATACAAGCTCCTCTACTTGGCAAAATGTCATATACAAGAGCTTGAAGTTCTGCATCAATGGTGAGCCAAACATCGCATCCTGGTTCTGGTGATACATAAGATAAGGGTTCAAGCTCATACCCCCGAGCATCTACTTCTACATATCGGGTTCCATCTTTCCCTTTTAAAAATTTTTCATATTCTTTTTCTATACCTGATTTACCGATAAATATTCCAAGTCTATATTCTGGATAGATTTTAAGCTCTTTTTTTGAAATTTCACCTATGTAACCTATAGGATGTGAAAAAATTTTATCCTGATGATACCTTCTTAAGGGTTGGATTTTTATACATATATTTGGAAATCTTTCCTTTTTTTCTTCTAATTTGCAAACAATTTCAAAAGGCACTTTTCTTATTGTGTATTGTGTAAAATTAGGATTTAATTTCCTGTTTGCCGTCTCCGTCCCGCTTCGCTTGTCGGAGCGGGGCAGGCAAGATAAGAGAGAGGAAAACTCTACCTTCTCTTTTTGAGTAACTGAATTGGAATCTATAATAATTGTATAACTTGGGATATTATCAACTAAAACTTTTTTATTTCTATCATATATTATACCCCTGGGAGCATCCACAGGGTCTGGTCTTACATAATTTTCTTTTGCCAGTTTCCTGTATTTTTGTGCACTTACTAATTGAAGTGAAGCTAATCTTACCACAAGAATTAAAAACATTGTTGAAATTAAGATAAAGAGAAAGGTAATTCTTTTTTCCTTCATACTACTTGCCCTGAACCGTTTCGGTTCGGGGTTAAAAACGGAACTCTACGGAAAATCCCATACCTATAGTTCTTGTATTTGCTTTAGGAACCTTATTCCATTGGTGACTATATGAAACGTTAGCTCCACCAGTAATGTTTGTAGAGAAATTATAACTTAGTTGAGAGGTCACAGAAAGGCTATTTGAATCGCTATTTTTAATATTTTTTGTAGTACTTTGGTTAATTGAATAAGTTGCAACTAAAGAAGTATTGAGGTCACTGGTCCATCTTATATGCTTGAAGAATGGAAGTTTAATTCCTGTTGGAGCTCGGAAAGAGTAACTTGATGAAAGACTGTAATCAATTCTTTTACTCTCAGTTAAAGCATTAAGGGTCTTATTTTCACCAAGAGTCAGACTACCTGAAAATCCAGTGCTTATGCCTTTTTTCCACTGAACTTGCAAATCGCCTCTTAAATTTCTATCTTTTGAAATATTCTCTGGTTCCCCCAATTCTGGGCCAGATTCACTTTGGCCTGTTGAATAGGAAGAAGAAAGACTTAAGGAATTAAATAACTTTGATAAGAAAAACCATTTTTCAAGCCCTGGTATTCTTAGAGAAAGATTTGGATGCCGGGTGCTTACAGATTTCACTCTATTATCACCTCCTATACTGATAGTTTTGTTATAAGAGTCAGAAAGAGAAATATTTCCAATAGATATTCCCATACTACTCAGGGAATAGGTTCTTGTAATCCCGGTGCTTGATATATAAGGATTATCAGGGTCTATAACCATTTTTACCTCAGGCTCATCTACAATCCCAAATCTATATTTAAAGCATGGTCTTTCTAATAAAGAAGCAACTTGATTTGAACGACGAATTGAATATGAGAAAGAAGGAAAGCTTATTTTATTCACAATATGCTCAATTTGCATCAAAACCCAGTGTGGGCTTCCAACAGGAGTCTCAGAATCAAGTTTTTCATCCCTGAGACCAGTAATAAGCTTTATTATTTTATCTATAACAATTGGAGTCCTAAAAGAAGTATTACTTCCGACACCAACATTTCTTAATGAATCAAGATTAGCCGCATGGTCTTCCTGATAACCCACTGAATAACTTACACTTGGAGATATGAAATTAAAGAAAGAGGGTGAAAAAGTGGCATTCATATTTTCACTTCTGCTTGTCTCTTTATCAGGTCTATCAATATTTAAATCGCCAGACATACGCATAGAATAATTAAAAGAAAGTGGCCGTATAGGGTTATAAGAAAAACTCCCTTGTGCACCTACGCTTCGTGCAGAAGGAGTAGAGGTAGGGTGAGTCCAAATTGTATCTACTTTTTCATATCTTGTTGACCAGGAATAGGAATAACTGCCAGTAACACTTATATTTTCTGGATAATATTTAATCTCAAATCCTTTAATTTTAATGCTTGGTAAAGGGGGAGAATAGCGATAACCAAGAGAAGCTGAATGAGAAAGGGACGAATCAATTTTAATAGGTGAGCGAGAATGGCCATCATTGTATCTAAAAGAAGCTGATATATTGTCAAGTGTAAGGCGGAGGAGTGGATTTTTTGAGGGCGATTTTGAAAAACTAATACTTCCACTTCTTTGAAGATTATAATTTTTTTGAGCTTTTGATTCTTCTTCAGTAAGTTTAACATCTGAATCTGTCTCATATTTTGGAAAACTTGAACTCGTCGTATAGCTAAGAGCTAAAGGCAAAGATATACCCCAGTTTTGAGGTAAAAGCTTATTTAATGAAAAACCCCTAATGCCTAACCTTAAAATTCTATTAGAATTTGTTGCAAGACTTTGGTATGGATTCATAAAAGTGCCCAAATCTTTAAAGTAAGGATTATTAGCCGCATAAGATAAGTCTATTGTGGCAAGGTCTGCCAATCCACAGGAAAGACTGACCATCCCCATTATCCCTCCTTCTCGCCTTACATCTGATAATTTAAGCTCATCAAGCCACACTTCGCCTGATATTGACTGAATTGAGTCTTCATTCGAGACGCCAAGCTCTATTCGCATTATCTTTGTGAGAGAGGGATTGCCTAAAATTCTATAATTCTCTTTACTAAATATAATAGTATCTGCTCCAGTTCTCTCTGATTTCAGACGGGTTATTTCATCAAGGTCTATTTCAATTTCATCCCATCCAGTTGGAATTTGAGTTCTGTGTTCATAATAATTTTTTGCATCGCATACAAGTCTTACAGATAGATTAGCTTTCCCAATCATATTTACACCTTTAACCCATATTTTTAGCTTCTTGTATTGGATAAAATCCTTTGCCTTTGTATATGGGGTATAACAACCACCTTCATCATTAGGTGGAAGATTATACTCTAATGCAAGTGATTGTTCACGCTCAGTCCTGCCATAAGCATCTTTTTCAAGCTCAATTGGGGGAGAAGCATAATCAGGGTTTTCATCAGTATTCTTAGCACTTATTTTGACACCATCGGAACCCATATGCTTCCACCGACTCCCTGCTATATCAAGTGCCGCAATGTTAATTTCATTGTCTTTAGAAATTTCATCCACCCAGATTCTTGCATATTTTATGCATTCCCATTGAGGAGTTCCTTCTTTTTTGTTAAACTCATCAAGAGGAATTCTAAAAAGTTTCCAACCATTAGCTCTTGAAATAGTTGGAGATGTATTGGCAAGGTCAATCTTGAATGAAAAATAATCGTTTTGCTTATTTAAGAAGCCATCAAGGTCTAAATCTTCTGTGTTCAGTCTTCCGTCATTTTCGGTCCCATTTATCCTTAAATAGTCATCTGGTTTGTTCGTATCATAGTGATAATCATCATTCCCATCATCTCCAGTAACATTTTTTCCATCTTCTCCTGCAATACCATCAAGTCCAGTATCTTCGCCCTCATCTAATTTATTATTCTTGTTTATTTTATCCTCAGTGGTAGGCTTATCTGAGTCACGAAAACCACAGATTTCTCCTCCTGCATTTCTTCTTGGGGCATCTTCTTCAATATTTGTTCCAATATCTATATGCAATATTCCTGTCTCTCCTTTTGCCCATATTTCAAGATATTCACTTTCTGATAAGTCCATACCCCTTCTTGAAATACAAGTTAAAAGACTTGTCCAATAAGAAGAGCATTGAGCAGGATATCGCCAATCTTGGTCTGGAAGGTCTGGAAGTTCAAGGGTTAAAACATTTCTTTTTTCATTTCTTTTATGTTCTGGAAGCTCAGGATAAAGGTCTTCCGCCTTTATACCATTTCTTGGATTATACCACAAGACCTGTGCAAAAGAAAGTATATCTTCATCTGAATCTGACATAACAGCAGGCATACTACCATAGGACCAGTTTGCTCTTGAAATACCAAGTGAAGTCGTTGTTTTTACCCCTTCCATATCATCAAGCCAAACTTCACCTTTTGTGTTTGGATTGGGAAGGGAAAAACCTACATTACCGCCAATACTAAAAGATGAAGGAGCTTCTGTTTCAATTAGCGGAAGCTTATCAATCCAGCGAGTGAGAAATTCAGGCTTGGTTGATATATTGCCTACAAGTTCACCAAGTATTATTCTTTTTGGTTCTGTTCCAAGTTTGGGTCTAAAGTCAAGAGTTGAAGTGGAGTGATAAATAAGAGCGGACGAGAGGTAACCCGTTTCTCCAATTTTTGAGTCTCCTTTGATACCAATTAAATTTTTGCCTACTGGCTGGAAAAAGGGAACATATTGAAAGTTAACTTTGATGTTTGCATTTGGGTCTTCAGCTTCACGAGTTAGGAATTTTATCCATCCTCTTTCGTAATCTATTTCATAATCTTCCCCCTTTTTCATAGACCTCCCATTGATTGTTACAACTTCAGAGTTTGGAACAATATTAATCATATCAAGAGAATATTCTGTTGCCATTCCTTTATATTGAACCCAGATGTAATACTTAGGCTGAATTTCAGAACTTAAAAGCTTTGGATTATTATAAATTGAGTCTGGCTCAGGATACAATTGAGGAAGTGAATCTGTGAATAATGTATCAAATAAAAAAGGATAAGATAAGGGAAATATGATAAGTCCCCTTCCTGCATCTAAAACTCCAAGATTTAATCTTCCAATACTGCTTTTTAATCCTAATAATTCTTGATAAGTTTTGCCTGTGTTTATATCTACATCAATATCTTCCCCGCCTCCTCTATTATATTTAAATACCTTAACATCAAAGTTTGCCTGTTCAATATTCGTTGCGCCAATTGAGTAAATGTTCTTTAATTCATACCACCAGGAAACATAAGAAGTATCTTCTGAACTCCAATGCCTTTCCCTTTTTATTATCTGTAGCCCCTGGAATGAAACTTCCTTAAGAGTATCAATAATTCCAACTGTTATTGTACTATCATTCCAATTTACATATTTCCATTGGATAGCAAGGACAGCCTCTTTAGATAAAGGATAGTTTAATTCAAGAACCGGAGGATAGTATAATTTAAGTAATGTTGTATCTATTTCTCTGTAAAACTCATCGCTTCTACCCTTTTCCAGAAATAAACCATTAACTGTATCTACTGGCTGAGTTAAATCAATAGGTATATCAATACCCTGCCCTTCTGTTCTTTCACCAACGGCATATCCTTTTTCATCAACAAAAACTCGTATATTACCAATGATTTGTTTAGGAAGTAAAGCAGGGTTTCCAGAACCCAAATTATGACGGTCTGTAAGAGACTTTATGTATTCTGGAGGCAATAACACAAAGAATCTTGATTTTGTAAAGTCTGTATCCTTTATCTCTACTTCCCGAACGACGCTTTTTCCTACCCAATCTCTGGTCTGGTTTTCAGTTTGCTCTTTTGAAGCAATGGCAGTTATATTAATAGGCCCTATTTTGGCTTGTGTCTTTATCCCAAAAAGACCTTGATGAGAAACACCCCCACCAATTAATTCTATCCTAGGAAGAGAGAGTTCTGTATTCCCGGCTTTTATTGATTGGATTATTTCATCCTCATCGCCATTATATTCAAGCTTAATTGTGTTTTCAAGGTCAAATTCACGCTCCGAATCATGGTCAATAAAGACATTAATCTTCTCGCCAATAGTTCCTTTAAGATTAACTCCAAGATGTTGCTTCATATCAAGGGTAGGAAACCAACTTTCGTGGGTGGTCTCAGTTTCCTTTTTTAAAAGATTTTGCGTCTTGCTGCCACCAAATTTAATGCTCTGAACCCCAGAAACATCAAGCTTTCCTCCCTGCCCTATAATTCCAGCAACAGGGGCGGGAAATTTTATCGGTAATTGAATAATAGGAAGTAAACCTTGAGGTCCTCGTTGAGAAGAGCTAATTTCCTTGAATTCTTTTTTCCAGCTGTCTTTAATTATTGATTCAGTCAGATAAGATAAAAAATCAGAAAAGAAACAGACTTCAAAGTCCACAATCACGCCATTCTTTGTTTTGTAATAAGTAATGAATTTCTTATCCCACGAAATATCTAAATTAGAAGTGAGGGTAGATTGTAGGGGCAGACTACCCTGCCTGCCCAAAAACTGTAGGGGCAGACCCTCGCGGCTGCCCAAAAAAAGTAAAGTCAGCAAAAAGGAACAAATATTCATTCAAACTATAATATCTCATACTTTAAATTTCCTATTGACCCTCCTTTAATTAATATAACTTAAAAATATCATTTGTCAAGAAAAAAATGATTTAACCACGGCGTGTAATTAGTAATCTGTTCTCATTTTTTGGGCTTGAAAGAAAATATGTTGACAAATTTTAAATTTTAGTATATTATAGTTTTAATGCTTAACACACAAGAATTACGAGAAGTATTTCTTGATTTTTTTAAAGAACGAAAACACACCATAGTTCCTTCTTCTTCCCTTACCCCAAAAGGAGACCCCACTCTTCTGTTTACAAGTGCCGGGATGGTTCAATTTAAGAAATTATGGGCTGGTGAAGTCCCACTTCCTTATAAAAGGGCAGTAAGTATCCAAAAATGCTTAAGAGCTACTGATATTGGTGAAGTGGGAAAGAGTGCCAAGTATAATACATTTTTTGAAATGTTGGGTAACTTTTCATTTGGCGATTATTTTAAGCAGGAGGCGATTAAATGGGCATGGGAATTTATAACAAAAGTTGTTAAGTTGTCGGAAGATAATTTGTGTGTCTCAGTCCTGAATGAAGATAAAGAATCATATAAAATATGGAAAGATGAAATAGGATTGGCTAAAGATAAGATATATAAACTTGGAAAAGAAGATAATTTCTGGAAGCCTGTTGGTGGAAGTGGGGCTTGCGGGCCTTGTTCTGAAATATTTTATGATTTGGGTAAAGATGTTGGCTGCAAAAAGCCTGATTGTAAACCAGGTTGTAAATGTGACCGATTTCCAGAAATCTGGAACCTTGTTTTCCCTCAATATAATTCACAGATAGATGGCACTTTAAAGCCGCTTAAAAATAAAGGAGTTGATACTGGACTGGGACTTGAAAGATTTGTTATGGTAGTTCAAGGTAAAAAGTCAATCTTTGAAACTGATACCTTTAAACCAATTATTGACGAAATAGCTCAAATTTGTCATATAAAGTATGAAGAACAAAAGGTTAGGGTGAATATTATTGCTGACCATATACGAGCTATTACATTTGCTCTGTCTGAAGGAATTTACCCATCTAATATTGGAAGGGGTTATCTTTTGAGAAGAATATTACGCAGAGCTCAAAAAGAAGCTTACGAAATGGGAATTAAAAAGCCCTTTCTCTATAAGGTTGTGGGAGTGGTAGTTGATGTGATGCGTGAATCATATCCAGAACTTGTGCAAAGAAGAGAAAATATAGCTCTTGTGATGAAAGCAGAGGAAGAAAGTTTCTTAAGAACACTTGAGCAAGGAAGTTTAGTTTTTAAGCAGACGCTTTCTCATCTTAAGTCGCGAAAAATTCCAGGCGAGACTGTTTTTAGATTATACGATACTTACGGATTTCCAGTAGAATTGACTGAAGAACTCGCTGAAAATAAAGGGTTTAAAATAGATAAAGAAAAATTTGATAAAATTATGAAAGATACAAAAGAAATATCAAAATCAGCTTCTAAATTTAAAGAAACTGCAAAAGGACAATGGAAAGAGTTTCTTGAGTGTGAGAAGACAAAATTCGCGGGCTATGAGACATTGAAAACTCAGTCCCGAATTGTGAAATGGAGAACTGTTGGTAAAAATGTTGAAATCGTCCTTAACAGAACTCCATTTTATGCTGAAGCTGGTGGACAAATTGGAGATAAAGGAAAAATATATAAAGATGAGTTGGAAATTGAAATTATAGATACCCAATGGATGGGTAAACTTATACTCCATATTGGACAATTAAAAAAGGGAAGTATTACTAATAAAACAGTAACCTGTGAAGTAAATAAAGAAAATAGGAGAACTATAGAGAAAAATCATACAGCTACTCATTTACTGCACTCTGCATTAAGAAAAGTTTTGGGTGACTGGGTTCATCAAGAAGGTTCTTTGGTTAAGCCAGAAAGACTTAGATTTGACTTCACACATTTTAAACCACTTATAAACTATGAAGTTGAAAAAATTGAAGAACTTATAAATAGCTGGATACTTGATAATATCTCCGTAGAAACTTATATAACTTCATTTGAACAAGCGGTGAAGTCTGGAGCTATGGCAATCTTTGGAGAAAAGTATGGTGACAGAGTGAAAGTGGTTAAAGTTGATGATATATCAATGGAACTTTGTGGTGGCACCCATACAAGGTCAACAGGTGAAATTGGACCATTTAAAATTACCTCTGAAACTGGAATCCATGCAGGAATAAGAAGAATTGAGGCAATTACTGGTTCTTATGCATTTCAGTGGCTTAAAAAATGTGAAAAGGAGTTGATTTCAATATCAAAGAAACTTGAGGTAGAGCCTTTTAAGGTAAAAGATAAAGTTTATGAACTAATAGAAAGTGAAGAAAAATTAAGAAATAAAATAAGAAATATTGAGCAAACTGCGCTTCTTAAAATGGTGCCTGAAATCTTGAACAAGAAAAAAATAATTCAAGGAGTTAATATCTTAACTTCTAAAGTGCAAACTGAAAATATTGAGAATCTTCGTATCCTTGCTGATAAATTAAGAGCTGGAAAGAAAAGAGTAGGAGTTCTTGGCACTGTGATTAACAAAAAACCTCTTTTTATCATTTTTGTCTCCGATGACCTAAAATCAAAAATAAAAGCCTCTGACATTGCCAAAGAACTTGGCAAATTAGCAGGAGGTGGGGGAGGGGGCAAAGATTCACTCGCCCAATCAGGAGGCAAAGACCCTCAAAAACTCCAATATATCCTTAACCAAGTCCCAGATATAATCAAAAAAATTTATCTAAGATATTAGGTCATTGAATTAAGTTATGCAGTGTTGCAGTTAACAGCAAAACAGCAGCACAAACTTTTTCAATCTCTGTTATTTCTGTGTTTTTCTGTGGCTATTTTTTCGTATAATTCGTGTTAATTCGTGGTTTTATTCTGTGTGATTCTGTGGCTCAAAAATAGTTTGACAATAAGTAAATTTATGCTATACTAAGTAAAGATATATGATTAAAAACCCTGCTCTTCTTGAGAAATTAGAGAGAAACATCATAGCAAATGAGAACCTGTCATTTATAGAATCTCTCAATATCTTTGAAGCAATGTGGCAAGAAGGTGTGAGCCTCGGTGTTCTGCCCCCAAAAGAGCCACTTGAAGGTATTGATGTAGATATAAGAATTGCAAAAATATTATGTTCGGAAAACTCCTCGCAAAAATAGGAATATTTAAGAACTTGATTCAACTAATGAAGAAATGATTGAAGGGATAAAAGTGAGAAAAAAGAACCCATTCCTAATAAAGAAAATAGTAATAAAGCGAAGTGCGACCCGTAAGAAGACAATTCAGGCAAAGCTGAAAGATGAGGTAATGGAAATACTTGCGCCTTTGAATGTCAGTGAAAAAAAGCTTAATGAAGTTATTAAAAGCTTCAAACACAGATTTGAAAAGAGAGAAAAAGAAAAATTCTTTAATAGAGAGAGCAAACTTCCTTTGAGAGTCCAAAAATTAAATCAAAAGTATTTTGGCGGTGAACTCAAGTTCAAGTATATTAAATACTCTGCAAATCAGTCAAATAGCTTTGGTATATGTTATCCTCATCGGAGGACTATTCTTATAAACGGATATTTAAAGAAAATGCCTCAATGGGTAGAGGATTATGTCATAGTTCATGAGTTAGCTCATCTTGTTTACCCAAATCATAGCAAAGATTTCTGGAAACTGGTAAGGCAATATCCGAAAACAGAAAGAGCAATTGGTTATTTAATGGCAAAAGGAATAGAAGAGCCGTGAGAGGTGTAGTTTATAACATATTCATAACTTAACCCGAGAAATTTAACACTTGACTTTCACAAAAATCCGTAATAAAATAAAGGAAGATGATTGAAGGGATAAAGGGAGATAGGGGATATTAACATACCGTGTACGCAAATTGCAAAGATACGCTTCAATGAGAAAAATGGTCGCTGTCTCTATTTCTCGCGATATGCTTTTACCGAAGTTGATATCAGGGGAAATTGATGTATCTGATTTGGACATAAAGGTAAGCCAATGAAAGAAATAGTTCCCCGAGAAATAATCCAACAAAAGATTTTTCTTATTCGCGGACATAAGGTAATGTTGGATAAAGACTTGGCACAACTTTATGATGTAGAGACAAGGGCTTTAAATCAAGCAGTTCAGAGAAATATTGAGCGGTTCCTTGAAGATTTTATGTTTCAACTAACCAAAGGCGAGGTTAATGTTTTAAGGTGCCAAATTGGCACCTTAAACTTGAAATCACAAAATGTGACATCAAGCTGGGGTGGAACACGTAAGCTTCCTCGTGCTTTTACTGAGCAAGGAGTAGCTATGCTCTCCAGCGTGCTTCGCAGTAAGCGGGCTATTCTGGTCAATATCGCAATTATGCGAACATTTGTAAAACTTAGAGAAATCCTTTTAACTCATAAAGAACTTGCACATAAATTAAGTCAGCTTGAAAGGAAAATTGAAAAACACGATGGAGAGATTAAGACAATTTTTGACGCAATTCGTCAGTTGATGGCACCGCCTGAAAAGCCTCGCAGACGGATTGGCTTTTAGCTGAAACCATGCAAATAAAAGATTATACCAAAGATGATTAAAAAAGTTACCTGGAATGAAATAAAGAACTTCTTAAGAGAAGAGATAGAGAAACTAATCAAGGAGTGGTTTAAAATTTAAAGAAGGATGAAAATGATTGAAGGGATAAAGGAGATAGGGGATAAAAAATAGTAGTCCGTCACCAATTATTTATTCGGGACAAGTTTTGCACTCCAAAATAAAGATTCTGAAACAAGTTCAGAATGACAGGTCTGCCTGAAACAAGTTCAGAATGACAAGCAGTTATTGGAGGGTTTGTTTGAGGATTTGGTTGACGAGTTTTGGGTTGGCTTTGCCACCAGTTTTTCGCATTACTTCGCCGATGAAAAAACCAAGAAGTTGGAATTTGCCTTTTTTGTATCTATCAACTTCAGCCGGATGCTCTTTTAAAACATCTTTTATGACTTTTTCAAGTTCTGCTTTGTTTTCAACTTGCTTTAATCCCTTTTCTTTTACTATTAGAGAAGCAGATTTACGAGTTTTTACCATCTCCGGGAATACATCTTTTGCAATCTTTCTTGTTATTGTTCCATCCTTGATTAAATTGAATAAGCCTGCTAATTCTTCTGGTGGTAAAGTAAAGTCTTGAATATTTATTTGTTTTTCATGCAACAGTTTAAGAAATTCTTCTGTTATGAAGCTGGTTACGAGTTTGGCATCCCTGTGGAGTCTTAATATAACCTCGTAATAATCAGCTAATTCTTTTTCTTCACAAAGTATTTTGGCATCAGGTTCTTTAATCTTATAGCTCTTTATAAATCTTTCTACTTTTGCATCAGGAAGCTCGGGAATGGTCTTTTTAATATCTTCAATCCATTTTTGAGATATGATAAGTGGTGGCAGGTCTGGTTCAGGAAAATATCTGTAATCCTCAGCTTTTTCTTTACTTCTCATCTCTTGGGTCTTTTTATTCTTTTCATCCCAGAGTAAAGTGACATGTTTTACTTTTTTACCTGACTCAAGAATTTTTGCTTGTCTTTTAAGTTCAAATTCTATTCCTTTTTCCACAGCCTTAAAGGAATTAAGGTTTTTGATTTCTGTTCTCGTTCCATAGTTTATTGAAATATTAGGCTCACATCTAAAATGCCCCTTTTCCATATCACCTGTGCATACATTAAGGTATCTCAATATTTGTCTTAATTTTTTAAGATATTCATAAGCTTCTTTTGATGAGCCAATATCTGGCTCGGTTACAATTTCTATGAGTGGGACGCCACACCTATTAAAGTCTATTAAACTTTTATCGGGCTCATGAAATAGTTTGCCAGCATCTTCTTCCAGATGGACTCTTCTAATTCTTATTTTCTTATTCATTACTTTCCCGCCTTGGCTCGGCGAGACAGGTAAGAATCCATTACGAGACAGGGGATGTTCATATTGAGTAATCTGGTATCCTTTAGGCAAATCAGGATAAAAATAGTTTTTTCTTGCAAAGTTAGAGATTTTTTCAATCTTACAATTTAAGGCAAGAGCGGCTTTTATGGCAAGCTCAACAGCTTTCTTATTAATTACTGGTAGTGTTCCTGGCATGCCGAGGCACACAGGACAGGTTAATGTATTAGGTGGCGCTTTCCAGTCTACCTGCCTCGCTCTGTCTCGCCTGCGAGCCAAAGCGGGCGAGTCAAGGCGGGTTGGGCAACCGCAAAAGAGTTTAGTTTGTGTAAGTAGCTGGGCATGAACCTCTATACCGATGGTGGGATTATACTTCATGGTAATATGGATGAGTTGTGGGTAGTAAGTCGTGTTGTGGGGTATAAGGATGGGGGAAAAGGTGCCCCGTTACTCATCCTCACGACCCGACTCATAACTCACAACCTACTCCTTATCCCTATTTACCCATATCCAAATTCTTTTAAGTCTTGAAGATTTCTTCTCCATTTTTCTTTCACTTTAACCCAGAGTTCAAGATAGACATCATGTTGTAACCAAGCTTCTATATCTTGTCTTGCATCAATACCGAGTTTTTTAATTGCTTTTCCTCCTTTACCAATAATGATAGCTTTTTCTGAAGGTCTTTCAACATAAATTGTAGCTCGGATGAAATATTTCCCTTTTTTTCTTTCTTTAAATTCTTCAATCATCACTGCACTTACATAAGGAATTTCTTCACCATAAAGGAAGAATATTTTTTCCCTTATCATTTCTGAGACAAAAAACCTTTCAGGTCTGTCAGACAAAGAATCTGTTGGATAATAAGGTTCGCCTTCAGGGAGGAGATTTATAAGAGACTCTTTAAGCTTATCCAAGTTCTCATCATGTAAGACAGAGACTGGGATTATTTCTTTTACAACCTTAAATTCCTGATATGCTTCTATTAAAGGAAGCATAGCTTCTTTATTTTTCAAGAGGTCTATCTTATTGATTGCAATAAGAGTGGGTTTATTTATCTTTTTTATTATCTCATCTTCAAACTCAAATGGTTCCACGAGCAACACCGCTAAATCTGTATCTCTTATAGTTGAGAGGGCTTTTTTTACCATAACTTTTTGAAGTGTATAAGAAGGCTTAAATATTCCTGGAGTATCTGTGAAGATAATTTGATAATCAGCAGAACTTAAGATACCAAGTATTTTATGTCTTGTTGTCTGGGGCTTAGGAGTGACGGCAACAAGTTTAGCTCCGAGAAATTTATTAAGCAAAGTAGACTTGCCCACATTTGGTCTTCCAAGTATAGTGACAAACCCCGATTTCATCTTTTTGAAGCCACAGATTACACAGATTATAGCATTTAACTTTATTATATCAGAAAATTTCAAATTTGCAAGCTTTTTTCTATGGATTATGGTTATATCTTCTTTATAAAAATTCACTTGCAATTTATGGGATTTGAGATATAATTAAGATGTATGAAATATAAGTTTTTGGAGGATTTGACATCTGATGTTATGTTTGAGGCGTATGGTAGGAGTTTGGAGGAACTGCTTGAAAATTCTGCTTTGGCAATGTTCTCGGTTGTGTGTGATATTAAGAAGGTGAGGGCATTAAAATCTATTAAAATTGAAATTAGCTCTCCTGATGAGCAATCATTACTTCATACCTGGCTTTCGGAACTTCTTACGCAGAGTGAAATAAATTGTATGTTTTTAAGTAAATTTAAAGTTAAAAGGATTGAAACAATTGATGGTTTACATTTATTTGGAACTGCAAGTGGTGAGGATATGAGCCCTAAGCTTGGCGAGACAGTGGTTAAGGGAGTGACTTATTATGGGTTTAAGCTTGAAAAGACTGACTCTGGCTACAAAGCTCAGGTGGCACTTGACATTTAAGAAGAGGTCAGAAACCAGAGGTCAGATGTCAGAAGTCAGAATTTCTGTCTTCTGTTCTCTGTTTTCTGTCTTCTGTTCTCTGTTTTTTAAAAGGGGAGGTTGAGATGAAGGAAAAGTTAAAGAAGTTGTCTGATTATAAGTGGTTAATACCGAAGGACGCAAGGTCTGGCATGAGAGTGGACGCTATCTTTTATGCAAATAAGTCTATATTAGATACAGTAGAGGACACAGCAATTCAGCAACTTACGAATGTAGCTTGTTTGCCAGGTATAATTGAGCCAGTTCTTGGCATGCCGGATATGCATTGGGGGTATGGTTTGCCAATGGGTGCGATTGGGGCTTTTGATAAAGAGAAGGGTGTAATATCCTGCGGATGCACGGGTTTTGACATTAACTGTGGCATTCATATGCTAAGGACAAACTTATTGGCTGATGAAGTGAAATCAAAGCTCAATGACTTGATATCCACTTTATTTCACACCATTCCTTGTGGTGTGGGGGCAAGGGGTAAATTAAGACTTAGCAATAAGGAACTTAGTAAAGTTTTTACAAATGGTGTCAGATGGGCAGTTGAAAATGGTTATGGTATTCCTGAGGACCTGGAGCGGATAGAAGAAAACGGTTGTATTAAAGGCGCTGACCCATCTAAAATTTCAAACCATGCAATGAATAGAGGAGCTCCACAACTTGGGACTCTTGGAGCCGGGAATCATTTTCTTGAAATTCAAGCAGTGGACGAGATTTATGAACAGGAGATTGCTAAAGTATTTGGAATAAATCAAAAGGGGCAGATAACAATTATGATTCATTGTGGTTCACGAGGACTGGGGCATCAAGTAGCTACAGACTATTTAAAGATTCATAGTTCTGCAGCCAGAAAGTATGGCATTAGACTTCCCGACCCACAACTTGTATGTGCGCCAACCACATCTAATGAGGGACAGGATTATTTTTCTGCAATGAAGGGAGCGGCAAATTATGCATTTTGTAATCGGCAGATAATTGCTCATTGGGTGCGTGAGAGCTTTGCGCAGGTATTTAAGAAATCCTGGGAATCTATGGAGATGAATACTATTTATGATGTTTGTCATAATATTTGTAAACTTGAGGAACACACTATAAATGGGAAGAAGCGAGAGGTTTATGTTCACCGTAAAGGTGCTACCCGAGCATTTCCGCCAGGCCATATAGATGTTCCAATTGTATATCGCAAAGTTGGGCAACCAGTATTGATTGCAGGCTCTATGGGAACAGCATCTTATATTCTTATAGGAACAGACAAAGCGATGGTAGAATCTTTTGGTTCTTCTTGTCATGGTGCAGGCAGGGCGATGAGCAGACATGCGGCTATCAAAAGGTTTCGGGGAGAAACTGTTAAGAGAGAACTGGAATCCCGTGGTAAGACAGTGAGGTCAACTCATCCGAAAATATTAGCCGAAGAAGCGCCTGGTGCCTATAAAGATGTGGATGCAGTGGTTGAGAGTGTTCATAAGGCTGGAATTTCAAAGAAAGTCGCAAGAGTAATTCCACTTGGCATTGCTAAAGGGTAGATGAGGGGAGCAAGAAAATGGAACCACAGATTAACACAAGATTTTCACAAGAGAAAACTCATTTAGTCAGTGTGGTATGATAGAAATTGATGGTAGTTATGGTGAAGGAGGAGGGCAAATTTTAAGGACTGCTCTTGCTCTTTCAGCTATTACTAAAAAGCCTTTACATATAAGTAATATAAGGAAGGGAAGGAGAGTTTCAGGACTTTTACAACAACATCTAACTTGTGTAAGAGCGGCTGGAGAAATAACCAATGCAAAATTAAAGGGAGATGGGTTTAGGTCTCAAGAACTCTGGTTTGAACCTAATGAAATAAAAGGAGGCAACTTTTCTTTTGATGTAGCTCGTGAGAGGGGAAGTGCTGGAGCAACCACACTTGTTTTACAGACAATTTTGCCTATTTTACTTTATGCTGATAAATTGTCGGTGGTGAAGATTAAAGGCGGAACACATACAAAGTGGAGTCCACCATTTCATTATATCTCTTGGGTATTACAGCCAACTTTAAAGAAACTTGGCATAGGTTTCTCATGCTCATTAAAGAAATGTGGTTTTTATCCAATAGGGAAAGGGGAGATAGAAGTGAAGACAGAAGTCAGAAGACAGAAAACAGAGGACAGAAGTCAGAAGACAGAGGACAGAAGTGAGATTAAGGGAATTGAGCTTATTGAGAGAGGGAAATTTAGGAGTTTAAATGGGATATCAGTTGTTGCTGGGCTTCCATTATCTATAGCAAAGAGGCAGAGAGAAGAAGCTTTTAGGTGTTTAAAAGATTTTTCACCAAAAATTGAAGTATCAGAAGTTTCGGCTTATAGTAAAGGGACCTTCTTTTTTCTATTAGCAAAATTTGAAAACACAGTTGCTGGATTTTCTGCGATTGGAGAGCGTGGCAAACCAGCAGAAAAGGTAGCAAAAGAAGCTTGTGATAAATTTTTATATTACTACAATTCAGAGCAAGCAGTAGAACAATGGTTAGCAGACCAGATTATTCTATTTTTGGCTTTAACTTCTAAATCCTCTTGTTTTACGACATCCAGGATTTCCAAACATTTACTTACAAATATCTGGGTGATAAGACAGTTTTTAGACATAAAGATTGAAGTCACTGGCGAATTTGGGAGCCCGGGGAAAATAGCGATAAATACAGAAAAAGCTTGACAAATGGTTATTTATGGGGTATGGTTATAACAATGGGTCTTAATTAGCAGTTAAAATACGATATAGAAAAAGCTTGACTTTTCCAAAAGTTATAGTATTATTAAAAAGTGATTTCTCATAGTGAATTAGAAACTAAAAAGATGGGTGAAAAGATTGGCAAAAATTTAAAAGAAGGAGATATCGTAGCTTTATATGGTGAATTGGGAACAGGAAAAACTGTACTTGTAAAAGGAATTGCTAAAGGAATTGAGTGTGAAAACCAGGTTAAAAGTCCTTCCTTTGTTTTCGTGCACGAATACAAAGGTAAAATTCCTATCTACCATATAGACCTATATAGAATAAATAATCCTCAGGAACTTTTAAATCTTGGAATTCAGGAGTTCTTTGAAGGTGATGGAATTTGTCTCATAGAATGGGCAGAAAAAGCGGAACAGACTCTTCCTTTATCTCACATTGATATTAAATTTAAGGTATTAAATAAAAACACACGAGAGATAACCCTTTCAAATGCGAATTTTAGGAATTAATACTTCAAACTCTGCTTTAGGAATAGGTTTAATAGAAGATAAAAAAGTAGTTTTTGATTTGTTCGTGAAATCTGAAACCTTTCAAAGTGAGGATATTGTTCAAATAATGAATCAATGGATAGATAAACCGACTGAAATTGATGGATTAGCTGTAGCTTTGGGGCCAGGGTCTTTTACGGCACTTAGAATAGGATTAGCTGTGGTGAAAGGATTGGCAGTTGGACTTGGGAAACCAGTTGTTGGAGTCCCAACACTTGATGCTTTTATACCAGGTATTCCTTACGCAAAATACAAAATTACTCCAATTTTAGACACAAAAAGGGAAACCATTTATACAGCAACTTATGAGAAAAACGGGGAGAAAATTACATCTTACTTAACAACAACACCGGAAGAATTTGTAAATAGACTTGAAGGAGAACATATATTTTTAGGAAGTGGGGTAAAAATTTGTTCAAGCTTGATAGAGAAAAAACTTGGAAAAAAGACACATTTTATATCCCCAAATCCTGAGTCCCCAAAAGGAACCTGGGTAGCAAGTCTTGGACTTAGAAGATTGAAGAAGGGAGATTATGACCCAATTGATTCATTGGAGCCTATATATTTGCACCCTTTAAAAATTGTTAAGAAATGAGTATATTCTTATTACTACTACTTTTAAATCATATTGATGTTGCAGAACTCAGTGGCATAGTTCAGCCCGCTTCTGCTGATTATATAGTAAGAGCAATCAAAGAGGCAGAAAAAGATGGTGCTGAATGCTTGATAATTAAACTGGATACTCCTGGGGGGCTTGATGACGCAATGAGAAAAATTATTAAGTCCATCCTTAACGCCAGTGTTCCTGTAATTGTATATATTCATCCTTCAGGGGCAAGATGTGCTTCAGCAGGAGTATTCATTACACTTGCAAGTCATATTGCTGCTATGACACCGGGGACAAATATTGGAGCCGCTCACCCTGTGGCAGTTGGCGGACAAAAGATGGAAAAAGCAATGCAAGACAAAGTTGTAAACGACGCTGTTGCTTATATAAAATCAATTACTAAGGAAAAAGGAAGAAATGTAAAATGGGCAGAAAAAGCTGTCCGTAAATCTGTTAGCGCTACAGCAGAAGAGGCACTAAAACTTAATGTAATTGATTTAATGGCTAAGGATTTGCCTGACCTTCTAAATAAAATTGATGGAGACACAGTAAAACTCACTTCTGGAGTAAAAGTCATTCATACTAAAGGCCAAGAAACAAAAGAAATATCCTGGACATTTAGAGAAAACTTCTTTTCTAAAATAGCTAACCCTACATTAGCTTATATGCTCTTAATATTAGGATTTTACGGAATTATTCTTGAATTCTCACACCCGGGTGCTATATTACCAGGTGTTTTTGGAGGAATTTCTCTTATACTCGCATTTTACTCTTTTCAAATCTTGCCTATAAACTATGCTGGAGTGGGACTTATCATATTAGCATTTATACTGTTCATTATGGAAGCACTTACGCCCACCTATGGACCACTCGCCATAGGGGGTATTATTTCCTTGTCACTCGGTTCTTTAATGCTCATAGGGTCACCGGCTCCATTCTTACAAATCTCTCGTCCTGCAATAATTATGGTCGTTGTTGTAACAGCATCATTCTTTGTCTTTGCCATGGCAATGGTATTTAGAGCCATGAGAAAGAAACCAACTACAGGGAAAAAAGGGCTTATAGGAGAAATAGGAGAAGTTAAAGACCAAATTGAGCCAGAAAAAGAGGGAAGGGTTTTCCTTTTAGGAGAATGGTGGAGGGCAGAAGCAGATGAAATAATAAAAATAGATGAAAAGGTAAAGGTAATAGAGGTAAATAGACTTGTTCTTAGAGTCAAAAAATTAAAAAAATGAAACCACGAGATTACACAAGATTAACACAGAGCGTTAATAAAAGAAAAATCTTGTGGAAATCTGTGTCAATCTGTGGTTACAGGAGGGAATTATGGGTATCGGAGTAGCTGTTATTATATTTTTCGTCATTATACTTCTTGCTAATGCGATAAAGGTACTTCCAGAATACGAGCGAGGAGTGCTGTTTAGACTCGGTAGGTTTGTGGGAATAAGAGGACCTGGACTTGTAATTATTATACCTTTCATTGATAGACTCCAGAAAGTCTCGTTGAGAGTTATTACACTTGATGTTCCTTCTCAGGATATAATAACTAGGGATAATGTATCTACAAAGGTGAACGCAGTTGTTTATTTTAGGGTGATAGAGCCTGAAAAAGCAATTATAGCGGTCCAGGATTATTTGTATGCTACTTCTCAAATCTCTCAAACGACATTAAGAAGTGTTCTTGGTCAGGCAGACCTTGATGATTTACTTTCCCAGAGGGAAAAAATCAATAAACGGCTTCAACAAATAATTGACCAACAAACTGACCCATGGGGAATAAAAGTTTCAACTGTAGAAGTGAAGTATGTTGAGCTTCCTGAGACGATGAAGAGAGCAATGGCTAAACAGGCAGAAGCAGAAAGGGAAAGAAGAGCAAAGGTAATACATGCTATGGGGGAGCAAGAAGCATCTGAAAAACTTAGAGAAGCATCAGATACTTTAAGCAAATCTCCTTCTGGGTTGCAACTTAGATTTTTGCAAACTCTGTCAGAGGTCTCGGCTGAGAAAAACTCAACCATCATCTTCCCACTGCCTATAGAACTTATAAAACCATTGTTGGGTAAGGAATACTCTGGCAAGTAGTGGTTTTGCACAATTTAAAATCGTATGATATCGCTACTGGGGTGAGAATTAGGTTGTAAGTTGTGGGGCGGGTCGTGAGGATGAGTAACGGGGCATCTTTTTCCCCATCCTTATACCACACGACACGACTCACTACCCACAACTCATCCACATTACTATAGTGATAACTGATTTCAAGCAACTCATTGAATCAGTAAAATCAAAAGGACCGAAACGGATTGTGGTAAGTGGGGGAGAGGACCCTGTAAGTATTGAAGCTCTGAAATGGGCGTCTAACTTGAACCTTGTAGAACCAATCCTTGTGGGGAATAAGGAAAAAATCAAAGAACTTACCCAAGAATTTGAAATTATAGACGCAACTTCTGAAGAAATCCCTATCAAATCTACCGAGCTCGTTAAAAGCGGTAAAGCAGATATTCTTATGAAAGGGAAAATCTCAACTGCTGATTTCTTACATGGGGTATTAGATAAAGATGCAGGACTTAGAACAGGAAGAACTTTATCTCATATTGCAGTTATGGAGAGTCCTTTATATCATAAATTGTTTCTTGTCACTGACGGTGGAATAAATATAAAACCCAATCTTCAAGGAAAAATTGATATCTTAATGAATGCTGTAGAGTTTGCTTATACACTTGGAATAGATTATCCAAAAGTCGCTGTTCTGGCTGCAATAGAAAAAGTAAATCCTGATATGCAAGAAACTTTAGATGCCGATGAACTCTCAAAAATGGCTATAAAAGGGAAATTTGGAAAATGTAAAGTTGAAGGTCCCCTTGCTCTTGACCTTGCTGTATCTGAAGAAGCTTGTAAAATAAAGGGCATTGAAAGCGAAGTTAGTGGCGACGCAGATATATTACTTATGCCAGATATAGCTTGCGGCAATATTACCGCTAAAGCATTGCTCTATCTTGGTGGAGCTAAAATTGGAGGAATAGTAGTTGGAGCTAAAGCTCCATGTGTGATGCTATCACGCGCAGATTCTAAAGAAATAAAACTTAATTCAATCGCCCTTGGAGTGATAGCCACGGATAAATAATCAATGAAAATCCCTATCTTCTTATTATTTTTGTTATTCCTTAATCAAAATGAAGATTTTAAATTCGCTATGGGGCTGTTCAATGATGGAATGTATAAACTATCACGAGAAGAATTCTTAAGTTTTGCTCAAAATAATCCAGAATCTGAATTAGCTCCTGACTCAAAATACTTTGCTGCAGAATGTCTGTTTAGAGAAAAACAGTATAAAGATGCAATTCAGGAATTTAAAATTGTAAAAAGATTGTATCCAAAATTCGTTGTCAAGGCAAATATGCGAATTGGTGTATCTTACTATAATCTTGGAATTGTGGATTCTGGAATCATAGTATTTAAAGAAATAAAAGCCCAAAAACCAGATGAAGCAAACTATTGGATTGGAGAAGGATATTTTAAACTCAAGGATTATAAAAAGGCTATCAAATTTTATAAACTTGTGGAAAAAGGGAAGTATCAACAATATGCCTTGTATTCAATTGGGTTCTCTGCATTAGAACTTAAAGATTTTAAGCAAGCTCTATCTTCACTTAACAAGGTAACTGAGGATAAACTTAAACCGCAAGCTGAATTTCTGCTTGCTAAAACATATTATGAAAAAAAGGATTATAAAGAAGCTATCTCAAGATTGAAGAAAATAAAAGGAAAATATGAAAAGGAAGCAAATTTCTTATTAGGTGAGATATTTTATACCCTATCAAAGTTTGAACAGGCAATTCAATTTTATACTAAGTGCAAGACTCCTCTCGGGATGACTGGCTTAGGGAAAACTTATTATGTGTTGAAAAAATATGATAAATCCTTAAAAGTATATAAAGAGTTAATTAATTACCCGAAGTATAGAAACAATGCAATTGAATGGCTCGGAAGAATATATTATGACCAAAAATTATATGACCAGGCGATTAAATGGCTTGATAAGATAAATACTTATGAAGCAAAACTTATGTCTGCTAATGCATACTTTGAAAAAGGAAATTACGAAGAAGCTATCTTACGATACGAAAGGCTTTACGACGAAACCAAAAAGCCTGAGCCTCTCTATCGGATAGCTCTCTCATTTTATAAAATAAAAAAATACGACGAAGCCAAAGAAGTATTGACTGATTATTCTGGTGAGGAAATAAAAATGTCACTCCTGTTAGGTGAAATTACTTATGATGAGAAAAAATACAATGAAGCACTTAAACATTATAAATCAGCAAGTAAATCAGCTACTACTGAAAAAAAGGGCTTAAAGGGAATGATAGCTTGCTTCCTTGTCCTTAAAAATTCTCAAAAGGCTTATGAAACTTCTAAACTGTTAGTGGAAAAATACCCAGATAAAGATACTTATTACGAATTCGCTAATGTTGCTTATATTAATAAAAAATACCCGGAGGCAGTAAAGTTTTATTCACTTTGTGGTAAATCTTACGCTTTATTCCAGGTTGGAAATATATATTATGAAATTGGTGAATATGAAAAATCAATTCAGGGATTTGAAAAATTCCTTAACTCTTATCCATTACATACAGAAGCCGATAAAGCCAAATACCTTATCGGACTTGCTTGTAGGAAACAGGGGAAATTTAGTGAGTCAAGCCAGGCACTTACTGAGCTTACAAAACTTTATCCGGGAACCAAATTCTCTTTTGATGCTAAATGCACAATTGGAGATAATTTTTATGACGAAGGAAAATATAAGGAGGCTGAAGCTGCTTATCGAGAGGCTTTGGAATTATTGAAACAAAAATACGATGAGAAAGCATTACGCCCAATATATGGAATACTGGATTCAAAACTTGAACTTGAAGGATTAACTAATGCTTTGGAGATAGCTAAAGCCTATATAGAAAGATTGAAGGAAAACCCAATTGTTGATAGATTGAGAACGAAAGTTGGGGCTATGTGTTACAATGAAGCAAAATTAGAACTTGCAATTGAATATTATGCACAGATAGAAAATAAACACCTGAAACCATCTGCCAGTTATTCAATAGCTAATTGTTATAAAAAACTTAATAAATTAGAAGAAACAATAAAAAGCCTTGAAGCCATTGTCAATGATTTTCCAAATTCTAAATTTGCCCCAATTGCTCTGTATGACTTAGGGAAAATATATTATCAAAAGAAAGAATATGAGAAATCTAAAGAATTGTTAAACACAGTATTAAAAGAGTATTCAAAATGTGAACAAATAGGAGCTGCAAGACTACAACTTGCCTGTATTTATGTTAAACTTGAAAATCTTGAAGATTCTGAAAACCAATTAAAAATTATTTTAAATGTGGAAAAGAACCCAGAAATAATAGCCAAAGCAAGACTTGAACTTGGTAAACTATTTTTGCATCAGGAAAAATCTGAAGAAGCAATTAATGAATTAAAACTTGTTCTTGAAAGCAAGATTATAGAAATATTACCAGAAGCTCGGTATGAACTTGGAGAAGCTCACTTTGGGCTTAAAGATTACAAACTTGCCTTAACAACCTATCTCAAAGTCAAATACCTTTATTCAGAGAACAAATTTATAACTCCCGCTTTATACAAAGCCGCACTTTGTAACGAACTCTTAAGCAAAAAAGAAGAAGCCCAAAGATTCTACCAAATGGTAATAAAAAGGAAAGACAATCCAGACCTCATTTCCAAATCCAAACAAGCCTTAGAAAAACTAAAATCTACTCCTTAACTTTATAAAAAACTTTCAATTTTTGGAGTGCAAAAACGGTGTTTTTGCATGCAATCCCGATAAATCGGGATTGCACTCCATAGCGTTGCGGTTATTCTTTGTGTAATTTGCAATATTCGTGGTTTCTTTTTTCTGTATTTTCTGTGTCTTGTTTTTATCTCTTATATTCTCTTTCAATCCCAGTTATTTTCTGTATTTTAATTCGCCTGCCTCGCTCGCCTCGCTGAAGCTATGGCGAAGCGGGCCAGTCAAGGCGGGTGCATCTCTGTGTCCTCTATGGTTGCCATTCGTGTAATTCGAGAAATTCGTGGTTAGTTTTCCTTGACAAATGCTTATTTTTGAAGTATATTAAAAGCACTATGCTTGGAAAGGCTTTTATGAACACTGTAGCAAATGATAAAGGCGATTTCTTGCAAGAATTTCTAAATATCCTTGAAGAACATCAGATGTCATTTTGTATAATTGGTGGATTAGCTGTCAATGCCTATGTTGAGCCAGTTGTTAGCCTTGACCTGGATGTAGTTATCAGCATTGACCAAGTAGATAAACTTATCAAGTTGCTGGATGCTCAATTTCAGGTCAACAGAGAAGCGCATAGTATCAATGTATCTAATACCCATTCAGACCTTCGTATTCAGATACAAACTGACCCAAGGTATCAAGAATTCATTTCCCGTTCCGTGCGTAAAACTGTTCTCGGATATACCATTCCAGTTGCATCTATTGAAGATGTGCTTCAAGGCAAGATTTGGGCATGGAGAGCCCCTACACGACTTCCCAGCAAGCGCCAGAAAGACTTAGCCGACATTGTGCGATTAATTGAAACATATCCAAAATTGGTCTCGCAGTTGCCTGATTCATTGAGAAAACAAGTATCCACCTTTCTTTCTTGAGAGTTTATTTAATTCTTCCAATTTCTTTTCAAATTTTTCTCTTGCTTCTTGTGGCAAGAAACCTTTCAAGAATTTGCCCGCAGAAAGGACCTTGGGGCCAAACTTACTTTTCCCAATGATAGCTTCTCCTCGTGGTGTATATGATAAAATAAGCAAGCAGATGAACCAATTTACACATATTCCTATGATGAACCCTAATATGCCTCCAACTAATTTATCAATCCAGCCCAAAGAAGCAAAATGTATAACTTTTCTGATAATGAACCCAATAATTAAGATTACTGCTGATGCGACAACGAAAAGTATTATAAAACTTACAATATTAGCTATCGTAGGATTTTGGATTGGCAATCGTTCTGCCATGCGTGTAAAATTCTTCGCTGCAACCCATATACCAGCAACAACAGCCACAATACCAAAAGCTTGTCTCACAAGTCCTTTGATAAGTCCATAGAGTGTAGAAATTACAATTATTGCAAGAATGACAATATCAATCACTTGCATATTTCCTCCTGTTTAAAGTTTTATTATGAAATACTGTATTTTCTCTTGAGTTCATCGTCATATAGGTCTGCCATGTTACCCACAGTATCCAAACAATTTTTAAATTCCACATAATCCAATCCTTCTGCAGGACGTGCAATTTCAAGTAATACAGTGTCTGGCACTGTAGAATCAATCACAAAATATGCCCCTCCAGACCGGGCATTTCTTTCCAAAAGTTCACGGTAAAATTCTTTCTGTTTAGTCTTTGGAATGTCTATTATAGGAGCTGCAAAGGTAATCATTGCTTTATTTTCAACTTGCCGAAGACTTACTACAACATGGGCACTACCATATTTGAATACCCATGCTGGGACAGCTTCCGTACTTTCCTTGCCAAGTATTTCAGCCTTTAGTTCTTCAATAAATCCATCTATTAAATGTTCATCATGGAGTAACCTTCCAAGCCCTTTCTTAATCCTTGCTAAACGCATTTCACCTCCCCTTATCACTTTGGTGTTATTTTGCTCAAATCTGGATAGTCAAATGCCATCACAATAAGGTCGTCTTTCTCCTTAAATTCTTCAAATTTCTCTTTTTGAGGTCCTTTCCAATTTTCCATAGGATTTAAAATAATTCTCCCTTCCCTTTTAACACCTACAAGAACTGCAGGATTATCAGGGTCTCTACTCTCGTTAAATATAGCTGCTACTTTACTGAAGGGTTTTCCCTTAATTCTTTTCTCCCAGAGTTCATCAGGAATGCTGCTATGGGGTATCAAATAAAGCTCGTTTGTCTTTTTTGAGTACTTGAGAAGTTGTTGATAAGCATTCGAGAGTTTTGGGTAGATTGTACACTGGGCCAGGATGCCAAACCCGTAGTCTGTAGCACAAATATACTCGTCCACTCCCGCATCCATCAGATGCTCTATCTTCCTGTGATTAACTACTTCAGCAACAATGTGTGGTTTCTTTGAACTACCTTTACAAAGTCCTTTTGTTATTGCCAGTGCAATTAGGGCAGTTTTAGCATCAGGGTCCTGGCTTTCTCTATCTGCAAGAATGACGACACTTCTTGTTAAATGAACCCTTGATACTTTTAGGACACTGTGAAGGGTAGGGTCACTCCTTACAAAAAATACTCTTTCATACTCCTTACTTTTTCTCAGCTCTTCCTCATTTACCTTCTTATCTGTAATCACAACTATCTTGGTTTCAAATTGTCTCTCTTTATCTAACTCTTTAAGGGGGAAACTCATCTCTTTTATTATCTTGTCTCCTCCCTCATTCCAATTACATATTACAATGTGGTTCTGCATACCTTTAGGCATTTTTACCTCCTTTTTTAAGAAAATTGGTGCAATTAGTCCCACAGCTGTGCCAAGGACTACAAGACCTGCAAAAAATACAAAAGTAGCAAAGAGTTTTCCTCCCGTAGTTTTTGGCGTCCTATCTTCAAACCCAGTCAAAACATAAAGCCAACCCGATAACATAGCTTGACCAAAATTTTCAAAGTTCTTTTCTTCCTTTCCCTTTTCCTTTTCACAGTAATTTTCACAGTAATACATTCCTACTACACCAATGAAGAAAAGAACAATAAAAGCTATAAAGAGTTTTGCCCAAACGCTTCTCTTTATAATTCTCTTGATGGAATATCTTCTTATGAACCTCTTAATTGAGCAATATTTGGTGATAGGACCAAACACCCTCTTATTCATAGGTATCATTCTCCTTTTTCTGCTTCTTTAAATAGACTGTCAATATAAACTTTTGCTCTGGCAGCCACCTCTGGGCTTTGCTCTTTTGCTCGCTGATACAATTCTTTTGCCTCTTCCTTGAGTTCAGGAAGTTGTTTTTTTAATTCTTCTTCTCCTTTCTTTGTCGCATTCTTAAGTTTCTTCTTCATCTTATCTTTAAACTCCTTCCATTCATCCGATTCAAAGAATTCTTGAGTTTTCTCTATTCCCTTTTTTATCCAACCTTTCGCTTTCTCTGTTCCTTTTCTCATCCAATATTCAGATTTAGAAGAACCTTTAACCGTGCTGCCCGATTTCAGTGAAGGCGAGGATTCATCAAGAACCATCACCTGTATATGGGTTCCATCTTCTGAGCCAAGGATATAAAATGATGATTTCTCCTTTATTCTATCTTTATACTCCCCAGATATTTGCACTCTCACTGCTGTTTCTCCATCTTGCAATTTTATCCTGGTTACTTTGCCTATTTCGGTCTCGTTCAGAAACACAGGAGCCCCCTTCTTAAGGTTGCTCGCATCCTTGAATAATATGGTAAAATTTGCTCTTTTGAACCCACAACTTGCAGTAGACAATGCTATAATAAGAATCACAAACCAGAACATAGCTCCTTTCAAAATAGGTTTTAGTTTATACATTAAAACCTCCTCATCACATTTACTTTTTAGTAGTTTTAATCCTCCACGGGTTCATATCCATATAAGACTGTGATTATTATAGGACAGGGTATTCTCATTATGGGCTATACATTAAATGCTCCAATTTCAGCATCACTATATTCTCTTGGGATTTCTCCTACTTTCCACCCTTCAGCAGTCGTTTCACAATAAAAATATACTTTTCCTTTATAATTGTAGCCTTTAAAATCAGGAAATCCATCTGCTCCTGCTACTGCAATTGCAGCATGAGATGGTTTGGTTTTGTCTTTAGACGAGATAATAAGAAAAAGAACATCGTATCCGAGTGCTTTTAAAATAGCAGCTACCATTATACTTTTACATTCACAGTCGCCTTGCTTATCATAAAGTGTCTCAAGTGGGTATCTCCAATAGTCCTCTATTCCCACACTGTCCTTATCATAGGCATATTCTATAGACTCTTGAGCAAAACAAAGGGCATTTGTTACTTCATCATATCCACTGAGGGAATAATTATTAGTAGTATCACTGAAATGGTTAACTGCTTGATAAATTTCGGGTGTTATACCACTTCCTACAAATTCGCTTAAATCATCAGGATTTGGTTGTCTATTTCTGCTTGGATTTTTTTCTCTTAAGTTCTTATATCGAGCCTTGCTAAGTTTCAGATTCATAAATTCAGAGTGCTCCTCAAAACCTGCGGGGAATTTCCACTCATAACTTCTTTCTTCAGTTTCGCCTTCTGGCTCAATTGGAACAGGTCTTACCTCTCTTATTCTTCCCAATGGGCGTAGTTCGGGAGGTAAACGCACAAGACTGACGAAAGCAATAAGTGACACTATCCCAAGTGGGAGATAGAGGTGTGAAAAGAAGAGGAGGACAACGATTGATGCAACCGAAATAATGACTCCATATACATCTAATCCGGGAACTCCTGTTCTTCTTGTTGCTTCCTTTATAACTTTTGGCATTGGTTGGAAGAGAACTTTATTAAACCTGCGAAGCGTCCAAATTACCGCGCATATAAAGATGTATAGAATAAGACAAGTCAGGTAGAGAGAGATAATATGAGGCATTCCTCTAAACGGCAGAGGAAATTGGTTGAGTAGATATACCCCTGGCAAGATATAGAGTAGAAACACAAATATTAGAGTGCCAAGAAAGAACAAAATTATCCTCCTTTCTCTTTTGAAAGAGATACAATCTGGCTGGGATTTATATGCAGTAAAGTTTGAAGAACATAAATACCATATGAATCACCTGTACTAATTCTCTGGGATGGGTTCACTCTCAATCGTTCTGCAATAGTAGAGGTATTCTCATTTTCCACACAGATATAGTTCATGGAAACTGCTTTGTCCTGTAAGGTAAGGTCGAGAGCCAGAAGGGGGACCGAGTCGTTAAGAAGGGTCTGGTAGAAATTCCTCAATTTGTCTTGGTTAAAGTGATTCAGAAGAAGGTATTCTGCAGTGATATTTCTTATATACTCAAATCCAGGTGTTACGAGTTCCTCAATCCTTTCTGCTATTTTGTCAGGGGACATTTCTTCCCAATCTTTATGAAATCCCTTATTTATGATGTCATCAACCTCTTGTGAAAGTGTGTATGCTCCTTTCTTGTAGTTAAAAGAGGGCTGTGTCTCTAATATATCTTCTATATCTCTATAGGGTGCCGTGAGTTTTGGAAATTTTCTGGCTTGTAATACAGGGACTGCATCTTCAAGAACAGTTACATATTTATCAACTTTATCCCATATAGATATTCCACTATATTCACTCTCTTTTTCCCTTGTCTCACGGCTGGCTGTAGCATGTCGGAGTTTCTCTTGTATTCCAATCGCTTGTTCTTTTATCTCATTTTCAATCCTCAGGATAAGGTCACTATTCATAATTCTTATGGATTCGGAAACGGCATTATTAAACTCCTTTCGTCCATTTCTATATAAAAGAATGGCAAAAGTAGCATGAAGACAAAATAAAGCAAAGATACTAACGAAACCCCACAGAGGCAAGTTAAGTTTCCATATCGCAAGACTTGGACCTGCAAATATTTTTGGAGTAAGATAGAAAGCGATGTAAGAGAATAAGATAAACCCAAGTGCCGGTTTTAGGATAACGGGCCAAAGCCCGGGAAGGTTCTGATAAGCATCTTTCATTCCTTTAATGCTGTTTTTGAATTCTTCACTTTTATCTTTCCCCTTGTCTATAATTCTCTCTATAAGAGAAGCTACCTTATCGGATAATGAGTCAAGGAACGGAAGCAACCCAGACGGGTTCCTCGATTTTTTGATGAGTCTATCTACTATTCTATGTATATCAGAATAAACTCTATCCCATTCCCTTTGTGCATTTTCATGGATAATTTTTATGGGATGCTTAAGTCTTTCTCGTAAGAAAAAGGAGTAAAAACTTGCCAGCCTATCAGCCCAGAACCTTTTATCTACCTTCCTGAAGAGAAATCTTCCAACCTTTATCTTATTTTTTACATTCTCGCTGTTCTCCCTGGCTAATCTCTCATCAAGTCTTTCGGATTTAACTCCTTCCAATAAATCATTGATTTCACTTCCTGTATTTATAGGTGTCACATGAGGTAAAATTTCGTCTTCGAGAAATGTGGTTCCAAACTTTGCGCATTTTTCTTTTATCACATCCTCCGCAGGAAAAATAACACCTGATACACCAAAACTACCTATACCAGTGTGACTTTCGCTGGGAAGTTCATTTTGCCAGATTCTATTAGAAAGTCCGTGTATTATTTGGAGAAGTAAAAATTGGAGACAGGATTCTTCCAGTTCATTCCTTTTGAGGAGCATCTGCCCGTTAAATGAAGAGGCAAGCCAGAGAAAATCAATAGGTGAAGTATTGTGTTTATGAGCTTCAGTATATAATTGGACAAAATCTGTAATTGATTTATCCCATTCTTCGTAAGGGACGATAAGAAGCACTTCACACCGTATTTTTATTCCCGGAAAGGTTTTTTGAGCCAGACGATGCGCAGAATCTGTTATAGCTAATACTGATTCCTGCACTCTTGGCTCATTCAAATCACCGATAACACGAATCTCAAGATTTTTAGGAGATACACCTTTGACTTTCCGAAGATTATCAGGACTCAAGAACTCCTTAAGGAGTTCTTTTAGATTTTTCTCTTCATTTGCAGGTGTTATCCTCAGTAGAGGCAATAGATATCTCTCATTTGTCTCAATCCAGTTAAGACAGTTCTTGGCTATCCTTTTACCCGTGGGACCTATATCAATGAGAAGAAAGGGAGCTGCCATCTTTATCTTTCCTCTAATTCCCTTTTTCTGTATTCTCTTAAAGCTTTGAGTTCCTCCTCAACTTGTAAAATAAGCTCTTTTCGCTTTGGCTTATCTACTCGGACATCAGGATATTCGCTAACAAGCCACCTGCAATATTCCTCAACAAACAATCGCGTAGATTCAGCACCCAAAATATCCACCGTTTTATTAATGAAGAATTCTACTACCTTTTTTGCGTCTACAACTTGATCGAAAGCTCTGGCTCCTGCTACTCTCCCAACCTTAGTGAGAGTTTTGGTTTTTACCTTCACAAGTTTGCCCTCAATTTCCTCATAAGAAACCAAAAAGAAATAATTAGCTCCCTTTTTGTATACGCATCCTCTTGGATTTTTCTCATCAATAAGAGAAAGGATTTTCTCTTCTTTTTTCTCAGTAATGAGCCAATCTATAAATAGCCCAAGGGCAAAGTATGTTGTTTCTGCTCCAGTCACTGGCTCCAGGCTCGGTAATGCATCTTCTGTATCCCATTTTCTGAAAGGATGAGGTGGACCATCATTAAATTTATGACCCCGACCCTCACCCTTATCATTGATGCACAGGGTATACATTCCTTTCATCGCTCTTATTTTATGGACAGCAAAAAGTGGGGCACCATGTTGACTGTTCAGAACTACAAGTTTCCTGTTTTCACCATCAAGTGGGTTCTTCTTAAGCTCCTCGGAAAGATACTCTTTGTCGGGAAAGTCTGGAGGCCGAGCTATGGCAGAATATGTATTGGTGAGATGGTTTTCATTGTCAGGAATATCTTTCGTATCAATAGACCAGCAAGGGTCAGCGAGAATACGTAAATTTCGGGCAATATCATTTTTAAACTTTGTTTTCTGTTCTTCTGTTTTCCAGTGCTCTTTGATTATATCCGTTATAGATTTCTTAAGAGTAATATCTCCACTCTTCTCAGTACTCAGTTCCGCTAAATGCTGTGTAAACTCCTGCAGTGCATCCTCTGCTTCACTTGAGTCTTTGGAACCTATATTCCAGAAACTGTTTTCTGCTTTCCCAGATAATTCTTGCATAAGAGCGTAAATGTTGAGATTCAAATTTTCATAATAGCCTTTCGCAATTTTTTCTGCAGTATCACGACTTAGCCCCGGAGGGGCAAGTTGCACTGTCACCGGCACAGAGACCTCGTCCTTTTCAAGAGTGAATTCCCCTTTTTCTTTATCTAGCTTACCCTTCAAATCCATCAGTAGTTTACTCTCGATCAGCCCTAATCGATTTATAGCATCATCTATGAGTCCAACAACCTCAGTAAGATGCCCTGCCCTATTAATAATAATCTTTTTTCCCTCTTCCCCCGGAATATCACCAGCAGCGTATTCTCTTATTGTTGATTCTGTCTCATCTCTAATAGTACTGACCAGAGAGTTTACCTCTCTTTCAATTGCTCTCTCCCTGTGAAATACGTAAGTTCTCCTTTCCAACCTCTCTACTCTGTCCGCAGCCTCTCTTTCTTTTGTATCAGCATCAGCTGAAGGATGTGGTATATTAGCCTTAGCACTTTTATCAACAATTTCCTTGATTTTTGTCATCACTCCTCTCGCATATGATAATCCTCCGGTTCCCGAGCATTTCATCGCTTCATTTTTCAGATATTCCACAACTTTACCCTCAGCTTCTCTCTTAAACTCTTCATAATTCCGATTTACAAGATTCTTTCCTTTTATCTCTTGTGCCTCTCCTGTTTCCTCTGCTTCTCTCATTGCTACTGCATATCCTCTGGCTCTTCCACTTCTCATAATAGATAAAGCATCATGGAGTGCTTCAATGTATCGCTCATATCCTTCCAGAAGTCTATTGTCTATCCTAACTGAATTGAAAAATTGCGACACCTCTTCCTGCGCCAAAAACTGTTCTGCTTCCTTAGATGGAGTGGAAATTTTCGATTCATCTTCCTTCTCAACTTTCTCTCCCTCTTCTATATATTTAGGAGGAGTCCCACAGAATCCTTTTCCTATTATCTCTCCAGCAAGATAGGCAGAAAGACACCTTCCAAGTGTTCGGGAAGGATATAAGAGATAAGATACCCCAACACTACTAAAGCAAGTAGGTCTCCCGCTTGTCGTCGCTAATAAAACATCATCCACATCAGTTACTGCTGTTTCAATGCTTTTGCCCAGGGGCGTTACAATCTGGTGGAAGATATAGTCAGCTGCAATCATATACAAATGCTCAGGTTCTCTGATCTGCTTATCTCCAATATCTGTATCAATTAAGTAAACTCTTTCAAATGGTGTCCACCCTGTGTCCTCTCCTTTTTCTCCACGTTTTTTCCTCTCATTAGCATTCATGCAGTAGTCAAAAAGCTCTTTTCCTGTTTCCGGTGCTTGAAAATACTGAATTTCCTTAAAAAGAGCATAAGCATTGGCTTCAAAAGCATCTGCAACCTCACGGCTCCTGTGCCTCCAAATCCGTATAAAAACAGTAGGAAGAATAAGAGCAACTCTTATATTTGTTTCAGGACCTGCAATTCTATGAATAAGATAAGCAGTATCTAATAACATTCCACTTCCTGTGCCACCACATGTTCCTGAAATTAGGTACACATTGACTCTTCTTTCTTTCTCTTTTAATGGAGGGAGAGTGCCACTCCTAACAGCATCTTTATTAAGTGCAAGAACATTAGTTATTGCCGTTCGAAGCTTCTCCTCTACTTCTTCTCTACTTCTGTAGAGAGCCAGTCTGCCTAACTGCCGAATTCTCTTTGCCCCCACCTCTATATCACGATTAGGAGGGATGTATCTATCATCCCACCAGCGACGAAGGTCATCACTTATTTTATATTTACCTCCTAAGTATCTCAGGGGATTGAATCCCCCAATCTCCACATACTCTCCTATTTCTATGTTACGCCCTACCATAAACTCCTTTTCTTCGCTTTTCGTGTTTTCCCAGGAGAGGGTATCTATCGTAAGAAACTGAATCATATCAACTATATTTTCCCCAATCCCTTTATAGTATTTCTTGATAGCTCCTTTGATACGGTCCACACTTTTTGTTCCTGAGCCTCCAAGTCCTATGACCACAGTGGGCTTGATACTACGCATAACTTCCTCTTCCTGAACAGTTCTGTCTCCCTTCATAAGCGTAGTTGCAACCTCCGCATACTTCTCTACAAAAATGTTCTCTAACTCTGCCATCTTTACCTCCTTTTATGGATTAATTCTCCATATAAAAAAGTTCAAAATAAAAAGCCCTACAAACAATGCAAAGATTTTCCCCCATGGTCTCGTAGGTGTATGTCTCGGGGCCACATCACTTAGCATTATTCTTAAATTATCCACCACTATTTCAGCTACATCTTTGGCAATATCCATGGGAGCATATATAATCTTCCCATCTACCTTTATTCCCTTCCCAGCCAACTCTAAACTATCATAACCTTCCCTTCTATTTACCTTTATTGTAATAGGAGAGGAAATGTCTTCCAATCTTATGTCACATCCTGCTTCTTTTCCAATAGTTATTTCCTTCTTATGGCATTCGTCCAGTTTTTGAGTCTTGCCTTTAGGAAGAATGACTTTCCCAAAAACAGTCTCTGATTGAATTCTTGTTTTGGAAAATGTAAATACTACCATTCCTAACGAAAGGAACAAAACAATGAAAAAGATTATACTCACTCCTATTTCTTGCACGAGAGAAAAGGGTTGTTTCAGACCTTCAATGTTAACATTAGGTTTTAATCCAAGACTTTGAATCTCTTGCTCTTGTGGAAAAGATGCACTAACATTAAAGGATAAAGTATCGGTTATAGTAATTCTCTTCTTACCAAACGAAAAACGGGATGGAGGAGGTTGAAGGATTAATTTAAAAGTTTCTTGGCTTCCAGGTCTCAGATTAAAGGTAGCAGTCTCAAGAAGCAACTTAGTTGAAAGCCTTTTACCTTTATCGGTAGTCATAGAAGTCTTTTGAAATGTAAATGGGATATGTAAATGAGAGTAAGCTGATTTTAAGTGAAATTTTACAGAAACAGAGCGATTCCTTACTACTCTCCATTTACACGCTTTATCCTCAGGTAATATTTCTATATAGCTATCTTGAAGTTCCCTCGTTACAGCTCCCCTAAGCCATTCTTTTACCAGAGTTTCTCTTACACGCTTAATAGTATTTTTAAGATATCTTGGACTCGTTGGTAGAAGTTCAACATTACGAAAAACTTTATTAAGCAGAACAATACCAGTCTGCTTTCCAATTCCTAATCCATATGCTTTTATATAACATTTACGAGAAGCTTTTCTGCCCCTTTGTAAAAGAGAATCCCAGCTTTGTTGTCTCTGACGGAAAAACCTACTTTCCGACGGAGGGTCGTTTTTCCCATCCGTGAGGAAAAATATGAACTGAAGAGGAGCAGCATCTCTTCTTTCTATTTCATTAACTGCACTTTCAAGGGCTGCACCTATATCAGTCTTAAGTCCCACAGGTGCTTGAGGAAGGTAATTTTGTAAATTCTGTTTCACTTCATAGATAGGCATAGCACAAAGCCTGATAGGCACATTATCAAATCTATATATGAAAATCTGATCTGAATCTGGGAGTGCATTTACAAGAGGTTCTAACGCATCTAATACCGTATAAAAATATGGTCTCATACTCAAGGATGTATCAAGAAGAAGGATAAAGTCAGCTTTCGGTCTTCTCGCTTGGAAGAGAGTCTGTAAATCCGCAGGCTGAGTTTCCTGAGCATAGATTTTACTACTTATACTTATACCAAAGACTACAGTGAGTGCTATTAATTTAAATTTGCTCATTCTTTTTCTAATAATTTGATTATCGGATAGTCCGGCAATTGGGGTATCAGATAAATAGGAAGGACTTCCTGATTTAGATGTATTTCTACAAGAGAGAGAGAGAGAGAGAGAGAGAGTCTATATGTATCATTTTTAATCCGTAGTTCTTAATACTAAGTCTATTTTTTATTATAGAATAAATTTTATACTTGTCAAGTTTTTTTAAAAAAATTTAGATATTTTTCAAATTGTAAAAGATGCTAATTGCGAAAAGAGAGAGAAATCTTTGTTTATAAGATTAGTAAAGCCACACTACATAATCTGTTAGCTAACGGATTTGGTTATTTGCCATCTATTTCATCTGCAGTAACTTCGACCTGAGTGATACCTGATTGATATAGGAGAGATATAGGAGATGTATAGGCGAGGTATGGGAATTTTTAGCTTAAAATCTTCTGCCGGCCCCGTTCCGACGGGATTCCTGTCGGAAGAAGTAACTCCCAACAGCACAAGAAACTTGTCAGTGAAGGCGGGGGATGAACCCCCGCGCTACTTCTGTCTCACAGGCTGGAAGCCTGTGCCACCAAATTGCTCTTAATTGATATGGGAGATGTATAGGCGATACCTGGTGTAATAAAATGTAAAATTAAAAGTGCAAATTTGCAACCGCAGATGAACGCAGATAGACACAGATTAGTGACCGCAGAGGGCACAGAATAAAGCAGTGATTAGTGGTTAGGGGTTAGTGATGGTCTTTG